>JBCCXO010000013.1:0-70626 GCA_039191645.1 Pseudomonadota bacterium | reverse complement strand
GTTGTCTGCACAGATCGCCCGCTTCTCCTGTGTGGATGCAATCGCAACTACCTTCGCACCCATTGCCTTGCCGATTTGCACAGCTGCCAAACCGGTTAATCCCGAAGCGCCGGTGACTGCCAGCGTTTCGCCGGGTTGCAACTGGCCGCGTTGTTTTAAAGCGTAATGCGCGGTGCCATAACCGCACATGAGAGCTGTAATCTCCGCAGCATCCACCCCATCAGGAATAGGCATCACAACACTCTTATGTGCTTTGACTTTTTCGCTGTAAGCACCAACCGATGTTATCGCCGCGACACGGTCACCAGTGTGAAAACCAGAATCTTCCCCTGCCTCGCAAATCCGTCCCGCCAACTCCATTCCGGGGATGAAAGGGGTTGGCGGTTTAACTTGATAAAGTCCTTGTACCAACAATCCGTCAGGAAAATTCACCCCGATGGCTTCAGCTTCAATGACGACTTCTTTGGGTCCTGCTTGCGGATCAGGGAGGTCCTGAACCTTAAGATCAGCAATCGGTCCGAAGGCTTCGCACACAATCGCCTTCATCAGACTTTCTCCTGTGTGTATTTCTTCAGTTCGGCCCTTGCAACCTGACGTCGATGGACAGCATCCGGCCCATCCGCAAGCCGCAGAGTTCGGACATGGGTCCAGGCTCGCGCAAGGTTGAAATCCTGACTGATACCCTGAGCACCATGCAATTGTACCGCTTCATCGATGACCTTGAGCGCCATCAGCGGCGCGGATACTTTAATGGCACTAATCCAAGGCGCAGCCGCTCTCGCATCCCCTTGATCCATCATCCAAGCAGCCTTCAAACAGAGAAGCCTGTTTTTTTCGATTTCCATGCGGCAATCAGCAATAATGTCAAAATTAGCGCCCAACATCGCGAGCGGTTTACCAAACGCGGTCCGACGAACCGACCGCTGGCACATCAGCTCCAGGGCGCGTTCTGCCTGACCTATCGCGCGCATGCAGTGATGGATGCGCCCAGGCCCTAACCGTCCTTGTGAAATCTCAAATCCACGGCCTTCTCCGAGCAACAAATTTGAGGCAGGAACGCGCACATCCTTAAACCTGATGTGCATGTGTCCGTGAGGCGCATCATCGTGACCATAAACTTCCATCGCCCGTAAAATAGTTATCCCCTCTGAATCAGCCGGGACTAAAATCTGACTGTGCTGTTGGTGCTTGGGTCGCGCTTCGTCCGGCGTGTGCACCATCACGATATAGATGGCGCATCTGGGATCACCTGCACCCGAAGACCACCATTTTTCGCCATTGAGGACGTAGTCATCACCATCACGCACGCAGGCCATGGAAATGTTCGTTGCATCGGACGATGCAACATCAGGCTCCGTCATTAAGTAAGCAGACCGGATTTCACCATTCAGAAGTGGTTTCAACCAGCGGTCTTTATGCTCCTGTGTGCCATACCGCTCAAAAACTTCCATGTTACCAGTATCCGGCGCATTGCAGTTAAAAACCTCTGCCGCCAGATGAGATTTTCCCATTTCTTCTGCCAGATAAGCATATTCGACAGTAGTCAGCCCAAATCCCTTTTCAGAATCCGTGAGCCAGAAATTCCAAAGTCCCCGCTCCTTTGCTTTGGCTTTTAAGCCCTCGAGGATCTCAGTCTGCCGCGGCGTGTAGGACCACCGCTCACCCTTTTCCACCTCCGCCATAAACGCTTCATCAAGAGGTTGAATCTCTTCCTGAATCATTTTGACAACCTTTTCGTGGATCGGCTTAAGCTTCTCGGTCATGCCAAGATCCATGGAAACCGCATTATTTTTGGTGAGCATCTCTTTCTCCGGAAATTTTCCCTTTACGCAAACGTCAAAATTTGAGCATTGTATTTTGACGAGTGTCAATCACTAATACAGTTTTAACACGACTGCGGAGGAATTAAATGAGTATCCTGCAGGAACTCTTTTCGCTGGATGGGAAAAATGCACTGGTAACAGGCGCAGCCACTGGAATCGGCAGGATGACCGCGACAGCCTTGGTCAGAGCTGGGTGCGATGTGATGATCGCTTCTCGCAAAGGCGATGCCTGTGAAGCGGTTGCCGCAGAGTTAAATGAATTGGGCGGCGGCGTAGCGACCGGATTTGCAGGGGACGTCGGATCGGAAGAAGGGATAACCGCCCTGGTAAGGGAAGTGAACGCAAGAACGGATCAACTCGATATTCTAGTAAACAATGCGGGGACAACTTGGGGCGTTACCCTGGAGGAATTTCCCTACCATGCCTGGGGAAAGGTGCTCGATGTCAACGTTACCGGCCTGTTCCATCTCACCCAGCAACTCCTGCCCCTGCTTGAGAAAGCAGCAAGCGATGAAGATCCCGCACGCGTGATCAACCTGGGATCTGTAATGGGAACATCCCCCATCGGCGATGGGGCGTACTCTTATTCAGCGTCAAAGGCGGCCGTTCACCATCTCACAAAAATCCTGGCCAAAGAATTGGCGTCAAAAAGGATAACATTCAATGCCTTTGCCCCGGGCCCGTTCCAGAGCAAAATGACCGCATTTGCAACAGCCACGGACGAGCAGGCGAAAAAGGTTGGCGATGGCGTGCCACTTGGCCGAATTGGGTCACCAGAAGATATCGCCGGAGCAACCCTTTATCTTTGCGGACGCGGCGGCGCCTATATCACTGGGGCCGTCCTTCCGCTGGACGGCGGACTGCACGTAAGCCCGCGAAAAGAATTGTTTGGAGGACAGGAGTAGATCATGAGCAAGCTTAACATCGAAGAATTCGTGTCCCAGGCCGGGACTCTGCAACGCACATCTGAGTGGATTACCGTGGATCAGGACACCATCAATATGTTTGCGGATGCGACACACGACCACCAGTTTATTCACGTCGATCTGGAAAAAGCCAAACATACTCCATTCAAAGGCACAATCGCCCACGGATTTTTGTCCCTATCCCTCCTTTCCAAATTTGTTGAGGATTGCATGCCGGGGATCGTAGGAGCAGTCATGGGCGTGAACTACGGATTTGATAAAATACGTTTTTTGATGCCCGTTCCCGCTGGTTCCAGATTGAGGGGAAATTTCAAACTGGTTTCATGCGAAGAACGCAATCCCGGAGAATATCTCTCCAAATATGAAGTCTCGGTAGAAATCGAAAATATGGACAAGCCAGCGCTGGTAGCGGAATGGCTTGCGCTGACATTCATTCAAAAATAGGAAAATCTGAATGACAATATCATTTGAAGGACAGGTGGCGATCGTCACCGGAGCAGGCAATGGTTTGGGAAGAAGTCACGCCCTCGAGCTTGGAAAACGCGGCGCTAAAGTTGTTGTAAATGACTTTGGAGGTGCACGTGATGGCACTGGGGGCGAACTCGGTCCCGCTGAGAAAGTGGCTCAGGAAATCATCCAAAACGGCGGTGAAGCCATGGCCAATGGCGCTAACGTGGCAAGTTTTCCCGATTGCGAAAAGATGGTCGAAGACGCTTTGGCCAAATGGGGCCGTGTCGATGTTCTTGTAAACAACGCCGGTATTCTGCGGGACAAGTCTTTTGGAAAAATGGAGATGGACAACTGGAACATGGTGATCGATGTCCATCTGAATGGCTCTGCCAACTGTTCAAGAGCCGTTTGGAATCAAATGAAAGAACAAAACTACGGTCGAATTCTGATGACCACCTCAACGTCAGGGATTTACGGTAACTTTGGACAAGCCAATTACGGCGCTGCCAAACTGGGATTGGTAGGGCTTATGAATACCCTTTGCATTGAAGGCGCCAAAAACAACATCCAGATAAACTGCATCTCTCCGACCGCTGCAACACGCATGACAGAAGATATCTTGACCGAAGACATGCTTGCCAAACTCGATCCTAAATTCGTGACACCCGCAGCGGTATTTCTTGTTTCGCAGGGCGCACCAAACCGCACCGTAATGTTTGCAGGCGCTGGGAGCTATACAACATTGGAAATCAGTGAGAGCGCAGGACTGCACTTGCCCGAGGACAAACGTACAGCCGATGAGATAGCGGCAAACTTCGATACAATTTCTGAAATGAGCAACCGGGATGTTTTCCAGTCCGGAACAGAACACGTTGTAAAAGTCGTGCAAATGGCAGACTAACTGAGGAGATGACCATGAGATCAGCCGTAATTGTTTCTACCGCCCGTACACCGATTGGCAAAGCGTATCGCGGCGCATTCAACGACACGCAGGCGCAAGCGCTCGGCGGACATGCAATCCAACATGCAGTTGCGCGTGCAGGCGTGGATAAAGCAGAAATCGATGATGTTACCATGGGAGCCGCCATCCAGCAGGGATCCACCCATTTGAACACGGCAAGACAATGCGCCCTGCGCGCAGGTTTACCAACTTCCGTAGCAGCAATGACCGTGGATAGGCAGTGTTCATCGGGTTTAATGGCCATCGCAACAGCGGCAAAACAGATCATCAGCGACGGCATGACTGTTACAGTCGGTGGAGGTCTGGAATCAATATCGCTAACTCAAAACGACAAAATGAACCTGTTTCGGTTTAAAGATCCCTGGCTCGCAGAAAACATCCCGTCTACGTACATGTCGATGATTGAGACCGCCGAAATCGTAGCAGAGCGTTACAACGTAACCCGCGACGAACAGGACGAATATGCACTCCAAAGCCAAATGCGGACAGCAACTGCGCAGGAAGCAGGAAAGTTCGACGACGAAATCGTTCCCATGAAATCCGTCATGAAAGTCATGGATAAAGAAACAAAAGAGATTTCCGATGTCGAAGTCACGCTCGAAAAGGACGAAGGCAACCGTCCGTCCACGACATTGGAAGGCCTTAAGGCCCTGCAACCTGTTTTCAAAGGCGGACAGCAGGTAAGCGAAGGAAAATTCATCACCGCAGGCAACGCCTCGCAACTTTCAGATGGCGCGTCAGCGTCTGTGTTGATGGAGGAGAAGGAAGCTGAAAAACGGGGTCTTCATCCATTGGGGATTTATAAGGGCATGGCTGTCGCAGGCTGTGATCCCGACGAGATGGGTATCGGACCGGTTTTTGCCATCCCGAAACTTCTGAAAGTCCATGGACTTTCGATAGACGACATCGACCTATGGGAACTCAATGAGGCATTCGCCAGTCAGTGCCTTTATTGCCGCGATAAACTCGGCATCGATCCGGAAAAATACAATGTGAATGGGGGATCAATCTCTATCGGGCACCCTTACGGCATGACCGGCGCACGCACGACCGGACATGCACTCATAGAGGGAAAGCGTCGTGGCGCTAAACATGTCGTCGTGACCATGTGCATCGGTGGCGGAATGGGAGCGGCCGGACTGTTCGAAGTCGCATAAAGCAAACAATCTGTCGGTGTCGCAAAACTATAGCGGCACCGATTTTTCTCTTTTTATCAAATCACTAGACCGGAATGCTGCATTAAAAATTGCCCGAGTTTTGATTTGACGTTTTTATGATCAATTTAATCATGTTTTCTGCCATCAGCAGTGGAAACAGACATTGATTTTCAACTTATGATATGTAATTTGACCCTACGGAAGGTCAGGGTGCCCCAGCCTATCAAGCCCTGATTTGCGAGGGTATTTTCCTTGTGGAAATGCGTTTCGACTTCTGTGCGCAGGGCAGGAACCAATCGGTTCCGGCTCTGTTGCGCTTTTCAGGGCCTATGTTCCAAACGTGCCGGACGCTTTAAACTCCTCGATTTGCACATCGGTAAATCCGAGCTCTTTGAGAACATCGAAATTGTCTTGTCCTTGAAGCGGCGGGTCACGGTGCGTTTGGGTTGGCGACCCATGAAATTTTACAGGGTTATTTACCGAGAGATATCGGCCCTCACTGGGATGATCCCGCTCTTCCAAAAACCCTGTCTCTCTGAGCTGAGGATCCTGCAGAACACTTTCCAAGGAATGAACGCGCATGCAGGGTACGTTGTTTTCCGCGAGCACTTTCATCCACTCGTCCGTCGTGCGTTGCACGGCAACCTTCTCCATCTTCTTGTAAAGATCTGTAATGTTTTCAGTACGCGCTTTGTAGGTTGCGTATCGCGGATCATCCATGATTTCCGGCATGCCGCCGAGGGTAAAAAAACAACGCCAATTCTCATTGGAGTACGGCATGAGGGCAATATACCCGTCTTTGGTCTTATAGGGTTTTCGATTTGGATTGATTGATCGGGTATAGGCAATCGGTTCCTGAGGCGGAACAAACGCATGCCCATAAAGGTTTTCCAACATCGTGAAAGAGACCATGCATTCCATCATCGGAACTTCAATAAACTGTCCCTCGCCTGTTCGTTCCCGATGAAGAAACCCAGCCAGCATGGCATAAGCTGCGTGTAAGCCAGTGGTTTTATCCGCAACCAACCCGGGAAAATAACGCGGTTCGCGCGACCCATCCTGCATTGGGATCATAAAAGCCGCACCAGACGCTGCCTGCACCAAATCATCATATGCCTGGCGTCCCGCATAATGCCCCTCTGAGCCATACCCGACCGCGTGGCAATAAACGATATCGGGCTTTATCTTTCTAACCTGTTCATAATCAAATCCGAGCCGCTTCATGCCTCCCGCACGGATGTTATGAAAAAATCCGTCCGCGCCTTCTATCAGCTTGGCTAGAATAGCCTTGGCACCCGCTGTTTTAAGATCAAGCGTCACGGCACGCTTGTTGCGATTGATGGTTAGATAGATCGGCCCCATACCATCACTGATTTGCGGGCCGGCATGGCGCATGATATCGCCTTCCGGACTTTCGACTTTCACTACATCAGCACCAAGATCACCCAGCAGTTGAGTGCAATAGGGACCAAGAACAACGGTCGTCAGATCTATAATTCGATATCCCGTCAAAGGTCCGGGCTTGCTGTTTTGCGCGTCCATACTCAAACCACTACCTAATTCTGCGTTTGTTTAAAAAGGTAAGACAAATCGTTTTTGTCCAGATGATAGGCTTTTCCAAAACCACCGTTCAGCAAAGCCCGTTCCACCTCGATGGGGTAGAATCCGAAATCCAGAAAATCGACATACATCGCAGCTTTGGGATGTGTCTGCAAAAATACGGATCGAAAATCTGCTCTTGCATCGTTGTCGTTCGCCATTCTTTTAGCCGACCCGATGAACGTAATGCGCGGATAAGCCAGACCATCACCCTTCCCCGGCTCCCCAATCATGATTGAACACGTAGGGTCTTTCTGAAGACATTGGGAATGGACTGATAAATCTGAAGCAGAGAAAAACAGACCGGTCTCGTGCGACCAAACCGCGGCAACGCGACTGACAAGCGGAATGCTTGACTCAATCTCTTTTACGCCGAGCGCTGCATACTTGGTCTTATCCAAAAGGCTCTGAACAAGCTTGTGCGCTTCTTCATCGACTTCGCGAATAGGATTCTTTTTCTCGGTCATGCGATTTCTTTTCCTGGTTCACATCTTAAAAAGTGATCTATATACAAAACGGGAAAAATTTGGAGGAGAAAGTTCCATGCTTGGACAAATGATGGAACAACAATTGCTTATTTCAAGCATCATTGAGCATGCAGCCCGCTATCACGGGGATACGGAAATCGTTTCTGTAAATACCGACGCCAGTCAACACAGAACCGATTATGCATCCATAAACGCACGAGCCAAACAACTGGCATCTGCTTTGACCAAACGTGGCCTTGCCACATCAGATCGCATTGGCACGCTTGCCTGGAACAACCATCGCCATCTGGAACTGTATTATGCAATTTCAGGCGCTGGCTTTGTCTGCCATACCATCAATCCTCGTCTTTTTCCCGAAGAGTTAACTTACATCATCGATCACGCTGAAGACCAATATATCTTCTTTGATGCAACCTTCCTGCCCCTTGTAGAAGGGATCAGGGAAAAGCTTCCCGTCGTAAAAGAATGGATCCTGATGGAGCCACGGCAAGACGAACTTGCCTCCAACTACCCATGGCTTGGATTTTATGAAGAGTTCATCTCAGAAGGTGAAACCGACTATGTATGGCCAAGTTTCGAAGAAAACCGCGCGTCTTCCCTTTGCTACACGTCTGGCACAACAGGTCATCCCAAGGGCGTTTTGTATTCCCATCGCTCCACATTGCTACACGCAATGATGTCAGCAACACCGGATGTCATGGGGTTTTCAGCTCAGGATTGCCTCCTGCCGGTTGTTCCCATGTTTCATGTCAACGCATGGGGCTCACCATACGCAGCCGCACTCGCGGGTTCAAAAATCGTCATGCCGGGCCCAGGACTGGATGGAAAAAGCCTTGCTACCCTGTTCAATGATGAAAAAGTCACAATTTCTGCCGGTGTACCGACCATTTGGGCTGGATTGATCCAATACCTCGAACAAAGCGGAACAAAACTGCCACACATGAACCGGACCATTATCGGAGGGTCCGCCTGTCCTCCATCTATGATCGATAAATTCCGCGATGTTTATGAAGTGGAAGTGCTTCACGCATGGGGCATGACAGAAATGTCACCCTTGGGCACAGTGAACCATCTAAAGAACAAGCATTTTGGATTGAGTGAAGAAGACAAAAAAGAAATCCGCTTAAGTCAGGGGCGCCCACCCTACGGGATGGAACTTGCTGTTTTCGATGATGACTTCAACCAGTTAGCCAATGACGGTGAAACGCAAGGCAATCTATACTGTCGCGGACCATGGGTTCTCAGTGATTACTTCCTTGCAGAAAAAGGGACCACCCTTAATCAAGGATGGTTTCATACCGGCGATGTCGCAACCCTCGATGAAGATGGGTTCATGGTGATCCGGGACCGCTCAAAAGACATTATCAAGTCCGGAGGTGAGTGGATTTCCACCGTCGAACTGGAAAACATCGCCGTCGGCCATCCAGCCATCGCATCAGCAGCTGCCATTGCCGCACGTCATGAAAAATGGGATGAACGACCGGTCATCATCGCTGTAAAGGGCGCTGAGGAAAACATTTCGGAAAGTGATCTGATTGCCTACTACGAGGGAAAAATCGCAAAGTGGCAGATCCCGGATAAAGTTATCTTTGTTGACGCACTTCCACTTGGGGCAACTGGAAAGATACTGAAGAAAGAACTCCGGGAAGAGTACGGTGATTGCCTGATAGGTTAAAAGGGCTAATAGACTTACATGGCCTCGAGGATCAAAGGGCTTCAAGGATAAATTGAAATGTCTGATAAAAAACCGGCCGTCGACTGGAAAATCTACCTGATTGGAGGGGTGACGTTGATATGGAACATCCTCGGTATCCTGAATTTTGTCGGACAACTCAATCCTGAAACCGTAGCAGCGATGCCGGAATCGCACCGCGCATTGATTGAGGGGCGGCCAATATGGGCGACGCTGGCCTTTGGCTTGGCGGTTACCACCGGGGCGATCGGTTGCTTGCTCATTTTACTCCGCAAACGCGCAGCCGTCCTTATGCTCATTGTTTCCCTTGTTTGCGTCGCGGTGCAACTAATCCCGTCACTCTATCTCATCAGCAACGGACTAAGCTTCTCTTTCCTCGAGATCGCATTGGCCTTTATCATGCCATTTATCGTCTCCCTGTACCTGGTCAGATTCGCAAGCTTTCTCAACAGGCAAGGATGGCTCAATTAGCCAGTAGTGTAAGAATTTAGTGGGCGCGGCGTCTTACGTAAACGTAAGTTGTTGCTTTTTCATCAGTACCCTGTATAGGAATTAACCGAACAACATTATCCCGATCTCTGGAGGAACAAACATGAGCCTGGATTCAGCATTCGAAGCAATTTCAAGCAAAGTAAGCGGTGGCAGCGGAATTGGCGCAACAGTCAAATTTGATTGCGGTGATGCCGGCTGCATTTTCATCGATGGCAACTCAACACCCCCAACTGTTTCTCAAGAAAATGCAGAAGCCGATTGCACAGTCTCTTGCGATGCCGAGACCCTGGACAGCCTGATTGCGGGCGATCTGGACCCAACAGCTGCATTTATGCAGGGGAAAATCAAAGTAGACGGTGATATGAGTGTAGCGATGAAGCTCAGCTCAATTCTCTAATCACAAACAGACTTGATTTGATAAAGGGTGGCATTCATGCTGCCCTTTTTTATGCGCCAGAATTGGAGGGGTACAATGGCTGATCATGGATATGAAGCAGGACGGCTTAACCTGCCGTTTGTCGGGTTTGCAACCTTTGGCAAAAAGCCGATTTGCGAGGACTGGGACAACATCAAAGCAGATGTAGCAATTCTTGGTGCCCCCTTTGATTTCGGGACGCAGTATCGCAGTGGCGCACGATTTGGCCCAAGAGCCATCCGCGAGGCATCGACGCTTTTTTCATTTGGCCATGCCGGCGCCTATGACCACGAAGACGAAGCGGTGTATCTTCCTGGAAGTGTTCGCATTGTGGACCTTGGCGATGCGGACATCGTTCATACTGACACCGAAAAGAGCCATGCCAACATTGAATTTGGCGTTCGAAAAGCGCTCGCATCAAATGCTTTGCCTGTGGTCCTAGGCGGCGACCATTCAGTCAACATCCCTTGCATCCGAGCGTTTGACGATCAAGAACCATTTCATCTGGTCCAAATAGATGCACATCTTGATTTTGTTGACGTCCGCCACGGAGTTCGGCATGGCCACGGAAACCCCATGCGGCGCGCCGCTGAAAAAGAATATGTGACTGGCCTGAGCCAGATCGGAATTCGCAACGTCTCATCCACAGCCAAAGAGGGTTATAATGACGCACGGAAAATGGGATCCGACATTCTCTCGGTTCGACAATTCCGTAAGTCTAGCGTTGAAAACGTGTTGGAGCGGATACCCTCAGGCAGCCGGTATTATGTGACGATCGATATCGATGGGTTCGATCCGTCCATTGCGCCAGGCACTGGAACGCCTAGCCATGGAGGCTTTTTATACTATGAAGTACTGGAGTTATTACAAGGATTATCAAAACAGGGAACCGTGGTTGGCATGGATTTGGTTGAAGTTGCACCAGACTATGATCAGACCGGATCCACCTCATTTCTGGCAGCGCAAATCCTGCTGAACTTCCTCGGGTTTATATTTCATGAGCGCGGCCACCGTTAACCCCGCTAACAATCATCGATCATAAATGAGACTTTTCCATTGACGTCTGCGTCACAAACATGTTCATTACGGCCTTGGAGGAAATGCAGAAAACAAGAGAATAATCTCGACCTGCATAGGGAGTAGGGCACCACAATATGCCAGATAAGAATTCGGCCCCGAATACATCGTATGTTCGGTTTGAAAACGTCCAGAAAAGTTACGATGGGGAAACACTTGTCGTAAAAGATCTGAATTTAGACATTCAAAAAGGTGAGTTTGTCACGATGCTTGGGCCTTCGGGCTCCGGGAAAACAACCTGCTTGATGATGTTGGCAGGATTTGAGCCAGCCACACACGGCGAGATTTTCTTAGACAACAAACCAATCAACATGGTTCCGCCAAACAAACGTGGCATCGGCATGGTGTTTCAGAACTACGCATTGTTTCCGCATATGACCGTCGCTGAAAATCTTGCTTTCCCGCTTCAAGTTCGCGGCATGTCGAAGTCTGAACAACAAGAGCGCGTTCAAAGAGTTCTGGACATGGTGGAGTTGCCTCAGATGGGCGGACGCAGACCCGCTCAACTATCTGGCGGCCAGCAGCAACGGGTCGCAGTGGCCCGCGCACTGGTGTTTGAGCCAAATCTGGTTTTGATGGACGAACCGCTGGGTGCACTCGACAAGCAATTGCGTGAACAAATGCAATACGAGATTAAGCACATCCACGAAAATCTCGGCGTTACCGTAGTGTATGTTACGCACGACCAAACAGAAGCGCTGACGATGTCAGACAGGGTAGCCGTATTTGAAGATGGTGTTATCCAACAACTTTCTTCACCCGAATCCCTGTATGAGGATCCTCAGAATTCTTTCGTTGCGCAGTTCATCGGTGAAAACAACAAACTTAATGGAACGGTAGAGAAAGTATCCGGTAATGTTTGTGATGTTCGCCTCGACGACGGCACGAAAGTGAAAGCACACAAGGTCAATGTAAACGCCAAGGGTGACCGTACAACCCTTTCCCTACGGCCGGAGAGAGTTGAGCTTGACCCACCAAAAACGGCGAAAAATATTATCAACGGTAGAATTGAAGAGTTGATCTACTTGGGCGATCATATTCGCGTCCGCATGAACGTTGCCGGCAATGATGAATTCATTGTCAAAGTGCGCAACCGCGGCGACAGAAAACCATTGGCCGAAGGCGAAACAAAGAAAATCGGCTGGGCCAGTCAAGACTGCAAGGCACTAGACCTTGTAGCATAAGAAATTCGCATACTGTTTCCACGAAGCGGTAGGCGTGAAGAGATGTTCTGTAGTTTACAGGGCATGAATCAAAAGGGAGAGAAAAATGAAACTCACTAAACTACTTGCAGGCACCGCAATTGGTCTAGCAATGGTGATGTCAACGTCTTCTGCGAATGCAGCCGGTGAACTCACTGTTGTGTCCTGGGGCGGTGCTTACACCAAGTCTCAAGTGGAGGCTTACCATAAGCCATTCATCGAGAAGACCGGTGTTAAAATCAACTCTGAAGACTACAATGGTGGTATCGCCGAGATTAAAGCTCAGGTGGAAGCCGGTAATGTCACATGGGACATTGTTGACGTAGAACTTTCTGATGCGATCCGCGCATGTGACGAAGGTCTTCTGGAGACAATCGATCATTCAGCACTGCCAGCAGGTGCAGACGGAACACCAGCAACTGAAGACTTCATCGAAGGCACACTGTATGATTGCGCAGTCGCAAACATCGTTTGGTCAACCATCTTTGCTTACGACTCTTCGAAAATCTCCGATGGTCCAAAAACCATGGCTGATTTCTTTGATACGTCAAAGTTCCCGGGCAAGCGTGGTCTTCGTAAAGGTCCAAAGGTGAACCTTGAATTTGCATTGATCGCTGACGGCGTTCCGGCTGCAGAAGTTTATGACGTGCTTGAGACACCAGAAGGTGTTGATCGTGCATTTGCAAAACTCGACACCATCAAGGACGATGTTGTCTGGTGGGAAGCAGGTGCTCAGCCTCCACAGCTTTTGGCAGACGGCGAAGTTGCGATGACAACCGCTTATAACGGCCGTATCTTCAATGCGGTAGCCGGTGAAAACAAGCCGTTCAACATCGTTTGGGACGGACAAGTTTGGGACCTTGACCTGTGGGTCATTCCAAAAGGTGCAAAGAACAAAGACAAAGCGCTTGAGTTCCTGAAATTCTCAACAGCTACTGAGCAGCTCGCTGCACAAGCTTCTTGGATTTCCTATGGTCCTGCACGCAAGTCGTCATCACCACTCGTAGGCACATATGCAACAAATGCATCCATCGATATGGGGCCGCAAATGCCTACTGCACCAGAAAACCTGTCAAATGCTGTTCAGAACAACTTCGAGTTCTGGGCTGACAATTCTGATCAGCTTACTGAGCGTTTCAACGCCTGGTTGGCTAACTAAGAGCTTAAAGTTGAAGGGCGGTTCTGCCGCCCTTCTATCCTGCTTATTTCAAAACAATCAGGAAAAACAAATCTGATTGTTTCGGAATAAATAGGCTGAAAACCTGTAATGCTCTGGGAGAATGACCTTGTCCGTCGCAACACATAACGAGGTAGCTGCAACAGCCAGCCCGGCCACACCACTGGTTGCTTATGACGGCACTCCGCTCAAACAGAAACTGGCGCGCACGACGAGGCAGATGCGACTGAGGGCTTTGATGCTCACCATGCCTCTGGTACTGTTCCTGCTCATCTCTTTTGTTTTTCCGATCGGAGACATGCTTATTCGGTCCTTTTATAATCCGGCCGGCTCTAACGTGATCCCCAACTTTGCGGAAACCATTCAGGATTGGGATGGTGAGGGATATCCGCCGGACGAGATGATCAAGGTTTTTGTTGAAGACCTGGCGATTGCCCGTAAAAACCGGGAAGTGGGTCGCACGGTTGGAAACCTCGCAACCCGGATAAACTACGAAATACCAGGTTCTCGAAGCCTTTTTACCAAAACCGCAAGACGCGCTGACAAAATCACAGAAGGACCCTATCTCGAGGCCCTGATCGCCATCGATAAGAAGTGGGAAAACCGGAACATTTGGGTCACGCTGAAGCGTGTTACTCAGGACTACACGTTATCGTTCTATCTGGCAGCTACCGACCGCAAATATGATGAGCAGGAAAGAATCGTCCTCGCGGATGAACTCTATCGAATTTACCTGCCGATATTGTGGAAGACGATATGGTTGTCCGCACTAATCACCGGACTGTGTTTCATCATCGCCTATCCGGTATCCTACCTGCTCTCGACGCTACCCTTGCGAACGTCGAACCTATTGATGATCATGGTGCTCCTGCCTTTCTGGACATCGTTGCTTGTCCGAACGTCGGCATGGATAGCGATGCTGCAAAAAGAAGGCATCATAAACAACATGCTCGTTTATTTGGGCTTCATAAGCGATGAAGCGCGAATACAAATGATCTACAACGCAACCGGTACCGTCATATCGATGGTGCACATTTTGCTGCCGTTTATGATTTTGCCGCTGTACTCAGTGATGAAAACCATCCCGCCCAGCTACATGCGCGCAGCGAAATCGATGGGGGCCTCGAACTATTATGCGTTCACCCGCGTGTATTTTCCGCAGACAACACCCGGGATAGCAGCCGGAACGCTGCTCGTATTCATTCTCGCGATCGGTTATTACATCACCCCCGCATTGGTGGGTGGCAATGATGGTCTTTTAATATCAAACCTGATCGCGAACCATATCCAAAAAACCTTGAATTGGTCTCTGGGCGCTGCGCTCGGAACAATTCTGCTAGCGGTGGTTCTCATCCTATACTGGCTCTACAACAAGCTGGTTGGCGTTGATAACTTGAAATTCGGGTAGGCACGACGATGACGATCCAGGAAAGAATAAAGAGCCCAGGTTTCTTTGCCCTTGCAATCGCAACGCTTGTGTTTTTGCTTTACACGCAATCGCTGGCTGGCACGGTGGGGTTTGCACTCCTGTTTGGTATCCCCCTCTTCTGCATGGAACCCTTGCCTCCTTATGCGTCTACCGGAGAAAAAATCTGGAAATATGCCTTCCTCGCAATTTGTACGATCATATTCGTTTTCCTGATCTTGCCCATCCTTGTCATCATACCGCTTTCATTTAACGCAGAACCCTATTTCAGTTTTACCGAAGGCATGATGCGTTTGGATCCGGAAGCCTACTCCATGCGTTGGTATGCAGATATTTTCCGCTTCGGCATGACTGCGCCAGATGCCATCGAAGGCTGGTGGGTCGACATGTGGAACAACGCTACATGGATCCGGGCTTTTAGAAACTCTTTCTTCCTGGCGATCGTTTCAACTGCGCTTGCGACTGTGTTGGGAACACTTGCCGCCCTCGGTCTTTCGCGACCAGAAATGCCCTTCCGCTCTGCCATTACAAGCTTGCTGATATCCCCGATGATCGTTCCATTGGTGATCACTGCAACAGGCATGTTCTTCTTTTATGGCGGCACCATGAAGGGTGTCCTACCATTCTATCCCGATGGCTTGGCCAAAACTTACCTTGGCTTGGTGCTGGCCCATGCAACGCTTGGGGTTCCATTTGTCATCATCACCGTAACAGCCACCCTAAGCGGGTTTGATCGGTCTCTGATCCGTGCCTCCCAAAGCCTCGGCGCCAGTTTCTCAACGACATTTTTCAAAGTCATCATGCCGCTGATCCTACCGGGGATGATTTCAGGCGCCTTGTTCGCCTTCATCACGTCACTGGATGAAGTGGTTGCCGTGATTTTCATGGCTGATGTGGATCAACGGACAATTCCGCGCCAAATGTTCTCTGGCTTGCGTGAGCAAATCAGCCCAACCATTCTCGCTGTAGCGACCATATTGGTCATCATGTCAGTTATGTTGCTGACGACGGTAGAACTGTTACGCCGCCGATCCGAAAAACTGCGTGGCCTTTCACCGGGCTGATGGATCATCATCAGGATAGTCTGGAACACCTAAGCGAGCTTATCGATCAGGCATCTAATATGGTGGTTCTGACTGGCGCTGGAATTTCAACGGAGTCCGGCGTTCCAGACTTTAGATCTCCAGGGGGCTTGTGGGAAAAATTTCGCATTGTTGAGTATGGTGAATATGTAGAGAGCGAAGAAGCACGCATCGAAGATTGGTATCGTCGCTTTTACATGAAAGACCAAATCGGTTCGGTGGAACCCAACATTGGCCACAAAAAAATTGCGGATTGGATCAATTCAGGAAAATGCACATGCCTCGTGACACAAAATGTAGACGGGTTACATCAGCGGGGCGGAGCGCCCCAGGAGAAGATCATCGAGATACATGGGAATGCCACAACGGCCTCCTGTATCTCCTGTAAAATGCCGCATGGTATGGATCTTTGCCGTGAGCTCTTTGAGCAAACTGATAAAAGCCCCAAATGCCAGTCTTGTGGAGGGCTGATCAAAGCGGATGTTGTCATGTTCGGCGAGAAAATGCCGGTAAAAGAAACCAATCGCGCTTTTCAGATTGCTGAAACAGCTGACCTATTCATTGCCATAGGAACCTCACTAGCTGTCCAACCAGCGGCCGTCCTGCCGCTCCATGCAAAAAGAAATGGCGCCAAAATGGCGATCCTGAACCGAGATCCGACAGAACTGGACCGCTTTGCAGACTGCGTCGTCAATGGCGAAATTGGTGCAGTAATGGCTAAAATATAGTCCCTGGGAGGGCTCAGAATTGGTCGGGAAGCGCCTAGGCAACGGACAAATCAGTCAAAAAAATGCATTTTGAAGAAAAAATTCTTACTAAATGTGACTAGCCAAATCTGACACCAGCCTCACCGGATTTCCATTGCGGGTACTTTTCCATAATCTGCCGAAACCGATCGCTGCTAAGAAATGCGTCAAGCCACCTGATCACATTTGGCCATGTTTCTGACCAAAACCATTCACGATCCACATGCGCAAATTGCCGGACGAAAGGCAGAATTGCAGCATCCGCAATGGTGAATGTTTCACCCATTAAAAACGCATCCGAGGCCAACCGTGCATCCAGCAAGCGGATAAACGAAGCACCCTTTTCTCGCTCTGCATCACGATCAATGTTTTCGTACCGATCTGGGTATTTGTAATGATCCAGCGCGGCTTTAAATGGGCCGTCACACGCAAGAATCAGGGATTCTGCAACGCTGATTTTCGAAGATTCAAAATCAGTTAATCCCTCCGGATCACGTATTTTTAGCGCCCATTCCATAACTTCAAGGCTTTCTTCAAGCACCTCTCCATCCTCTAAAACGAGGACGGGAACAGTTCCCTTTGGACTGACTTCAAGCATCGCATCAGGCTTTTCACGAAGCACCACTTCCCGCAGTTCAACGGCTATACCGCTTGATTTTAAAGCGATTCTCGCCCGCATCGCATACGGGCAGCGTCTGAAGGAATATAGGATGGGCGATTCGGTTCTAGGCATTGGTAAACAAATTCTTAATCTAGCAAAAAATATAAATGTTCCACAGGTTTGTCACGAAGAATCAAGTCGATTAAGGTCAAGCAACGAGTGATTCGCGTACTGATTCGACGAGGGAATCAGAAAACATAGAAACCATGGATCATATTTGGGGGATACCATGCACCAAGCGGTAAAGCAGTTAGCGGCTGAGCTTGCAACCGACCTGGATGACCAGGAGCTAGTACCAAGTAACGATGTTAACCAATCACCGGTTAACAAAAGCATTGATGAGTTGAGAGAGAAGATTAAGTCCGCGCGACTTGAGAAGCTCATGGCTCGGCAATTGGAAACCGAACTTTCGATCGATCATATCGAAATCGAAACTCCCGAGGAGAATAGCGAATTGGAAGCCCAACTTGTCCACGATCCTGTCGATGAAGAAATTTCCAGCACTGAATTAACTTCTGAGATGCCGGAAAGTCAAAGCAACGGGGTTTATTCGATCTTGTCTAATCAAACTGGCACCATGAACGTACTGGAGTCCCGGCGAACATGTGATGACATGCGGGATAAGATTAAAAACAGTTCCGAAGTTCTAACGGGCTTGGCAGAACAAGCTGATGGGTTAGCCAACTACCTGCAATTGGTAGAGCGTGACCTTGCCGGTTTCCAAAGCGCCAAAGTTCGTATTAAGGAACTTGAGGAAAAGTCTGATCAACTGCGCATTCAACGCCAGGAAGCCCAGGCGATGGTTGAAAAGCAGAAGAAGCAGATTGAGATGCTTGAAACCATGCGCAAAAGCTCTGCAAATGCGCATGAAAGTGCCAAGAATGAGATTGCGCAGCTCAACAATTCGGTTCGCAAAAAGGATCGGGAAATTGGCAACCTCCAAACCAGCGTTGCGGATATCGAACGTGATAGAAATTCACTCAAATCTGAAATTTCGAAACTGGAGATGGAGTTAAGCCAGGGTACACAGGCGCTTAAATCAACCCGCGAAAAACTCAGAAACAAAGACGTGGAACTCACAAAAGTTGTTTCAGATCTCAATGCACTGTCCGCTGAAAACGAGCAGAATGTTGATAAATTTGCCGATCTTCAGGCAAAATACAACGAACTCAACAAGCGAGGACTTGAGCAGCAAAACCAACACTACAGCAAGATCCATGAACTTGAGAACTCAGTTCGTGAGCTCAAGCGACAGGTTGAAACCAACAATCGCGAGAAATCAGAGTTGGCTGTAGAACTCAGTGCAGCAAACAACCTGCTCGTATTGCATGAAGAGATGATTTCGGCGCTTTCACCGGAGAAGAAAGCGCTTTAATCCGTTAAGCATTTTTCAGACCATTAGAGCGTTTGGCATGTTCTTTCCTTGCCAAACGCTTTTTTTCTTTCTGAGTGGCCTGGTTTACCGCTATATGCTGTTCTCCACGTTCCTTGGCCAAATCAATTTGTCGTTGACGTTCAGCAAATCTTTGCTGCTGTTGCACACTCATCGTACTGTGGCAGCGCGGGCAAGAGACACCAGGCACATAAAATTCGGAGCGTTTATCTTCTTCTGTGATTGGATATCGACAGGCATGACAAAGATCATAGGGGCCCTCTTCCAATCCATGACCAACGCTCACCCGCTGGTCAAAGACAAAACATTGGCCATTCCATAGACTTTCTGATTCCGGAATCGTCTCCAGGTACTTCAAAATACCACCTTTGAGATGAAAGACATTTTCAAAACCTTCAGACTTTAATAGCGCTGTCGATTTTTCACACCGAATACCACCGGTGCAGAACATTGCGATTTTCTTATCCTTCGCCAGATTTTCCTGTTGCTTGAGCCATTCCGGAAACTCTCTGAAGCTCGTTGTCTCGGGATCCACTGCCCCTTTGAACGTTCCGATAGAGACCTCATAGTCGTTTCTGGTATCAATGACCACAACATCAGGATCTTCGATCAAGGCATTCCAGTCTTCCGGGTCCACATACTGACCGACTGCGTTAATCGGACTGACACCCTCCACACCCATGGTTACAATTTCATTTTTGAGCCGTACCTTCATTCGATAAAAGGGGTTCTCCGTAGCCCAACTCTCTTTGTGCTCCAAACCCTTCAAGCGCACATCACTACGCAGTTTTTGAAGTAAAGCGAGCACGCCAGCTTGAGGGCCCGAAACAGTCCCGTTAATGCCCTCCCGCGCTAGAAGGATAGTGCCCATCACCTCGTTTGCTTGCGCACACGCCAAGATGTCAGGCTGGAGCGCAACGTAATCGTCCAATTCAACAAAATGATAAAATGCAGCAACAAGGAATTTCGGCATGGGTATCGTTCTTCAGAGTTCAAGCAACTCTAAATACAAAAAAGCTGGCAAAATGCCAGCTTTTCATTCGTTGATGAAACCAAAATTAACTGGCTTTGCCTCTTTTGGCTCTGATGTTTACGACCTTATCGGAATCTTTTTCATCCTCATCCAAGTCCTCATCACCAACGTCTCCAGCCGTTTGAGCCATAAGGAGCTTGTTGTATTTCTCCTCAACTGAGGAGAGCATGATCACGCGCTCAGACAATTGTTTGTTTTCATTGGTGAGGCGATCAATAACCTGAGAAAACTGAACATTTTCTGCCAGGGCCTGTTCTTTGTCATCTGCCAAGCTGGACACTCTGATCTCAAGTTCCGAAATACGGTTTACGGAGGCAAACAACTTCTCCCGGTCTTCATTGTGTGAAGATTTGATGTCCTCTATCTGTTGTTTCAAAGCGCGATGACGCTCTTCCTCATTGGCCAATGCCTTCAAAAGAGTACGGTTTTCGTCTTTAAGGTCTGCAAGGCTATGCTCACTAACACGTGCCTGAGATTCTAGCGCTTCCGTCTTGGATTCAAGCGCGTAAATTCGATCATCCTTGACCCTAACCTGTTCTTTGAAGTGCTTTGAACGTGAACTGAGGTCTGTCACAGCCAAATCAAGCCTGGTTTCCAGATCGATTTTCTCACGATTGCTTTCACGAAGTCGGTTTTTCAGATCACTGACTTCCATTGTTAACTGCTCGCGTCTGGAATTTTCGAGTTCCAGGTGACGCTTCGACTCCATCACATTCTGTTCTAGCTCAGAAACTTTTTGACCCCTGACAGCCAACTCGTCGGAACTATTTTTCAGAGCCGTTCTGTTCGTCTCGTTTTCAGTAATGAGCTGAGCATACTGATCTTTGAGGTTTTCCAGCTCGAAAGCTCTCTCATTCAGTTTGGACTTATAATCATCAGCCTGCGTGCGGAGCAGCTCAACCCTTTTCAAGTGTTGGCTAATATCCACATGCGCCTGTTGAAGCGCCTCGCGTGTCTCTGTGGCCCGTGCCTTCACGGAATCAACAACGGCATTCTGATTTTCAAGGTCATCCGTTGTATCGCTTAATTCATCACGAAGTTTTTCGATTTTCGCGCGGAGGTCTTGGTTTTCCTGTTCTAAACGCGAGGTCCTGGCAATGTCCTGTTCGGACGATCTTAAAAGATCCTCAACGCTGGCCAACCGTGTTTCCGACAAAGTTGATGAGCTTTTGGTTTGTGCAATGGTTGTCTGAAAATCTTGAAGCCCTTGCCGAACCTTGTCCAGTTTGTCCATCCTCGCACGAAGGGCAGGAGAAAGTCTCTCTTTCGCCTCCTCTTCCGGCGACAATTGAGGCTCTACTTCTGGAACCGGATTTTTTTCCGCAATGACTTCTTCTTTGTTCTCTTCCGAGTTTTTTGATGAGAAAATGTTAAACACGAGCTTTGGCCCCTCGCCTAATTGCTAGTTGTGCAGCAGCCCCCGCAACTACTCTGATAATGTACTATTAGCCTATCTTCGACTCATATACCAAGTTTGTTAACGTATGTCAGCACTGTAAAGACTATAAGACACAGCTGATTAAGAAAGCGATAAAATGTCTCTTGACCCAAATCTTGATGAGATTGACTTCAAAATCCTTCGAATCCTGCAGGAAAATGCTGATGTTAACATCAATGACATCGGACAAGCAGTCGGATTGAGCCACACGCCTTGCTGGCGACGGATAAAGAAAATGGAAGATAGCGGTATCATCCGCGTCAAACGAAGCATACTGGATTCAGAGAAAATCGGATTGGATGTGTCAATCTTTGTCTTTGTTCGGCTCGACACACATACCTCAGAAGTCCTTGAATCTTTTGAAGAAGCAACCAGATCGGTGCCGGAGATACTTCAGTGCTACACCATGAGTGGCGAGTTCGACTATTTGCTCCGGGTTGTAGTGAAATCTGTGCGTGATTACGAGAAGACAGTCAAAGGGCGCCTTTTGAAACTCCCGCATGTAGGTGTGATGAATTCACACTTCGCGCTCAATGAGATCAAAAATACGACCAGCCTGCCAATTTAGATTTCTGTCCTAAAATTGAAAAATTTTTAGGATTTTCTCCTATTTCTTTTTGCCAATCACGCTAAATTTAAACTGCAATCCTCAGTAAAATGTCACATACTATTTGTAGAAAAGAATCTCTCGGAGGCCCTGATGGGAGAGAACAAACCGGTTTCCAAATCGTTCGACCGTCCAGAAATCACTCTGGAAGATAAATACACCGCGACTGAAGGTAAGGTTTTCATGAACGGCACCCAGGCGCTTGTTCGCCTGCCAATGGTGCAAATGCGGAGAGATCGGGAGGTCGGTCTTAACACTGGAGCCTTCATTTCCGGATACCGGGGATCACCGATCGGAGCCTACGATTTCGCGCTGACGCAAGCAAAAAAACACCTCGACAAACACGGCGTCGTGTTTCAACCCGGCGTAAATGAAGACCTCGCAGCAACCGCTGTTTGGGGGACACAGCAACTCCATACGTCCCCGGGCGCCAACAAAGATGGTGTTGTAGGTTTCTGGTACGGGAAAGGTCCTGGGGTAGACCGCTCTGGCGACGTTTTAAAACACGCAAATTCTGCCGGCACGTCTCCTTACGGCGGCGTATTGGCATTCGCAGGGGACGATCATACCGCAAAGTCTTCCACCGTTGCACACCAATCCGATCACGCCTTTATGGCAGCCATCATGCCGATGCTGTTTCCCTCAAGTGTACAGGAATTTGTAGACTTAGGCCTGCTCGGCATCGCCATGTCCCGCTATTCCGGCCTTTGGGTTGGCTACAAGGTCATTGCCGATACCATTGAGACAACCGGCGTGGTTGATCTTGCGGGCGAGAAAAAGAAATTCATCACTCCAACTGATTTCGAACTTCCAGAAAACGGCCTGAATTTGCGGTGGCCGGACCCCATCCTTGAGCAGGATGAGCGTTTGCAGGAACACAAAGCCTATGCTGCACTCGCTTTTGCTCGAGCCAATGGCGTTGACCAACTGATCTATGACAGCAAAAAGCCGCGATTTGGAATTGTCGCCTCTGGCAAGGCATTTGAAAATGTACGCGAAGCGTTACGACAACTGGATATTGATGAAAAAGTGGCCGATGAAATTGGCCTTAGGCTCTATAAAGTCAGGATGCCATGGCCTCTGGAACCAGAGGGTATCCGAAAATTTTCTGAAGGCTTAGAAGAAGTCCTCGTAATCGAAGAGCGCCGCGAAGTAATTGAGCATCAAATCAAACAACAATTGTTCAACTGGCGCGCAGATGTACGGCCTCGTATCGTTGGAAAATTTGATCACGAGGACCGGCACATCCTCAAACTCAACGAAGAAATGACGGCAGGGGTTGCGGTGCGCGCGATCTCGACACGGCTTTTAACGTTTGATTTGCCGGGCGGTTTGGCAAATCGCATCAAGCAGAAACTCTCCTATTATGAGGAACGCGCCGCACTGCGTAAAAAACACGAAGCGCCAGTCACCCGCACAGCACATTTTTGTTCTGGATGTCCGCATAACACGTCAACCAAAGTACCAGATGGAAGCCGGGCAATGGCCGGGATCGGCTGCCATTTCATGGCAGTTTGGATGGACAGACAAACCGAGACTTTCTCTCACATGGGTGGAGAAGGCATCAGTTGGACAGGCCTACAACACTTTACCGATGAAGACCACGTCTTCGCAAACCTCGGCGATGGGACTTACTTTCATTCAGGCTATCTGGCGATCCGTGCTGCTGTCGCATCGGGCGCAAACATTACCTACAAAGTGCTTTTCAACGATGCGGTAGCGATGACCGGCGGACAAAATCACGATGGCCCCCTTGATCCACCTACCATTTCCAAACAGCTCAAAGCAGAGGGTGTAAAAGAAATCTGGCTGATATCCGATGAACCAGATCGATATCCGAGGTCTCTGCTCGCACCAGGAACCGAGGTTCGTTCCCGAGAATACATCGAGGAAGTCCAGCGCCATCTGCGTTCAGTCAAAGGTTGCACAGCAATTATTTACGATCAAACCTGCGCAGCTGAATTGCGTCGTCGTCGTAAGCGAGGCTTGGCACCAGACCCCAACAAACGCGCGTTTATCAACCCATTGGTCTGTGAAGGGTGCGGGGATTGCTCTGTTCAATCAAATTGTATTTCTGTCGAACCGTTG
The DNA here is from genome assembly GCA_039191645.1 of Pseudomonadota bacterium. Lineage (GTDB taxonomy): Bacteria > Pseudomonadota > Alphaproteobacteria > Rhizobiales > Rhizobiaceae > JAALLB01. The sequence continues at coordinate 46,692 of JBCCXO010000013.1, read as the reverse complement.
GAAACACAGTGGGGCAGAAAGCGAAAGATAAACCAATCAGCTTGCAATAAAGATTTTTCATGCATCGAGGGGTTTTGCCCTTCCTTTGTGACGGTTAAAGGAGGCGTGCTGAAAAAGCCAGAATTGCCGGAACTGGAAATTTCTGACTTACCAGCGCCAAAAATCCAAAAGCTCGATGGCGTTTACAACGTTGCAATTACTGGCGTTGGAGGAACCGGTGTCTTAACGATTGGCGCAATACTAGGTATGGCAGCCCATATCGAAGATAAGGCAGCAATAATCTTGGACATGGCGGGCCTTGCCCAAAAAGGCGGTGCTGTTCTCAGTCACGTTCGCTTGGCTGCAACACCGGATTTAGTAACTGCCCCTCAGATCGTCACCGGCGAAGCAGATTTGTTGCTGGCAGCCGATACAGTAGTTGCTGCCTCGCAGGGATCGATCGCCCTATTCAATCCGGAAAACACAAATTCGGTTGTAAACACGCACCTTAATCCGGTTTCCAATTTTATCTTTGATCGGGATTTCGATTTTAGAGAAATGGGCGTGGTCGATACCATCAAACAGCATGTCAAAGAGGATATGCAACAGGTCGATTTTACCAAACTTGCAGAAAGCGTATGCGGTGATGCGATTGCCACGAATATTATGATGGTAGGATATGCATGTCAGAAAGGTTTGTTACCCGTCTCTCCTCAAGCCATTGAACGCGCGATTGAACTAAACGCAGTCGCAGTGGCAGCCAACAAACGCGCCTTTAACTGGGGACGTCGATTCGCCGCTTTCCCGAAGGAAGCAACTGACTTACTCGAAAAAACAAGACCTTCTGCTTCCGAACCAGATACCCTGGCTGAAGTAATCAGCAAACGCGCCGATTTTCTCGAGGATTATCAGGATTTGAACTACGCGCAGTCTTACCGGGATTTCGTGTCAAAGGTTGAAGCGGTAGAGGAAAAACTCGGAAAAAGCCGTGACCTCACCAATGCTGTTGCCAGAGGCTTGTTCAAACTGATGTCATATAAGGACGAATATGAGGTAGCCCGCCTTTACACCAATGGCGATTTCGAAAAACAGATTGCGGACACCTTCGAAGGTGATTTTACCCTGAATTACCATCTGGCACCCCCGATAATCGGATTTGGGAAGAAACCGAACGGGCGTCCGCGCAAACGTGCCTTTGGACCCTGGATGATGCCACTCTTCCGTCAACTGGCAAAACTAAAGGTCCTCAGAGGTGGCGTTTTTGACTTGTTCGGATACACAAAAGAACGTCGGATGGAACGAGCATTGATTTCCGATTATCAAACAACGATCAGAGAACTCCTCCCAAGACTGGAAGATCGCAACCGCCAGTTTGCCACCGCTTTGGCCAGACTGCCGGATGAAATTCGCGGCTTTGGTCCTGTAAAAGAACTGGCGGTAAAAAAAGCAAAAGACAAAAAAGCGGACCTCCTTGCGCAGTTTGAAAAACCCTCAGCAACAGCCATAAACAAGGATAAGGTGAAATCCGAACCGGTCGAGTGAGACCCGTTACTGCCGAATAACCTTGTACCGAATACAGCGTTCAAGATCACATAGCAGAAAAGTTTGCTTGCCTCCCGGCAGCAAATCAACAACAGCCACGCGCGTTTCAACACCACTTTCGGAAGCAAGTGAGAGTAATTTCAGACCTTTAACAAGATCCCCAAAATCGTTGAATATTCTGATTTTACCATCCGTCCCGAAATCGACCGGAAACGCCAGTGCAATCTGATCAGAAAAACTGACAAGCGTTTGGGGTTGCTCGAAAACCTCTGGGTCTGATTGGAGGCTAGGAAGAACAACACCACGAAAACCAATCGTTTCTGCGCTTAGCGCGTGCACCCCTGATCCGGCAAAAACCAGCAGACAATACAAAAATGATAAGACCCGTACCTGCATACCCTTCGTATGCAACGATCAGGCCAGCTGAATTTGTGTCGCTATGCAACACTTTAAGGCCTACTAGGGGGCGCATTCCTATGGTTATGCTCAAATTGGCACAAACCACTTCATATTAAATTAACCAGCACCAGAAACCATTTAGAAATTCCTACCTGTTACAAACACTGCTGACGCAGGGGGTAACTTCGGTTCTCCTTACATTTTGAATTGGGTATTTTGTCTGACACTCGGGTTAGGTGAAATCTTTTTCTTTGCGTCTCAAAAGCAAATAGAAAAGTTACAGGAGAGTACTCGTGAAAAACCTTCTAAAAGTTGCTGCAGTGGCTGCATTCGTTGCAGTTCCTTTGCAAGCACAAGCTGTGACAGATAACATTCCATTCACAGGAACTGTTTCAGCCACATGCCTCATCACCGTTACCGGTGGTGGTACACTTGCTGCAAACGCCGGCTTCACATCCCTTAGCTCAGTAAACGCTGGTGGTGCTGCTGGTACAGCAAACGTTACATCTAACGGTGCATTCAGCGTTTCATTGGATCCAGTTACTAACTTTGATCCAACAACAACTGCACCAAACGCAGACCTGAACACACTGTTCAATTCTTCATATGACCTTGCAGGTGCCAACACCACAACCGGTGCTACTGGTACAACTGCTTTGGCGAACACCGGGATTACAAACGTATCCGTTGATTTGACTGCAACAAAGAGCTCAGGCGTCTTTGAAGCCGGTTCATACGATGCGACTGTAGTTCTGCGCTGCGAATAATCCAAACTCACGGGGGACAGACTGAAAATGGATTATCTGAACATAAAAAAATTATCAGCAACTTCATTTTTGGGCTGTGCCCTGGCACTTTCGCTGCTGCCACACCAGGCAGCGGCGCAAGCTATGTCACCCATGCGCGGTGAGGTGAAAAGTTTTGCGGATGCATTCGCTTTGAAAGTCTATCCAGCAAATCCTTACAATCACCGGATTCGGATCGAAGTTAAGGTCTATGACCAAAACTTCAGACCGGTCCAAGGCGCCAGGGTTTCGCCAGCTGAGTTCACACTTGGTGGACGTTTCGCACGTCCGGTAAATGTGGTCGTTCCGTTCGCAGGACAAACAAAAAGAAAAGTTAGGGTTTGCACAGAATCTATACCTTTTCCAAGCCAACCAAAAACAACAACAATAAAGGCTCAGGTATGTGGAAAGTTCTTAGGAGAGCGCATTCAATAGCAATTAGTTCGCTTACAATTGCTGTAGCGACTTTGTCTATGGGAGGCGAGGCGTTTGCGCAAAACACATTCATCAACCAGAACATTTCTGGTTTCAACCTGCCTGGTGTTCAATTGCCACAGGGAAGCGATGAAGTGCGTGCCGCTGATGGCACAACGTGCAGATCCGCAGTAGCAGGGTCAGGGTCTTATCTTGATGTCGGATTGATCGGCAATCCGGAACAATCAAATGCAGATTCTTCCTTCTCTGCTTACACAAGAATAGTTGTGCCGCTTGGGCACAAACCAAAAAGGCTCGATTGTTCAAGGCTTTATGATCTTGAAGTTCGGCGTCTGGAAATTGAACTGAAATTGGTGGAGCTGGGTCTAAATCGCGGCATAGCACCGGTTTCAAGCTCCTCGTCTGATGGAGAAATTGAGTCTGTTGGCGATCTGCCGGATGCTTCAATTGCTTCATCAAACGAACAGAGCGGAAATGTTGAAGTTGCATCAGCAAAGGAAAAAACCTGGGCTGATGATGGTTGGACTACAGAAGGATTGCAAGAGTAGGCAATGAAGACAAGACACTCTGGACCTCAAAACGCTGCGTTCAGTGTGTGTGCATCGGTAACACACAAACCGTCTGCATCATGGCAGCAAATTGCTTGCCTGTCATACGTGTTTACCGTCATCCTGGCGGCAGGCATGGCTATGGCTGGAACCGCTTATTCACAATCCACTGAAGACGAAGAATCAACTGAAGATACACAATCAAATGGCGTGGTGATCGATTTGTCACCAGGCGGAGACGTGTTGACGGGACAGACTGCAGGCGGAGAGTCTTGTCAAATTATTATTGTCAGTCCCGGGACAATCAACGCAAGCATTGAAAATACCGAACTGAGTTCAAAAGTTTATGGTGGCCGTGCCGGAGTCGCCCAGATAACAACAACAAATGCTTCATACACGTTGAGCATCGACCAGCCTCTTGGTTTCGCATCCATGCCTGTTGGTGGCGGTGACTCGGTGAATATGGCAACTTTTTTCTCCGGTAACGGAGCCACCAATTTCTCAGAAACACCTGGCAATGTTCCTACTCGCTTAGAGCTTGGAACAACTTTGATCGAAACGCATGTTATCGCCAGAAGGCTGTCAGGCGACCCTTTTCCCGTTGGCAATTACAGCACTCAACTCAATTTGAGGTGTGAATGATGTTTGCCCGCATGTTTAAAAGATACACCTTTGCCTCTACCGTCGCTGCCCTGGCGTCTGCCTTCGCAATCAACGCAACGGTACAGGTATCACCCGGCACTTCTAGCCAAGGCAATGTGTTGTTCGGTGCGAATGTCACCAACAATAATGCCTGCGTAATCCTTGTGCGCCGTGACGGTGTTTTGACGACAAATGTAGCCGGTGACCAGTTGAGTTCGTTAAACGCTGGCGGCCAATCCGGTATCGCAGATGTTTTCGCAATTTTCCCGTTTGAAATCTCTGTGAGCCCACCACCTTTCTTCACCTCCAGACCAAATGGCGGCGATGATGGTGTAGTGTACTCAACATTCTTCTCTGGTCAGGCGTTGAACGCAAATGGATTGAACTTTCCTGATCAACCAGGAACGACACCTGTTCAGTTGAGCAACTTCTTCAGCTTCACCAGACTAAACGTGAACTTGTCGGCAGACCGGCCGGATCCATTCCCGGCAGGCAATTACGAGACATTCGCCACAGTGCGCTGCGAATAAATCTCAATCTGAAAATATAGCTAGTTTGGACGCTCTACTTTTTCCAAAACCTGGGTCCAATTGAGTACTCCGCCGCCAATTTGCTCTTTCACGGTGATCCCAAGTTCGGGCGAAAACCATGCATAATGGGTCAAACCTTGCGGTGCATGCTTTTGTACTGGCATCTTCACTTTCATTGCACGGAAAGTACCGGCAGGAAGTTCGAGGGTCTCCATTCGAACAACTTGCACCACCCCGCCGCCTGCCGTAACCCGCTCTGAACCATGATCAAGGGATTTCCACTGCGTCAGCCATTTGTCACCGGGTGCCATGGGAAAACGATAGCGTTGCTCAACGGGTTTGTAGGTAACAAGAGCGCGATTTTTCGCATCGCGATACCCCTTCAGGCTAAAATCTTCCACACTATAGTAGGCGTGTGTGGTGTTTTTCAAACCTTTCACAGAGGTGAATTTCACGTACTGTTTGCCGCCAATACTTTGTAATCCGACGACTTTGTAGCTTATAATCTCCGGTAAATTTGCCCAATTGTTCCGCCATGTGAAAACGGTACCGGTTTCAGGCGCGGCGTATTCTGCAATAGCATCTTTTCTTAGGGCTGTATTGGAAGCCGAAGGATCGACGGATGCCGTTACTTCTGAACTAGGACCCGCTTCGTCCTTTTGAGAAATGGTTTCGGAATCAAGATCAGCTTTGGCAGAGACCAATTCCCCATTCTTCGAAGTTTGGCATCCAGCAAAGGCCAGAATCGCTAAAACTGAAAGAATATGCTGTGTGCGCATTGCTTTCCCCATACTATTGGGGAAACGTAAATCGGTAATCTTAATATTCTGCTGGGAAAAAGGGTTAACAAACCGTTTCACCTGCCCCACCAGTTAAGACAAGTCCGATTATACTGGTCGGATGTTGTGCGGCCCCGCAAAAGGTAACTCGGCGAGGCCGACCAAACCTCACTCCGCTGCCTGCAAATACTCTTCCATTGGCGGGCAGGTACAAACAAGATTTCTGTCACCAAAAGCATTGTCGACGCGATTGACCGGCGGCCAATATTTGTCAACACCGAAGGAACCGGCTGGATAGCAGGCTTGTTTCCTCGAATACGGCCGCTGCCATTCACCGATCAAGTCTGCAACGGTATGGGGTGCATTTTTCAACGGATTATTCTCTGGATCAATCTTTCCAGATTCGATATCCCGCGCCTCCTGGCGGATAGAAAGCATCGCATCAATGAACCGGTCAATCTCTGTCTTGGGTTCAGATTCAGTTGGCTCCACCATCAAGGTCCCCGCCACTGGCCAACTCATCGTAGGCGCATGAAAACCGCTGTCCATTAACCGCTTTGCAATATCATCGACCGTCACGCCTGCACTATCATGAAGATGGCGGGTATCCAAAATACATTCATGGGCCACCCGACCGTTCTTGGCCGTGAACAAGATACCGTATGCCTCCTTTAACCGTGCCGCAATATAGTTGGCATTGAGGATTGCAATCTTGGTTGCTTGCGTCAGCCCCTCACCACCCATCAAGAGAATATAAGCCCAACTCACCGGCAAGATTGAGGGAGATCCAAAAGGCGCAGCAGAAACCGGCCCTACATCGCTCCCAAATTCCGGGTGTCCGGGCAGATGTTCAATCAGATGGCTTTTTACCCCAATCGGCCCCATTCCCGGACCACCTCCACCATGCGGAATACAGAACGTTTTGTGAAGATTTAGATGACTGACATCACCGCCAATTTCTCCAGGTTTGGAAAGACCAACCATGGCATTCATATTCGCACCGTCAATGTAAACTTGCCCACCATGCTCATGCGTAATTTGGGCAACTTCGCTTACAGTTTCTTCAAAGACACCATGCGTGGAAGGATACGTAATCATACATGCGGCAAGGCTGTCAGCATGCTCTTTTGCTTTTTCACGAAAGTCATCCAGATCAATGTTTCCATGATCGTCTGATTTAACCGCGACAACTTTCCAACCTACCATTTGCGCAGAAGCAGGATTTGTCCCATGCGCAGACATCGGAATAAGACAGATGTCTCGATGTCCATCACCATTTGCGCGATGATAATTCCGAATGGTAAGCAGACCGGCATATTCGCCTTGAGCACCCGAATTTGGTTGCTGTGAAATCGCATCATAGCCCGTGATCTGACACAACTTCGCATTAAGATCAGCAATCATCTCCTGATACCCTAGGGTTTGATCACTAGGTGCAAACGGATGTAAACTCGAAAACTCCGGCCACGTAACAGGGATCATTTCAACCGTTGCATTCAGTTTCATGGTACACGAACCCAACGGTATCATGGCACGGTCAAGCGCCAGATCACGATCAGCTAACCGCCTCATATAGCGAGTAATTTCTGCTTCAGATCGATTGAGATGGAAGATAGGATGGGCCAGAATTTCGCTTGTCCTAAGCATCGCATCGGGCAATCGATATTCCCGGTTGGCTTGGCTGTCATCTTCTTTATCGATCCCAAACGCCCGCCACACCGCTTCAATTGTCTCCGGTCGCGTCTGCTCATCGAGGCTGATTCCAACCCAAGTATCATCGACCTTTCTGAGATTAATACCATTCGCAACGGCTGCCTGCATTACGGTGTTCTGCAGTGGCCCCACCTCAACAGCGATCGTGTCGAAAAATACTTTCGGATAAACGGTAAAACCTGCCTCCTCCAGACCTTTCGCAAGGCGTGCTGTTTTGCGATGTACGGATTCAGCGATCGCCTTAATCCCCTCCGCACCATGATAAACTGCATACATGGAAGCAATGACCGCCAGAAGCGCCTGTGCCGTACAAACATTGGAGTTTGCCTTTTCCCGGCGGATATGTTGCTCGCGCGTTTGAAGAGCCAGACGATAAGCCCGGTTTCCCCGACTGTCTATCGAAACACCAATAATCCGGCCAGGCATCGCACGCTTATACGCTTCCTTGGTGGCCATGTAAGCGGCATGCGGGCCGCCATATCCCATCGGCACACCAAATCTCTGCGTTGATCCGATTGCAATATCTGCGCCCATCTCACCTGGCGATTTCAAAAGCGCCAGCGCTAAAGGATCGGCGGCAACAATTGCCAAGGCTTTGCATTCATGAAGTTTTTGAATGGGATCACTAAAATCGCGCACATATCCATAGGTTCCTGGATACTGGAATATAGCACCAAAATAGTGTTCAGCTTCAATTTTTTCCGGTTCACCAATGATGACTTCGATATCAAGCGGTTCAGCACGCGTTTTTATGACCGCGATGGTCTGCGGATGACAATGTACATCAACAAAAAACGCGTTTGCCTTGGACTTCGAAGAGCGCTTGGCCATCGTCATCGCTTCTGCTGCAGCCGTGGCCTCATCAAGCAGGGACGCATTCGCGATCTCGAGGCCCGTTAAGTCACTGACCATTGTCTGAAAGTTCAAAAGCGCTTCAAGGCGACCCTGTGAAATCTCGGGTTGATAAGGTGTATACGCCGTATACCAAGCCGGGTTCTCAAGAATGTTACGCAAAATGGGAGCCGGGGTGGTTGTACCGTGATAACCTTGGCCAATTAGGGAAGTAAGTACTTTGTTCTTACTGGCGATCTCATGCATGTAGTAAAGCACATCACGTTCCGTCATGGCGTCCTCCCACATCAGAGGCTCTTTTTGCCGGATTTCCGAGGGAACGGTATCATCGATTAGAGCATCAAGAGTGTCATAACCAACCGTAGACAGCATCTCATCAATCTCAGCTGGTGTCGGCCCTATATGCCTGCGGTTGGCAAAATCATATGCAAAGTATTCAGTAGGCTTGAATGGCATATCGTTTCTCCTCAGCCGATCAATGAATTGTAAGCTTCCTTGTCCATGAGACCATTTAACTGACCACTGTCATTTATCTTTATTTTATAGAGCCACGCAGAACCCTCCGGATGTTCATTGAGTTCCGTTGGCGCATCAGACAGCGATGAATTTGCTTCGACGATCTCTCCATCGACGGGCGCATAAACCTCTGAAGCCGCTTTGACCGTCTCGATAACTCCAATTTCATCGCCCTTCCCAAACGTATCGCCCGCTTCTTTGAGCTCTATAAATACCACTTCACCAAGCTGCTCAGCGGCATGTTCAGTTACACCAATTGTTGCCACTTCGCCTTCAACCGTGATCCATTCGTGGTCTTCCGTGTAGTAAGTTGTCATATGCTTCTCCAATTCAGCGTTTGTAATTCTGTTTAACGAAAGGCAGGGGTGTGATCACCGCGGGATGCGGCTTTCCCCGTATCATCAGGTTCACTTTGGTATCAGGTTCAGACATCTCGCTGGTCACATAGCCCATCGCAACCGGCCCTTCGACCGTGGGCCCAAATCCACCCGACGTCACTGCCCCACAAACAAGACCCGTTTGAGTTTGTATTTCAACACCCGATCGGGCCGGCGCACGGCCCTGCGGTCTAACGCCGACCAGCTTCCGAGCTGCCCCATTTTCAATTTCGTTTAAAATCCGCTCCGCTCCAGGAAATCCACCATTTTCCCGTCTACGTTTAGGTATGGCCCAGGATAAGCCAGCTTCGACCGGTGATGTAGTTGGGTCTATATCTTCACCATACAAACATAGTCCGGCTTCGAGTCGCAGAGAATCCCGGGCACCGAGGCCTGCAGGTTCGCAGTCATCGTGAGAAAGGAACGCGCGCGTAAGCGCTTCTGCGGATTCGACGGGCATCGAAATTTCAAAACCATCCTCACCCGTATATCCGAGCCTGGAAACCCGACACGGATGGCCACCAATTTCAGTCACCATCGTTTCCATAAATTTCAAGTCGCAAGGATGATTGGTTTGGGACGCCAAGACCTTTTCTGACGCTGGCCCCTGAAGCGCAATGAGGGCGTGATGATTTAGTTCTTCAATTTGCACTTCTGGAAGGCCATCACGCATGATCTGAAGATCCTGGTTCCGCATGGAGGCATTGACCACAATAAAGAAATGATCGCTCGCATTTGAGACAATCAAATCGTCCAGAACCCCGCCCTGCGCATTGGTGAAAAACGTATATCGCGCCTTGCCTTCTCCAAGCGAGACAAGACTCGCAGGAACGAGTTTTTCAAATTTTTCGGCGATACCATCCCCTCGAAGTTTAACCTGCCCCATGTGTGACACATCAAAAAGAGCACACTTTTCTCGACAATGCCGATGTTCTGTCATCAGTCCCGCGGGATATTGTATTGGCAGTTCCCACCCAGCAAAGTTCACCATTTTTCCGCCGAGTTCCAAATGCAACGCGTGCAGGGGTGTGCGCTTCACGCTATTGTCTTCTACGACCATCAACCCGGCCCTCCAATTCCTCGCAGTCGCTGACATGCGAGCAAAAACCAGTCAAACAAACGCGGAATTTTTTGGGAGAAAAGCTGGCTATTGGTACAACAGATGCTCCGCAAGAAATTCTCGCGACCCCATCTGTCTTCGGACCTGAGAGATGCAAATCCTATCCAGGATTCTTACTCCGTCGGTGATCTGCAGAATACCTGCAAAATCTTTCCAGATTGTTCCTCACCAGACCCAGTCCTGATACCTGAGAGTTTTCAGGGCGATTGCTCCTTCGGTGCTGCATATAAGGCTTTGATGCAGTCTCTCCCGGTGTCTGGCCCTTAAGACAAATGTCTTAAAGAGAACAAAAATTGCCTATCATGGAACATTGGCGAATGCAACACACAAAAACTTGTGCCGGCGCGTCTAAACCCGTTCAGCTTCGACTTAACCAGACTGGAAGTTCTGCGGCCTTCTCAATACGTTGATTGGACTAAGTCCACTATGCGATTGGAAAAAATGCTGAAAGACCAACACGTCGTAAGTGGAACGGTAAACGGTTTTTTTCAAGCAGATGCAGAGCAGAATTTAGTGGGACCAATTTAAAAGCAAGTATAGGATGAACCGGACTGCAAAACGGAAGCGTAAACATGGCCACACGCGGGCATTGTCTTTGCAAAAAAACCTGTTGGGAGTTTGTCGGCGATGTCACTTGGGCCTGCTATTGTCATTGCGATGATTGCCGGCGAAATTGTGCTGCACCCGTTGTCGCATGGCTAGGCGTCCCAAAGAAAAACTTTACTTGGTTGGGGGATACCCCTCAAACACTCGTAAGCTCTAAGGGCGTGAGACGACACTTCTGTAAAACGTGTGGCACACCGATGGGTTTTGAAGCAGATCATTATCCAGGAGGCATGCATCTCTATGCGGCAACTCTTGAAGACCCAAAGGATTTCAAACCAACATTTCATGTAAATTATGAGAGCAAATTACCCTGGTTAGAAATCCACGATGATCTGCCAAAATATTAGGGGACACTGCTACACCAGTCCGAAGACTTTCGTGACTATGAACGTTAGAGGCTTGAGTTATAGGTTCCAAACACCCCTCGACCGTAAAAGCGAAATGCGAAGGCACGGGGTATAGAGATACCCCGTGAAAGGAAAATCATGCTGCAACGATATTGTGTTCTGGACCAAACGGAAATCCGGTTATGTTTTCCGCCTCGCCGTTTTGTAGCACCACAATATCATGCTCACGATACCCCCCGGCACCTGCTGTCCCGTCCGGCAGGGTAAGCATCGGCTCCATAGAAACAACCATCCCGTCCTTCAGTTCGGTATTGATGTCTTCGCGCAGTTCAAGGCCTGCTTCACGCCCATAATAATGCGATAAAACACCAAACGAATGGCCATACCCGAACGCTCGATATTGCAAAAGACCCCGCGCTTCAAAATAGGCATTGATCTCACTGCAGATACCCGAACAAATCATCCCCTGTTTTATCAGTGACAATCCAAGCCTATGCGCACCCACATTAGCCTCCCAAATCTTCAACGAAGCTGCATCGGGTTCACCAACAAAAAGAGTGCGTTCAAGCGCAGTATAGTAACCGGAGACCATGGGGAACGTGTTGAGACTGAGAATGTCCCCATATTCTAATCTGCGTGTTGTCACGGGATTATGTGCACCGTCTGTGTTCAGACCGGATTGGAACCAGACCCAACTGTCCCGGAGTTCGCTATCAACATGTGAATTCGCGATCTCCGCTTCCATGGCATCGCGTCCCGCCATCGCAACATCGATTTCCCGAACACCGACCTTGATTGTTTCTTTGACAGCGTGTCCTCCAATATCTGCGATCCTGGCACCTTCGCGGATAAGTGCGATCTCTTCCTCAGACTTTATCATGCGCTGGTTCATCGACTCAGCAGCAATATCAACTGTCTCCGCTTCAAGGAACTCCGAGAGCTTAGCACCTTGTGTGAGCGTCAGATGATCACCTTCAATGCCAATTCTTTTCCCGGTTCCGACAAGATCTTGTACCGCGCGCCAGTAGTTGTCGCGTCTCCAATCTGTATAAACAACATTTTCATCAATACAGCGCCGCCAAGGTTGTCCTGCATCAATGTTGGCAGAAACGGTAACCGCTCTTTCCTGAGTGACAACGCAAGCATAAGGCCTGCCGAAAGCGCAGTATAGAAAGCCGGAATAATAGGCAACTCCGTGCATCGACGTTAAAAGAACAGCATCCAGTTCCCTTTCAACCATAACAGCTCTCAGACCCGATAGGCGACGTTCATACTCAGGACGGCTAAATGGCAGCTTTGCTTTCTCACCATTTTGAAAGGTAAAAAAATCTGGGCGCACAACCCGGGATGTAGAAACATCAATTTTATCTAGTTTAGTCATATCGACCTCCAACTCTTTGGGAGTGGAGGACGGAACTCCAATCTCCCGATTGAAAGTCCCGGCGTTCAGGAAGTTAAATGAGCGAGGTTTTTAAAACCTCTGGCAACGCCATTACCTAAGCTCAATTCTTAAATCCCACACTTTTAGAGTGAAGGAAAGATGAAAAATCCAAGCCATTGAAAATTGGGTTCTGGCGGGGTTTTTCCACCGGTATCATTCATCTTCAAACCTAGAGTTTCCTGCCAATTGATACTCGAAATATATGCCCATCATCTATTGCGGTAGAGCGTGGACCCGGTCCAACGACGGTATTAAAGGTCAGCGTTTCGATACCAAGATCAAAATAAAGATACTCCAATCTGGCAAACCAATCATCATTGAGCATCTGGTCAATGCCCCCGCCCACCGTGAACCCCGTAAACCCGGTAAAAATGTTTCCATTCGTTGTGGCATGTGTCGGGGAAGGATCAGCCGTTGGATATTCAACCCTAACATCTGCTCGCCCAGCACCTCAGCCAACCTAACCACAGCACTATGACTTATCCACAATGTCAATGAAGTGTGGCTTACAGGATCTGACTGAGGAATTCTTTTGTCCTTGGGTCTTCCGCACTATCAAAAAAAGTAGCTGGAGGACCGTGTTCTACAATGACACCACGATCCGTAAAATAAATATGATCTGCAACTTCACGGGCGAACCCCATTTCGTGGGTAACAAGAATACAAGTCATACCATCTTCTGCAAGATCCTTGATCGTCACCAAAACTTCTTTCACCGTTTCCGGATCCAGTGCAGCGGTTACCTCATCAAACAGCATCACATCGGGGTTCATCGCCAAAGATCGCGCGATCGCCACGCGCTGTTGTTGACCTCCGGAAAGTTCGCCAGGATAGTTATTTTCTTTGCCGTCCAACCGCACTTTCTGGATGAGTTTTCGCGCGCGACTTTCAACCTCCTCTTTGGGTTGCTTAAGCACCTTGATTGGTGCCATCATCACGTTTTCAAGCGCCGTTTTGTGGGGGAACAGATTATACTGTTGAAACACCATACCCACCTTTTTTCGCAATTCTAGTTTATCAAGTTTGGTATCATGGACTTCTTGTCCCTCAACTTTAATCGAGCCAGCCTGGATATCATTGAGCGCATTTATACATCGGATGAGGGTGGATTTGCCTGAACCTGAAGGACCAATGATACAGATTACCTCACCTTTCATAACATCCAGGGAGATGCCCTTAAGCACTTCAAGATCGCCGAATGATTTGTGAACATCCTTAATGGATACGATCGGCTGGTCTGATGTCCAGGTTTGTGAGTTCATCATTTCCTCCTAGAGTTTGACCGAGTAACGCCGCTCAAGCGCTATTGTGGCCCGGGCAATCGGATAGCAATAGGCAAAGAAGATCAAAAGCGCGAAACCAAAGAAAGGAACCAGTAGCTCCGGCCGATTGTTCTCTGCTTCAATAGCCTGCCGACTGAGGGTAATTATCTCCTCAACACCCAACAAAGAGCAAAGCGGCGTGGCCATCGTAAGAATTGCATACCAATTCATCCATGGCGGGATCATCCGCTTAAAACATTGCGGCAGAATGATCTGCCACAACGTTTGCTGGCGGGAAAATGCAAGCGACTCAGAAGCCTCCCACTGCCCGCTGGGAACAGACTGTACTGCACCTCGCACAATCTCCGCGATATTTGCCATGATGGGAAGGCAAAGACCAAAAACCGCTTTCATCCAGTCAGGAATCCGAAACGTAACCCCGCCAACCTGCACTTCAAACGGCAGGGCCAGTAGCACAATGAACAGCAACACCAACCAAGGTGAGTTTCTGAATGTCTGGGTTACAATCTGCGCAGGTATACGAATAAAGGCATTTGGAGAAATCTGCATCAGCCCAAGCACGATACCAGCCACAGTTCCTATCGCCATAGCAAAAAACGAAATCAAAATATTGAAGAGAAACCCACTGCCAACAATGAATGGAATCCACTTAAAAAGCGCCCTGAATGCATCTGCATAACTGTACCCACTGGAGGCAAATGCAATCTGAGGCCAAAAAATACAAAGCGCAATCCCAATCAACCAAACCGGAAGTGGTACAGACACCAGCCATCGCGAGAACAACAAGTCATCCGCCTCTCCTGCTGCGCGGGCAGCAAACGGTTTCAGCACCGGCAAATCCGTTTGCGGCTTTGCGTTCACACCGGGTATCTTGTTCGTTGCCATATGTCTAAGTCCCATATCCCGGTATTTTCATTGCCCGCTCCCAGCGATGCATCCCGTAAACGAGAATCCCAACCAGAAGAATGAAAGTTACAAACAAGACCAGCATGGTTGGGTACTGAGCACTTGGGAAATCATTCCAGATACCGACACTTTCATAAAGCAATTCCGGCACCGCTATTCCAATCGCCTGCGTTGTTGTTTTGACCAGATTTACCAGGTTGTTGTTGAGCGCCGGCAAAGAAACCCGGAAAGCCAGCGGTAGCACGACTTCTGTATACGTCTGTAAGCGCGTGAACCCTAAAGAACTCGCCGCCTCCTGGGTAGATTCAGGCACGGCTTCAATACCAGCTCGGAAAATCTCAACGTTAAAAGCACCCGCAAAAAAAGACAGGGAGATGATTGCCCACCCGACATTTGAGATGATTGGATACTCGGTCCACCCATCATCCCCAAGAATGGTTGGCGTAAACTGCCCCAAGGCAAAATAGAAAAACAGCAATTGTACAAAGGGTGGAGTATTTCGGAAGAACTGAATGTAGCCTTGAACAAGACGTCTCACCAAAACACTTGAAGAACCTTGAAGCCACGCACCAACCACACCTATGACAACTGAAAAAATGACACACGTAACGGAAAGAATAAGCGTGTATTGAATACCACTTACTATTCGGTTCCATTGCCGCTCGTCATAAAAGAAGATGAAATTCCATCGCGGATATTCTTCCGCCATTTGCCGAAAGAATTCCATGAATGCCTCCAGCATTCAGTCCCCTCCCCGATCAACTGGATACGAGGCGGAACCATTTCCGCCTCGCAAAAATCATAGGTTACTCTTGCAGCCAATCCGCATACTTGGTCTTTTGATCCACCAAATATTTTGTCGCTTGGATGCCCCACTTTTTCTCAAGCTCAATCAACTTGCCCGACTGATGCATGTTAAAGATCAGACCTGACATAAAGTTCCCGAAGACACAATCGCGCTCAGCAATTGGCACGGCCAGACCCCATGGATTATCATCTTCAGATGCAAGTGGCATTTCAAACTCCTCATATTCACCTGAAGACAAATCTGAACCAATTGAAGAATCATCATACACCCAAGCAACGCATTTCTTGTCTCGAAGCGCCTGTTTTGCCTCGGCATTACCTGTGAAAGCCACAATGTTCACACCGTAACGATTGGTGACAACCTGGTTGTAAAACGCACCCTGCTTACCACACACATTCTTGCCGCGAAGATCTTCCCAAGCCTTAAAACCAAGTGCTTTGGGTGCCATAATATTCGTTCCGGATGTATAATAAGGCGGGGACGTTATGCCAACAATCTTCCGGCGGTCCGCACGATCAGACATGGTTGCGATAAACATGTCTGTTTTGCCCTGTTCAAGGAATTGCATCCGATTCGAAGATTGGACGGCAACGGTCTCAAGCTCTACACCCATCGCATCGGCCATTGCTTGGGCAATGTCGATCTCCATCCCCACAATCGCACCACTGCTATCGCGGAAACCCCAAGGCTTGTAATCAGCTTTCACACCAACAACAACTTTCCCCCGTTCCATCACTTTATTCCACACATCATTGGTACATGCTGCATGGGCAGAGGCAACCATGATGCTAAACGCGCTCGCGGTTGCCAGTGTCTTCTTTACTAAATTCTTGAGCATTTTGTCCTCCCTGTGCTCAGCTCCTAAGGATACTACATGTAATCACCAATAGCGTGGCTTGTTTTTTCCACCCTATCGATCCTTTTGTTCGCTTCCTCGCCCCATCGCCTGACTAGCATTCCCGTCAAAATTTCCAATAAAGTCAAGACCGCAACATAAGATGGGAAAAATTGTGGGCTCTCGGTAGGGACCAAGAAGGAATGCGTTGAATGCTCAAGGATGGGCGAAGAAATGTCATCTGATATGGAAATCACCTCCGCCCCATACTGGTTTGCAAGCTCAGCAAACTGAACCGTGTGACGGATATAAGGCCTAATTGAAACCGAAAGGACCACCGTCCCTTTGGTGATGTCAGCCAATAAAGTTGACGTTGAAGGGGTGCTCGCGTTGACAAAAATCCAATCCGGCTTGGCCAAACTGACCATATGATGCAGATACTCAAGGACGGCACGACTGCTCAATGCGCCGAGCAGTACGACCCTTTCAGCAGTAGCCAATGTATCTGCAACATCGGCTAATTGTTCAGGATCCAGTTTGCGATATAATTCCGATATATTCTCCAAAGAAGAAGCGACATGTTGCGCGGCAAAGGTTCCTCGCGCCCCTCGGTTCAGTTTGGAACCCTCTTGCAGCTTATGGGCCCTCTGGGCGAGCGTCATGGAGTTACGCTTCAACTCAGTCCTGCAAACATCTCTCAATGCTTCGTATTCATGAAAGCCAACAGCCCGCGCCAAACGCGAAAACGTGGGCGGTGCGAGACCGCTACGATGCGCAATTTGCCGTAAAGAATAGGTTGCCACATCTTCCGGATTTTCCAAAACATATCGGGCCGCCTGTTGTAATTGCGGGCTTAGCTGCAAAAAATTTTTACTTATGGCGCCTTGTAAATGACCGGAAGTGGGTTCCATAAATTTTCGCAAATGTTTCGGTATTGATGAAATATTGAAACATATGTAACAATTCTTTGCAACAGATATCAGGAACGCAAAACATGCCTGAAGGTTTGCCAACACATGCATCTGTTGTGGTTATCGGTGGCGGTGTGCTCGGATGCTCTACGCTTTATCATCTGGCAAAAAACGGAATTTCGGATGCGGTGTTGCTCGAACGCAATCAACTGACTTCCGGAACAACATGGCATTCTGCAGCACAGGTCAGAGCTTTACGCTCCACGAAAAATCTAACTGACTTGATTAAATATTCCATCGAGCTCTATGCAACCCTGGAGAAAGAAACCGGCCAGCAAACCGGCTGGATCAACAAAGGTTCTCTTTCAATTGCAACCAATAATGATCGGCTGGTCCATATCAAAAGACAAGGAGCGCTAGCCCACCTTTTCGGCGTTCGCGCAGAAACGATCTCTGCTGGAGAAGCCAAAGAACGTTGGCCACACATGAACGCAGAGGATGTAGTCGGCGCTGTGTGGTCACCTGATGATGGACGTGTCAGTCCGTCAGATTTATGTGCGGCATTGATTAAAGGTGCGAAAGCATTGGGAGCCCGTATCTTTGAAAATACGAGCGTTACCGGGATTAAAACAAAAGACAAACAAGTTGTTGGTGTTGAAACCCGTCAGGGGGCAATTCGATGTGACGCCATCGCTGTTTGCGCGGGCCTTTGGAGTAGAACCGTTGCTGCGATGGCAAATTCGGAAGTTCCCCTGTGGCCTTGCGAGCATTTCTATCTCCTCACCAAACCCATAGAAGGGATTGAGGGAAATCTCCCAACTTTGTCCGATCACGACAATCACCTCTACATTCGCGATGACAGCGGCGGATTGTTGGTTGGCTGTTTCGAGCCAATGGGCAAACCCATTGCCCCGGAAAGCCTTGGAGAAGACTTTGCATTCCAACTCCTGCCGGAAGACTGGGATCATTTTGAACCCATGATGAAAAATGCGCTTCATCGATTACCCGCACTGGAGCATGCTCAGGTCAAAATGCTCCTCAACGGCCCTGAAAGCTTCACGCCAGATGGGTCGTTCCTGCTCGGAGAAACTGCAGAAACCAAAGGATTGTTTTTGGGGTGCGGCATGAATTCAGTTGGCGTCGCGACTGGCGGAGGCGCAGGCATGGCACTTGCCCATTGCATTGAGCACGGGCATACACCGATGGACCTGCACGAAGCTGATCCAAAACGCTTTGCACCACAGTACAACTCCGTAGAAGCCCTGACTGCACGGGTACCCGAGGTACTTGGTAAACATTACGAAATCGCCTACCCGGCCAGGCAATGGGAAACCAGCCGAGGGCTCAAGAAAACACCACTTCACACCATTTGGAAGGAAGAACACGCGCACTTCGGTCAAATTGGCGCTTGGGAACGCCCATTGTATTTTTCAAAAACAAAGGATCCAGCGCCTACTTTCACAAGACCGGATTGGCATGAACAGGTTCGTAAAGAAGTGATGTTGGCACACATGCAAGCAGCAGTCTTTGATCAGTCCACCTTTGGCAAAATCGAGGTGACGGGGCCAGACGCATGCAGTTTTCTTAATCGCACATGCGCCAACCAAATCGACCGACCAGATCTTCGTGTAATTTACACCACCATTCTCAACGAGCGTGGCGGGATTGAAAGCGATGTGACCATCATGCGATTAGGTTCAGAGCACTTTCGATTATACGTTGGAACAACAGCAATCAAACGCGATATCGCGTGGTTGGAACGCCAACGCACAACCGAAAGAGTACAAATTGAAAACACAACAGACCGGTATGCCGTATTAGCGCTTATGGGCCCTTTATCCGCTAACATAGCAGGCCAGATCGACGCTCAAGCCCTAATAGAATTGAGTTACTTTCAAGCCTGCCAAACCAGGATAAGAAACTGTCCTGTCGTTGCAGCGCGACTGTCTTATGTTGGGGAAGCGGGATGGGAAATAACGTGCCACAGAGAAGATGCACAAACCTTGTATCGCACGTTTAAAGACTATGGCGCGCAACCTGCTGGACTATTTGCCCAAACGTCCATGCGCATTGAGAAGCGCTTTTTAGCCTATGGACACGAACTGGATACCGACATCACGCCCCTCGAAGCCAATCTGGGATTTGCTATAGACTGGGAAAAAGAATTTATCGGCAAAGACGCTCTACTTGCAAAAAAACAAGGTAATGTTTCCAACCGGATTGTTACAATTCTGTTTGAAAATCAAAATGCAGTGCCAATTGGCAATGAGACCGTCCTGCACAATGGAAAAATCGTAGGAAAAACAACCTCCGCTGCGTTTGGCTTCAGGATCGGAAGACCGATAGCCCTGGCACAGGTTGCTTCTGAAGTATCAAGCCACGACGGACTGACCGTGCAGGTAAATATTGCAGGGAGCCTTGAACCTGGCAAAACGACACTCGCCTGTGCATTCGATCGAGATGGCGGTCGAATGCGTTCGAACACCGGTGCTTAAGACTGGAACTGCGTTACCTTACTTCTCACTTTCCAGAAAAGGTGCGGCCCAATAGGCGCTTATGCCGTGTAGGAACGTTGAACATACCACTGCAAGCGCCGTGACGGAAATCAACGTTTCTCCGTATTCAATGGAATCAAACTCAATGAGAACAAACACCGTAAACAAGGCCGTCGCCAGCCCGCGAGGACCAAACCACCCAAGGAACAATTTCTTTCTTGTCGATATCCCGGAGCCCAGAAGCGATAACCAAATCGCCAGCGGTCTGACAATAAACAGAGAGAGCAAAACAATCGCAGCGATTTGCCAATTTATATTTTCAATCCCTTTGGGCGCCACAAACGCACCAATAAAAACGAAGGAGGCCATCGTCAGTAACAGGCCTTCCGCCTCCAAAAACTCCCGAGCTGAATGGGCATGATCCTTGGCAAACTTCCCAAAAAACAAACCTGCAACAAACACAGCCACAAAGCTGTTGCCTTCGAACTCTTCTGCCGAAAAGAACACAATTCCGATCAGTAAAAAGACAAACATTGCCCCATGTTTTGGTTCAGTGAGACCTGAGTTGATGGCCCGATTGAGAACAAACCCACCAATACTGCCACCTAACAACCCTATCAGAACACCAAGCCCCACCTGTTTTGCGGCAAAAACAAGCCATCCGTCTCCGGCAAACTGATGTTGCTCGCCGATCGCAGCGCATGCAGCAAAAATTATGAAGGGTAAAGCCAGGCCATCGTTCAATCCACTTTCTGCCAAAACAGAATCACGAACCTTCTCTGGTATCGCAGTGTTTGTAAATACAGACGCACCAAGAGCAGCGTCTGTGGGCGCTAGAAGCGCAGCCAATAAAATGATGCTCCAAATTCCAAGTTGCGGCAGAAATGCAAAATTCACCATACTCCCGATGACGATTGCGAGCGGCAGGCCAATCACAAGCATCCTTAGCGGCCATGCGTATCCATCCCGCAAACGGCTAAGTCTCAAATTCGAAGCGTCAGCAAACAGAACAATCGCCAATGTTATCTCAGCAATTATTCTCAGAATGTAATCACTTTGGTTGCCTATCGGATCCAGACTCATGCCACCGGTCAACCATAAGACCAAACCAACTGATAAGCATATCATTGGTAGCGTGACAGGGCTCCGATCCAAACGATGGGCAAAAATCGCGGCTGCTGCCAGACAGCCCAATACGCCGATTATAAATGGAACTAACACACACTAAGCCCTTAACGGTGACCATCTTGTCATGAATATCATCAAATCTGAGCATGGGTAAACTCGAGCGCGATTTTATTTTTGTAAAGTCAAAAACCCAAAAACGGCCGCGTAGGTTCCAGGGCGTCAAAAGAAACCAGACCTTACGAACAATCATATCCCAACTCGTTCAGCGTTCTCGGCTTTGGTTGATCTGTTTCGATTTTTCAACCAACACCTCCGCTTGTCGAATTGACGCATAGTCAATCAGACGACCATCTAGAGATACCGCACCTTTTCCGTTCAACGCAGCCTCTTTCATCGCGTCTAAAATACGCTCCGCTTTCTCGACCTCTTCTTTTCCGGGGCTCATGATCGCATTTGCCTGATCAATTTGTGAGGGATGGATTGCCCACTTGCCCTCGCAACCCAGAACCGCAGCCCGGGAAGCCGCAGCGTTGTAGCCATCGGGATCCGAAAAGTCACCAAATGGACCATCAATGGGTCGCAATCCGTTTGCTCTTGCTGCAATTACCATTTTTGATATGGCGTGATGCCACATATCCCCCCAATGAACCTGTCGTGTTTTGCCATCTTCAAGCGGATCTGTAAGAATGGAATATCCCGGGTTAACGCCACCGATTACTGTGGTACGTGCACGCACAGATGCCGCATAGTCAGCCACGCCGAAATGAAGGGACTCATTGCGCGGACTTGCCGATGCAATCTCGTTTACATTCTGCATGCCAAGTGCAGTTTCTATAATCAACTCAAATCCAATACTGTTTTGATGACCTTTCGCCTGTTGAATTTGTGTCACCAGCATATCAACCGCGTATACATCAGCTGCAGTTCCCACTTTCGGGATCATCATCAAATCAAGCTTGTCACCAGCCTGTTCGACCACATCCACCACATCGCGATACATGTAGTGCGTATCAAGGCCGTTGATCCGAACGGACATGGTTTTGCCACGCCAATCTATGTCGTTCAAAGCTTCTATGATGTTTTTTCGAGCTTGTTCTTTTTCATCTGGAGCCACAGCATCTTCAAGATCTAGAAACACCACATCAGCAGCTGATTGTGCTGCTTTTTCAAACATCTGCTTTTGACTTCCAGGAACCGCGAGCTCGCTGCGGTTCAGACGTGCTGGTGCCTGAGTAACAGTTTTAAAACTCATCTTTTCCTCCTAAATCACAGCTTCGGTGAACGCGTGCTTCCCTGTTTTGGTGCGCCTCTACCCAAAAGAAATACAAAAAATTAAAAAAGTAAACCCTGATACTGACAAATTTACAAAACTAAAACTTGTAATTTACAACCACCACAAAATGACACTCTTTTGGTGGCGTTTAAAAGCCCGCCATGTTCCGCTTGTGTCAACTGTGCGTGTCGACGGCAAACACCGCCCAGCATCTATACACAGAGACAGCTGACTTGGAGAGGATGGTAGTCGAAATGGATATACATGAATATCAGGCTAAAGAGCTTTTGGGAAAGTTTGGCGTGAAATCTCCCCAGGGAGGCCTTGCATACAGCCCCGAGCAGGCTTCCTATCGCGCCCGGGAAATGGGAGGTGAGAAATGGGTTGTGAAAGCCCAGGTCCATAGCGGTGGACGAGGAAAAGCCGGCGGCATCGTGGTTTGCGACACAGAAGATGGTGTTTTCGATGCAGCGAATGAAATGTTCGGGAAAAAACTGTTTACCGCACAATCGGGCCCGTCAGGCAAAACGATATACAGGGTATATGTGGAAGCCGGCGTTGCAATCGAAAGAGAGCTTTATCTCGGATTTGTGCTTGACCGAGCAACCGAGAGAATCATGATCGTAGGATCCAGGTTTGGCGGCATGGAGATTGAAGACATCTCAGAAGAGCAACCAGGCTCCATCATCAGAAGTATTGTTGATCCAGCAGTTGGCTTACCGGAATTTCAGGCCAGGGAAATTGCTTTTCAATTGGGTTTTTCCGACAAACAGATCAGATCAGCAGTGACGATGATAAAGGGCTGCTACCGGGCTTTTCGCGACTATGATGCAACCATGGTCGAGATAAATCCCCTGGTCGTGACCAACGATGGGGCGATATTGGCACTTGATGCAAAAATGAGTTTTGATGACAACGCCATGTTTCGCAGGCCGGATATCTCGGAACTACGGGATAAGACGCAAGAAGATCCGCGAGAAACATCAGCTGCTGATCGTGGCCTAAGCTATGTAGGCCTCGACGGCGACATTGGATGTATCGTGAATGGTGCCGGTTTAGCGATGGCTACGATGGACATGATCAAATTGAAAGGCGGAGAACCGGCCAACTTCTTGGACATTGGCGGAGGCGCCTCTCCAGAGCGGGTCGCCAAGGCCTTCCGACTTGTGCGTTCTGACAAAAATGTAAAAGCAATTTTGGTGAACATCTTTGCTGGAATTAACCGATGTGACTGGGTCGCGGATGGGGTTGTGCAGGCCCTTTCCAACAATCCGATCGATATACCAGTAATCGTTCGTCTGGCTGGCACAAACGTGGAAGAAGGCCGGGAGATACTGGCTAAAAGCGGTTTGCCTGTCCTACTCGCATCCACGCTTGCCGATGCTGCTGACAAGTCTGTCGGCGCCATTGACATGACACTTGAAAACGCTGAACTAGCGGAGGCATCATGAGCATTCTGATAAACAACGAAACCAAAGTATTGGTGCATGGCATCTCAGGCCGTATTGGCAGCTTTCACACACAAGAGATGATTGAATACGGCACAAACGTCGTCGGCGGCGTTGTACCCGGACGCGGCGGAGAAACGGCTCTCGGCGTGCCGGTTTTCAACACAGTCAAAGAGGCGGTCGATGCCACTGGCGCAACATTCAGCTTTGTGGTCGTTCCACCCCCATTTGCTGCAGATTCAATTATGGAAGCTGCAGATGCTGGAATTGAAACCGCGGTTTGCATAACCGATGGGATACCCGCTCAAGACATGATGCGGGTAAAACGGTATATGCGTCGCTACAAAGCTGAAGACAGAATGCGTTTGCTAGGGCCAAACTGCGCCGGAATCATTACACCTGGACGTGCTTTCGCGGGGATTATGCCAGGCCATATCTACCTTCCAGGCAACATTGGTATTGTTGGTCGATCCGGAACGCTTGGGTATGAAGCAGCATCACAAATGATGGAACTCGGGATCGGGGTATCAACCAGCGTCGGCATCGGCGGAGATCCAATCAACGGAAGTTCTTTCAAGGATATACTTGCTTTGTTTGAGGCCGATGAGCAAACCCACGCGGTTGTCATGATTGGTGAGATTGGCGGGCCTCAGGAAGCCGAGGCAGCCCGCTATATCCAGGAGCACATGACAAAGCCTGTAATTGCCTACATTGCGGGTCTCAGTGCACCAAAAGGCAAACGCATGGGACATGCCGGCGCGATCATTTCAGCATTTGGGGAAAGTGCACCGGAAAAAGTCGAAATTTTGCGAGAAGTTGGAGCCCATATTGCCCAATCGCCAGCAGAAATCGGAAGCGCGGTAGAACGCACACTTAAGCTGGCCGCATAACAATGCGGTCAGACGCTGATGGTCTATGCAGGCTACTCAGGCGCGATGACTTCTGACGCGGGCCGGTTGATGCGCTCCGTGATTTCTTGCAACCGCGTCAATGCTTGCAACGTCACTGGCAGTTGAACAGCAGATTGAAGATATTCAAGCGAATAGCTTACAATCGCAAAAATTTGCCCCGGCGTTGCATCCATCTGAGTAGCCCCAAACCAGAGGTTGAACGCCAACATCGTCAGAAGTACAAAGAAAATCAGGCCGTAGGCGATGCTCTCCGTATCGGAAAGCCGGACTTCTTCCCTTCTCAATCCAACAAAGTGCGATGCAATGCGTTTGATGTCTCGCGTTTCAATCGCTGTGACTTGGTGTTCATTGACCTCATTCAAGGCCGCATTCAGACTGAAAAATCTCCGGGCAAAAAGGCTATAGAGGATTAAAATCAGAACAATCGCTCCCGTAGAGCTTGCAGCCAAGGCACCGTGAAACGTCAATAAAACAACAATGGATACGGCAATCTGAACAAGTGCAGTCACGGCTTCTGGAGCTGTGTTTTCCAAAAAATAGACTAGCTCCCGGCCCATCAAGACACGCGCATTACCAACGCTAATCGGTTCATCGGCAGACCGGGCGGCTTGTGCTTTTGCCAATTCAACCCGCATCGTGCCATACGCCCGCGTGTCATACATACGCCGACCTGTCGCCACAACAAGCAAGACACCAAGGGTGGCAAGAAGCTGAAAAAACGCCGTCCAACTGTTGTTCAGCAGACCATCAATTGACCAACCAATCAGGAGCGGCGTAACCGCAAAAAGCGCGGTTTCGATCAGCATAAGACCCCAAGTGATGCAGACGCGCCATCGAAAAATGCGAATTAAAAGGCCAAGCGATAGTCTGTCAGAAATCGAAATCATAGGAATATCTGCCTTGCTCTGAGGTTTTGAATAAATCGCGGATTAAACTTACTATCCCGTTCAAAAGTATTTGCGATACCAAGGACGCACATCCCGATATTCAGCCCCTGTTTCAGCAACACCGAATGCAGCACCCTTGTCATCGAAATACAGGGCCGAATTCAAACCGGAGCCCAAATCAGTCGTTGAAATCTGAGTTCCGCCCGCCGCTTTAACCCGGGTGTTGAACTCATCCACCTGATCGACACTGAAAAAAGGCATCCAATACACTTTGTCTGAGCGGATTGAGGCATCAACTTCTTGAATGCCCGCAATTTCTTCTCCAGCCAGATTGATAAGTGTGACACGATTGCCGAAAAACTCAGCATCCCGTTTTAAATCAAATCCCAAGACCTTACGATAGAAGGGCTCAACAGCTGGAATGGATTCCGTTATGAGTTCGTTCCAGACCATCCGGCCATATTCTCCACCATCTCCCTTTACATCGATGCTCGGCCCTTCATAGCAGGTAAAGCCCGCACCCAACGGATCTCGAATCAGAGCCATCATGCCGTCACCAAATGGTGTAGGCTCAACATCAATGCTGACGCCTTTGATACCGCGTGCGCGTGCGACAAGCGCCTCAATGCCATCCACTGAAACATAAGACATCCAAAATGGAGGCATTTTGATCTTCTTAAAAAAAGGCGGCATGTCATAAATTCCCGCTGCCGGGCGATCACCCAATACTGCAATGTGATAGGTGACCTGATTCATACCAAAGTGGTCATCTGATCCCGATGACACGCGCCCTAAATCGTGGGAATCCCAGCCGAACACAGCCTCATAGAACTTGATCGAAGCTGCTGTGTTATAGGATGATAGATCCGTCCAAACGAAGTTTGAGGTCGTTCTATAAATCGCACTCACGGCATACTCCTTTTTTGGATTTGACTTGTTTCAAGTAGGTAAAATTCAACCCCAGCAACCAGAAGCCCACGATCGTCTACAGCGCACGTTCAACAATGAGACCAACCACCAAGACTTTTTTGCACGCTGACAAAACGCTTTATACAAGGCGTTTAATCGGCGTAATGCATGATAATAGTCGTCGTTTCTTGGGTAACAGACGCTTTTGCGAAGGTGGGAATATCAAACGCATCTATAGCACCACTGGTGGCATATCCCTCCGTTGGCCATTCGCCATTCATATTTAGGTCTTGATTCTTATCTTCATCGTGAAATGCCACAATGGCGTAAGGACCTTTTTTCAAGTCTGGAAAGCTAACGTTCAGCTCACCAGCTTTCGCCGCGACTTCCCGATACGCTACCGCCTTGGTTGCATCATAAGCTTGATAAGCATTCCGTTCAGAAAAAACCAGAACAACAATGTTACCAATGCTGTTACGGATATTTTTGAAGTCGGCTGACAATCCATTAGGAAACGAAGTCAGCGCACTATGAGTTGCTTGGGAGTGTAACGTGCTTGCCAGCCATGCCCCACCAATAGTGATACCAATAGACGCCAGAACACCGAAAAAGCGTTGTGTATTTGTTGGCATATTTTTTCCTATTCTGCAGGATGCGTTGACGGTGGATCGACTTTGGGTTTCCAACCTGGAGGTCCGAATAAAACACCGATTTTATTTTTGATACCGGGCATGCGCAGGACGTCTCGCCCAACCCTATAAAATCCATGGAAAAACGCGACAAATGGATTGACGCTTTCAATTGGCTTAACGAGACCATAAACGACTTGTTCTTGCTCTTCTTCGAAGGTGCCAAACATGCGATCCCAAATGATCAAGATGCCACCATAATTCTTGTCGAGATACTTGGGATTAGACCCATGATGAACCCGATGATGCGACGGCGTATTCATGATCCATTCAATGGGCCGCGGAAGCTTTTTGATGCTCTCTGTATGGAGAATGGTCTGATAAACCTGAACAATCACTTCCGCAAACAAAACAACAATGGGATTAAAGCCGAGCAATACCAATGGCAGATGGAAAAAGACCGGCCAAAATGAATCCATGGGTCCAAAACGATAAGCTACTGAAATGTTGAAAAAAGGTGACGAGTGGTGAACAGTGTGCGTAGCCCAGGCCATATTCACCCTGTGCATAAAGCGATGCTCCCAATAGTAGGCAAGATCGGCTAAAATGATGCAAATCAATACGGTGAGCCAGTTAATCTCAATATCAAAAACCGCAAACTGAAACGCGTAGTAAAATGAAACAACATAAAACGCACCAAGGAACAAAATGGTTAGACCGATGAAAAAACCGAGCGTGATGTAGTTGGTAAGCGTGTCACCGAGAAGTGTCCAAGAAAGCTTTTTGTAAATCGCATACCGTACAAACTCAAAAACGAGAAACGCAAGCGCGAATACAAAAAACCAATCATTGATGAATGTCTCTAGCCACTGAAGATAACCAGCGCTAAGAGGTGTCAACGCCCATTCCATTGCATGACCCTTAATTATCAAAGTTGACAATTAATTGACGTGCTTTAGATTGTTTGTCAAGTCTGATAATTTATTAAAGCGAGACCATGGCCCGACCCGACATTAAAAATACGAGACGCGATCAGATCCTTGATGCCTTTGAAACCTGTGTGGCACGCTATGGCATAGAAGGAGCGACTTTAGCCAAGACAGCAGAACAGGCCAACCTTGCGCGTCCGCTAGTACGCCACAACGTTGGCAACAGAAATGCATTGATTGATGCCCTCGTGGAACGGTTTCTGAAGCGAAGCAATGACGTGATGGACAACTTTATTGCGAGCCTTCCAACAGAAAATCGCACAAGGGCTGCAATTGAGTTTTTGTTCGATCCGAAACACACAGATCCACATCTTGTGCAGGTGTCGTACGCGCTCATCACGCATGCGCAAGAAAACACAAAGCTCGCAATCACCATGCAAACCTGGATGGAAGAATTCATCGCCCGGATGGATGATTTAATCGCGCAGGATTTCCCAAATGCGGAACCGACAAAGGTGACAGCCGTTGCAAGCGGTATCACCGGCATCTATTTCAACGTTGAAACGATGTATGGTCTGGGGAACGTTGAGAGGCTCATTGCTTGTTCCAAGAAGGCCGCATTTATTTTGCTCGAAAGCCTTGAAAAGTCTTAGAAAATAAAAGGTAAAACATACGGCCATCAACGGCATTGATGTCCGCTGTAAGTTCGTCAAACCTATTTTATTGGGGCTGGAGAAAAATGCAATCAAACCTACCTTACGACGTCTTCAATGCCTCTTGAGCACCAGCAGACCTGCGGTTACGATGAAGATCATGCCGGCAACCGACAAGGCGGTGGGGATAGTATCAAAGAAGATAATATCCCAAGCAACGACAAAGACGAGATAGCTATACTCGAATGTTGAAATCACAGCTGGCGGTGCTGCTTGATACGCGCCGGCCAGCATCATGCCCAAGACAACGGCAAATCCTGCAAGCACAAAAATAACGAGCCAGTCACGTGTCTCTACATGTGTCCAAGTGTCAAATAGATATGGGTAGTCGTCAAACGTTCCCCCCTCAGGTTTTGCAAGATACAAAACGATACTGATGACGGCACCAGAAAGAAACATCATTAGATTCTGTGCAAGGGACAACGCAGCAAGTGGTGCGTCCTGACACTTTACTCGGGTGGTAATATGCGCCAACGCATAAAAGCCTGCGCCGATTAATGGCAACAATGTCCAGGCCGAAAAAGCCTCTGTGCCCGGTTGCAGCAGAAGTATGACGCCTAAAAATCCCACACCGACAGCCAACCATCCCAAAAAACCGACCGGCTCTTGGATCACATAAGCAGAGAGTAACGCCACAAAAATTGGGGCGATGTAGTTGGCAGCGCCAACGGTTGAAAGACTTAAAAATGGAATTGCAGCATAGAAAGCCAAAAAAGTTGTCGTGATAAAAACAGAGCGCAGGAGTATCCATGTATCGAACGCATTCAGCAGAGTACGGGACCTTGAACCGCGCATCCAACCAATGACCAAGAGCATGGGAAGCGCAAACAAACCTCGAAGGGTGAAGATTTGCCAAAGCGTCAGATCGCCACTGAACAACTTGAAAACCAAATCCTGTATAGAGATCGTCAGTGCAGCAGCGATAATCAATGAAATGCCAAGCAAATACTGTCTGGGACGATCTGAGAGAGAGCTATTCAAAGTCTGGTTTCCAGAGGATTAAGCGGCGACGCATAAGGAATAACTCAAATCACCAAATTTGATAATATATTGATTCATGAAGTGATTATTTAATAAGATTAAATAATGAACCGAATACCCACCTATGGAATCGAAGTCTTTCTGACGATCGTCCGGGAAGGCTCTATGCGAGCAGCAGCAGAATCCCTTGGCGTTGGCGCCCCCGCCATTACCCTACAGCTGAAAGCGTTGGAGGAGAAATTGGGCGTGGATCTTTTGCACCGAACGACCCGAAGTGTGGAACTTACTGAAGCAGGACGCACTTTGTTTGATGCAGCCTCCCCGGCCTATCGTGACTTGGTTGAAGCGGTCCAAAAGACGCAGCAAATTTCTCGGTCAACGACAGGCACGTTGCGTCTAAGCATGTCGAGGGGAGCTTATGTAAACGCGATTTCACCGGTAATGGATGAGTTTCTTGCCAAACATCCAGGCATCAGTTTCGACATTTCTTGGAATGAAGAACTCGTAGATGTTGTCCGAAAGGGATATCATGCCGGCATTCGGATGGGCGACTATCTTCGCCCAGAGATGATTGCTGTACGCATCACAGGAAAAATCAGGTCGGCATACTTTGCAGCGCCATCCTATTTAAAAAAGAATGGTCGACCGAAGAGCCCCATAGAATTGCTAGAGCACCAATGCATCAGATATCGCGAACCCACCTCTGGCAACTTAAGAAATTGGTGGGTGGTTGAAGATGGACAAAGAGTGCAGATTGATCCCCCTCCCTACTTGGTTTTCGATACAGTTTCTGGCGTGATTCAGGCTGCCGTGGAGGGACATGGAATCGGGTGGTCTATGTATTCCACAATGCAGAGCCATTTGAAAAACAACGAACTTGAACTCGCATTGGAACCATTTGCCGAAGCGCTGCCACCCTTCTACATTTACTATCCAGAACAAAACAGACGCGTGGAGTGCCTGAGGTTATTTGTGGATTTTCTAAAGGAAAAGCAAAAACAGCTCAAAGCTTATTGAAACGGCAGCTGCAAACGGAGTGTGAACAGAGGTAAGTACTGCTTTTCTGTATGGCTGTCATCGATCGTTTTGCATGCAGGAGCTTACTTGAAGGCTTGCATCGAGCCCAGCCGACGCATTCGCACTTTATCGTCAGTTAGATTGTTGAAGATCAAGGCATAGACGGCTACGATCCCAGATCGACTGTGGTAGATTTCTGCTGGATTGAACGTAAATATGATGGTGTTAACTGAGTGGTAAATTCAACGCAGGCGCGGAAGGCTCTGGAAAAAGACATCCATCGTCACGGTGTTGCGCTAAACGCTCAAGAATGGGATCACATCGTCCAAAGATGCAAGTACGTTCATGTTCGGGCTGGAGACAAAATCCAAAACCAAGCACATGTAGCAGACTGTTGGATATTCCTCTCAGACGGCATAGCAGCTTCAGAACAAAGTTGGCTGGATGGAGCATCAACGATTGCGCGTTTTTTCGAGCCAGGCGACATATGCGCCAATCTGACCAGTGTCTGGAAACGCGACATAGCGACGGACGATCTTTTAGCCGTAACCGATGTTTCCGGTCTTGCTCTCCCCGACAGTATCTTTCGGCAACAGTATTTGAATGGCGGCTTTTTTGGCGTCTATCTGCGGTTCAAAATGATGGAGGCGCATCTTTTTGCAAAGGAACTGGTTTGCTCAAAGACCTTAGGGCAGACCGAAACGCGGTATCAGTTCCTTGAGCAACATCATCGAAATGTCATCGGATCTGTTCCGCAGAAAGATATCGCCCGGTTCTTAGGCATCACTCCGCAGGGTCTCTCTCGGTTCTTGCGTCGAAGAAAGTCCTAAACAGTTAACCGAGGTTCATCGACGGCAGAAAACCTTCTGTTATGGATCGACGAAGTTCGCACTTCGGTGCGTGGGATCGGAGAGACAGATGCGATGACAGATCTTCAAATGCCGGCGGCACGGGATTTTGGCTGGATCGAAAAGCCCATATCCTCGTCACATTTCAAAATCCACAAAAGGAGCAACGGCCAGTTCTGCGTTGTACTGAACCACGCACTGCTACGCGGTGTTTCCGCCGAGATGCTTCAATGGTGGTTCCTCAACTTCACGCGCATGAGGGTACGGTTGCGAGATGTCCCCGGCTATCAGGGAAAACAAGTTCCGGGATATTGGTTATGGCATCCGGTGGACCACCTGAGTGCGAATCTGTCTGGAGCACTCGGTCCAGAGCAAAATCCACAACCAGGATGCACCATCCATATTCGCGAAGCGATGCAATATGACCGCTATGGATGGAAGTACCCGGTCGATGCACGATTGAAAATTTTTTATGTGGGTCCAGATGGTTGGGCCATGGGTAAAGAAGTCCCGCTGATTGGCCCTGTCATGATGCTGCGTATCCACTTTAAAGACATTTTGCAGGATGGCCAGCATATCGGTGCACATTACCACTACGAAGTGGTGATTGGTACAACTGGCAACAACCCCCTCGCGCGTTTGATCAACAATCAGATTACCAAAGCGTTCGGCCCGGAGTTTTTCGCAGCCTGGCACCGACATAATGTGATTGAGGTGGGTACATTTGAGAACTTTCTACCGGCGCTTTTTAATCAGAAAAATAGTTTTTCTTCCTTGGAATACACACCGGCCATGAGCCCAGACCTCCCATCGCCTGAGACTCAGCAAGGGCATGACAAGGCGCTATTTGAGAGGCGATTGAGGGGATACGCCAACACCAACAAACCGCACGTGTTCCAGCAGTTTCGCAGTGCTTCGTTTCTATGAACAAATGCGCAACCCAACGGCAATATCTTTCGCTCCGTTAAAGTCGAACATTAAAGCGCAAAGAGTTTAAACGTCAGTTGGTTCCTGGCCAGCGTTTGAAACGCAGACAAAGCATCGCTTTCAAACAACTGCCAAAGAGGATTACAATTCAAGAATGCTTATGAAAAACCTTCTGCAAGATCTTCCAACCCGCGCTGGTCTTGATCAAGGTAAACTGATCTGAAAACCTGTTGTTGCCCCAATTGAACAACTCAACCCGCACAGTGGCAGTAGAGTTGCTCACGTCAATAGGGCCAATTTCATACGTCATATCGGGCGACGGATCACGCGCATCGACCCTTCGGAAAAGCTCTTCGATGCTACCACCGGTAATCTCGCCTCCTTCTGCCCAATACATGGTGGCATCCTCATGAAAAATCGGCCTCATAATCTCTGACTTGGCCTGACGTCCACCCTCTAGATAGTGGTCCAACATCTCTTGAATGGCCTGTTCTTCGCTCATTTTACGGGTCCCTTCTTTCATTTTAAAAAATACGCGCTCTGAGCAGCTTACCAATTATAAAAAGCTAAGGTAATGGTTATAAAGTAGACATACGAACCACCAGGAAACAAATAACGGGAGAAAACAAATGGGTGCTTTGACGGGACGCACGATGTTCATCTCCGGCGGCAGCCGGGGTATCGGAGAAGCAATTGCGGTTGCGGCCGCCAAGGAAGGCGCCAATGTAGCCATTGCAGCGAAGACCGCAGAACCACATCCCAAGCTGCCCGGCACGATCCACACCGCCGTCGAAGCAGTAGAGGCAGCCGGAGGCAAAGGGCTTCCAATCCTCTGCGATATTCGGGACGAGAAGGCCGTTAAAGAAGCAGTAGAGACCGCGGCAAGCCATTTTGGGGGGATTGATATTGTCGTGAACAATGCCTCCGCCATCCAACTGACCCCAACGCTTGAAACGGATGTGAAGCGCTATGACCTTATGACAGGGATCAACAGCCGCGGAACCTTTGTCGTTACACAAGCGTGCCTTCCGCATCTGATGAAGTCGGATCATGCACACATCCTGACACTCTCACCGCCGCTGGACCTCAACCCCAACTGGTTTCGTAACCACACGGCCTACTCGCTAGCCAAGTACGGCATGAGCCTTTTAACCATGGGCTGGGCTGCAGAGTTCGAAGGAAAGATCGCCGCCAACTGCCTCTGGCCTCGAACAGCTATAGACACGGCGGCAGTACGGAATCTGCTCGGTGGTGACGCGATGGCGTCTAAGTCGCGCACACCGGAGATCATGGGTGACGCGGCAATGGCAATCCTGAAAAAGGGGCTCGATTTCTCCGGTTGGTGTTGCATGGACGATCTGGTATTGGCAGCAGAAGGCGTGACCGATTTTGACCAATACGCAGTGACACCTGGGGTAGAGTTGCAACTTGATTTCTTCTTTCCGCATGACACGCCGGCACCCAGTGATGCTGGCGGGTGTGTTGGCTGGCGGGTGCCTGAGCTTACCAAATTGGGTTAACGACCTCGACAGCACAGCACATCTGCATTGCAGAAGATTGACCAATATCTAGGCCAAGCGCCCTTCTATTGGGTTCCAGAACTCTAAGAGAATTCATCAGAAAACACCCAAT
Organism: Pseudomonadota bacterium; assembly: GCA_039191645.1. Classification (GTDB taxonomy): domain Bacteria; phylum Pseudomonadota; class Alphaproteobacteria; order Rhizobiales; family Rhizobiaceae; genus JAALLB01. The sequence continues at coordinate 12,611 of JBCCXO010000013.1, read as the reverse complement.
CAATACACAGCGGAAACTGCATGATGCAATCCGATCGCACACGGTCGGACAAACTGTTTGATTCAAGTCAATGCACCGCCTCAGGTTATCTGATCAACTAATTTCAACAACCTGAAAATTGAGGGGAGATGTCTAGTGGCAAGCCTAAATTCATCCGAATTGAAAGAACCGCCCAAGAAAAGTAGCAAGGCCGCAAAAACTGAACAGGCCATTACTCTTGCAGAGCCAACTTCGCCAGATCCTCAAGACCAATCGCCTTTTGATCTTGAAAATGAAAACACAGATATCCCAACTCTCAATCCGCATAGAATTGCTGAGTTGCGCCACGACAGTGATGCAATCCGGCGTCTTTTTGAATTGGGCGAGTATCCCTACAAACGCAAGATCAGCAGAAAAACCTATGAGAAGAAGAAGGCAGAGCTTCAAGTTGAATTGCTTAAGGCTCAGGAATGGGTGAAGTCGACCGGCGAAAAGATCGTTTTACTTTTTGAAGGCCGTGACGCGGCCGGCAAAGGAGGAACAATAAAGCGTTTCACTGAGCATATAAACCCGCGTGGTGCTCGCGTCGTAGCACTCGATAAACCAACCGAAAAGGAGCAATCACAATGGTTCTTCCAACGCTATGTGCAGCATCTGCCATCAGGCGGTGAAATCGTTCTTTTTGATAGGTCTTGGTATAATCGTGCCGGGGTTGAGCGTGTAACGGGCTTTTGTTCGCCCAATCATTATCTGGAATTTATGCGCCAGACACCGGAGTTTGAGCGGATGCTTGTAAGAAGTGGCATCCGGTTTTTTAAATACTGGTTTTCAGTCACCCAAGAAGAACAACTGCGACGGTTTAAGTCTCGTGAACATGAACCCTTGAAGAAGTGGAAGCTATCACCAATCGATCGACAATCGCTGGATAAATGGGATGACTACACCGAAGCAAAAGAAGCTATGTTCTTCTATACGGATACGGCCGATGCACCTTGGACGATAATAAAGTCGAACGACAAGAAGCGTGCTCGCCTAAACTGCATGAAGCACTTTCTATCGTCGCTTCCTTATCCCAATAAGGATTATCAAGTCCTCGGCAAACTTGACCCTCTGATAGTGGGATCAAGCATCGATGTCATTGGCAGGAGTGACCATATTCTGGGCGCAAGCCTGCATCCCGATCAAAGACGCAAAAAGTGACCTGTAGTAAGATGAAAGCCTAGAATCCCATGCTGAACATAGCACCCGAAAAAGTAGCCCATGTCATCGTACTCGCACGTGAATTTGATGCCCAGGTCGATTCCTGGGATCAAGTGGGAGATGAGGAAGATACAGATTCCATCCTGGAAAGCAGGTCTGCAAAAACGATTTCTTCGGCCCTGAAGACTTTCATTGCAGACTTAAACGTTGATGAACAGGTCAGCCTTGTCGCGGTGACTTGGATTGGCAGGGGAACATATGAACCGGAAGAGCTGTCAGAAGCGATGGAAACAGCGCGCACGGAACGTGTAAACGCCACCGAAGATTATCTCTCAGGCATTCCCCTTCTCGCTGATCATTTAGAGGCTGGTCTCGATAGGCTTGGTTTTTCCGTTGAAGAGTCGAAACAAGGTATTTTGTAGCAGCAATCGAACCAAAACGCATCGGCAGGCGAATACTCGGCCATGGTTCAGACAACAAAACAATTGACCCATATCAAAGCGAAATCCACCTAATCTTCTTAGAACGCCTAGACACAAGCAAACCGCAAGAAAGAGATAATCATGGCTTTAAAGGATATTCTCGTCCATTTGGATGATTCAAAGGAATGCGAGAACCGGGTCGCTGCTGCAGTGGCGTTAGCCAAGCGGCATGAGGCAAGCGTCACTGGCATCGCCCTGGCGCTTGAATCGACGATCTCTACTTATATCGGGATCGACATTCCTTCCAACTTGTCAGAGGTGCAGAAGAAGCTTGTACAAGAAGCTGCCGAAAGAGCGGTTGCCAAGTTTGAGAAAACAGCGCGCGATGAAGGGGTAAGTTGCACTCAGAAAATCGTTTCTTGCAGCGCCACGAAAGCACCGGCGATACTAGCTTTCTCTGCAAGACATGCGGACATGACATTCCTTGGTCAGCCTAACCCCGGTAAAGAAAGCGCCCATTTTCTTGAATCGCTGTTGGAAGGTGTACTGTTTGCTTCCGGACGACCGGTCTATATCGTTCCTTACATTGGCAGACCGGATACGAAAGTCAGGACAGCTGTGATCGCTTGGGATGGTGGCAAGAAAGCGGCTCGGGCAGTCAACGATGCCATCCCCATTCTTCAGGGTCGGGGTGAAGCAATTTTGCTGGTTATCAATCCTGAAGATCGAAAGGAAGCGCTTGGAGACAATCCCAGAATGGATATCGCGGCGCATCTGGAACGCCATGGCGTGAAGGCAAGGGTCGAAATTTTACCCCACGCAGAAATTGCTCCAGGTACGGTGATATTAAACTATCTAGCGGATGTAGGAGCAGACTTACTGATTATGGGAGCCTTCGGCCACTCACGCCTTCGCGAGAAAGCCTTTGGCGGCGCAACGGACACGATCCTGCATCAGATGACGGCGCCGGTTTTGATGTCGGAATAATAGAGAAGCCTCTTGGTTACAACACAGGTTGTAAGGCTATTCTGACCAAAAAACGGGCTCAATATTCAGGTTCTTTCTCCACACTGGCTTGTATTCAGTTTGACGGCAGCTAAGCGCTCAATACGGACTTCGGTAGCGCGGACTTATTCTGCACGGGTCACGGATGCTGCAAAACATCCCGGTTTCGCATTGTGAAGATGCGCATAAGCCACTTGCTCGTTTTCAAAGGCATTTTTGATTGCATCTGCCAGATCCTCGCCTTGAAACACATCGGCATCAATCATCATATGGTTGCTATCAAACAAGCGTAGCGAGATGAGTCGGGATCGAAGAACCTCTGGTATCTCACCAATGGCCAGCTGCGCTTGAGCGGCGCCTTCTCGAACAAAAATTGCGTGATTGGCATTGTAAGGTGAATTGGCGACTTGATGTTGATAGTTCAACAGAATAACCGTCTCACCGATTTCTGCATCGGTCATACTCACGCGGCAAGGGGTTCCAGGCTTCGATTGAACAGTTTGGCGACAGGCATTTATTTTTGACAGCTCTTCGTCAGAAAGCGTGAACAAATCGGCAAAGTCCTCTGCTGGCAATGAATGAATTTGAAAGCTCATTGTTTCGGTTCCCTTTTTGTTTGGAACTTGGATAGCTTACACCCTGCTCGCTCGCCACCCGAAACTTGCTCAATGCTCAAAACAGCTATTCAGACTAGGCAGAACACGTGACACTCTGAGCTTAAACTACCGTTGGGTTGGATTGAGCATCACGACTGCATCAATGAAATGCAACGAGGATTGGCCGATCATTGAGTCTGCTTTGATTGAGTTTTTGACCGGGTAAGTAGCAAGCCTCCCATAATGATCGTTGCACTTCCGATCAGGGTTGAAAGACTGGGCATCTCTTTGAAAATGACCAATCCCAAAATTGCAGAGAAAATCAGCCAGGAATAATCAACCGGAGCTACGATTGATAAGGGAGCGGAGCGGTATCCCCTTATAGTGCAGTATTGGCCAGCCAATCCTAAGGGACCGAGCAACAGACAGAGTAAAAGCGTCTTGATACAAACAGGCTGCCATTCCAAGCTGGCTGGAACAATCATGAGCAGAATCCCGAAGACCGTGACATAGAGCATGACCGTTAGTGCCTTCTCAGATCGCCCAAGGAGGCTGATAAAAAGACCTTCAATTGCGAAGAATATGGCACCCAGGAGTGCTGCTAGCGCCGGTAGCAGAACGATGTCGCTTTGGAACGCTCCTTTCCCTGCCATCACAATAAAAACGCCGAAGACCGTTACAGCGATTGCCATCCAGTGTTGCTTGGTCACTATTTCTTTCAGGAAAATCATCCCAAGCAAAACGCCCAACACTCCGTACAACATGCCTATTGCTGTCGCATCGATGAGTGGCATGTTTGCGGATGCCCAAGTAATTGCGATTGCACCACCACACCCTGTTAATGCCCTGACAAAATGCGATCCGGTTTGCTTGCTTCGATGATGCTTAAGCCCACCTTTAAACTTAATCATGACAAAAATTACCGCAAGCCCACCCAAGTAGCGGAACAGCGTAAGTTGGAAAACACCTATTGCCCCATCGCTGAATTTTCCAGCTGCAAACACAATGGTCCAGATAAAAGTACTGAGCAAAACCCATAGAATCGCAGGAAGATAGTCGGGTGTGGCTTGCATAATTGTCTTCTTCTTAGTCTTATGAAGTCATCACAGATCTATCGTGCTGATTGCAAGCGAAACAATTTCATATTGAATGAAAAAAAGTCATGCAGAAATCTGATCAAATTTCACTGAATGCCATCCGGATTTTTGCGGTTGTCGCGAAATTACAAAGCCTGAAAAGAGCTGCTGATCAATTTGGAGTGACACCAGGCGCAGTAAGCAAACAGATGCTCAAGTTGGAGACAGCGATGGGTGTAAAGTTGCTGGAGCGGAAAAACAATTCAGTTTTACTGACAGAGGCAGGAGAAGCATTCTACCGAAGCATCGCAGCAGATCTGCAGTCCCTCAACGGCGCCATCAAGACCGCGATGATTGAACAACAGCAGATTACAGTTTTAGTATCGACCACGCTTGCTGTTCGCTGGTTAATTCCGCTGCTTGAAAACTTTAGGAAAAAACACCCAGATATCTCCGTTCGACTTGAGACGGGTAATGATCTGACCGTGCGCGATGTTCAGGGAATACATGTTGTCCTCGGGTATTCTGCCATTGGCGCGTCACCAAAACCCACAGGCATTTTGTTTAAGGATCTTTGCCGTCCCTACGTAGCGCCAAAACTTCTAACTCAATTGAGTGATAGGAATGATCTCTCGGCTATTCCGGCTTTGCAGAGCACAGTAACAAATTGGGACTGGCGAACTTGGTTGAACGCAGCTGGTTTAGATCATACCTTGAAGTTTGGAGAATACTTTGACTTCGACGATGCCGCTATCAGAGCTGCGATCTCTGGATTGGGTATGACACTATCGTCTGAGTTTATCGTCAGGGATGACATAGATTCAGGAAGATTGTGCGCACTACCCGACAGTCACGAGGTTCTTTTGGGGTATTACACCATAGATGTGCCAAAACCTGCCACACGTCCAACGGATGCGTTCGTCAAGTGGCTCCTGTCAATGCGTTAAGCCTGAGTTCTGAGCACGCCCTGTTTTGTAAGTGCAAGGTCGTTGAAACAGGCCCCTTCTCAGTCCAAAGGATTGCGCATGAAGTGGTAAACGTAACCAGAGCGTAACAGAAGCCCAGGGGCAGTTATAGTTTTGCTCTTCCCACGACCTGTTGCATCCACAGAGTGCAAATGTCTTTGGTTTTTCGATGGGCCTAACAACCGGCCCTCTTATCCAACATGCTTCAAGCGTCATTTGACACGAAAAATTGCTGAGCTATTTCTTGTATCAATTTTTTAGGCCGAAGCACTTACTGGACGATTGAATTTGATCACAAATCAAACTGCTGGGTAAAAAAGGGGCATCTAACGTGGACAAACGGACGATCTATTCCGAGTTCGACAATCGCCATATGCAGGCGGGAGTGCTATCTGTCGTCATCGCATTTGCCCTTTCCAGAGGAATGCAATTGCATGAAGTAGAAGAAGCGATAGGGCATAGCGTCATAGTGGCCATCGATCCAGAAGGCAGGATTGATGAAGATTCTCTTCCCAAGTTATGGAAGGCGATTGCCAAACGTGAATCTGGAAAACCACTCACCTTGGAGATTGCCAAGGCCGCGCCTTATACAGTAACCGCTGGATTGTTTAACGGCTTTCAGTTTGCAAGCAACATCAAGGAAGCGCTGGAGTTTTTGATATCCAATCGGAACATTCTCAGTGATAGATTGAACCTCGAGGTTTTAAGAACAAACGGCGATGTGAGTGTGGTTACCGGACATCCGCTTGAGATCGTGGATTCCGGCCTTTCAAATGAAATGGGCATGGCAGTGCTCTGGCGGTTTTTAAAAGAAATTACCGGCAATCGGATCGAACTCTCACATGTGGAATTCAAACATAAGCCAAATTACTCAGTGGGCTTTTATGAATCATATTTTGACGCATCAGCTTATTTTTCACAGGATCATTGCGCGTTGGTTCTTGAAGAAAAATGGCTTTTGGAACCTATTTACACAGCAAATTGGCAGCTGTTTAAATTCGCTCAGAAATACTTCGGAGAATTGTCAACCAAGCTTGAGACGCAAATCGTATCGAGCGATGTAAAAAGACTCCAAAAAGCGATTGTAGACAACGCTCTATCTGGCGTTTTTTCTTCTCGTTTGGCTGCTGCAAAGGCCGGCATGAGCTTGAGGTCCGCTCAACGTGTGTCTGAATCTAACGGAACTTCATTGAAAGCTATGATTGAATTAGTCCGCACCAATGGTGCTAAGAAGTTACTCACAAATGCCGAGCTCAAAATCGATACGATAGCAGATATTTTAGGATACTCGGATGACCGTGCATTTCGTCGTGCGTTCAAAAACTGGACCGGCATAACACCCTCTGCATTTCGTCGAAAAAAATGATGAACAATAGATTTTGTGAGAGAGTTACCATTCACAAAAGCGTTATGGATATGGCGTGAATTGTCCGTTTTTCCGATAAACTGTCCTGATGTATGATCTTTCATATGTGCAAGGTTTGAGACTGGTAATCTCTAAATATAACTTGCAATGCTGTTCACCTCTGTTCGCTCCACAAAAAACCATAGCCTGACCAGCATCGGTATTCTGATCCTTTTATCCGCCTGCGCTCCTGAAGAAAGTGTTGAAGAAAAACAGGAAAAGCCCGTCCGTGGGCTCATAACTACATTGGTGGACGCTTCTGCGGAAACCACAATCAGAAGGTATCCTGGGGTTCTGCAACCTGGCGAAGTCAACATTCTTTCAATGAAGGTCGGAGGCAGAACCGGGAAAATAGATTTGGCCGTAGGGCAGCGGATCACGAAAGGCCAGGTGCTCGCCGAACTTGATAGTGAACAATTCAAAACTGCAATTGAGAGTCGCGAAGCCGCAGTCGTTAGAGATGAAGCGACGCTCGCGCAAGCCCAAGATGACTTGGAAAGGGCAGAAACACTTCTCAAGAGCGGGACTGTTACCCGAGTAAGACGCGACGAAGCAAAGACCACAGTAACTGAGCTTACGGCGCAATTGGTTCAGGCTAAAAAAGCGCTGGCCGAGGCGCAGCAAGACTTATTGGATACAGTTCTCGTGGCGCCCTTCGATGGGATTGTGAGTGCGGTGGAGGTAGAATCTTTTGCAACGGTTTCGTCTGGACAACCGGTTTTATCTGTCTACCAGGCGAAGGACTTTGAAGTTTCCTTTTCAGTGAGTTTTGACGTTGTCTCTCGATTGGTGGTCGGAACCCCTGCCAACATTAGATTGGCTGATGATCCAGACAATGTTTTGAAAGGTGTCGTAAGCGAGCTCGGGGAACGTGCAGGTACAGTCTCGTCATTTCCGGTCGTGATTACCCTGTCGGAAACATCTCCGATAATCAAAGCGGGAATGGCAGTCGAGGTAGCCTTCGAATTCGCCTTGTTGGAGAATCGAGGTTTTCTAATCCCAACCAGCGCAGCTATTAAAGAGGGTCAAATACCAGAAGGTGCTGGACCAAACTCCAGGCAGCCCTTGCCAATATTCGTGTTTGACCAAGCGACAGGCACGGTAAAACGCCGAACGGTTTATTTTACAGGCATTCGTGAGAATCAATTTCTAGTCACGGAAGGGTTGGAACTTGGTGAGCGGGTTGCGGTCAAAGGTGTTTCTTTCCTGCGCGAAGGAATGGAAGTCAAACTGATCGAACGCGAGGAATAGTTCGATGGATTTTCTGACACGCTTCGGTCTTGAGAAATCGCAATTCACGGTTTTGATGATGATTGCAATTATTCTCTTGGGCTTGAGTTCTTATTTGCAAATTCCGAAGCGGGAAGATCCTGAAATCACGATCCGAACAGCCTTGGTTCAGTTTTCATTTGACGGAATGTCACCGGAGAGAATTGAAAATCTCATCGCCATCCCGGTGGAACGAAAAATCCGTGAAATTGCCGAAGTTGAGGACATTGAAACAATCATCACAATTGGTCAGGTTCTATTCAAGGTCATAGCGTATGACACGGTTTCAGGTACTGCGCTGTCGGATGCATGGGAAGATCTCAGAAACAAGATGAATGCTGTCTCAGCAGAACTGCCCGATGGTACGGCCGGTCCTTTTGTCAACACCGACTATGGCGATGTGTCCATTGCAACCGTGGGTTTGACGGGAGATGGCTTCTCTCTTGCCGAACTTGAAGATGTTGCAGAGGAGCTAAGAACGTTCCTGTTTCGTGAAAGCGGTATCACTAAGGTAACATTTTATGGCACGCAGGATGAAAGAATTTGGCTCGAGGTAAACACATCGAAACTGGCCAGCATCGGCGTCCAATTGGAACAACTGCTAAATGATTTAACAGCACAAAACGTTATTCTACCCGCAGGTGAAATTGATGCTGATGGGACACGAATTGTTCTTGAGGCTAACGGAGACCTTTCTTCAATCCGCGAAATCAAAGGTGTTCTGACCACCGTTGAAGGACTTTCCGGTTACTTGCGATTGTCTGACCTCGTTGATGTTCGAAGAGGCTACGTGGATCCGAAAAACAAGCCGGTCTTTTTCAACGGAAATCCGGCAATCGTGCTTGCCATCGAGATGGTTTCCGACGCTGATATTCAGGACTTGGGACATCGGCTGAATAAAAGGCTGAATGATTTTGAGGCATCACAGCCAATCGGCATAGATCTGGAGATTTCTACATTTCAGGAGGAAAATGTCACAAGTGCAGTCAATGGCGCTTTGGAGAACGTCGGCCAGACATTTGCTGTCGTTTTCGTGGTGATGTTTCTTTTTTTAGGCTTGCGACCAGCCATTGTAATCGCTTGCATTGTTCCATTCACAATATGTTTTGCACTCGCTGGCATGGTCTTGGTTGGGGTGGATATTGAACAGGTTTCAATCGCTGCGGTCATAATCTCTCTCGGGCTTTTGGTCGATAATGGTCTGGTCGTTGTTGAAGATATCGAAGGTAGAATCAACGATGGCGGGGATCCCTATCAGGCGGCACTTGCCGCCGGTTCTCAATATCTGGTTCCTCTGGGTGTCGCATCTGTAACCACCATCTCCGCATTCCTGCCAATGTTGCTGTTGGAAGGGGTTGAGGGTGAGTTCGCGTTTTCTTTAGGGGCGGTAGTGATTCTGATGTTGTTGGGGTCCTGGATCACAGCGCTTTACATACTGCCATTCATCTGCGTACGTGTGCTTCGACGAAAAGCGAATGCATCCGGCCAACCTTCCCTTTTAATCAGGCTCTACGGAGGGTTGGTGCGACGGCTTCTTCCCTTTGGTTTGCCAATTCTCATCCTCTCCTTGGGAGCGGTCTATTTCAGTGGCACACAATTCAGCTTGCTCAAGCAGGAACAGTTTCCATTCAGTGAACGTGCAGATTTCCTCATCTATATGGATTTGCCAAAGGAAGCTGCAGTTTCTGAAACAGAAAAGGTGGCCTTGAGAGTTCAGAAATGGTTGGGCAACAAAGAGTTGAACCCAGGTGTTCTCAATTCAACAGCGTATATTGGTGAAGGAGGTCCAAGATTTAATCTGGGTCTGAACCCCGCAGATCCCGATCCCGCGAGTGCCTTTATTGCCGTAAGAATGCGTTCCCTCGAAGATGTAATTGAGACTTCAAATCGGGCACGCAGTTTCTTCATTGAAGAACTTCCTGAAGCTACTTTTCGCATCACCCGCCTTTCCCAGGGCGGCTCTGAATCCGGCGTTGTGGACATCGAGATTTTTGGCCCCGATGCAGATGTCTTAACCAACGCCGCAAGAAAGCTCGAGGCAGCAATTTCGAACCTACCTTCCGTCGTAAAAAATGAAAACGACTGGGGTGAAAAAGTTCTCAAGATCAGGATAGACATTGCACAGGACAAAGCGCGTGAATTTGGCATCACCTCCCAAAATATTTCTGAAGTGATGGCCGCTTACTTCTCGGGAACTGCATATTCCACTTATCGTGAGGATGACAGCCAGATACCGATAGTCATGCGGGCGACTGAAGCAAGTCGAAACTCAATTGATGATCTTGAAAATCTCTCCATAGCGACGTCTTCTGGCATCATATCGATCGACCAAGTCGCAGAGTTCAAACCACAGCTGGAACTTTCCGAGATAAGACGGGAGAACCAGGTTCGAAGAATCGTGGTTTCTGGTAAGAGCGCTGAATTATCCGCCTACCAGACACTTGAGCGATTAAAACCAACGATTGACTCACTCGAACTCGGTTCCGGATATGAAATCCTCATCGGTGGTGAGATAGAAGACAGTGCCGATGTACAAACCCAAATGGCAGGAAGTTTACCAATAGCCCTTGGCGTGATGCTCGCGGCCTTGATGTTCCAGTTCAATTGTATTCGAAGATCCAGTGTTACCCTGCTTACTATCCCTTTGATAGCAATTGGAGCACCCTATGTGATGTTGTTTATGGGGCAGCCAATGTCATTTTTTGCAATGCTTGGTTTAATGTCCCTGATGGGCATCATCATCAACAATGCCATTGTTCTTATAAATCAGATTGATATCGAACGTGAGACACAACCCATCAATGATGCGATTGTTTCAGCCGCAATGGCACGTGCCCGCCCGGTTATGCTCACCTCGTTGACAACAATATTTGGGCTTGTACCGATGGCTTTATCCGGGGGTTTATTGTTTGAACCCATGGCTGCAATGATGATCGGAGGATTACTCGCAGCCTCGCCACTGACATTAATCTTTGTCCCAACCGTCTACCGCCTGTTCATCCGACAAGAGTCAGCTCAACCGGTAAATCAGGCGCTTGCATGATTAAGTCTGACCGTTACATCAGGCGTGCAATTTCCAGACACGCAAGGCTTTCAACATATGGTGTGGTTTTAGCAGTCTATCTGGCCACGAACCTTGGCAACTTTGCAAGGGGTGAGACAATTGTAGACGCCTTGGTCAAGGCGTATCACAACAATCCAACCTTGAATGCCGAACGCGCCTCTGTTCGGGCAGTAAACGAAACCGTTGCGATTGCAAAATCCGGTTACCGTCCCACTGTCTCTGTAAATTCCGAAATAGGATATTCGACAACCCGTTCAAACGCACCAGGCACAACGTCTGACACCGAGCTTTCACCTGGAGAGCTGGGGGTCACAGTAGATCAAACACTATGGGACAGTAACAGAACAAGAAATGCAGTCTCTTCTGCTATCTCAGCTGCTAGTTCCACACATGAAAACTTGAGGAACACAGAACAGACGGTTCTGCTGGATGCAGCCACAGCCTTTCTTGATGTAATTCGGGATCGTGCGATTCTTCAACTTCAAAGAAGAAATCTTCTATTTCTGAAAGAGCAATTAAAGGCTGAAACAAGTCGTAAGTTGGTTGGCGAAGCAACACTCACAGATGTCGCTCAGGCACAAGCGGGGCAAGCTGGGGCACAAGCGGAAGTTAGTTTGGCAGTGGCAAACTTACGGATCAGCGAAGCGACGTACCGACAAATCGTTGGTGACAATCCACGGACTTTGGATGGTAGGCGGATCCGGTTCGGTTTTCCAACAAGTCTGTCTGCCGGCGTACAAATCGCGATTGCTGAACATCCAACAATCTTGTCAGCCAGATTTGACATTGATGAGGCGGTCTTCAACGTCAAATCTGCAGAGAGCGAATTGCTTCCAAGGATTGATCTGGAAGGGAAAGTGGCTCGACTTTTTGATCAAAATGTCAATACATCAGTCTCCAATGAGTATTCCGTATTTGCCACCTTGGAGGTTCCTATCTTTCAAGCAGGAGAACAATCTGCAATCGTTCGACAGAACAAGGAACTGTTGGGGCAACGCCGAATAGAACTCGATGAGGCCATAGATTCGGTTCGAGCGGACGTCATATCTGCATATGCAGACTTTGCAGACGCATCCTCTAGCCAATCAGCCAATCAAGAGCAAGTAAATGCTTCCCGTCTCGCGTTGGAGGGAACAGTCCGCGAAAGAGAGGTTGGTGAGAGCACGACACTGGATGTTTTGAGCACTCAATCGACGTTGATAGAGGCTCAGATTGAACTTGAAAATGCAAAACGAAATGTTCACCTTGCCCAATTCTCAATCTTGGCTGCAGTGGGAAGGCTATCCATTTCTCATATCAGCAAGCAAACGATTACCGTCAATCCCGAAGATCATTTAGAGGCGGTTGAAGATAAATGGTTTGGACTACGTGTGGTCGGCGGACAATAAAAAAACCCATCGCAATGTGACTTGAAACGCAACAGTCCAGGAAAACCAATCGAACAGTTCACGCAGTGAATATCTCTAAAACACGGCATCAAGTGAAAAATTTGGTAGCGGGAGAGGGACTTGAACCCCCGACACGCGGATTATGATTTCCCGAATTACCTCATGATATCAATGACTTTTCGTTTCGAAAACGGATAACCACTGCACTAGAGATCAACGACTTAGCAGGCGATTGGCTAACC
>JBCCXO010000012.1:0-75086 GCA_039191645.1 Pseudomonadota bacterium | reverse complement strand
GTTCTCAGGGAGGACAAAAGATATCCAATTTATGGCGTCAGCCTTGGTGCGTCGGCAATTGTTTTTCAATATTTATGGTGGTTGGCTTTGATCATTTGCGGTGTTTTATTGCTTGTCATGATTATTCAAAACATTGGCGATATCTTCAGCTTCTGACCCCAAAAAATTATCTGGGTTTGGGTCGTGATTCTTTCAGCCCTTAAACCATTTTATTTCTCTGCAACGGAAAGTTTAATTTGGATAAAGGGTACTTTTAATGCCCATGTAACTGTCCCAGGCAAACCAATATGAGATGAAGCCCGGGACCCTCGCACGCCTTTCGGATCCATTCGCTGAATAAAGATGGTCCTCTCTCACTTCCCATTTTTTCGTTTCGTTTGATGTCAAACCGAAAGCATCCAGTGAGAAAACTTCGTCGGGATTGCGTTCGTAAGCCCGAACTGTGCGGGTTTTTGCATCTCCGATCAGAACAAGTGGTTTGAAACCGATCTGATCATTGATGATTTGTGTTTCCCGAAAGGCTTCAAGAGGCCATGCTTTTGCAGCCCCGGTTTCGCGGATGCCAAAAACATAGTCTTTCCGTTGAAGCTGCGATTCATCGCGGACATGGGACGGAAACATAAGATCTGGCGATGCAAAATAGGCCTGATACGTCACACCGGAACCATAGTTGCGATCGAAACCGGTGTTTAAGGACAACACTTTTGTTTGGGGATGTGAGCGTTTCCAGTCGGCCCATGAAGTGATTGTGTTTGGGCGCACTCTCAGCTTTATGCCACTGTCTGTAAGCGGTCCGACCACAGGTTCTCCAGTGAATTGGTTCCAAAGACTATTGGTGTTTCGATCAAACATCAGTTTGTTTGAACGGAATAGGAGCCCGGAGGAACCAAATGTCAACGGATTGTCGAATGATTCCAATTTTGTTTCAAACAGGATGCCTGCGCCGCATAACGTGCAGTATGCAAGGGCCACTGGCACGCCGCCAATCGTATCGTTGAACATTTCATGCCAACCCATGATGCGCAAAGGATAAGCCCGGATGTCGCCATTAATCTCGACCCCAAAAACCAGATCGGTGGGCAGGAGGTAGTCCGCGTCAGCCGCGCTGATCATTGTAGGATTATCCAACGAAGGAATGCCATCCACCAGCACACCACCCCAGGTGATTTCTTCAAATCGGATTTTCATTCTGTCTGGGTCTGAAAATGAATTTTCGAAAAACTCAAGGAAGCGTTTGTCTGTATTTCCGAGCAGACGCCTCTTTATGGACCCATAAGTCTCGTGAGGGCGGATTTGAGGATTCAGTTGCTGAAAATCATATGCTTCGTGCCAGTGTTTTATTTTTTTGCCTGTAAGCTGAGAAAGGGCGCGGGCCACATAAATGTTGCTGCCAGTCCAACGCATTGCCAGTACAAAAGTCGGTATTAGGCTTTTGTCCTTGGTGGCGACCAGTTTTTCTATGGGTGAGCGTTTCGCCTCTCCCTGTACAGAAAACATCTGCCAACTCAACCGTTCGATATCAACCGTTTCATCTGCGATTGTGACGGATGCGTTGGCTGCCAAAAGGAGCATAATCAAGGCTATGAAAAAGTAGTTTTTCATCGGCTGGCTTCTGGATCGTAAAAACCAAAGCCTAGACTAAGAATGTAAATTTCTAAATCACGTTTGCTTTATGGAGTTTTGACCGGGTTGCGCATTACAACAGGATCATCAAGTTGGCCTGATGGAGAGCCGGTTTTGTGTTAGGGTACTGAAACAAAGCGCGCGCGAATGCGTTTGACTTTGTCGTGTTATGGGAGAGGTTTGATGAAAGATACGATGGAATCTTTACACCAAGTCAACCGTGTCGAGGTGATCAGCAGCAAGGGGAGGGAATATGTGAACTTAAATTGCGAAAATGTTCATCTTGCCTTTCAGGATGAGGGGCGCACGCTGAAAGTGTTTCTTAATCTGGATGCGGAGCGTCTCACCGATTAGACGATGACCAAGAGTGGCTGATCGTTGTCGACGTAAAGCCGGTGCAGCGTTCTCTTGGAGATGGGGCTTCTTGTTCATTGGATGGCCGCATTTTACAAAAACGGGAGGTCGCACAACGTTCCGGTGTCCAATTTTCCGTGCCTTGAAATATCAACACGCTGTCCGATTTCAATGTCACTTGGAACGAGGACAAACCCGATCATTGTTTCCATCCGTGGCGACCAAACTCCGTTCACCATGTCACCGATCTTTTGTCCTGCGATTTGTACGTCGAACCATTCCTGGTGACCCGGTTGACGTTGGTTGTCGTCCAAGATCACGCCGAGCAATTTCCTGGGGATTCCATTGGCGTGACGCTCTCGCAACGGTTTGATCCCAACGACTTCGTCATCTAAATCGAGATCGACATATTTGCCTAGCCTAGCCTCAAAGGGATCGGATTGATCGTCCGTATCGCCACCAAATGACAGCAATCCGCTTTCGATGCGTTCGGCCGGATTTGGTCCTCCTGGACCAATTCCCCATGGCAGTCCAGCTTCCTTCACGATGTTCCAAAGTTCAGTGCCCCTTGTTCCATCCATGAGATAAATTTCAAACCCACCCTGTTTGGAATACCCGGAGCGTTGAATTTTCAGTGGCATTCCGTTCAATTCGGCGTCTGCAAACCAAAAGTATTTGAGATCGCGTATCCAATCACCGAAAACAGCGGCAACCACGTCTTCTGCCTTTGGTCCTTGCAATGCCATCGGTGAAACATCCGGCTCGCATAGATTGACGTTCAATCCGCGCTCGGTTGCGATTGAACGCGCCCAGAGGAGGATGGTGTTGTCCGCTATGGATATCCAATAGTGATCGTCTGCAAGTTTCAGGATTACCGGATCATTGATTAATACGCCGCGATGATCGCACATGGGCACGTATTTACCCTTGCCGACTTCTATCGTTGAAAGATCGCGGACACATAGAATCTGCACAAACCTTGCCGCATCTGGTCCGGTTACTTCTACCTGCCGTTCGACTGCTACATCCCATTGGGCAACGCCATTTATCAGACGGTCATATTCTGCATCAGGATTGCCATAAGACACTGGCATAAGCATACGGTTGTAGGGAGAAAACGAGGTTACGCCTTCTTTCAGTGTTGCCTCATAAAACGGTGAGACGCGGAGGCGGGTATTTGGGCTGATTTCTGCCATTTTGATTCATCTCTTTTAACGTTAGTCGGCACACGAGCCCATATTTCTTGAAATGTAAAGTTCCCGTCAATGCAAGTGAAAATTCTTCTTCTGTTATCTCCATCTCATCGAGATTTGCCAATGCATATCATCTTGCTTAACCGCTGTGATCAGCGCTGTCTTACTCGGGTTCCGCTTGCAATCAAACGTTGTTTTTGTTGTTCACGCCAGAACACAAACAGACCTGCCCCTGCAATTAAGAGAATTCCGAATTGAACGGTAGGGCCTGGCAATTCCCCCCAAATGAGCCAACCCCAAAAAATAGCAAGTGGGAGACCCGTGTATTCGAAAGGGGCTACGGTAGCCGCACTTGAAACGCGGTAGGCTTGCGAAATCGAATAGCCGATTACCGCTGAAACCATGCCGAGAATCAGAAAAAACTTGAGATCACTCTCAGGTGGCCAAATCCACGCGCGAAATAAAAATCGAAGGCTCTCATTCGAGACAGAATCTACCATGCGGCCATCCCCGACAAACAGATAAAAAAGTAGCGATATTACGATAAACATGCTCTGGATGTAGATTGCCATCGCCGAAGCTTTGCTAGAAACGCCAAGTTTGCGGGTCAGGACCTGATTCAAAGCATAGGCAAAGGCGGCAACCACTGGTAGCAACAAGACCCACGTGCTCGCGTGGTTTTCCTCCGGTGTAGCCCAGGGTTGCACCATAACAAGTACACCCAAAAACCCCACTGCAATCGCACCGAGCCTTACAAATCCGACTTTTTCGCCAAGAATTGGAATTGCCAACAGCGTGATCAGCAAGGGGGCAACGAAAAATAAGGCGGTTGCTTCAGCCAAAGGGATCACCGCAAGGGCAGTAAAGAAGGTCATGTTTGAGATGACAATGATAATCCCTCGGAGAAGATGGAGAAACGGCGCATCTGTTTTGAGTTCGCGCCATCCTCCTTCAAACTGGAGAATGATAAACGTAAAGACGATCCCGAACAGGGAACGAATGAGTACCAATTGATGCAGCGGATAGGCTCCGGATAAATGCTTGAAGAGCATATCGTTTATGGAAATCGCAGTCATCGCAATAATGATGAACAGGATGCCGGCGAAGGGCCGATCATTTGGGTTTGTATTGCGTTGATTTTCCATTTCTTCTGCGTAGCAATCGGTATACCGTTGGTAAAGTTGAGTTTGCGACCAATGTTGGTACGCTTAGTTGGTTGCTTTTGGCGATTATGTCGGTTTTCGGTTCTGACCGCGCATTTTAAGGCCTATGCCGGAACTGTGATGCTTAGATGGAGTAGTCGCTTGTTAAATTTCGAATCCCTGATCCCCAATGTAGACCTTGGCAATCGGTTTGCCAGTTCAGCGGGCACTCTATTCAAATTTGCCGGGGTCGCTGTTCCTATGCTGATTGTTGCAGGAATACTCTTGCCACCTTTATTTGTGAGCCAAGGTCTTGCAGAAGATGCAAATGAGGTTCAGACCACTGAAGATGCGGTGGTTCATGCTGGGCCCGGCAATGGGTTTGATCGGCTTTCAGTGCTGGAGCCTGGTGTTCAGGTAACGATCATTTCACCAAGCAGCGTGGTAATCGGGGAGGGTGTTAGCATTGGGCAAGGGGTTTTAATAGAAGGCAAACCCTGGATCAATGTTCGCCTTCCAGATGGTCGTTCGGGATATGTATTAGGTTCGGCGCTGTGCACAAAAACCGAAAATGCCTCTGTTCGTGTTGCCCTGTGCTCTCCGTGATGATGGGTTGTCGCCTCACCTTGTATTTTCAATCACCTGCCGGAAACAGCTTTTCCTAGCGCAGGAAATCTGACGATACGGTAGGTTCCGATGGAATCATCCGTGCCACCATTAAGCACGGGTGAGCGGTGCAGTTCATTGATGGTTGCGTATACGAAACCGTCCGGCCCCATCGAGAACCCATCCGGCCACGGTAAGTCCTTGTCTGACTGAAACAGTACCTCATAGGTGCCATCAGGTTTGGTTACGCCGATGGCATTGTCTGTCATGGCAGTGATATACACGTTTCCCTCCGAATCGATGGTTGAACCATCAGAAATCGGCTTGTCCCCATAGCGTTCGACGCGGGCTTCCAAGGTGTTTTTATCCAGTGTTTCATCGAGGAGGTCAGCCGTGCGAACCCGATACATTGCGCTTCCCGTCATTGGGGCAAAATAAACCCAGGTGTTGGTTGGATCGATGGTAATGGGGTTTACTCCGATTTTTGCAGGATTGCCGCCAAGGAGAATCTCCCGGCCATCGATGATCATGGGCTTGTCTTCCGGAATGGTGAATTGGCTGCCTTCCAACAGGCGGCGGACACGCCCCGTCTCCAGATCTACAACAATGAGCGCTGAATTCATGCCATCGCCTGTATCAGAGATGTAGATTGCCTCATGCTCTCTATCCACCGCCAAATCGTTGAGAAAGGAAGTCGGTCGAGCGGCTGGCTGGCCGATATAGTAGATTGCGTGCAGCTCTTCGTTGCGGGTGTTCCATCCAACAACCCGGCCGGTTTGATTTTCACCTTGACCATCAAGCATCCATAAAATTCCCTCACGATCCACCCGCAGACCGAGAACGCCTCTCAACCCATCGCCGTCACCCGTTGGTGCACGGGCCCAATCTGGCGTTGGATAAGGCTTAGTGCTGCCATCTGGCATGACTTCGACAACTCGGATTTCAGGGCCGTAAAACTCATGTACGGACATGAACATGCGTCCATCCGGTCCGATGGCAAGGTTTCCTGGAGGGGTGTCTTTCGGGAATTCCAGATGTATTTCAAGTTCCGTTGCAGTTGCGGTAACCGCAAAGAACAAAGCTGCGCAAACTGTGACTAAAAATCGTGTCATTTCTTTCTCCAACGCTCTCTTGACCCTTAAATAGAGCATCGAATATTAGAAACATAGGATCGTATTTTTAAAAGCAGCGTTTGAAAATTTCGAATGTATAGCATCGATGATTTGAGGACATTTATTGTTATTGCTGAAACGGGCGGTGTCACTGCCGGGGCCCGGCGTGTGGGTGTTTCTCCAGCGACTGCCAGTCATCGATTGAGTAAACTGGAAGCTGCTTTGAGGCTTACGCTGTTTCATCGAAACAGTCGAACGCTCAGACTGACGCCAGAGGGCCAAGTATTTTTTGAGCGCGTGCAGCCGATTTTGGCAGATTTGTCCAAGGCAGAACGCGATGCAGGCAGTGGTGCTGCGGAACTTTCCGGAAATTTGCGAATTACGATGTCACCGTGGATCTTGTCCCGGTTTATCATGCCGCTGCTGCCTGAGTTTCAACGCAAGCATCCGAAGCTTACCTTCGAATTTCTCGCCGTTGATCGTTATGTTTCCCTGGCTGCTGAAGGTCAGGATTGTGCGATCAGGGTCGGTCAGCTTGAAGATAGCGCGCTTTTGGCTCGTAAACTCAGTGACAATAGGCGCATTATTTGCTGTGCACCGGGTTTCTTGGATGCGCATGGTCCCTTCGATCCTCTCGATCGATTGATCCACGCCCCTTGGGTCAGTTTGCCCTGGCAAAGACGGCTTGTTGTGAAAGATGCCAGGGGGCGAAAGAAAACGCTTACCACGCCTAAGTCTATTTTGGTTTCAAACTCGGATATGCTGACCGAAAGCGCTGTGCAGGGATTGGGACTTGCGATCAAATCGCGTCTTGCTGTGAAACAGGAATTGGATGCAGGCCGTTTGGTGGAGGTTTCTTCGGGGACGTTGTGGGAGCCATCTGCTCCCATTTGGTTTGTTTTTCCGCCTGAGGCCCGTTCGGGGCAGAAAACAAAACTTTTTGGAGATTTGGCAGTTCGTGCCTTCACTCAGTCGGGTCTGTCCGATTTGGGTAGCCTTTGACCCCATCGAACTAATTTTTGAAACAAATTTTTCATAAAAATTATAAGTTTTTCCAGATTCACCCGTTATTCACCTTATTAAAGTATTATCAGAACGCATAGGTGATAGTAGGGGCTTTGCGATATGAGTATTTCTTCTCAACATGAATTTGGGTTGTCAGATTTTGAAGCGGAATTGATTCCTGACGAGCGGAGAACTGAACCGCGTCGCATCACGTTGCTTCAAGCAGAGATAAAGGTATCTAAAGATTCTGAACCTGTTCAATGCGTTGTGAATGACATTTCAAATTCCGGAGCGAGGGTATTTTTTGATGACATGCCCAGTTTGCCTCAGTATGTGGAACTTTTAATCCAGCATCCAAAGAGCAACCACAAGTGTGAAGTGCGGTGGAAGAACGGCGATGAAGCTGGCTTGATGTTCATCAAGTAGCTGACGGTTTTACCAAGGCGCCAAGTTCATCAAGGCCGGCTTTCATCCGATGCTCATTGCCAGCACTCTGCTGATTTCTTTTAGCGAGCGCGATGATTGGCCCATCCAAATATTAAACGCTTCCTGAACATGTTTCATGGCAGCTTTGGACGTAGGGGGCTTATCGACTACTCCTTCGGCTATTAATCGGGCGACGACGTCTCTGGAAAGAATGAAGCCATCGCGGTTCATGTCACGAAGGAAATATTGTGCTGTTGTGCCACCCAGTCGTGATCCACGCTTTTTCAGCATCTCCAGTAACCCAACAAAATCAGTCTCAGGCCATTGTGCGATGGCTTTCGCGGCAGAACCGTAATCTGCTGTCAGCGCTTTAAGAAAGGCGGCATTTTCCTGAACCGATCTTATTTTCGTCCCGTGCCGAACTATTTTTTTGTTTGAAACAAGCGTGTCGAAATCGTCTTCGTTCAACATCGCGCAGGTATGGATATCAAACTCATTGAAAGCTTCCTCGAACCCGGGCCACATGCGATCGACCACTTTCCAGTTAAAGCCGGCTTGAAAAATCGACTTTGTCATGGATGAGAGCCAACGATCATCGCGAATGGAAATGAGTTCGTCCACGTGCTTTGGCGGTTCAAGCAGTTCGTTAAGCTGCGTTTCTCCGCCTTTGCGATCTGCTGCAAGTTGAAAAATCTCTTCAAAAGGTCGCATGCTATTTCACCCAGGATTGCAGTTTCTCACCGGCGAGAATCTTAACTGGAAGATGGTTTTGGGATGGAGCCAGAGGACAAACATAGTCCTGCGAAATGGCGCAGGACGGATTGTAAGCGAAATTGAAGTCAAGGATCAGTCTGCCATCCTTTGCAAGTCCCAAGTCGGCAGACTTGATCGCATCCACCAAATATCGACCGCCCCCATATGTTTCTTGTCCAGAACTTTTGTCCTTGAAGGGAATGAAAAGGCCGCCTCCATATCCGCTAATCCAGAAAACATCTAGCTCATTGCATAATTTCTCCTTTAGGCCGTTGGTTCTGGCGATCCGCTTTAACTCGACGTTCCCGTCGCCACCCAGATTGTATTCCTCGGTAACGAGGGGCATATCAGAAAGATCGACGAGAAACCTCATCTCTGGATCGTAGCCAAACACTTCGATTTCTTCGAAGTGTTCCAGTAATTTTTCTGGAACGGGTGACATGGCATGGTTCCAGAACAAGTCTGTGCGGACTGAATGCCAAAGTTTCCATGCCTGCTTTGGGTCCTCAATCGCCCTTATTTGCGAGTAAAGATCGCTTATTCTGAGACGCCAGTCCGCCAGCGCATAGCTTTGTGGGCCTGAAAAAGAAGTGGTTTCAGCATTTTGCAGCATCATCATGCGCGGGTTCCCTTGGTTTCTATTCTGACAAATTCGGGGTTGAACGCAAAATAACCTGACAATTCTGACGCAAATTCGAACGGATGTTCATAACTCCATGCGAAATACTGATTGTCCCCAATTTCCAGTCCCGATATGGCAAAATAGTGGGCGTCCCCTTTGAGCGGGCAATGGGTTGTTTTGCCCCTGACGTCATACAGTCCAACCAAAACATCCCCGGGTGGGACATAGAAGATGGGATCATAAAACCCTTTACCGACTTCCAGGACCAGCAAAGCTGCGTTTGATTCCACAATCAGTTTGTCCGCCTGCCAGATTTTCACAGTTCCCGAGAAGGGCTTGATCTTCATGTAATGGCGATGCTCGGTGGGGTTGTGTACAAGGTCGGTCGCCAAGGTGACCATCGAGTTTGAGCTTTCGGAATACGATTTACGCAACGGCTTTTGCCTCCTTACCCCGCTCCAGATATTCCGCATTTCCTGCTAGCAACGCATTGAGCATTTTTCGAAATTGCGGCTTCATCATTGGGATCATCATTTTGCCGAATAATCCAAACTTAGGCTGAAAGTCCATCGTCATGGTCACTTTTGTCTTCTTGTCTGTTGTTGGTGTAAATCTGAAGGTGGCCTCTGCCTTTTTTAGCGGCATTGTCCCATTGTAAATATCGACCGTAAGCTTTTGCATGGGAACGTATTCGACAATTCGTTCTTGAATGTAGTTTTTTCCGTCAGCCAGATCGCATTGTCGGGTTGCGCCCAGGCCAGTGGCCTTGCTGTCGTTGATTAGGAATGATCCCTTAAGATTGGGGTTGAACCGGACTATGTTTCCGAAATCGTCCCAGCTGTCCCATATAGCGTTTAAAGGGGCATTTACTTCTCTTGTTACGATGACTTTCGCCATTTTGATCTCCTGTATGTTAGCTTGTCCGCCGTAACCAGTCAGCTAGGCCCTGACCGATCAGATGTGGATGATCTTCTTGCACGAAGTGAAGGCCTGCGCCGAGGAACCTGGCCTCCAGATTTTTTGTATTCTTGATCAGAAACTCTATGGCGGGTTTGGGAAGAATTGCGCCCGGCTCCACGTAGAACAGCAGTTTGGGGATCTCGCTTTGAAGGAGCCATTTTCCATTCTCAACGACTTGAGAAACCGAGTAAGACGGTGATCCGCCAATGGGTATCTCTCTTGGCCATTGAAGCGTGGGTTTGCGACTTTCAGGCGTCTGAAATGGTTTTCTATAGGCGTTCATTTCCGCTTCCGACAAAGGTCGCAACACTCCAAATTTTGGCAAAATCTCCTCAACGAAGAAGTTGTTTTCAAGAACCATTTCCTCACCGACACCGGGTGTACGGAGGTTTTTAAACATCTCGCCAACTTGCGGGCCCATGGCTTCATAACTTGGTGCTGGCATTGCCGGGGGTATGATGGCCTCCATAAAGGCCAATGCTGATACGCGTGCTGGATTGAGACGGGCATATCTCATCCCAAGGACGGAACCCCAGTCATGGACAACTAAAATTATGTTCCTCAAATCAAGCTGTTCGATGAATTGATCAATGTAGGTCTCATGATCTCGCAGCGTGTAATCAATATCAGGTTTTCCGCTGTCGCCCATGCCAATAAGATCTGGTGCAATGACACGGTAGTTTTGTGAGACATGCGGTATGACATTGCGCCAAAGATAAGAAGAAGTCGGGTTTCCGTGTAAGAAAAGGATGGGTTGTCCATCGCCTTCGTCGACATAGGCAATCTCGGAGCCATTTAACGCAATGCGCTTTTTCTCAAAAGGAAAGTCAGAAGAGATCGGTAATCCATATGGCTTAGAGATTTCTTCAGAGTTCGCCGGCTTGGCAGCGAAGCCAGCAATCGACGCTGTTCCAGCGACCATTGGAAGTGCAGCTGACAGCTTTAGAAAGCTTCGTCTTTTCACGTTGCTCATTTTGTAAGTCTCCAGTTTGAGTATGCGTTCATACTTGCGCCATTCCGCCATCAACCGGTATTTCCGAGCCGGTTACGTAGGAAGCAGCGTCAGACGCAAGAAAAAGGATGGTGTCGGCGACGTTGCCGGTTGTTCCCATGCGGCCGAGTGGAACCATGGCTTCAAATCCCGCTTTTGCCTGTTGCAACTCGGCATCCGGCAATCCCAATCGATCCATGCCCGGTGTTGGAATGGGGCCGGGTGAGACGAGGTTTGCTCGAATGTTGTTCACAGAAAGTTCTGCTGCGAGGACCCTAACAAGGCTCCTTAACGCCGACTTTGACGGACCATACACAGACATTCCGGGGAATCCTCTCGATCCTGCGGCAGACCCCAGGAACACAAGGCTCCCGCCATTCTTCATATGGGGCGTTGCAAATTTTGCCGTGAAGTATGCGCCTTTGAAATTGCGTCCCAAGTCATGATCAAAGAGGTCTTCATCCATCCTATGAAATGGGCGTACAACTGCACCTCCGGCGGCTGCCACAACGACATCCACTTTGCCAAAGTGTCTGGCTACTTCTGAAACGAAGGTTTCAATCTGTGGAACGGCAGTCATATCCACAGAACGTGTAATGACATCCCCACCCAGGACTGCTGTCGCTTTTTTGAGTTTTTCATCAGAAAGGCCACAGATTGCCAGATTGGCTCCGGCAGCTTTCATTTTTTTGGCAGTTTCAAGGCCGATTCCGCTGTTACCACCGGTAATGATCGCTGTTTTTCCGGAAAAATCGTACATGTTTAAAGGCTCCGTCAATCAGAATTCTTCTGCAATCAGCAGAGTTAGTTGAGAAAAAGCCTTGTCCCGATGGGGGATCAGCGCTTTGTATTCCTCAGTGTCGAAAACGCCCTTGAGCGCTTCTGCAGAGGGAAAATCCATCATGAAAACGGTCTGTGGGCCATTTTCGCCTTTGATCAGTTCATGTACTTTCATTTTTCGGACTGGTGTGCCGCCCGCCTGGAGTAGGAGGTTAGGGGCTTTTTCTGCGTAGATTTTAAAATCATCTTGGCCGATTGGATTGATTGTTCCGAGGGATATCAGTGTTACTTTTGACATCGTTCATCCTGTGTTCGCTGTTGACACTGAGGAATATATTGGTGCAATTTTGAATTACACGTTCCATTTTTGATTTTTTCATGATCAAAAATGAACCATGCTTTGGAGAGAAAGATGGTCAGTCAGCCAGATTGGGATGATTTGCGTTTTTTCCTCGCAATTCAGCGAAATCACACAATTCGTAGAGCTGCAAACGTGCTTCATGTGAGCCACTCAACGGTTTCCCGCCGTCTCGATACGTTTGAGAAAACTCTTGGATCAAGGCTGTTTGACAGACTGCCCGAAGGATTTGTGCTTACCGAAACGGGGGAGCAAATCAAAGAACGCGCAGAGCGGGTTGAGGCGGAAATACGCAGTATTGAGCGCGATGTGCTTGGCCGTGATGCCAGGCTCTCGGGCAAGATAAAACTGACGATGCCTCCTCCGGTTGCTGAATACCTTATGATGCCGCATTTGTTGGCGTTTCAAATGAAGTATCCAGAGATTGAACTGGAGATTGACTCCAGCTATTCGAGATCTGATTTAACCCGGAGGGATGCAGACATTGCCATCAGGATACACAGTCCGCCTGAAGATCATCTGCTGGGCCGTCGTCTTCCAGATTTCGGAGAATCTGTCTATGTTTCAAAGGTATACGCGGCGGAAAATACGTTTTCTGGGTCTGAAGCTTCAGCGCATTGGATTGGTTGGGGAGACATGGAGCGGTTTCCGAGTTGGGTTAAGAAAAGCAGGTTTCCCGACTGCTCGGTCAACCTTGAAGCGCCAAACCAGCTTGCCCAGTTGAGTGCGTGTAAGGCGGGTTTCGGCATGGCGATTCTGCCCTGTTTCATCGGTGATTTTGATCCCGATTTGGTCAGAGTTCCCAAGGCGGGACTCTATTCGATGCGATCAGCCTGGATTTTGAACCATCCCGATTTGAAAACCACAGAACGCGTTCGCGTGTGTGTGCGTTTCCTTGTTGAGGCAGTAAAGTCAATGGAGGATAAGGTCAGCGGGAAGGCTGAACCTTGATCGTTTCCATGAAGCTGGAGTTTGGCTTAATGCAACGTTGGTCCGGTTGATTGTCATTGCCAGTGTTCAGCAACCTATGCGGTGGTGTTTGGTGTTGTTGATGGTGCAAAATGCCTGTAATTTCTTCTGACTGACTGGAGGAATAGGCGTGAAGAATCTGATTGATCTGGATATGTATCCTCTGGATAAACCGGAGAGCTCTGGATGGAAAGATTTGGTTTTGCGGTGCAAGGATGGTCTTGCCAGTGACGGCCTGTTTAACCTTTCGGATTTCATCCGGGCTGATGCGCTCATTGAGATCGTAGATGGCTTGAAGCCAATTTTGGATCATCATGCGTTCACTCATGCGCGCCGCCACAACATTTACTTCAAAAAGCGTATTGATGGGCTAAGTGCCGATCATCCGGCGTTACGGGAATTTGAAACGTCTAACCGGACGATCTGCGCAGATCAGTTTGAGCAATCGGCGGTAATCCGTCTGTATGAATGGCCTCCCTTTGCGCAGTTTCTCGCAGCAGTCATGGGAAAGGACCAACTCTACACCATGCGCGATCCATTGGCCCGCGCAAACGTGATGGGATATTCACACGGCCAAGCGCTCAATTGGCATTTTGACCGGTCAGAGTTTACAACGACCCTGCTTTTACAGGCCCCGGAATTGGGTGGGGAATTTGAATATGATCAGGATCTTCGTAGCGAAACAGATCCCAATTATCAGGGGGTGGCTGATTTGATTGATGGGCGACGGACTGCAACCCGCATCGTTGTCGCCCCTGGAACCCTCAATGTTTTCAAAGGCAAAAACACTGCTCACCGTGTTACGCCGGTTCAAGGTGGAAAAGATCGTATCATCGCAGTGTTTTCCTACTATGAGCAGCCGGGCGTGGAATTCAGCGAAGAAGAGCGCATTGGATTTTATGGCCGTGCTGCGTGAACCGCGATGCAATTGCCCATCCCGCGCATCTGACTTTTATCAGCAAAAATGTTTCATCAGTTGACACAGTGTAAAGCGACTGAGCTTGACATGATGTAAAAGCGCAAAGCTTGACGCCATGTAAAGTGCAAGGGTGATTGACGTCGTGCGGCGAAGCTCTGGTTGTTGATCCATGTCAACGACGATTGCCAATCTATTGCGCATTTTATCTGCGTCCATGAATGGACTTCGGTTGGAAACGTGTGGCGACGGAAATGAAGGCAATGATAGATTATAAGGCGATACTGAATCACTACGCGAAACCGGTGCCGCGTTACACAAGCTATCCCACAGCTCCCATGTTTAAAGCAGAAGAGGGGGGGGGCGGTTTTTCAGGAGGGCCTTGCCGGGCTTCATCCGGACGAGGCTGTGTCTGTCTACCTACATCTGCCGTTTTGCGATCGGCTTTGCTGGTTCTGCGGTTGTCATACAAAACATACGTTAAAATATGAGCCAATCGCGCGCTATTGCCAGTCTTTGGTGAAAGAACTGGCATTGCTTGCTGAAGAATTGGATTTTAAGCCAAGGCTTGGTCAACTGCATCTTGGGGGCGGGTCGCCAAGCCTTTTGCGTGGAGAGGAGCTTGATCAAATCCGGACAGCGCTTGATTTGGTGTTTGAACTCGATGGCGATTCAGAAGTCAGTGTTGAAGTTGACCCCAGCGATGTTGAGGAACTTACGATTTCTGCGCTGATGAAATTTGGTACCACGCGGGTAAGTATCGGCGTTCAAGATTTTTCATCACAAGTTCAGGCGGCGATAAACCGACCGCAGACGTTTGAGATCACCCGAGACGTCGTTCATGCGTTTCGGGATGCGGGCATAGGTTCAATCAACATCGATGCGCTTTATGGATTGCCGCTTCAATCCGAGTCCCGTTTGCTGCAGACCCTTGAACAACGCGTTCGTTTAAACCCAGATCGTATGGCCCTGTTTGGTTATGCTCATGTTCCATGGTTGAAGAAACATCAAAGAATGATCCGGTCAGAGGATTTGCCGGGTGTAACTGAACGGTTTGAGCATGCACAATCGGCTGCCGCATTGCTGGTTGATGCTGGGTACGCGCAAATCGGGATCGATCACTTCGCAAGGCCTGTGGACAGCCTTTGCAAGGCGGCGCGTGAGGGCGCTTTGCGACGTAATTTTCAGGGTTATACGACCGATGGGCATAAGGCCATGTTTGGATTGGGCGCGTCCTCTATTGGTCGATTTGCGGTTGGATTTGTACAGAACACCGTCGCTACAAATCAATATGAAGCAGAAATTGCGTCGGGCCAATTGCCCAAAGCGAAAGGCTTGAAGCTTAGCGATGAAGACATGCTGCGCGGGGACGTGATTGAGCGGCTGATGTGTGATTTCTCCGTCGATTTCTCGAAGCTAGAACACCCAGTGCATCTTGTGGAACAGTGTCTGGCGGAGGCGAGGGGGTTTACAGCCTCTAACCGTTTCGACCTGTGTTCGATGGATGGGACGGTTTTTGAAATCAGGGAAGCGGCAAAACCGTTTGCTAGGATCATAGCCTCCCGGTTTGACGCCTATTACTGGGAGGGCGAATTCCAGTATTCTAAAGCTGTATAGACCCGAAACCTTTATGAGATTGAAAGGGTCTGTTATCGCTCAGACAGGGCAAGGCGTAGACCCAGCAGCCCAAATGCACCAGCAAATGTCCGCTTCATCCATTTCATGATGTTTGGTTTGTTGATGATATAATCGCGCGTCAATGAAGCAAAACCGCCATAGGCGATGAAAACCAGAAACGTAAGCAGCATGAACACGGTCGCCAGAACAAGCATGGATGCCACCGCACTCGTTTGTTCTGCATCAACAAACTGGGGAAAGAAAGCGAGAAAGAAAAGAGAAAGCTTCGGGTTTAACACATTTATCAAGGTCCCGGTTGCGGCTGTTTTGAAGAAAGAGGCGCCTTGCCGATCTTCGTTCACATCAAGTGTTCCACCGTCTCGCAGGACGCTCCATGCCATGTATAAGAGGTAAGCGACACCCAAGTATTTGATTATTTGGAAAGCAAGGGCGCTGGTATGAAATATAGCAGCCAATCCAATAATACTGGAAAGAGCGGCGGGGATGATTCCCAATGTGCAGCCAAATGCTGCTGCGATGCTGGCTTTAAATCCGCGACCCAATCCGATCGCCAGCGTGTAAAGCACTCCTGTGCCTGGCAAGAGGATCACAATGATTGATGTGATTAAGAATTCTATGCTCATCCGAAGCTCCGCAGGTTTGCGTTGGTCGTTCCATTCTCATGTCAGATATATCGCCAGATTTTGCGCATTAAAAGCAGAGATCTTCAATTGCTTACGGTTCTGGTGTTCTGGCTTTTTGATCGGTGGGCGCGCAACAGGTGAAGAAAGACAATCAGCGCTGCGCCTTGGCCTAACATTACCGCGGGCCAGATTAAGCCAAATTGTGCATCAAAATATTTTTGCGGACCGAAAGAGATAAGCGCCATTAAACATGCCAAGGTGCTCAGAATTTGACCCGTCCTGTTGTTCAACGGTTGTACGATCATCGCAGATATTGCCGTTGAAACTGAAACAGCCAGAAATGGTGCAATGGCGAACAGTGGGGTCAGCGCAGGCGGGTGTGGTTTTATCCCCGCAAAGAGGGACCCAAGCATGATCATCTGCAACATAACAAGGGTGGAGAGCGCAGCGTAAACTTGACGTTCGGAATGTTTCATATTTTCAGCTCCAAAAGCGTAATTAGTATTACGGTTGCTGATATCCGTAACCTGTGTTACGGATATTGTCAACGAGGAGACCGGTTAAAATGCGCGAAGAAAAAAGAATTCGCCGACAGGAACAAATTGAATCTGCGGCCTATAAAGTGCTGGAAGCCAAGGGATACGGCGGTACGTCCATGCTTGGCATTGCAAAACAAGCTCAAGCATCCAATGAAACGCTGTACAGCTGGTATGGTGACAAAAAGGGATTGTTTCGCGCGCTGGTCACGCGCAATGCAGAGGAGGTGAAGTGTCACTTGGAAGAGGAGCTTCAATCTGATCATGATGCTCTTGCGATACTGGAGACCCTGGGACCCAAACTTCTGACGTTACTCACGGGAGATCGCGCTGTTGCCCTAAATCGGGCGGCCGCGGCTGACAGTAGCGGTGAATTGGGCGCAACGTTGTCTTTGGCTGGACGCGAGGCCGTCTTTCCACTCCTTGAGCAAGTGCTTTTGCGCGCGAAGGAGGAGGGCCAGCTTACGTTCAAACATTCTGGTGATGCGGTTGGGCTTTACCTTGATTTATTGATTGGGGATCAACAAATCAGGCGTGTGATTGGTCGTCTTCCCAGCCCCTCTGAAAAGTTTTGCCGGGAGCGATCGAAAAGCGCAATTGTTCATCTCAGGACACTTTT
Source organism: Pseudomonadota bacterium (assembly GCA_039191645.1). Classification (GTDB taxonomy): domain Bacteria; phylum Pseudomonadota; class Alphaproteobacteria; order Rhizobiales; family Rhizobiaceae; genus JAALLB01. The sequence continues at coordinate 57,860 of JBCCXO010000012.1, read as the reverse complement.
GTCCTGAGTGTTTTATTTTAATGTCAAAAACGGAAAAAACATGGAAGCACGTCTCTCGCCAAAATCCTGCAAAACAATGTCTGAACTTCGGGTGCAGATCGATTCAATTGACGCAGAGCTGATCAACTTGCTTGCTTCACGAAGCCATTTCATCGACAGGGCAGTAGAGCTTAAAAAAGTTGAGGGTTTACCGGTAAGGATTACGCATCGCGTTGCTGAGGTCCTGACAAACGTCCGTGAAACAGCGGCCAAACGCGGGCTCGATCCGGAATTGGCGCAGACAATCTGGTCTGAAATTATCGAATGGTCCATTCAACGCGAAATAAAAAAGCTGGGTTCTGAATGAGTTAGACGGTTTTCCTCGGAATTGCTTGCCAAGCATGTGCTGCCGTGCCAGACTTGGCGGATAAATAGACGGTTCAAATTTTGGTTCGCTGTTTTGGAGGAGAGCGTGTCGTGACCAAAGAAGGACCTTTGGGTAGGCTAAATCTGCAATCAATAGATCGCATCGTTTCGCAACAGTTGGAGCTAAAATCCAGATTGCGTTCCACGGGTGCACGGACGCTTGCGCAGCAAATTCTTGAGCAAGTGGCGGCAAAACACGATTCAATTCCACCAGCCAGAGCAAGCGCACCAAATTTTTTCCAGGTAGAGCTTCTCGCACGTGCGCTTATAGACGAGGATGAAGACGCTAGCTCTGCCTTTGTTGCGAGGTTGCAGGAAGTTGGCACGTCTCCGCAAGAAATCTACCTTTCATATCTTGCAGAGGCTGCAAGGATGCTTGGAAAATGGTGGGAAGAAGATCGTGCCTCGTTCGCTGAAGTGACGATCGGCGCATCCCGGATTTATGGTATTTTACGCGTGATGGATGAGTCCTTCACGCCACGCAACGTTGGTCATCCAAAGCGCGCTTTGTTTGTTGCGCCGAAAGGAGAAAGCCACAGGCTTGGCGTTAAAATGGCTTCTGACCTGTTTCGGCGCAAAGGGTGGGACATCGAGTTGCTTCTGGGAGAAACTCAGGAAGAGGTTCTCGACCACATCAGGCGCGGAAAACATGTGATCGTCGGGTTGTCATCGGCTGGCACGCATTCGACAACCGAGCTGGCCAAACTCGTTTTGGCCATCCGTATACATCACCCCGATGTTTTTATTATGATTAGCGGCCAGGCTTTGGATGATATGGAAGAGACACTCAGTGCAATGCTTCCTGATGCCCTTGAGCAGGACTTCAATTCAGCATTGGATAAGTTGGAAGAATTTTGGGTGCGCGCTACCCTTAAGAAGAGTTAGCATCTGACCCTGAAATTTATGGTGTTGTCATGGTGCTCGCGTAATCCATCATCGGACACCATTTGGATCGCTTGTTTTTCAGGCCCTAAAAATTTGTTACTCACACACTCAGTGAGACCGGGATTGAGGGCCTCAAATCCTGTTGTGTGGGTCTCGCAAAGCGACAAAGTTTACAAAATTAAATCTGTAAATTTTTGTAAATCACTTTTGTCATTTTGTGTTAATTTCTACAATAGGCCAACTTTTTTTAGCGGAAACAATTGACTTTATGCAGCTGGGTAACGAGTTTCAGCAAATTGATTGGCAGAACCTATTCGATATTGTTTTGTAAAGTTTTGCAAATTTTGCTGGCCTCTATTGCGTTCGCTTGGCGGAATAAGGGGTTGAGCAGAAAGTTCTAACAGGTGAAGGAGGAAATTATGAAGTCATTTAGCAAAATGATCACGGGCCTTGTTGGTGCAACGGCGCTTGTCATGGGCACAATTACAGGAATCGCCCATGCGTTTGAACCAACAAAGCCCGTCGACTTTGTCATTATGGCAGGTAAAGGTGGCGGTGCAGACAAGATGGCCCGCTTGATGCAGTCCATTGTGGAGAAGGAAGATCTCTCTTCACGCCCGCTGGTTCCAACCAACAAGTCTGGCGGTTCTGGTGCCGAAGCGCTTGTTCACATGAAAAGTGCGGGAGATCCTGATCATACCATTATGGTGACGTTGAACTCTTTTTTCACAACCCCGCTTCGTCAGCCTGGTCTGGATGTTGATATCATGAAGTTCGCACCGATCGGTCGTATGGCTGAAGATACCTTCCTGCTTTGGGTCCACAAAGATGAGGGCATCACAACGTTTGAGCAGTTTATGGCGGAAGCAAAAAAACGCGGTTCTGGATGGGTCATGGGTGGAACCGGGAAAAACTCGGAGGACAATATCATCACCGATTTCCTCAACAACAACTATGATCTGTCTATCAAATACATTCCTTACAAAGGGGGCGGTGCTGTTGCCAAAGATCTCGCCGGCAAACAGATTACGTCTTCTGTGAACAACCCGTCTGAAGCGCTTGGGTTTTATGAAGCTGGAACGGTTGTGCCGCTTGTTGCCTTTACCGATGAGCGGTTGCCCATGTTCCCGGATGTGCCAACGCTGAAAGAAGTTGGCGGTGATTTTTCCTACTTCATGCAGAGAGCAGTCGTAGGTGCACCTGGGATGTCCGAAGATGCACAGGCTTACTACACAGACATGTTTAGCAAGGTTTTTCAGTCTGCTGATTGGCAGAAATATAAATCTGATAAATCATTGATGGGCGATTTTATGTCTGGTGGTGACCTCAGCTCATATTGGGAGACCCAACGAGACAGACATGTTACCATTCTGAAAGCGTCTGGTGCCATCCAATAAAAAAGAGACTGGTTGGAGTGAGCTGCTATGCGATTAGCTGAATTGTTAACAGCCATAGTCTTGGCCGCTCTCTCCCTCTATCTCATGTGGAAAAGTGGCGAACCGCCCGCTTGGAACCCAAGTGTGGGGCGGTTTGCCAATATCGGCTTTATCGAGGGTGAAGGTCCCGGAAGCGGGTTTTGGCCTTTCTGGTTGTCCCTGGTGATGTTGCTGTCCTGTATTTGGACCATGATCAACTGGGTTCGGCGTGCTTCACCGCCATCTCAATCGACAGCGGCGTTTTTAGATGCTGATGGCAAGCGGATGATTGTGTTCGTAGGAGGCGGAATCATTGCCTTTTTGGTCCTGATCGGGGTGGTTGGATTTTACGGTGCGATACCGCTTTTCTTAATCTACTACATTCGGTTTTTAGGAAAGCACTCCTGGGTCACCACGATTTCTGTAGCGGTTGCCACGCCGGTTATCTGCTTTCTGTTTTTTGATATCGCGATGCGCATTGTTCTGCCGAAAGGTCTTACCGAACCATTGTTCATTCCGCTTTATGCGTTGTTTTTTTAATCTTAAGATCCGGGGTAGATCAACACGATGGAAATCTTGACCGCACTCTTGCAAGGTATTCTGATTGCGCTTGAGCCGCTGAACCTTGGACTTGCAATACTTGGCGTTGTTGTCGGTCTGTTTGTGGGTGCAATGCCTGGGCTCGGATCCGTCAATGGTGTTGCGATCCTATTGCCGTTTACCTTTGTCATCCAGCAAACAACCGGCACGGCAACTGCACCGATGATTTTTCTGGCGGCCATCTACTACGGCGCAATGTATGGGGGTGCTATCTCTTCCATCACCTTGGGAATTCCAGGTGCTTCAACGGCTGTTGCGACGACATTCGATGGGCGTCCGCTTGCCATTAAGGGCTATGCGGACAAGGCGCTGGTGACCGCAGCGCTTGCCTCATTTTTGGGTGGAACGGTATCCGTTATTCTGTTCACGGCTTTTGCGCCACCTCTGGCATCGGTTGCCTTGAGTTTTGGTCCCCCTGAGATTTTTGCGCTGATGTTGCTCGCTTTTGCAACCTTTGTGGGTTTGGGTGGCGATGACATCCCCAAAACCATTTTTTCCATTTGCTTCGGATTGGTGCTTGCTGCGGTTGGCTTCGATCAAATCTCAGGTGAGCCACGCCTTTTGTTTTTCGATTCTACCGAATGGTTTAGCCGTGGCATTCGGTTCTTGGTTCTCGCGATTGGGATCTATGGTATTGGTGAGATGCTTTGGACGATAAACGCGTCCCGCGGCAAAAGTACAATGTCAGAAGTGACTTTTACGTTCAGTCGTATCAAGACTGCGTTTCGGGAATTCAAACATGCCTGGAAGGGAACCGCGATCGGGTCTGCCTTGGGATTTTTTGTCGGAATTTTACCGGCAGCTGGCGCGACACCCGGATCCCTGATGTCGTATGGCGCAGCCAAACTTACCGCCAAAAACCCAGAGGAATATGGTAAAGGATCGCTCGATGGAATAGCGGCGCCTGAATCTGCAAACAACTCAGCGTCGACCGGGGCTATGTTGCCTATGATGACGTTGGGTATTCCCGGGTCCCCGACAACGGCTGTCTTGTTGGCTGGAATGGTGATCTGGGGATTGCAACCAGGGCCACTGCTTTTCAGTGAGCAACCGGAGTTTGTATGGCCTTTGATCGGGTCGTTTTACATTTCGAACGTGGTCGCGGTCATTGTAAATCTTGCTTTTATTCCGTTGTTTTTATGGATGCTGCGAACACCGTTTACCATTCTTGCACCGATGATTTTTGTGCTGTCTCTGGTTGGGACATATGCGGCGTATCAAAACATGTATGAAGTCTGGCTGATGGTCTTTTTCGGACTGGGTGCATTCTTCCTGAGGATTTTGGACTATCCGCTTGCACCGGCAGTTCTGGCGATTGTTCTGGGACCGATTGCCGAACCTACTTTGCGACAGTCTCTGCTTTTTTCTGATGGTAGTTTTTCAATATTTTTCACCAGACCCATTGCAGGCCCGATTACAATTGTTGCAATTATTCTGATCCTGTTTCCATTGCTCAAGCTTTTGTGGAACAAGGTTCGCATTCGGTCATAAATTGAAGACACAAGGTTACGTATGAGAATTTTAATCCTTGGAGCATCTTACGGTTCTTTGCTCTCTACCAAATTGCTTATGGCAGGTCATGATGTCTCGCTGGTATGCCGAAGTGCCAGTGCGAAGCTGATCAACGAGGAGGGAACAGTCGTCAGAATGCAGTTGCGGCGTGGTGAGGATCATAAAGAGTTTCGCTCAGGTGATTTGCCAGGCAGTGTCGATGCCATCATTCCAGAAGATGTAGAGCCCGAAGCGTATGACCTCGTGGCCCTTGCTATGCAGGAACCACAGTACAGCTCACCTTCGGTGCGCGACCTCATGCACAAGGTAGCGGAGAGCGGGAAGCCATGCCTCTCCATTATGAACATGCCGCCACTTCCGTTTTTAAAACGCATTCCCAAGCTGGCCAATTTGGACTTTTCTGATTGTTATACCGATGCACGTGTGTGGGATGGGTTTAAGCCGGGGCTCGTTAGTCTTTGTAGTCCTGACCCGCAGGCGTTTCGACCGCCAGATGAGGGAAGCAATGTGCTTTTTGTCGGTCTTGCGTCTAACTTCAAAGCAACCGCATTTGAGGCGGAAAAGCACAATGAAATGCTGAGCCAGCTAGAGCGCGATATCACAGCAGTGCGAATAGATGGTAAACGTGTGCCGGTAAAATTATCCATGCATCAATCTCTTTTCGTCCCAATGGCCAAATGGAGCATGTTGCTTACCGGAAATTATCGGTGTGTCCTTCAAGATTCTGTTCAATCCATTCGTGATGCAGTACACGCTGATATCGAACTTTCAGAGACAATTTATAGCTGGGTTGATGACTTGGCGCGGACGCTTGGTGCAGAGACCGGTGATCTGGTTCCGTTCTCGAGCTATGCAAAAGCAGCAGAAAATCTACTTAAACCTTCGTCAGTCGCGCGGGCAATTGCCGAAGGGGTAAAGAACATTGAACGCGTTGATAAGCTCGTCCAACGCATTGGGGCCGGATTGGAAATGCAGTTGGATGCAATTGATGATACCGTTGGTCGCGTGGACCACAGGCTTGAGCAAAATGCGTCCGCCTGAGTGGCCAAACTACGACGCCCGATCAGGCAATCCCCAGTTTTTCCGCCAACCCGATGCGCTGTAGTTTGCCCGTTGCGCCTTTGGGGATTTCATCAAGAATCAACACTTTCCGTGGTACCTTAAAAGCAGCCATACGCTCCGACGCAAAATCACGGATTTCTCGGTCCGTTGCCTCTTGGCCATCTTTAAGAACGACGGCAGCGGCGACATCTTCACCCAATTTGTCATGGGGAACCGCAAAACAAACAACTTGCGCAATTGCCGGGTGAGCAGACAAGATGCTGTCTACCTCCAAGGGGCTGATTTTTTCACCGCCTCTGTTGATGATTTCCTTCAAACGTCCAGTCAGACTTAGGTATCTATCCCCGTCGAATGCACCTTGGTCGCCAGTACGGAACCAACGTTTGCCATCTGCTTCAAAAAAGCTCTTCGCGTTTGCATCCGGATTGCTCTCGTAGCCGGGTGTAACATTGGGTCCGGAAATGACAACTTCACCCGTACCATTAATCAAATGATCTTCCGTTTCGTGCGCAATGGCGACTTCGGGCCCTGCAGCAACACCAACGGCGCCCGGTTTTTGTTTTCCAGGTTCAATCGGATTGCAACACATCTGATGTGTCGCTTCTGTCATTCCGTATGCTTCAACGACTGGTGCGCCAAATGTCTCTGCAAGTTTCAGCATGACAGGCCCAGGCAACGAAGAGGATGAAGATCTCAGAAGACGTAGTCTGGCATTGTCGATAATCTCCTGATTTCTTGAAGCCCGTGCCAAAATTGCCTGATGCATTGTGGGTACTGCCGTGTACCAAGTGGGATCCACATCCCGTACCCAACCAAAAAACCTCAATGCATCGAAGCCCGGTGCACATGAAATTGATGCTCCCGCGGCAAGAGAGGCGCTAACAGCGGCTATCAACCCATGGATATGAAACAGTGGCATCACGTTCAGGCACCGGTCATCGGTTTGCAGGGCCAGTGATTTGCTGATGCTTTGAGCAGATGCGGCGATGTTTGATTGCAATAGGGGTACAATTTTCGGCCGGGATGTTGTGCCTGAGGTATGCAGGATCAGCGCAACATCATCGGGACCGGGTTCAGCCTCTGATGCCGGGCTGCCTGAGTATTCCATCGCACTCAGCGTGAAGGCACCAGCCGGGCCATTGGTATCGGCTTCAAGCTCGACAATCATGATGTGCAGTGCTTCAGCAGCCGCACGGGCCGCCCCGGTATATCCGGATTCCAATACAATTGCTTTTGCCTTAAGATCTTCCAGATAAAATTTGAATTCTTCTTCCTGGTATGCAGGGTTTAATGGCGCGGTGGTGGCACACTGTGCAACACAAATGAACGCAGCAGCCATCTCTGGACCGTTTGGCAGTACGATTGCGACACGATCCTGAGCGCCAATTCCAAATCCTCGCAGTGATTTTTCAACCTGTTCGGTTTGCAGACGAAGGGTAAGATAGCTCATCCATTCGCGATCAGGCGCGCCAAATGCCGGAGCATCATTGGGGTGCGCTTCAATAAGATCTCTGATTGTTTTTATCATAGGGGACCTCCCAATCGTTCTGCTTTTTATTTTGCCAGAAAATCGTTGTTCTTCTTAACGTTACCGCCCGATTTTGCAACTTCTTAATCGCGGTTTCCAAGCCGAATCGAGCTGATTTCAGAGTGGTAGCCTGATTTGAGTGGTGACGATGAAAACGTTATGTGCCGCGCGGCTCCAAGAGTTCCACCTCTACAAAGTAACACTCAAAGTCGTTTGCGTTTATGACGTCGTGCTCAACTCCGATCTCGCGATAGTACGGCACCCCCGTCTTCATGTGAGCTTGGGTTCGTTCGCCATTTCCCAGATCAATCTCCAGCGTTCCGTCAAACTGTGGAATGACGATGTAGTCATAGGCATGGCGGTGCCATCCTGTATTGTCACCACGGTTTTTAAATCGCCATTCCGTTACTTTCACACGCTCATTTTCGATCATGACCGAAGAGATGGCCGTCCCAGTTGCATTGCACATCCTTGACCTCCTTGTTAATCCCAGCGATGCGTTACTATGGTTGAAGGTTATCTTTGTGAGTAGCGCCACATTTGATCAAACGTTCATCCAAACCAGTGTATGGGCTATGAGCCATTTCCTTTTGGTGCGCCAAATCTACCTGTGGCTTTCAGGCGTTGGCTGGATAATTCACGAAACGGAGACTTGTTTTAACGGGCTTTTTCCGCTTGTTTGATTACCCTAGATGAACGGTAGATGTGAGTGGCGAGATTGCATGGGTAAGCGGATTTTCAGAACTCAGCCAAATCAGGGGTGATACATAGTATGACGAAGAAGCGAACAGCTGGACGGCACTTTCTTCAGATTCCCGGTCCCAGTGCGGTGCCAGATCGTATTCTTCAGGCGATCGGTTCTCAAACTGTGGATCATCGTGGACCAGGTTTTTCTGAAATCGGTCATAAGGCACTGGACGGACTGAAAACGATATTTAAGACCAAAAACGGACATGCCGTGATCTATCCTGCTTCGGGTACGGGTGCGTGGGAGGCCGCGCTGGTAAACACCATTTCGCCCGGTGACCACCTGTTGATGTTTGAAACTGGGCATTTTGCGTTCATGTGGCAAAAAATGGCTACAAAGCTTGGGTTCAAGCCGGAGGTTATTGAAGGTGACTGGCGCAGTGGCGCGGATCCGGACGTGATTGAGGAGCGTTTGCGCCAGGATACGGAACATTCAATCAAGGCAGTCTGCATCGTTCACAACGAGACCTCAACGGGTTGTGTCTCGCCTGTGCTCGAAGTGCGCAAGGCCATCGATGCTGTTGGACATCCTGCCTTGTTGATGGTCGATTCTATCTCTGGCCTCGCATCCATTGATCTTAATTTTGATGAATGGGGCATCGACGTTTGTGTGGCGGGATCGCAAAAGGGATTAATGTTGCCGCCGGGTATCTCATTCAATTGTATCTCGGAAAAGGCTTTGGAAGTTTCCAACCATGCAGGTGTGGCGCGGTCCTATTGGGACTGGGCGGAGATGATTGAGCAAAATAAGCGCGGATACTTTCCATACACGCCAGCTACAAACATGCTCTATGGCTTAAATGAAGCGATTGAAATGTTGCATGAAGAAGGGTTGGACACTGTTTTCTCGCGTCATCAGCGCCATGCTCGGGCAACCAGAGCAGCGGTAGCGGCTTGGGGCTTTGAAACTCAATGCAAAAGACAGGGACAAGAAAGTGGTGTGCTGACCGCCGTTCGTATGCCCGAGGGACACAGTGCGGATGCTCTGCGTGCACTTATCCTCGATAAATTTGATGTTTCACTTGGGAATGGCCTTACAAAAATAGCAGACAAGGTTTTTCGAATTGGACATTTGGGCGATTTCAACGATGCAATGCTGATGGGTACGCTGAGCGGGATTGAAATGGGGTTGCAACATGGCGAGGTTCCCCACGCCAGTGATGGGGTTGCAGCTGCGATGACAAGTTTGCAGCATAACTAACCTGCGGTTGGAGGATGCAGGTGCTTCCATATCACCCCGTCCGTTCGTTCGCAGGAAGGTGATTGCCTCGTTGCAAATCTGCTATTAGGCTAGACAAAAATCACTTGGAGTACATCATGAAAACAATTCTGAAATCTATCGGATTTGGTCTCATCGGGACCGCAATGGCGACTTTTGTTCAGGCTGAAACACGCATCACCTACAAGTCTGCAAAGTCGACATCATCCTATTATCAAATGGGTGTGCAGATTTCCGAGGCGATGAAGGCTGGTAGCAACGGAGACATTATTGTCACCGTGGAAGAAAGCCAGGGGTCGGTTCAGAATGTAATGGAAGTGAAGGCACGCGGTGCAGATTATGTGTTCACCACACCTCCGGTTCTTGTCAAACTTGCGCAAGGCGGTAAGGCCATGTTTGAAGGAAAAGGCGATCCAAAATTTGACGAAATCCGAGCGCTGTTTCCTATCCCATCTTTGACGATGCATTTTGTCATGTCGCAGAAGAGTGGCGTGAAAGACTTTGCGGGTATGGAAGGAAAGACGATTCTCCTCGGCAAGGGGTCTTTTGGAGCGCGCGAGGGTGAAAAATATCTCAAGTTGTTTGGATTGGAGGGTAAAGTGACCCTTGCTGAAGTCGAACTTTCCAATGCTGTTCCAGCCCTAAAGAACGGGCAGATTGATGGATTTGTTACCGCTGGATCGTGGCCTGCGCCTAACGTCATTGAAGCGGCTGCTTCGACCGGTGTTCATGTCATCTCTCTTAGCGACGATCAAATTAAGCAGTCAAAGCGTGCAAAACTTGTGATCCCCGTCGGTACCTATACCGGACAGGATGATGATATCACAACCACGTCACTGCCAGTGGCTGCTTTTACGACGACTGCCATGAGCGATGATGCCGCCTATGCTTTAACCAAGACATTCTGGGAACAAAAAGCGGAAATGGGAAAAGGTGCGCCGTGGTGGAATGGCGTAGACAAGGGATTGATGGCCAACATTACCGGTAAAATTCATCCTGGCGCTATCCGGTTCTATAAAGAAGCCGGGTTTGATTTAACCGAAGCTCAGCAATGATGGTTCAGTCCAGATGATCCGGCAACTTTGTTTGCCGGATTTTACCTCACAAGATATGGTTCCATGATCCTTGGCAGTACAGCAAAATCGCCGGTCTGGCGCATGGCCATGCTCGGTTCTGCAATAGGGTTGGTTGCGTTTCACATAGGTCTCATATTTTCAGGACTCGTTCCCAATCTGGTCAGTCGCCCGATACATTTCGCGTTGGCGTTGCCTTGGATCTTTCTTTTTGCCGAGGGAGGTGCTTTTTATCGATTAAGCGGAGTTTTCCTGGGGCTTTTTGGAATAGCGGCCTGTCTTTGGGTCGCTTTTAACCAAGATCTGCTTTCCGATCAGTACGGATTTCTGGAAGGGAATTTTCAGAGCTTTATTGCTGTTTCATTGATCTTAATTGTGCTGGAGGCTGCGCGTCGGGCTATCGGTTGGCCGTTGCCTATCGTTGCCGCTTTGATGCTTTGTTATGGGCTGTTCGGGCAATATATCCCAGGCGAGTTTGGGCACTCCGGAACGCCGCTTGCAAGTTTTCTGGGTACATTGACCATTGCCGAAGGGGGTATTTGGGGTAGCTTGACCGGCGTTTCAGTCAACGTTGTGGCAATTTTTGTCATTTTCGGTGCGGTGCTTAACGCGGGCGAGGCCGGCCAGGGATTTATGAATCTTGCAGCCTCCGCTGCGGGTCGCCTGAAAGGTGGTGCGGCAAAAGTCTCAGTCATTTCATCTGCATTGTTTGGTTCGATTTCAGGGTCTGCTTCGGCGAATGTTGCCTCCACCGGCGCCATTACCCTGCCTGCCATGTCGAAGCTTGGGTATCCGAAAAAACTGGCTGCGGCCGTTGAAGCTGTCGCTTCGTCCGGCGGACAGATCATGCCGCCGCTGATGGGGGCAGGGGCTTTTGTCATGGTTGAACTTACCCGCATCCCCTATACCCAGATTATGGCGGCGGCGTTCTTGCCGGCAGTGCTTTATTTTTTTGCAGTTTGGATCGGGATCAATGCCTATGCTCGACACTATGATCTAGCCGGGATCGCCGATGAAGACAGGCCATCGCTTACCAGTGTGATGATCACGTCAGGTTTTTTTCTCGTGCCTTTCCTGGTGCTTTTGTATGGCATGTTTATCGCGGGTTTCACACCTCAATATGCAGCATGTATGGCGATAATTGCCGCGTTTGTGATGCTGTTTTTCAATGCAAAAGGTACCTTCGAGTTACAGCCGGTTCTGCTGCGAATGGAGTCTGCCTTTTTGAACGCTGCGCGCCAGGTTTCTGTGATCGCATCGATTATCATCTGCGCGTCGATCATCATTGGTGTTTTGTCGATCACCGGATTAGGGGTGAAAATTACGTCGCTTATTTTATCCGGCTCGGGCGGACTGTTATGGCCATCTCTGCTTTTGACGGCGCTGGCCTGTCTGCTTTTGGGGATGGAAGTGCCAACCACGGCAGCATACGTGATCTGCATTTCAGTGTCGGGTCCGGCGCTGATACAGCTCGGGCTTGAACCTTTGCAAGCGCATCTGTTTGTTTTCTGGTTTGCTCTTTTATCTACCATAACGCCTCCGGTTTGTGGGGCGGTTTTCATTGCGGCGGGTATGATCGGAGAAAACTGGCTTAAAGTTGCTCTCACGGCGATGGCGCTTGGTGTTGGGCTTTACATTATTCCGCTTGCCATGATTGCGAACCCCTCTCTGATTGATCTTGCAAATGCTCCGATGTCTGCGCTTTTCGCTGGCATCAAAACCGCATTGGGGCTCGCCCTTATTTCCTATGGGTTGATTGGATACAGCAAAGTGTTTGCGAGAATGCTCGCCATATTGGGCGGTTTAACCGTTGTATTTTTTTCTTTGGTTTAGACTGGAGGTTGAACCAGCCGGAAATGGAAACGTTTAAACCCAGTGAATGATATTTGGCTTGCGTATCGGGATTTAGTGTTCCGTTAGTCTTTTCAGTTAAGATGGGTTATTATGGTTGTCAGAAACTAGGGAGATACGAATGTCAGTTTCCAGAAACTGTGACTGCGACAACTGCCCGCCACAATGTGATTGTGTTCCGGGTAAAGCTGATGGTGAGGGATGCTGCTGCGGTAGCACCTGTAAGTGTGAAGCGTGTAATTGCGGTCCAGAGTGCGGTTGTCCGAACACACGTCAGTGACAGCTGGCTGACCGCTTAGCCCACGATCAATTCTGCAAGGCTAATCCAAAGTGGTATGCTGAGGATTGCAACTGGGGTTCCTATTCCCGTTGACGTTCCCACATAAGCAGATGGATTGGCCCGAGGAATGGCGCCTCGCAGGGTAGGTGGTCCAGAAATATCAGAGCTTGAAGCAGCCATGACGGCCATTAGAACAACACCACCTAGGGAAAATCCTGTCATTTCATGCGCCAATATGCCCGCCGCAAACCCAATTGAGCCATGCACCAACGGTGCGGCAATCCCATAAAGAATGTACGCGTGCGCAACTTTGCGCATTTCAGATAAACGTGACCAAGCCTCCATTCCCATGATTAACATCAGGATGGAAAGCAACCCCTTGAACAACGGCTGATAGAAGCTTTCGTAGATTGCATCCGGCTCGGCAAAGATGCCAAGCGTCAGTCCGAGCAACAATGCCGAGATCGCAGGGCTGCGGATTGCATCTACAATGATCGCCTGGATCATTTCTCTATCTGCGCCAGCCACATTCTTTGCGCGATTTCCAAGGGTCGCGGTGCCACTGGTGATTGCGGCAGGTGATAGGGTTGCGGCGCGAGCCTCTGCCAACTTTGCCAAGATGATTGCTGTTACCAGTGCGGCAACGTCCATAAAGGGATAGAGTGCTCCAATAAATCCTTCATAGGCAATGTTCTTTGCATCCAACATTGCCATTCCTGCAGCAAGGGATGAGGCTGAAACCGCTCCGAAAAGCCCTGCGGTTGCCATTGCATCCATTCGGTCGACATTGTGCCATTTTGCCAGGGTTATTGTGCCTAGAAGAACGATCGCCACCCCACACGCCATGGCCAACAATGCAGGCACAGCAAGCTCAGCAATGTTCGCGTCCCGCACCGAAATTCCAGCACTCAAACCAACTTTGAGCAAAAGCAGGATTACAATGAACTTGTAAACCGGAGCAGGGATTTCGAATTTACTGCCCAGTGCCGCCAATGCCATCCCACCAACAAGGAAGGCCAGCGTAGGTTGTTGGAACTGGTGGAGGAGGGTCGCGCTAAAGGTTGCAAATATTTCCATCTTAAATTCTCTTTTCAAATTTTTGCTTACTTAGCCCCTCTGGAAGAGCAAATAAAATATATCTTTTCATATGGTATGTTCTATTTTATAAATGATTGAACATGCAGCTCAACTATCATCATCTTCGGTATTTTCATGAAGTGGCACTCGAAGGAAATCTTACGAGAGCGGCTGGGCGCTTACATGTTTCGCAATCAGCATTGTCGATACAAATCAAACAGTTAGAAGAAAGGCTTGGGCACCGTCTTTTCGATCGTACTGGAAAAACACTGAAATTAACGGAAGCGGGCAAGATCGCACTTGATCACGCAGGTAAGATTTTTGCGGCCGGTGATGATCTTTTGAAAACCCTTGAGCAGCGGGCAATCAGCAATGCACCTCTTCGCATTGGGGCACTCTCAACCTTATCCCGCAATTTTCAGCTCCGGTTTCTAAAACCCCTTCTTTCCCGGGATTCAGGCAGTGTTGTGCTTAAATCGGGTGATTTGAACACGTTGTACAGTCAGTTATCGGCTCTCGCGCTCGATCTTGTTTTAACAACTGAACCGCCAGAAGGTCTGGTAAATCCCGATTTTGAAGCGCGGTTGATCGACCGCCAATCTGTCTCCTTGATCGGAAAACCTGAACTGATCGGTAAAAAAAGCCTGAGCGAAATTCTGGAAAAAGTACCTCTGATCGTTCCAAGCGACAATCCTATCCGCACCGGATTAGCGCGCCTTGTTTCCCAGTTCGGACTCAAGCCAACCCTTTCAGCTGAAGTCGATGACATGGCTATGGTCAGATTGTTGGCACGTGCTGGCGTGGGCGTTGCGATTTCCCCCGAAGTTGTGCTCGCTGATGAGATTCGAGCTGGGGTTGTTGTAAAAGCGCCCCATGATCTGGGGATTACAGAAGAGTTTTATGCCGTAACGCCAGCACGCCTATTTCCGCATCCATTGGTGGCTACATTATTGGATCAACAATAGTCCAGTCCGCCACCGTTACGCGTTCTTGTTACCTGGGCAGATTTGCACATAGAGAAACCACAGTTTCTCGCTCGGATGTGCGGACTTCATTGAGCTCAAAATCCAATCTCCCATTGAAGGAGCATCGGGTTGATTTGATCTGCAAATCCTGAGAGCCCGGGTTTTCAAGGGTTGATCGTGCGCCTGTCCCAATAAAACGGGTCTCACCGTTTTGATCGGGTTTGGAGAAATATCCCTCAGCCATCAGGAGATTTGGCTCAATGCCTTTGAAAAGCCCCACGTCGGTAGAACGGATGACGAATGACCCGTCGCTGTAAGCACCTTTTATTGTAAGTATCCCATCTTCTTCAATCGATGGTTGCGTACCGTTATCTGTCATCAGGTTGCCCACGCGTTTTATCTGATTGACGGGCCCAGTGATCGAATCTTCGCCGGGCCCAATCGCTTCAATCCGCGTTGCTACGATTCCAGCTTCTGACCAAAACCCATCGATGCTGACGCGCCCCGTTTCCGGAAGATCCCCGATGATCGGGATGCCCATTACCTGTGATGGCGATGTGACGGGTCCGACCACAACCTGAATCCTGCGGATTTGGGTCGCCCGCCAATCATTGCCCTCACGGATTGCGCGCACCGCCAAAATCATTCCCATTTCCAATTCGCGCAAACTGCTTACACCGTCCAGCGGGATGTTTTGGTCGAGTTCAAATTGCATGCCACTGACTTCGAACTGGCCCAATCCGGTGATTTGCCCAACGACGCCAGTGCCTATGATTCCTCCCTCTTTGTCTGCCGCGATCAGCATAGGTAAAGTTATGGCCAGAAACAGGATTCTAATCAGCAAGTGTTTCATTCGTCTTGCTCCGTGACGTGCGTATAGGTGCCGGCGACAAAAAGTGTGTTTCCTTCTTCCTCTTTTTGATACTCATTTGCCTGTTGACCAAGCTCCTGAAGCATCTGGAGGAAGCGTTCTGAAGCCTGTTTTTCAAGCTTCTGTGCGGCCTCTTTTGAAAGATGAGAATACCGCAATGCCTGATCCCATTGAGATCTACCGCCAAGTACGTTGTTGATTGTCGTGTCCAGATGAGGTTTGAGTGTGGCTACAGCGACTTTTAACTTTTCTTGCTGATCATCCGGTACTACGGTTGCTGAAACGAACTGAATGGTTCCGTCTTTTTCGATGATGTTTCCTGACTCTCTTAAGACCGATAACATCGTTGCTGGCGCAGCATCGATTTTGGCAAGGGCGACAAGCGCATCAAATCCATATTCACCGTCGCGTGTTAAAGGTTTTGGCTCACCGTTTTCCGTGAAATCATCCTCGCTCTGCCATAACGCTAAAACGCGTGCCGCCGAGCTGCTTCGCACCGGCATTGGGTCTTTTCGCTCCAAACGTTTGATGTCTTTGCGGTGGACGCCTGTTAAAAGACTAAGGTGACTGGCCGAAGCTTCGGGGTTTTGTTTTGATGCGCATTCCACCAATGCGATCTTGAGCAGTTCGACACCATCTGGAAGCGAAATTCCCGCATCAATCATCAATCTTGCAAGCGGCGTGATTAACGCCGCTAGTGCTTTCTTTGTTGATGCTTGTTCGTCTTCGGTCATTTCCCGCACATTCTAACTTCTCGAAATACATAGGCTCCAAACACAGTAATGTGAACAAAAGAAATTTTACAATGGGAAATTTTCCCATCAATGTCAAATGAGGAAATGCAATCCCGACAGGCTTGGTCATGCAGGCGGTCTAAGGGGCGTTTTCTATACAGACCATCTCATGGATATAAATAAAAAGGAGTTTCAAATGAGAAAATTTATAATGGTTATTGCGATGTTATCTGCAGGGATATTCGCAACAGCCGCGCACGCTACAAATCAGCTGGCGACTGCGATCGGTGGCTACGATACTGTGGCGTATTTTAAAGAAGGCGCAGCCGTGCCAGGGCGTGCAAAGTTCCATCATTTCTGGAACGGCGCTGTGTGGTTTTTCAAATCAGAAGAAAACCGCGATGCTTTTGCCGCTGATCCTACGGCGTTTGCACCACAATATGATGGATATTGTGCTTGGGCTGCGTCTCAAAATTATAAACGCCCAGGCGATCCGCAAGTTTGGCAAATTGTTGATAACAAGCTTTACATCAAAGTTCATGAGGGTGCGCAGGAAAAGTGGCGTGCTGATATTCCAACGCACATCACGCAGGGCGACGATAACTGGATTAGAATCGCTCCGTATTGAGTTTAGGGAAGGGAGTACCAGCCTGCGTGTTGGTCTTTTACGGGTTTTCTGTTTTTACGACGAGCAGAGACTCCCGAGTCCCTTTGCCTCATTGGTTTCCTCCAATCTCAAGAAAGAGAGGGGCGCGATCTAATTTCGCCCCTCTTATTTATGCGCCATACGAGGGTTTACGGTTTATCGAATTCTTAAACTCCTTAAAACGTGATGTTGGGAGTGAGTTCAATTGATCGACTTGTGTGGTTGATATGCTTTAGGTTGTAGAAAACGCAGTCGAGTTTTAGGAGTGTAAGCATGGTGTATCGGGATTTTGGTTGGTTGTATTTACCATCAGTGACGCTTTGGAATTTGATTGGTTTAAGACCTTTTTTGCCTGCCTTTGGTTTGCTTGCCGTTATCTCTTGTGCGCCATTAGCGTTTGCCGGTGATTCACATTCCGGCCATGGAACGCATAACCATTCGCACGATCATGCAATGCTTGAAGTTCTTTCCGATAAAGTCCCAACGGTTGAGTTGAAGGTTGAAAAGGATAAGGTTTCAGGCTGGAATATTTTTATTACAACCCAGAACTTCACCTTCACGCCTGAGCAGGTAAATGGTCCTGCAATCCAGAATCAGGGACATGCACATCTTTATGTGAATGGAAAAAAAGCCGGGCGGATTTACGGGTCTCATTACCATCTCGAATCAATGCCGGCGGGGAAGAATGATGTTCGAGTTACGCTCAACGCGGACAATCATGCGGCGTTTGCATTCAATGGCAAAGCAATTGAAGCGACTGCGCAAGTTGAAGTGCCTACCCACTGAATAATTTCATCGAAAGACTGTTTTTTCAGAGAATAATTAAAAAAATCATACACTTATTTTGTCAAATACCCTAACACTGGGATGCACGGCGTTAATGGTCTTTGATGGATGTTTGGGATTTGTCCGGGCACAGGTGTGTGTTGTTACTTGGGGGATGAGACGGCGGCCCAGCCTGCAAACGCTTCAGCAAGGATGATTTTATCTGAGCCGATCACAAAGGTTCGAACACCGTATTCCTGCCAGTGTTTGATCAGTTCACTACATTCGTCAGGGGTAGGCGCGAAGACGGGCATTATAACATCGAGCCCGGCATCGATGCCACACCCAACCATATGTTCGACGGCATTGAGCACGTCACTCTGACGCCAGTCACCGTTAAACCCCATGGAAACCGATAAATCGAACGGGCCGACCATTAGTCCTGCGAGATCAGGAACAGCGCAAATCTCTTTTATGTTTTCATGGCCCTGCTTGGTTTCGACAAGCACAATTGCTCCAGTGCGCTTTTCCTCTTTTTGCACGTAGCTTTCCCAGTTTCTGATGTAGTGTCCACCGGAACGACAACAGGGACAAGCTCCGCGCAACCCATTCGGGGCGAACCTTGTTGCGGAAACGGCAGCCTTCGCTTCCTGTGCAGTTTCGACATTCGGAATCACAACATGGCGAATCCCCGCGTCCAGCGCCTTCATGATCTCAACAGGATCGTTTTGGGAGACACGAAGCGCCACGCCAATGTTGTTCGCATCGGCAGCACGTGCAAGATTTTCAGCGGTTTCAATGCCGAAAGGTCCATGTTGACAATCGATGATTGTGAAGCGGAACCCGTTTAAACCCATTATATCGATGAGTTCAGGGGCCGCTATCTGGGACCAGGTTCCCAGAATTGTTTCGTTGTTCCTCAGTAATTCCTTAAGATCCTGGTGCATCAGTTCGAAAGCCCCAGAATTGCCTTGCACTTTATTTCAACCAAAATGCCTGGCATGGAAAACCCTTTGACCGCAAACCCGGTCCAGGTTGGAAATTGATTGGTGAAGTATCGATCTTTAACCTGGAGAAACGTTTTCAAGTCCGCCATGTTGTCGGTAAACCAGGTTTCGAGTTCAACCACGTCATCAAAGGTTGCGCCAGCTGCATCCAAAACCCGTTTAACATTCTCAAATGCTTGAACAAATTGTGCTTCCGTCCCTTCAACCACGTTGAGGTTTTCATCTCTTCCCACTTGCCCGGATAAATAGAGCGTATCGCCAATCAAAATTCCCGGTGCGTAATGATAGGTTTCATAAATATTCTCCATACCCGGTGGAATGATTACTTTGCGTTCCTTCATGGTTTAACTCCTGTAACAGACAGTTTTTACAGCTTGGGCAATCTGGTTTGCATCCGGCATAAACGCCCGCTCCAACCGATCGTTGTAAGGAACGGGCATTTCCGGGGAGCCAATACGCATAACAGGTGCATCTAACCAGTCGAAGGCCTGTTCCTGAATTGCAGCAGAGATTTCACCGCCGAAGCCGCCAAACACAGGCGCTTCATGGACTACCACTGCCCGGTTTGTTTTACGGATAGAGTTGCAGATTGTATCCATGTCCAGGGGTTTGATGGTTCTGGGGTCGATGACCTCTACCTTTAGCCCTTCGCGTTCCAGCCTTTCTGCCGCCTGAAGCGCGCGATCCACCATGGCCAAAGTTGCGATGATTGTACAATCTGCTCCCTCTTTGACAATTCTGGCTCGGCCAGGTTCGATTAAGTAGCGTTCTTCCGGGACGGCTTGCCCGCTGCCGAGGTAGAGTAGCTTATGTTCAAGGAAAACGACCGGGCCATCATATGATATCGCGGAGGCCATTAACCCCTTGGCATCATAAGCCAAAGAGGGAGCAAAGATCTGCAGTCCGGGGATGTTGAGGAAAAAGCTCTCCAGTGACTGACAGTGCTGAGCTGCTAACCTGATGCCAGCGCCCTGGGGGCCGCGAAACACAATGGGAACTTTCGCTTTTCCTCCAAGCATGAACCTTGCTTTGGCCGCCTGGTTTACGATCGCATCCATCATCAGTGTTACGAAATCCCAAAGCTGTGCTTCCACAATCACGCGTTTGCCTCGCATTGCAGCACCGACACCACAGTTGGAAATTACGCCTTCTGAGATTGGAGTGTCGCGCACCCTTTCTGCTCCGAACTTATCGTACAGACCTGTGGTCAAACCAAAGATACCGCCGGTAGGACCGACGTCTTCGCCAATCACTATGACGTTTTCATCCCGGTCCATTTCCTGAGAAAATGCCTCTGTAATCGCCTCGCGATAGGTAAGCATTCGCTCGCCGGGGAGGGGGAGTGCTGTTGGTGAAACCGGTGTCGGAGAGACACTTGATAATGCGGTGTCGAGTTCTGGCTCTTCTTGTGTCATCGCCCAGTCGATGGCCGCTTCGATCTCGGCTTCGATTTCCGTTGAGAGTTTGGCAAAGTCTTCGTCGCCCAGTATGTCAGCGCGTGCCAGCTTTGCCTGCAGAGTGCCGATGGGGTCTCGCTGCTTCCATGTTTCTTCCTCCTCACCTGTACGATAGGACGGGAGGTTTGCACGCATGGAGTGATCATCCCAGCGATAAGTCAGTGCTTCTATCAAAGTTGGTCCTTGATTTGCTCTGGCTCTGAGAGAAGCCCGCTCTACGGCCTCAAAAACGGCTGTAACATCGTTGCCGTCAATGCGTTCGTTTGGAATGTTATACGCATCGCCTCGTGCCGCTATGCTTGATCCGGCAGTGACTGCTTGTGTCGCAGTGGTAAGGCCATACTGGTTGTTCTCACAAAAGAATATCAGAGGTAAGGTCCATATCGATGCAAGGTTGATAGCTTCGTGGAATATTCCTTCATTAGCGGCGCCATCACCAAAGAATGTAATGCCAATATTGCCTGATCCGTTCAGCTTTTCAGCGAGCGCCGCGCCTGTGCCAAGTCCGATCCCGGCACCGACTATCCCATTGGCTCCAAGAATGTTGCGGTTAAAATCTGCAATGTGCATAGAACCACCGAGGCCCGCGCAATATCCTGATGCTTTTCCCATGAGTTCTGCAAACATAAGCTTGATGTCGGACCCTTTTGCAATTGTGTGTCCATGGCCACGATGATGCGTCAGCAGAAAGTCATCTGTTTCAAGGGCAAAGCAAGCCCCGGCAGCAATGGCTTCCTGACCGATGCTTGAGTGGGCGGTGCCTTTAATGACACCCTTCAAAAACAGTTCCTTGGCCCGCGTTTCAAACTGGCGAATTCGCAGCATTGTTTTGAGGGTTTCCACCAACTCTTCAGGGCCAAGCCGGTTGCTGGATGGATGTTTCGCGAGAGTGTCTAGAATATGAACGTTTCCCATATCAGTTATCCGTAAACCAGTTCTGGCAGCCAGAGCGAAAGGCCGGGCCATGTCACGACGATCATCAGCGCGAATACCTGTAGTGCGATAAACGGCCACTGTGCTGAAAAGATTTCTGAAAGTTCAAGAGAATCCCCGGTCGCGCCTTTCAGATAAAAGCAGGCTGGCCCAAAGGGAGGGGTTAGGTAAGCGATCTGCATCGAGAGATTGAAAACGATGCCAAACCAGATTGGATCATAGCCAAGTTGGGTCAAGACAGGCAGAAAAATCGGCATTGTTAAAAACAGAATACCGATCCAATCAATGAAAAATCCGAGAAGGATAAAGACGCATATCATTACTGTCAGAATGATTGCGGGCTCCTGACTGACGCCTGCCAACATGTCTGAAGCAAAGGTGATGCCGCCCATGAGGTTGTAAACACCGATCAAAGCATTGGTGCCGAAGACCAGCCAAAAAACCATCCCGCATGTTCTTAAGGCCTGTTCCAAAACTTCCTTCAACATGCGGAAGCTAAATTCATTGCGAACCCATGCAGCGACTGCTGCACCAAATGCACCCAATGCTGCGCTCTCTGTAATGGAGGCAAAGCCTGCATAAATAGAGACTAGCACGCCTCCGGCAACTGCCATCGGTAGTGCCACTCCCTTGAAGAGTTGGAGCTTTTCGGATAGCGGCATATCCAGTTCTTCAGGTGGCAGTGCCGGGCCAAGGTCCGGGTTGAGCCTGCACCGGATCAAAATATAACAGATATAGAAACTTGCGAGCATCAACCCGGGTACAAGCGTGGCCAGGAACAGGTGCGAAATGGATACTTCGGCTGTCAGTCCATAAAAGATCAGGATGATTGAAGGAGGGATCATGGTGCCAAGCGACCCGCCAGCGGTAATCGTTCCAATCGCCAGCTTGCGATCATAGCCGAGGTTCAGCATCTGCGGTAAGGCGATCAAGCCCAAGAGTACGATTTCGCCTCCAATTATGCCCGTTGTTGCGCCCAGAAGAACCGCCACACCGGTGGTAACAACACCAACGCCACCGCGTATGCTGCCTGCCCAGACATGAAACGCACGATAAAGGTCACGGGCTACGCCCGATTTCTCCATGATAGAAGCCATCAACACAAACATGGGTACTGCGATCAGCGCAAAACTATCCAAAAAATCAATGGTTCGGCTGCCTACGATAAAAAGCGCGTTCAAACCGAATTGGCTAACAGCGAGAACGACTGCGATCGCACCTGATACAAAAGCTAGCGGGACACCAAGGACCAGCAAGGTTGCCATCGCCGCGATAATCAGCGCTGTAATTGTGCCGATATCCATCAGTGATCGGGCTCAGATTTTCTGGCAAACTGGCTGAAAAATTGCCGGATCACAACGGCCAGAAACAAAGCGCAGCCGATCAATAGAAGGATTTTCAGATAACTTGGTAGCGGTGAATTTAAAGTGCTTCCTGAGCGTTCGGGATCCCATGTCCCTGAAAGTGAAAACCGCCAGACTGCGCGTTCCACCATCTTCCATGCCGCATAGGTTAAGCCGGCCAGATAAACAGAACCGACAATCAGGGAAAGAAACTCAGAAAACCGGGCAAAGTAGGGACGTTTTTCCACCAGCAGCGTGATGCGCATGTGGGTGCCTTCTGCCATGCAATAGGCACCCCCAAACACGAATGCAAAACTGGCGAGCAGGACAGCACTTTCGTGTGCCCAAATCGTTGGTGCATTGAAGGCATAACGGGCGACAACTTCATACACCATGATCACAACGATCAGCGCAAAGCACCACATGGAAGTGCGGCCGCACCAAAGAGCTATCCGGTCAAGAACCATATCAAATTCCAAGTTCAATGGCCGCGCTTGGCACGGCCAGTGAACCGTTAGTTGGCAAGTCCAATCGAAGACATGAAGGATTTGTGGCTGTCAACAATCGCCTGAGCGTCGCTGCTTTTTGCGCCCCAATCTGCCCAGACTTCACTTGTCATGGAGCGGAATTTTTCAGCGTCATCGTCACCGAACGCTACGAATGTTACACCCAATTCTCCTTTTGCCTTTTTCTCAGCAGCTGTGTCTTCATCACTAAGCGTGCCCTTGAGGCTTTCTGACATTTCGTTGCAAGCAGCTTCGAACTTGGCCTGGTTTTCTGGGGATATACTATCCCATTTTGCTTTAGATACGCTCATCTCGGTCACGGCCATGGAATGTCTTGCGAGTACTGAATATTTTGCCTGATTGTGCATTCCGAGCGCAACGTTGAGCGCAACGTTTGCCAGATCTGTGGCGTCAAGCACGCCAGTTTCCATCGCGGTAACGCTCTCGCCCACCCCCATGGTAACGAGTGATGCGCCAGCACGGCTCAGAAGATCAGAGGCAAGGCCTCCGGGTGCACGCATTTTCAAGCCTTCCAGATCCGCTACGCCCTTAATCTCCACCTTGGAGGGGATTTGCTCTGGTGGCCAGTACACGGGGCAGACCATGTGCATATCATACTTGTTGTAAAGGGCTCTGGCGAGCTCCAGCCCGCCGCCTTCTTTAAACCAGCGGTCGCGTGTGGCGCTGTCAGGATAGGCAGCCAATGTGTCGCCCAAAACTCCCATGGCCGGGTCTTTACCCGCAAAGTAGGACGGTGCTGTGTATTGCCCATCCAGCAGTCCATTCTGGACAGCTTCAATGGTCTCAGTTGCACCAACAACTGCACGTCCTGGCAGTACTTCAATTTTGATGGCGCCGTTTGTATCGGCCTCAAGTTTAGCAGCCATTGCTTCGAACGCCTTTGTTGTTGAAGCGTTGGCGCCCAAGAACGTCTGCATTTTCAGGGTTTCGGCTGACGCTCCGCTTACCATGAGTGCAAACGTTGCGACGCTTGCAAGTAGTCCTGTTACTTTCATTTTTTCCTCCCGTTTAAGAATTAGTCTTGGTGTTTATGCCGCTATCCGAACTTTCGGCATGTCCAGAATTGCGCGCGTTTCTTCAACGCTTGCCGGTTCTCTGCCCAGTTCACGCGCTTGTTTGACAATTTTGGCGATGACTTCTGCATTGGTCATGTGGCGATCGCCATCCATGTATGCGTAGTCGCCAAGTCCAATAGAAATGTGTCCGCCCTCCGAGATGATTTTTTCGGTGAGTTGAAAAAGATCACCTTTGTAATTCACCACTGTCCATATGCATTGGTAGTCTTTGGGCAAGAATGCTGTATGCGCATCCAATCCAGCTTTTGTGCCGGGATGTCCGGCAAAAATAATCTCATCTGTCATGCAAAAACAAATGTAAGCGGGATCGTTCAGAACCCCCATTTTCAGAAACTGCTCTATTTGTCTGGTGAAACTTACGTTCCAACTAACCAGATAGGGTTTTAACCCATGGTGGCTGATGCGCTCTGCGAAATGCATCAGGGTCCCGGTGGAATTTTTGTAGATAAGCTCAGTGGTATCATACTTGCCTTCTTCAGGATTCCACCAATCTACGTTGACGCTGCCTGTGTCCATGGGTGCAAAATCCGGCGCTGTCTCGGCCGATTTCATCATCTCTTCCACGGCTGCGAAACGTTCCATCGCATCCGCATCGTTGGCAACATATCCAAGGGTGGGATGTATTAGGATGTCAGATTGAGATCGGATGCCTGAATTGGTTTCAAGATAGAATTCAGGTGCGTGATCTGGTTCGCCTTCTGACGTTCGGCCATGATAATGAAATACAGATGCCCCCTCATCGAAGGTTGCTTTGGCGTCCGCAATGATCTCCTTTGGTAGAAAGGGTACATGCGGATTACCCCGCCTTGTAGCAAGCTCATTGACGCGCGCCTCTATGATAATTTTTTCCAAGTCTTCCTCCCTCAACCGTCGGGTTGAGGATGAATTCATATATCTATATCGCAAAAAAATCTAGCTAAAGTTATATTACTCTTGCAAATATTCGATATTTATATAACTTTAGTTATATGAATACGAAGCAGAACACACCTTCACCACGCCCCGATGTTGCGGATTTACTGGCTGACCAGTTTCCGGGCCATACGATGCAGCGTTTGAGAACGGTGGATGGCAAATACCGCTACGTTTATGTGAGTTCGGGAGTGGTAAATTCCTTTGGTTTGGATCCGGCGCAGCTCATGCAGGCCGAGGAGGTTGATCACAGCTGGGTTCATCAGGATGACCGCAAACGGTTTGTGGATGAATTGGAGCGCTCAGCCAGAGAATTGAAACCGCTGGACACTGAAGTTCGGGTAGAAGCGCCGTCTGGTGGTTACCGGTGGGTGAGATCGTTGGGGCAGCCGCGTAGACAAGAAGATGGATCCACGATCTGGGATGGCGTTGCGCTCGATGTCACCGACAGGCGAGAGGCACTTGAAGCTTTGGAACGCACCCTGGCGGAGGCTCGGCGCAGTGAGGTTGCTGAAGGTCGGTTTGCCTATATTGCAGCACAAGACCTTTCCGCTCCGCTCAATGAATTGCGGGGCACTGTGTCGAGCCTTCAATCGGCCGATGTTAACAGCCCAGAACAAATTCTAGACCTTGTATCCAAACTTTCCGTAGATTTTGCAAATTATGAAAAGGCGCTTCTTGCAACGAAAAATCTTGTTGCCGCAAATGACGGAAAGGAAGTGAGTCATCAAGCAGATGTGAGATTGACAAAGCGACAATCGCAGATTTTAGCCCAGATCAGAGAGGGTGCTTCGAACCACACGATTGCTGAAACTCTGGGCATCACCGAGGGAACCGTGAAGCTTCACGTCAGTGCGATTCTAAAAGCTTTGAACGTAAAAAACCGCACTGAAGCTGCAAGGTTAAGTGTACGGTAGGAGAGTCTCTTAAGGGGCTATTCTCGATTTATTTCAGAAATAAATCCAATAAATCAGACACTTGTACTTTCCATTCGCGATTCTCCTAAAAGCCTTTGTCAATCAGTGCCTTGATGTCCGTTGTACTGGTTCCTGCAACGATGCGACCAACTTCTTCGCCATCTTTAAACATGATCAGTGTGGAGCGGCGCGGAACATTATAGTTGCTGATCAGCGGCCCGCTTCTGTTTTCATCCCAGTCTACCGTGAGCATGGTCATGGTTTCGTAGGGAGTTCCTTTCGCGCGCAATGCGTTGATCACCCGGTTTTGGCGGTCACAGGTTGAACACCATTTTGCATGAACGCCCAAGAGGAAGGTCTTTTTGCTGGTGATAAACTTATCAAACGTCTCCGGCGAGTAAGAAACTGTGTTCGCAAACGCCTGAAATGGAAATGCGCCCGCTATGAGGGCAATGGCAGATGATGACAGAAAAGAGCGTCGTGTGATGTGCATCGTGTTCTCCTGTAGAAACTAAAAGGTGATAGATAAGTCTTGAAACCAATACGGTAGTGTTTCTATTGCCCATTGCTCCACTGCATAGTGAAGTCCAAGCAAAAGAAACATGCCGACAGTTATAAGCAGCACGCCCATAATGGGACGCGCAACTTGCGAAAGGCGTTGCATGCGTTCTTTGTTGCGCATCAATGCTTCACGCGAGAGGGTGGCTAGGATCAAAATGACCGTGCTGACACCAATCGCAAATGCAAGCATGATCAGTGCGGCCCAAACCATGTTGTTTCCGCTGGAGGCGAGTGCGATAGCGCCACCAAGCGTAGGTCCAATGCATGGTGTCCAGACTGCGCCCAAAAGGGCGCCGGTGATGAATTGGCCATTTAGGCCCTGAGCGTCAAATCCGGAGGTTTTAACAGAAAGCGTGTTGCTGGCACCGCTCGCTACCAGTGTAAAGCTTCGGCCGAGCGCGGGGATAAGCAAAATGAGACCAAACCCGATCATTACAGCGCTTGCAATGCGAGATATGAGTATATCATCAACTCCAAGAGCGGGGCCTAGTGAGGCAACAAACATGCCTACTGTAACAAAAGTCAAACAAAGGCCGCCACAAAGATAAAGCGGTCCCAGACGATGGGTGTTTAGTGCGGTTATGAGGATTACGGGTAAGACTGGTAGAACGCACGGGTTCAGCAGCGTCAGCAATCCGGCGAGATATCCAAAAACAATATCCATCTATAATTCGTCTCTTGCTACGTCATCATTCCAGTGGCCCGATTCTGATCACTACAAACGTACAGTTGATGCTCAGATACAGATTCAGACCGTTTGTGGTCAGTTTTTTTACCCGGTTACTACCTCAAGATTTGGGGGGTCCCATCGCATTAGAAAGGGCAGGAGTCATAACAAATTTGTGATTGATAACGGGCGCACTGATCAACAGGTCAGTTTCAGCCGAGATATCCAGTAGCAGATTGTGAGGATGTTCCTTTTAAACCGTTTACTGACATGAATCGCGGACGTTATGCAAAAAGTGATTTATAATACCTGAAATACTGAAGTATCCTCTCGTCAAGTGAGTTGCAGTTGGAATTGATTATGATTCAAAACGTCACAAAAACAGGCGTGCTTCTTCTGGCGTTCTTTGCGGTCGGTTTTACGGCGTCGGCCGGCAATGCTTCAAAGGCAAAAGATCAATCTGCCAAACTGGAAAAAGCACTCAAAAAATTTAACAAGACCGGAGAGGTGGATCGTTGTCTTTCAACCCATCGCATCCGTAACATTCGTGCACCGGATGATCGGCATTTGATCATCCGCTACAGCGCATCGGTCAGCTATTTGAGCAAGTTGCCTTTCCGATGCAGCGGTTTGGGATTTCACGAAGCAATTGCTTACAAGAGCTTTGGCAATCGCATTTGTAGGTCAGATCGCTTTCGTGTGATTTCGTCGAACAGATTTCTGGGTGCCGGATGCGGATTTGGTAGTTTTGAGAAACTGAAAAGAAAGCCTAAAACACAATAACCGAGCGTTCCTGCCGTTAAGGCACGGTCAAGCAGGATTTGTATGATTTTCTTAATGGGCTGCATGCGCTCCATCGAGGAGTAGATAGCCGTTTAGCACAAAGACAAATCCAATAACTGCGATCAGAACGCTTGAAAAATAGGGTGCCTTACGTGTGAAGTTATCGAACATAGTCGTATTTGCGGAAATGGCTTTCAATCCCAAAGCAGTTATCATGCCTACGGCAATGAGCATCAGCGCCAATCCGATGGAGAAAGCCCCGACAAGGAGGACACCAAGGGTAAATTTGCCGAGGTTCATGCAAATAATGAATACTGTTATTGCTGCGGGGCACGGCAGTAGACCGCCTGTCAGGCCGAACAGGATCGTTTGCCAGTTTCCGGTTCTGCCATCGGCCAATTGTTTTTCAATTGCCGCTGCGTGAGCTTTTGTATGGGCATCCTCGCTGCCATGACCATGATGATGATCATGCCCATGACTATGACCATGACTGTGGCTATGCCCATGACTGTGGTCATGATGGTGATGATCGTGATGATGGTGGTCATGACCATGACTGTGAGGATGCGCATGCGCAAAGCGGGTTTTTCGACGCGAAAAGTAATCTTGTAGTAAGGGGCGGGCAATCCAGAGGGCCATTGAAATTATGATCAGCCCCGAAATGATCATAAACCAGGGTTCCAGCTCTTCTCCTATGAGTTCATTTCCATACGTGAGGGCGATGGCAGCCAAGATCCACACGATGATAGAATGGCTAAATGCCGCCGAAATTCCAAGTAAGAAAGACTGAAAAACCGAACCTTTGATTGCAATAATATAGGCGGCAATCATTGTTTTAGAGTGCCCGGGTTCCAACCCATGCAGCGCACCGATTAGCATAGAGATACCGAACAAGAGGACAGGGTTTACAGCGCCATCCTGTATGAGTGCGGCAATATCCATACGCTGTTACTCCTACAAAAACTTTGTTATTTGCTTGAATTCACCAATTAATTCACTGCTGTCTTCTGCATTGACCGTTGAGCTTGCGAGGCAATGATCTACGTGATCATGAATTAAGCGTGTCTTGGCAGACCTTATTGCGCTTTCCACTGCAGCAAGCTGCTGAGCCAGTTCCACACAACTGCGTCCTTCCTCAATCATGCTGATTGATTTGCGCAGATGACCATGTGCGACCTTTAATCTTCTAACGATATCGGGATGGGAATCGTGTGACACAGACATTGCTCCTCAAAATCACAGTTGAACTATATACCCTACCCTATAGGGTGGCAAGATTTAAATCATTTTTATGTATCAAGTTATTGGGCGTTTTCGTCTCCGAAAACTATGTAAATTGAGCAAGTCTTGACGTACTCCTCGTTTATAGCACTGAGAAGGAGATTGTAAAACCTGCTTTACCTATTGATATTATTGATTTATATTGTTGATGAAAAAAGTCTTGTTTAAAAGGCGTAAAGATACGATGATAAACGTGTGGCAGTTAAGGTAAGACCTTAAAATTCAACGACAATCAATTTTTTATTTACCCAGAGGGGGAGGGTAGTTAAAAAGCTTCTGAGATGCGTTTTAGGGTGGTATCAGCGCCAAAATTGGAGTGAAAAAGTGTTTCGAACGGAAGATAAGAAACCCGGTGTTTGGTTTTTGATGCAGCCCGTAATGGGTCGTATCATCACCGGTATGGTGTTAGCGGCAATGGGGACTACGGCTTCTTTGCTGGCCGTTGCCGTTTTGGCCATGGTGGTGCATGTGCTCATCACCGCGCAACCGCTTGAACTGTTTGGTTTTGCGTGGGGCACCCAATCCTTGGTTCTCCTGGCGCTTGGCCTTACTGTGCTGACAATCTTGTTCCGGATGGTGGCCTTTTTAATCTCGCATTTTGCGGCATACCATCTTGAGGAAATTGTCCGCACGAAGTTGTCGGAACATCTTGCCAAGATGCCATTGGGTTCAGTTCTGGCCAGCGGTTCGGGTGCACTCAAAAAAATTCTGCTGGACGATGTGCGGGGTCTGCATGTCTATGTGGCGGACACAACGCCGTTCATGGGCAGAGCGGTTGCTGGCCCGCTTGTTACCCTTGTTTTGCTTTTCGCGATTGATTGGCGTCTGGCGCTGGCCACCGTTGGCATTATCGGCGTTGGCATGATCACAATGAATTTCGCCATGAAAGATTCCGTGGAAATCCGCCAGGCCTATGATGAGTGCAATGAAGAGATTAATTCCGCCGCGGTTGAATTTGTTCAGGCAATGCCTGTGGTGCGCACATTTGATACGGGTACAAGCACGTTCAAACGGTATCACACCACACTTATCCGGTTTCGCGCCATGCTTGCGGAATGGATCGTTCTTACGAGCCGAGCAGCTCGATTTTCGATTCTCATCCTTGGTCCTTTGCCGACGCTGATTGCAGTTAGCATTGCTGGCATCTTGCTTTATTCGCAGGGCCTTGTGTCGTTTTCGGTTTTAATGGCGTTCTGGTTGCTTTCGACTGGTGTTGCGGAGTCCCTAATGCCTCTCATGTGGTTGATGCAGATGAACCGCATGGCTGAGATTGGCGCTATTCGTATCAACGATTATCTGGCGCAGCCGCCTTTACCGGAGGTGACCAATCCGCAGTCTCCCAAAGATGCTTCTATCACTTTTGAAAAGGTGGATTTCAGCTATCCTAACCGCGACCAGCTTGCTTTGTCCGGCGCAAGTTTCCGAGCCGAGCAGGGCACAGTGACTGCATTGGTTGGTCCGTCCGGCAGTGGGAAGAGCACCATTGCCCGTCTTATTCCGCGGTTTTACGACGTCAAAGATGGCGCCATCAAGATTGGTGATGTGGATGTTCGGAATATACCGACAGATGAGTTGATGAGTCACGTCTCATTTGTGTTTCAGGATACTTTTTTGTTCCATGAGACCATCATGGAGAACATCCGGATTGCAAAACCAAGTGCAAGCGATGAGGACGTGATGGAAGCCGCGCGCCAGGCGATGGCTCATGACTTCATCATGGAAACACCAAATGGCTATAGTACCGTTGCCGGCGATCGAGGTACCCGCCTTTCTGGTGGCCAGCGCCAACGCATTACCATCGCTCGTGCCATCTTGAGAGATGCGCCTATCCTGGTGCTCGATGAGGCGACGGCCTTCGCTGATCCTGAAAATGAGGCAATGATCATCCAGGCATTGGCCTCGTTGATGCGCGGTCGAACTGTTCTGATTATCGCGCACCGCCTCTCAACGATCCGCGATGCGGATCAAATATTGGTGCTTGATAACGGTGAGATCGTCGAATCAGGCAAGCATGATGCACTGGTAAAGACGGGTGGTTTGTACAGCAGGTTGTGGACTAACCATGAAGCAGCCCAAGGGTGGCGCTTGCGTGTTGAGGGTAAGAGCAAACCAAAAAGCAGGAGTCGGAAAGTGAGTGCTCAGCCAAAAAAGAAACCCAAAAAGACCAGAAAAGTGAAAACTGAAAAAGTCGATGGATAGAAGCCGTCAAGCGGTCAAACGAATTTTTAGAAAGAGTACTTAAATGTCATCAACGCACCACTCCGTACCTGGTTTGCTTACCTCGTATCGACACATGTTGGAGGCAGCGGACGATTACGGTCCAAAGCTGAAAAGGTCTTTCATTCTGACTTTTATTGCTTCTGTCATGGAAGGGTTGGCTTTTGCTTGTTTTTATCCGCTGAGTATTGCCCTGTTAAGTGCGCCCGCTGATTTGGCTTCAGCTTGGTTCTGGCTTGGTTTGATGGTTGTTTTTGCATTGATTGATGCGGCATTGCGGTGGTTTGCCATGCAATTTTCGTTTGGTCCGGATTTGGCGAAAGTCAATTATGAGCTACGCTTACGGTTGGGTCAGCAATTACGCCTTATGCCTCTGCAAAGCCTGTCGCAACGGCGTGCAGGTGATTTGGGAGCGGTCCTTTCGTCCAGCGTCGAAGACAGCATTGCTCCTTTCGGGCAGCTAAGCGCCATCATCCTTCGCATTATGGTTGTTCCTGCTGTTGCCATTGCAGCTACCTTTGCAATTGACTGGCGCATGGCACTAACGATGCTGATACTCGTCGCGCTTGCTGTTCCGGTCTACTACTGGAAACGCCGTGGTTCAGGACGCGGTATGCATGCCCTTGCAAAAGCGCATGCAGATACGGAAGCAGACATCATTGAATACATACAGGGACTTCCCGTGCTGCGTGCGACATCTCAAACGGGAAAGCAGGCGACAAAACTGCAGGCTGCTTTCACGAGACTCCGCACAATGCAGAAACGGGGGTCAATAAAGGCACTTTGGCCTTCTTTGACCTTCAACTCTCTGACAGAAATCGGCTTGTTGGCGCTGCTTGGTTTGAGCGTTTATCTGATCTTGAACGGTGAGCTGACGGTTGCAACCCTTGCGGCATTGCTTGTCATTGCCACACGCTTTTCAGAACCTCTCTCGTTGTTTGCGAATTTGACAGCAGCGTTTGATTTGATGGAGGGGGGATTGAAGCGGATTAAGGAATTGTTGGCAGTAGAGCCTTTGGAAGTCACGGGCACGGCTAATCTGGCAGACAAATTTGATATCGAGTTTGACAACATCACCTTTGAATACACGGAAACAGGTGCTGAAGAGTCGGCGGCACTGCGCGAACTAAGCTTCACCTTGCCACAAAACTCTTTGACTGCGTTGGTTGGGCCTTCAGGTTCAGGCAAGACGACCGTAACGCGTCTCGTGATGCGTTATGACGATCCAAAAGCGGGTAGCGT
The DNA here is from genome assembly GCA_039191645.1 of Pseudomonadota bacterium. Classification (GTDB taxonomy): domain Bacteria; phylum Pseudomonadota; class Alphaproteobacteria; order Rhizobiales; family Rhizobiaceae; genus JAALLB01. The sequence goes on along the minus strand of JBCCXO010000012.1, from coordinate 25,302 downwards.
GAAGATTGGCGGGGTCAATATACGTGATCTGAAGCCTGACCATCTGATGAAGCATATTTCAGTGGTGTTTCAGGATGTTTATCTTTTCAATGAGAGTATTCTTGAAAACATTCGCATGGGAAATCCCAATGCCAGCGATGAGGAAGTTGAGGCTGCCGCGCGGCAAGCAAATTGTCATGAATTTGTCACCAGACTGCCGGACGGCTACGCGACCAATGTTGGAGACATCGGCGGAAGTCTCTCGGGTGGCGAACGTCAACGCATTTCTATTGCTCGTGCAATTTTGAAAGACGCGCCGATTGTTATTCTCGATGAACCAACTGCTGCGCTGGATACGGAAAGCGAAGTTTCGGTACAAAAGGCCATCGATGCGTTGGTCAAAGACAGAACCGTCATTGTTATTGCTCACCGGCTCTCGACCATTGTTGGGGCCACGCAGATTTTGGTTCTTGATGAAGGAAAACTCTTGGAAAGTGGCACCCATGAAGACCTGGTGGCTGCTGGCGGTAAATATACAGCAATGTGGGAAGCTCAGCAGAGTACCAAATCGTGGCACTAGCAGCTGCAAAACGCGGAGAAGAAAAGATGTCTGCATCTTCAGGGAACTCAAATTCAAGCTCGGTTAAAAACGCAATACCGATTTTGATCTTACTGGCAATCCTGGGTTCCATCGTCTGGAACTTTCCAAATTTATACTGGTACGAGATCGCGTGGTTTTGTCTCTCTTTAGGAATGTTTGTAATCCGCTTACCGTTTGAGATTCAAAATCGGCAGAACAAAATTACAGTCAGTCGAAACAATTGGCTGGAAAAGACCCTCCTGGTGGGCATGTTTTTGTCGATGGGTATTTTGCCGTTTTTGTACTTGGCTACCAAAGGGACCACGGTCGAGTTCTTAACCGCCATGAATTATAGCCTGCCTGATTTTGCCACTTGGTTGGGTGTTTTGTTGGTTCCTCCAATGCTCTTTGTGTTTTGGCGCTCTCATGCGGATCTGGGGCGCAACTGGAGCGCGAAACTTGAAATTCATTCAGAGCAAAAACTTGTGACCAATGGTGTCTATAGCCGTGTACGTCATCCCATGTATCTCGCCATTTGGTTGGCTGCAGTTGCCCAAGCATTGCTCATTCACAATTGGCTTGCGGGGTTTTTGGTCGTCCCGATTTTTCTGGCGATGTATGTGTCGCGTATCCAGCGGGAAGAGGCCATGATGCAAACTCAATTTGGGTCGGACTACGATGCGTATATGGAGAAGACCGGGCGCATTTTACCTAAGTTTCTATAGGAGCAAATCGGGTGCACTATACTTTTGAACTAGAAAAGCGCCTGATTTCAAGATGTTAGTTGACACCAATAATGTGAAGAAATAACGTAACGTTTGAACATGACAGGGGTATTCAGGTTCAGATTGACATGATGTAAAGGCGACCCAAAGAGTTTCATATCGAGTAGGGAGCAGGCTAGATCGTATCGTCATTTTTCGATCGGTTTGGAAATAAAAATAGAGATTTCAGGGGTTCTCGATATGTACAAAAAACAAACGCTATCATTGTTTGCTACTGTGTCAGCATTGGCGCTTGCGTTCGGTTCGCTTCAAACAGAGGCGCAGGAGGCGGGGATTGGTGGTGAAACGGTTTTAGATCGTATTGTTGTTGAGGGAGATAAGGCAGGGCGAACGGAAGATGAAATCGCGCCCAGCATTGTTCTGATCACCGAAGAAGACCTCCAAAATCCGGCTAAGGCAACCATATTCGATACGATTAACGATATCCCGAATGTCATTGCGGAAGAAGATGGTAACGTCCCGACAGTCAGGGGCATAAGCAGTTCGGTAAACACCAACCAGGTGATTGCAACGGGCGTTCTGCCGAGAGTTCCCGTTCTTGTAGACAATGTTGCGACGACTGTTGCACAGAGTAATGGCTTACTGAGTAATTCGGCATGGGACGTAGGTGTTGTAGAGGTTGCGAAAGGTCCGCAGCCAACGTCAACCGGGCGTAACGCATTTTCGGGTGCTATTCGGATTTTCACAAACGACCCTGTATTCGACAACGAGTATGCATGGCGCATTGGTGCAAGCAGCCTCAGAGACGAGTACAACGCAGCATTTATGATAAATCAGCAGCTGATCGAAGACGAACTCGCGATCAGGATCGCCGGTGAAATACGGGATGCGGACACCTTGGTTGTGGTAAATGATCCGCGGATAACGGCTTTTGATCCAAATGAGTTAAGATACGAAAATATAAGAGGTAAGGTTCGTTATGCGCCTGCCGAAATTGCAGGCCTTGACCTTCAATTTACCTATGATCGCAATGAGTCACGCGACCAATTTGCGCCTGTAGTTGATCAGGGTAATGCCGCAGACCAGTTCTCTCTTAACAACTATCTGGGGTTTGGTGCCAATGATTTCAGCACCAGAGAACGTTACATCGGAGAGGGCAGTTATGAGTTTTCAGATAACTATGAGCTGTTCTTTCGAGCCTCCAGATCTGATAGTGAAATTATAAATCCGTTTCCGGGAACAACTTTTCTCGAGGCATTGCCTTTTGCGCCGCCCTTTAGAGACTTTGGTGAGTTGGTGATCACCAGCCAAGAAACTGAATTTGAAACTTATCTTCAGTTTTCTGATCTTGGCGTCATCTCAAAAGGCGTTTTTGGCATCATTCACAACGAAACGGATGATCTGGTGGATAACGATGGCAGTCAGATCCCGGTGGGTGATCCTGTTTTCGGTATTATCGGATTTACGCCACTTGGAATGCCGATATTTGGTAATATTCTCACGCCTCCTCCATTTTTGATCGATGTCACTGGTGAAGCGACCAATACCGGCATTTATGGTGAAGTTGAACTCGATCTTGGCGAAATTTCAGATTTTGATGGTGTTACATTAATTGCGGGTGGCCGGTATGAGATGGACGAACGTTCTCGTATGGTCTTTGCTGACACATTCTTGCAATCTTCGAGGACATTTGAGGAAAACATTTTCCTTCCCAAAGTTGGTGTGAGGTATAATCCAAACGATGATTTTGAAATTGGCTATACATACAGCGAATCTTTTCGTCCTGGTGGTGTAGAAGTTGATCTCGTTAGCGGGTTTTTTGTGCAAGTCGGTGCGCCAGCTACGTTTCAAATTGCAGAATTTGAAAAAGAGACCATCCAAAACCATGAAATACATGCCAAAGCGTCTCTTATGGACGATCAACTCCAGCTCGGCGCGACTGCATTTTATTATATTTACGAAGATGCGCAGGTCTCCGGTGCAGGCCCGCAAAGCACGTTCGTATCTCCTTTTGGTGCGCCACCCTTTTTCCTGACCGGTAACGTGCCAGAAGCAACGGGTATGGGTGTGGAACTGACCGCCGAATACACGAATGACGCCGGATTAACGCTCACCGGAAGTGTCGGGTGGCTCGAAACAGAAATTACGAACAGCGGTCCGGGCGCAAATATCGCGCAATTCCAAGGCTCTGAATTGCCAAATGCACCAGCGTTTTCAGCCTCTTTTGGTGCTCATTTTCAATATGATAATGGATGGGATATTGGTGCTAACATTCAGTTTGTTGACGAGACGATCAGTTTTCTAGGTGGACCAACCGTTGGAGCTTATACGCTGGTAGACCTATCCGCAGGCTATAATTTCGAAGGTTTTGACGGCTCAGACATGCGCCTGGATTTGTCAATCAATAACGTGTTTGACACAGAGCACTTCATTGAGAACACGGGAGCAGCGAACGTCATTGGGCGTCCAAGAGAGGGTATAATCACCCTGACATCGCGTTTTTAAACAAACTGGGATAGAGATGAGACCGTTTCACTGCATACTTCTTTTCGCGTTGTGTGTCAGTCAGTTTTTGCCTCTTGCTTTTTGCGCGATGGCGTTGCCGACTATTTTGCTGGTGCAAGGCGTGCCGCTGGAAAAGATCAGTCTGATCTATCTGGTCGGCATGATTTGGGTCTTGAAGTTTATCTGGGCGCCCTTGGTCGACAGGGTAAAATTTGGGCGGTTTGGCCATTACAAACCTTGGCTGATTATTTCGCAGACGCTTTTGGTGGCAACCACAATTGTTTTTACATTGGTTGGGGATGTGAACAATTTTCAACTTATGCTGATTATGGCGGTGTTGATCTGCGTGTTTGCGTCCACACAGGACATTGCGGCAGATGCGATCGCCTGTCGGCTCATTCCTGAAAATCAGCGGGGCTTGGGAAGCGCAATTCAGATGTCTGGCGGGTTGATTGCCACTGTTCTTGGTGGTGGCGTTGTGCTGGTGCTTTATGAGTATATTGGTTGGCAGCTCTCAATGTGGGTTATAGCAGCAGCAGTCGCAGCTGCGATATCCCTTATTGTTTTGTTTGACGAAACTGACATTGAGCTTTCCCAGGAAGTTTATCTTCACAGACCTACACTTGGGAGATTGATATCGTTTTGGCTTAAACCAGGCATGGGCATTTGGGCTGCCATTCTCATTATATTGCCATTGAGCATTACGGTTGCGTGGGCTTTGGCTAGCCCGATACTCGTGCAGCGCGGCTGGACAACGGATAAAATTGGCATTTTGCTACATATTATTGCTCCCATACTAGGGGTGATCGTAGCAGTTGGTTTTGGATACTTGTTGAACAATTATAACAAGTGGCTGGTCATTTCCTTAGTCCCGATACTGCAATTGGTTGCTGTCCTCGTGCTTTACAGCTTTATTGATGTTCCACTTTCGGTGAACGGGATCATCCTTGCCCTGTTGCTCGTGTATTGCATGGACATCGCACTTTTCGTTGTTTTGAACGCGTTCAAACTCGAATTTTCAGATGATGGGACTGAAGGAACCGACTTTACCGTGCAAAACAGCCTGCACGCACTCGCTGCGTTCGCCGTGGCTGCTGCTGCTTTGTTCTTTGCTGAATCAACGGGATTTGCAAATTTGATTTTGATATCAATTGGTCTGACGTTATTTTCCGGTCTGTTTCTATATTGCATCGTTGCGCTTCAGAAAAGAAACGGTGTCATTCAGAATCCAAACCTAACCAGTTAAGGCGTTCAATGCGGACTTGCGAAGAGAGGAAACAGAAGTTTGACGGCCAAGCTGGCTTGGTCGGAGAGGTTGGCGATTACCGCGTTTAAACGTTGAGACAAAGGATCACAAAATCCTCAAATCTCAAATTGTATTGATCCGGTGAATGCCCAGAGTGAAAGTGAGCAGCGCTATCTCCTATTTTTGATAGCTTCTTTTGTAGACTTTGATGCTCAACTTATGTTTAATTCTGGCGAAACGTCAGCTATTAAAATTGAATCTGAATTGTTGGAGTGTAGCGTGAGATTTTCTTTTCAAATTGCCTTGATTTTAATTGCTGGTTTTGTAGCCAGCTTGGCTGGTGTGACGAGCTCCAGTGCGCAGAGCGCGGAGAATATTACGTTGGAACTCAACAAGATTGAACCGGTTGGAAATGACTGTCTTCTGACATTTGTGGTTTCCAGTAAATCGGCTAAGAACCTCAACAAACTTGCTTATGAGTTTGTTGTGTTCGATGATCAATTTCGGGTCCAGCGCATGACGGTGTTTGATTTCCGCGAGCTTGAGGCGGGTAAGCTCAGAGTTCGTCAATTTCAATTGCCGGAAACCAAGTGTGAGGGGTTAGGGCGTCTTTTGATCAATGATGTATCCTCCTGTGATGGAAGTGAAGTCGATGCTTCTCTTTGCACGCAAGGGCTAACCCTTACCAATAAAACAAAAATTGAGTTTCTCAATTAAGGCTGCCTATCATGAGCGAATTCCTGAACCCTATCTTCATTTTCGTTGAACTCGGCGGCCCGGTTGTTGCAATCCTGCTTTTCCTCTCGGTGGGAGCGCTCGCGCTGATCGGGATAAAGGCGGTAAAGTTCGTTTATTGCAAAGTTGGTTCCCACAAGAACGCGATACGTGCCCTCGGGTTATGGAACAACCGAAAGCGGACTGATGCCCTTAACCTTGTTTCCAACAGTAAAAGTGCGTTGGATAAAACGCTGTCTGTTGCGATGCAGAAAATGAGTGCGGGTAAGCTCAGCAAAGAGGAAGTTGAAGAAGAAGTCTCTGCGGTAGCTGTTCGTGAACTTCATGAGTTGCAGCGTGGATTTCGCGCGTTGGAATCGATTGCCCAGATTGCGCCCTTGCTTGGCTTGTTCGGAACCGTGCTTGGTATGATTGATGCGTTTCAAAAGCTGCAATCTGCTGGCAACTCCGTAGACCCTTCCATCCTTGCTGGAGGCATTTGGGTTGCCCTTCTTACAACTGCGGCGGGTTTGGCTGTGGCTATGCCAATCTCACTCGTTCTCACCTGGTTTGAGACGCGGTTGGAGGATGAAAGGATTGCCATCCAGGTGATGAGTTCGAATTTGATCGGCAGCAATGCTGGTTTGGCGGAAGATCCAGTTGCAGAAACAGCCGAGCAAACCGGGGCTGCCTATGCACATTGAGTATAATAGGAGGCGCCGGAAGTATCCCTCTCTTACGTCGTTGATCGATATCATCTTTTTGCTGCTGCTTTTCTTCATGTTGTCTTCGACGTTCAGCAAATACTCGGAAGTTGATGTGAGTGCAGCACGATCCGGCGGCGGTTCTGCTGGAGAGAGGCCGGAATTGTTTATATCGCTGTCTGGCGAGAATTGGAGGGTGAATGGTGAACCTGCAGATTTTTCCAACATTGCGGCTTTGCTTGAAAGATATCAATCGGGGACGTCAACCAAAGCAATTCTGCGAGTGACGGAAGAGGCAAGCTCGCAAAATCTCATCGATGCGATTGAAATTCTCAATCAAAAAGAAATCACGGTTACGCTGGTGCGATAATGATCAAAGTAGGAAGCCAAAATCATCGCAAAGAAAAAGACAGTACGATTGCGCTGATCAATATCGTGTTCTTGATGCTCATTTTCTTTTTGATTGCGGGGACTATTGTGCCACCGCTCGACAATCAGGTGACACCAATCGTGTCGGAGGTGGAGCAGAATGCAGACCTTGAGAATGCACTTTCCGTACGGGCAAATGGCGATACGTATTATCAAGGGAAACCGATTTCTCCGGAAGACTACTTTGCTGATCTTCAGCTTGATATTGAAAACGCCGGTAAACCGGTGCGGGTATTATCCGATAAAGAATTGAAAGCCGTTGATCTGGTCGATATCATTAACCGCTTACAAGCGGCTGGGGCTGCATCTGTGCGCGTTGTTACCGAAAGGAAAGGCACATGAGGATTGCTTCTTTTAAGTGGCTAGCGGCGCTTTCCATTTCGTTTTTCTTGCATGCGGGTATTGCCGGGTTCTTTAAACAAGGGCCAGAAGAGATCCTTTTGGAAGGTGGCGCTTCGGTAGAAATTGCAACTTTGGGATCTGCTTTTGCTGATACGATTGCCAGTGGTGATCCTGATGAAATCATTGAACCAACCGAACCGCAACCGGAAGCTTTGGAGCCTGTTGAGGAACTTACTGAAGAGCAGGTGGTTGAACCGTTGGATACAATTCAACCGGTAACATCTGAAGAGGTTGACGTTAAAACATCTGAGCCGTCAGAGCTTGTTAGCAACGAAACCGCGGACGAAATTCGTCCTTTGGAAGAGGTGAAGCAAACCCCTGAAGCAACAATCAAGCCAATTGAAACGCAAGCTCCGGAGCAAGTGGAAGTTGCTGCATTGGTCCCGGAGACTCAGGAAAACGCTGAGACCTCGACTGTTCTTGCGCCCACAGTGCCCAAAATTGAAACCGTACCTGTCCCACAGCGCAGGCAAGTGATTAAGCCCAAGCAGGAGCCAAAGCCAAAAAAGCAAACAAAGCCAAAACCAAAGAAAGAAACGGCCAAAAAACCTGAACCAAAAAAGCCTGCCAAAAAGAAAGCAGAACCGACAAAGAAGAAGGTCGCTGGCGGTGATCGCGGGAAACAGAAGGCAACTCGCAAAAGCGGAACCAATACTGGCAGGAAGGATGCCAAGGCAAAACGGGAAGGTAAGAAAAAATCTGCCAGTAGGGCCGGGAATGCGGCAGTTTCAAATTATCCTGGCAAAATCGTACGCAAGCTTCGGCGGTCTCTCAGGTACCCAAAAGCAGCCAAGAAGAAGAAAATTCGTGGGCAGGTCCTTGTTAGCTTTGTGGTTTCACGGAGCGGTCAGGTGAGCGGTGTGCGGGTTGTCAGGGGATCTGGTTCATCCATTCTGGACGATGCCGCGGTAAAAGCTGTGCTTCGTGCAGCGCCATTCCCGAAAATTCCGGAAAATGCGGGTAGGTCGAAATGGTCCTTCAAAGTGCCGCTTGCATTTAAATAGGTCAAATTCTGCCGGTGGCTTCATGCGTGGCATGGACGGCACTTTTTTTTGGAGATGTTAGGCATTACTCTCTCCGGGAAGATTCATATTTGGACGAGACTTCATAATAATCATCAAAACCAATACGCTTTCGTAACTCAGAAAAGTCCATCAGCGCTTCGCGTTTGTCGTCCCGCATCATTCGAAGCGTATGAACCACAGACTGCATGGAAGCAGCAAGAAGGGTCAGGGGATAGGCGGCGATCGAATAGCCTATATCGCGGAGCTCAGCATTCGGGAGGAGGGGCGTTTCGCCGCCTTCCACGAGATTTGCCATTTTGTGACCTGGTAAGTTGGAGCATACGTCTCGCATTTCAGTCGGATTTTTGGGTGCCTCGACAAAGAGAATATCTGCGCCCAGTTTGGCAAACTCTTCAGCCCGGCTGATGGCTTCTGCAAGCCCATGTTCATGGCGCGCGTCGGTGCGTGCCAAGATTAAGATATCGAGGCCCTCATCGCGCAACGCTTCACGTTGATCCACTGACGCTTTTATTCGGTCAAACGCTTCGTCCCGTCCCACAACCGCTTTGCCCGGTGTGTGGCCGCAGCGTTTGGGAGCGAGCTGATCTTCGATCATGATCGATGCGCATCCGGCGCGTGCAAAACCTTCAACTGTTCTGCGTACGTTCATTGCATTGCCGTATCCGGTGTCGCCGTCGCCAATCAGCGGGATTGAGATTGCGCCAGAAATATTGCGTGCCTGGTCCAGGACTTCGCCATAGGACATCAGGCCGAGATCCGGCTCGCCAATGCGGGACGCTGATGTTGCGAAGCCAGACATGAAAGTAAGGTCAAAGCCTTCTTGCTCTATGAGCTTTGCAGATAACGCATCAAAGCAACAGGGCATGATATGGCACTGATCGCTCATAAGAAGATTTTTCAGTTTTGCGGCAGGTGCATTTTCGGTCATAAAGGCTCACCATTTAAAGGGAATATAAAGGGCCAAATCGGGGATTGCATACAGCGCAATGACGCTGGATAGCATAATCAGCAGAAACGGTATAACGCCGCGCGAGACTTCCCCAAGTGTTGTTCGCGCAACCGCCTGAATAACATAAAGGTTGAGGCCAACCGGCGGCGTGATCAATGCGCACTCGACCATGATGACCACATAAACACCAAACCAGATTGGATCGAACCCAAGTGCAAGGGCAGCGGGGAGCAAGACAGGTACCATGATCAGCACCATTGACAGGGCTTCAAATACAAGGCCCATCAACAATAAGATGATGCTGACTACCAGAATGAAAAGGATTGGTCCGTCTATGTTTGTCGTGATGAACGCAGAAATATCCTGCGGAATTCGGTAAAGCGCTATTGCTTTGCCAAAGACTTTGGCGCCAGCAACGATGAGTAGGATTGCCACCGTGGTGACCATGGATTCGAATGCAGCCTCCTTGAACCCGTTCCATGTCAGTGTGCGTAGCATTATGCATGTTATAAACATTGCAGCGGCAAAGCCCACAGCGGCGGCTTCAGTGGGTGTAAAAGCCCCGGAGTACAGCCCGCCAATAATTAACGCGGCCAATAGAAACGGTGGAAATGCGCGTAGGCTTGACCTTTTTCGCTCCTCCCAACTTGCGACCGGGACGCTTTGGTACTCTGGAGAGAGCCGTGCATAAATCATGGCATAAACCGTGAAGGCGAATACCAGCATCAGGCCAGGCACGATACCAGCAAGAAACAAAGCGATGATGCTCTCTTCCGTGATGAAACCATAGACGATCATTGGTATGGACGGTGGTATCAGGATGCCGAGTGTTCCGCCGGCGGCAAGTAATCCGTAAACAAATCGTTTGCCGTAGCCACGTGAGATCATCTCAGGAATCGCCACGGTTCCAATGGTTGCAGCGGTTGCAACCGACGATCCGCTAATCGCTGCAAAAATTCCGCAAGAAACTATGGTTGCAACTGCAAGCCCACCTGGCCAATGGCCTACCCATGCTTGAACGGCGGCGAATAAATCCCGGCCTACACCTCCTTTCAAAAGCACATTTGACATGAGCAGAAACAAGGGGACAGCAAGTAGGATAAACCCATCCAAGGTTGATAATACCGCTTGCGGCGCCATCAGTGGGGAAAATCCCCCTAGTAGCAGCATGCCTAAGCCGATGGCACCCAACGCATAAGCGACCGGTACACCGCCTAACAACAATGCAAACAGCACCAGAAGGATGAGCAGAACCGTCATTCGTGTATGACATCCGTGGATGTTGGGCCATGACGGATCACTCGGAAAATCTCTATGATCGCTTGGACAGACAGAAGCGCAAAGCCAACTGGAATAGACAGTTCAACAATCCAGATTGGTAAATTGAGTAAGCTTCCTGTGGTACGCCCCCGTACGAAACTGTCGTAAAAAATTTCCCATCCCCAGATTGTTACAATCAACGAGAATGCCAGGACGACGATCATTGCAAGGACCTCAAGCATTGCTCTAATTCGTGCGCTCAACAACGAGGTGATTGCTGTCACTGTGATGTGCCGACGGGCCTGAAGCAACCAGGGCATGGCCAATAGTGAGCCCCAAATCAGAGACATTTGACTGAGCTCTGCCGCCCAGATTGTCGGAGCTGTAAAAAAGTACCGGGCTGTAACCTCATAGGATAACATGGCACCGGTAGCGACAAACAAAGCCGCCGCTACCCATGCCAGTGTTCCATTGATGTTTTCAGCCCAGCGCATTGATTGAAGAATGCTTACAACGCGTTTGCTGCTTCCATGAGCTTCTGTCCCAGTTCACCAGCTGACTTCTTGTAATTCTCATAGACTGGTGATGACACGGATTTCCACGCTTCTATTTCTTCTTCAGTGGGTACATAAACGGTCATCCCGTTCTCTTTTGCTGCTGCGAAAGCTTCTGCTTCGATTGATGCCATCTCATCCCGCACAGCCTTATCCGCCACTTCAGCAGCACTTTCGATTGCCTTGCGATTTTCTTCTGACAGGCCGTCCCACCATTTTTGGTTCACAACAACGATGAATTCAATATCAGCGTGATTGGTCACAGTAATGGTATCCATCACTTCCCACAATTTCCGGGACTTGACGCCTGATACACCAGTCATTCCAACATCGACAGTACCGCGTTGATAGGCGAGATATTGTTCGGATCCGGAAATCAACGTAGGCGCACCACCGGCGGCCGAAACAAAGTCGCCGAGGGTCTTACCAAAGACGCGTACTTTTTTGCCTTCGAGGTCTTTCGGCGTTTTGATAGGCTCTCCCTTAGAGAGCATGATCGCTCCGCCATATGCCTGCCAAAATAGGGTTTTGCTGCCTGTATTTGTGATTGCATCTTCTATCGCGCTGCGTATTGGCATGCCTTTGCTGACTGCACCTCTGACCTTGTCTTCTGAATTCAGAAGGAAGGGCATGTAAAACAAATCCACTGCTGGAATGTCACCGACATAACGCGTCAGCGAGGCTACGCCTGCTTCAATTGCCCCAGATCCAACGGCTTGTGGGACTTCTTTGTCTTTGTAAAGCTGTGCTGAGTCGTAAATTTCAACGTCGATTTCACCGTTCGTGCGCTGCTCGACTTCTTTTTCAAACAACAACAAATTTTGTCCCAGATGTGACTTCAAGGGTAGTTGAAGAGAGATTCTCATCTTCTCTGCTGCGAGGCTTGAACCAGTGCTCAAGGCTGCACCTGCAGCCATAACCAATGCAAGCGCTGTACTTGCAATTTTTACTCTATTTTTCATCTAATTACTCCTCCAGAGCCTACGCCTTTGCTTGACGTACGACCCTTGTATTTTTCGTGAAAATTCCGACAAAGGCAATAGCTGTCAGTATTTGCGTGATACCTTTTATCGGATGAGAGGTTAGCTGCCCGACGGTTGCTGTAAACAGCCTAATCCCATCAAAGCGTTTGCGCATCAGCGGGTTTGAAAGCTGGAAACGCTCACACGTCGAACGCATGCAGTTTTAGAGATCAGAAACTCCGAACGAAATTTTTTCTCCATCTGCAAGTGTTTCATTCCATAAACCAACAGGACGGTGGTTGGAAAACTTTGCAACCTGGAATTTGATTTCACCGCGACCAGTCTTGGGAAAATGCAGCGCCAAATCGATATCGTTTTTTAACTGATCGATAAAGCCTCCATATACCAATACACTGTTTTCGTTGGTCATCTTTGCAAACTTATAGTCATTGGTGCAGATTGAAATCGCCATGACTGCATCTATTGGATTTTCAAAAGGGAATTCGGTGTTGTCAGGGTGGGCCATGAATGACATCGCTTCAAGTTCCAAATTCTCGCCGTTCCCTGTAGCCCTAATGTTTCGCAAGAGCTGCTGGCCGAGTTCAGAATTTCCGTTTATGCGGAATTGATCTATCGGGAACCGGCCATTGTTGCTGAAGATCAGGTCTGTCTTCTGACCCAATATTCCGTTCACCATTTCTCCTGGAAGGAGGAAAAAAATCTCCGCAAAAGTATCCTGCCTATGAAGAATGATGCTCATTTGAGGGGAAGGGCTTTCAGCAGACACACGGTTTGATTGATTGTCTGCCAACGGACCAGTGACGCTTAGGAAAACCAATAGAGCCAATGGGACAAAACAGAGTTTTGCGTGTGTTTTTATGCGGTTTTTTATAGTTTTAGCAGGCATAACTTCAGTATTGTCTCATGATTTCATCTGGCGTTCTGGTCAATTGCACAGGGAGTCAAAATCCCGCTGCAAACTCGCGTGGAGACCGGAGCGATCCGGGAAACCCATTGTTTTTGCGCCCTCATACCAATCGAGTGCAAGGCAAGGGTTTTTTGGAACTCCGTGCAAGCCGGTTTGATGCACCATGCCCAAAATGTATGCTGAGAAACCGTCGTTTTGATTGGCCGCCATGCCAAGCCAATACAACGCCTCAAGTCTTTCGTTTTCGGTTGTTGCCTCTTTCAGAAGGACAACGCCAAATTCATGTTGCGCTTTCAAGCTGCCTTTTTCTGCCGCCATCAGGTAGTATTTTTTGGATTTATCGAAGTTCGAGGGAACAGTTTCACCAACGTAAAACAATTCTCCGAGGATATAGGCCGATTCAACATGACCTTTGTTCGCTGCTGACTCCATCAGTTTGATAGCAAGAGAAGTGTCGCGTTCACCACAGGTTCCATAGAGGTAATGGTTTGCAATTGTATGAATTGTATTGAGCGGTAATGCCTCCGTTTTCAGAAGATTGAAATCCGGGCTGAGGCTGACGCAAAATTCGAAATGATCTGTTTGAGTCTCTAATTTTGCAATCGGTTTGCTGAGCACGTAGCTGCTCCAGAGCACGGCTATCAGAAACAGGCCGAGGCAATGCAAAATCTTGATCCATCCAGAAAACGTGGTCATCTCAGATCCTATAGTTGACAAGATTACTCATGTTAAATAAAAAATACCAGACTTTTTTTGTCAAGTTAAATCACTGATGCCATGCATAACCATTGGAGGAGAATACAATGTTGAAGTCGGTCGACCGTCGAACTGTCGTGATTGGAATGGCAGCGCTAGCCGCATCCAATCAGTTTGCGTTTGCGCAAACGACCCACAATGTTGAGATGCTGAATAAACATCCAGAGGACAAGAAACGCCGGATGGTTTTTCATCCGCTGATTCATGTTGTTGAGCCGGGAGACACTGTCAAATTTCAACCTGTCGATAAGGGGCACAACACAGTTTCTATTGACGGAATGCTCCCCGACGGAGTGGAGCCTTGGAAAAGTAAGATTAATCAAGAGTTTGATTTGGTTGTAGAAAAGCCAGGGGTGTATGGTTACCTGTGTCAGCCGCATGCGACGCTTGGGATGGTTGGATTGATCATCGTTAAAGGCGAGGGAATGACTGACAATCTTGAGGCTGCGCAGGCGGTCAAACAAAGAGGTAGGGCCAAGAAAGTCTGGAAAGAGATTTGGGCAACGGTTGAACAGGAAAACCTGTTAAGTGCATGACCTGAGGTGCTTATACACGATTTAATTACAACAAATGCACTGCTGGATTTATTCTGAAAAGATCGGGTTTAATCCAATGATCAGCACGGCCTTTTGTCGGATAATCCAGCGGTCGAAATAACGTATACATTGTGCATGAGGGCAAAGGGCTGGATGCGAGACCGGAGACAAGGCCGGTTTTACTTTCTCAGCGCAGCTTCTCTCGGGTTCTGGTGAATTTCATCTTAGGGTTTAATAATTTTTCACCGGGGCCAATCCAAGCATAGGCCAATAGACAGGGATCAAACTGGCCCGTTGTGATGCGATGTGCTTTTCCAGGCTTGTTCAGGATAAGGGAGCCCGGTGCATAAACCGCTTGGTCATTTTCTGACCAGGCGCCAGCAAGCGAGATATAGCTCTCTTCGATATCCTGATGCGAATGTTGGGGGTAAGTCGTGTTGGGCGCGAACAAAACAAATCCCAACGTTAGCGTGTTGGAGACGATTGGGCCTTGCGGGCCGACCACTTCACAGTACCCATATTTACTGGCGAGGGATTTCGATATGCGCTCATACCCATACTCCCATGTTAGACAATGCTTGATCCTATCTAGAGCACAACTCATGCCGGAAAGAACATTGCGGTTGCCAAGATCAATTGCCCGCTGCAAATGCGCTGTGACCGGCAGGTCTAAATTGGGGCGCTTCTTAATGCGCGGGTTGCTATCCACGATCTTAGAAAGCGTTTCTCGAACCCTTCGACGATGCCCCCGGATTGCACTGCTTCCCCCAGCTGAACCATGCCTGTATAGCAGTTCCCACTCATGCAACAGATACGCCCAATTTGGGTAATCTTCCAAGTGGCTATCAACGTCTTCATTCATGATCGTCACACTCTGAATGTTCATGCTATTGCCTTGAGTTTTGAGGATTTCACTATTTGAAAATCCATATAGTCTAATGGTGCGTTATTGCTACTCCTGATTGCCAAAAAAATGGTTTTGGAACAGCTGAACAGACGCGCAAAAATTGAGCAATGGTAATCAATATATCACGGGTAGGCGATTGCCATGCTACTGTCTGTTGCTAATTCAGGGTCATGGCGATGCATAAATCTCATCATGCTTGATCAAGCCAGCATCGATTTGACGTTTGCAACGCGTAAAAACGCTGGCAATTTATGTGATGTTATTACATAAATGGAGTGGGCAGAGCAGGTTTGTTGGTGCATGTATCGGACCTGAAATCGCGATGTCTTAGCATTTTTAAAAAAATTCATGGGTCAGAATGTCAATCATACCGAGAACCTATAAAGAATGGGAGCACTGCATTACCGTTGAGTGCGGAATCCCTTTAAGTGCAGAATATATAGCAGATCGAATACAAGCCCTTGAGAACATGCGTGACGATAAAACACAGCGCTTTATCAAACGGTGGGGCGAAGCGCATCACGCGCAGGTTTTGTCATGGTTTCGGGAAGCAGAAGAACGGCACAACACATGAAAGCCGTTTCATCGACCCTGCCGGTGACCATCATAAATGGTTTTCTTGGTGCTGGAAAAACCACATTATTGCAAAGTCTTTTGGTCCAGGCGCGTGACTTTCCTGACATTCGCCTCGGGGTTATTGTCAATGAAATGAGCGAACTCGATGTGGATGGTCTCATTCTTGATACGAGCGAAGTGCTATCTTTAAAAGATGCGATGCTGATCCCAATCCCAGCTGGCAGCATCAGTGGACCGGAAGGCCTTAAGCAGTTTGCGTCTGCTGTTGAGCAACTGACATCAAACGGTGCAACCCATATCTTTATAGAAACTTCCGGGAGCACCCATCCTTGGCCTCTTCTTGAAGCGATTCGAGGTCACGGTGGGATTCGCCTGCACGGATTTTTGTCGTTGGTTGATACGGTAACACTGGCACAAGATCATGACTTTGGGCGCTCCATCGTACCGGTAGCTTCGCGTAATCTTGCAGCTAACACGCGCGGGATTGAAAACCTGTTGGCGGAGCAGATCATGTTCGCCAATCGGATTTTACTGAGTAAAATGGATCGGGTTTCGTCTGATAATTTGCGAACTGTGGGCGAGGCAATCCATCCCATCAACCCTGGCGCTGATATCCTTGGCATGCAATGGGGTAACATCAGACTGAACGATGTGCTCGCCATGCCGCCCTATGATCACGCATTGGTAGAAACTCTTGGAGCCGAGCTTACTGAGTGGGACGAAATGCACGGGACGAGTTCAATGGCCAGTGCGGCAGATTATCGGATCGACAGCATTGTAATTTCTGACCCTCGGCCGTTCCATCCTCAAAGGCTTTGGGATGTCTATAATCACTATCTCGGTCAAACCGTTTACAGGAGCAAAGGTTTCTTTTGGTTGCCAAGCCGAGACAAGTTGCAATTGCTTTGGAACCAGACCGCCGGAAGTGTTGGACTTGGGATTGTCAACTACTGGAAAGTAGCAGCATTGGAGGATGAAAGCTTAAACCTCTTGGCTGAAGAACGTGAAGAGCTGCAGCGTCGTATTGCAGAATATTCTTCTGAGTTTGGCGACCGTCATTGCCGTCTCACCGTCATCGGAGATCAGGACGGTTTGGAAACGTTCGCTGACTCTTTGCGCAATTGCTTTTGTACACCAGAAGAGATTGCTCTATGGAAAAACGGACATGTGTTCGAAGACCCCTGGCCAAAGACTACGGCTCACCTTGTTTGATAGGGGTATCAGGTTTCTATCGCCCGGTTTGAATACGATTCTTTCATGAGCGTTCCTATATACTCTGAGGCAC
The DNA here is from genome assembly GCA_039191645.1 of Pseudomonadota bacterium. Classification (GTDB taxonomy): domain Bacteria; phylum Pseudomonadota; class Alphaproteobacteria; order Rhizobiales; family Rhizobiaceae; genus JAALLB01. The sequence goes on along the minus strand of JBCCXO010000012.1, from coordinate 8,280 downwards.
TTATGGGTGCATAACGCGCCGGTCGATCCTTGGAAATGCAGTTCTCCAGCACACCCAATTCATCAAGCGGATTGGTTGACGCGAAGAAGGGAAGGGAAAAGCGTTCGCGGCCTGTGCGGTTTACAACCCGGTGGAACGTGGAGCGGTACAGATCATTCGTCCAGCGTTGCAACAGATCGCCTACATTCACCACAAATGTACCTGGAATCGGTGGTGCGGGGATCCACTCATCAGCGGCATTTTGAAGTTCTAACGCCGGTACATCATCGCTTGCTACGATGGTAAAGACATCATAATCAGAATGAGCTCCGATGCCCTGAACTTTATCAAAATCATGTTTTGGCGTTTGTGGTGGGTAATGCGCGAGGCGAAGCTCGGCAATCGGTTTGGTGATGTGGGGTTCAAAATGCGCTTGGGGCAGCCCCAGTGACAACGCAAACCCGCCGAAAAGGATTTCTGCCAGTTTCACCATCTCTGCATGATAGGCCATGACAGGCGTGCGGAAGTTTTGCAAGTCAGGCCATTGGTTTGGCCCGCAGCCATACACTTTGGCGGCTGTATCAGGATCTTCCGGTCCCAGATCAAGTGCCAGGTCAAAGTGTTCGTGCAGATCCCCATCGTTGTCGGGATCGGTATTCTCTTCCAGTAAACCGCCATAACCTCTAAGCAATGGGGAGTTCTTTAGAGAAACCTTCCGCTTCTCAGCCTCGGGTAGGGCGAAAAATCGTTTGGACGCATCAAACGCTGCAGCTTGAATGTTTGGCGGTACACGGTGACCTAGTATGTAGAAAAACCCCACTTCAAGGCAGGCTTTTCGGATGTCCTCGGCTACCTGATCCTTGGCATCTGCATCCTCACCGTAAAGCGCATCAATATTGATTTGAGGAATTTCCTTGAAGGGTTCGGTTGGAAGCTCACCCGAGAGCAGGCGCGAGGCGTTACGCGTCTTGATGCTTAAAGGTTCAATCATCTGGATCTCCAATTGCCAAAGCTCAGGTTATGTTTCTGTCATCCGTAAGGATGAGACGTTTAACCTGAGCTCTTTTCAAGCGTTGTGAATTTTACTCTTCACCAAGATCGATGGCCAGATCAGAGACTTTACGTGTCCCTTTGATCAGACCGGTTTCTGAAAGAAATTTTTCAAATCGGGTGTAGCGACCTTCATCCAATGCTTCGGGGCGCAATGCAAACCGAGGCAACGTGTCGACCCAGGCACGCGCGTTCAACTCATCATCGAGTTCTGCCGAATACCCTTTGAACAAGTCCCAGGATTCATCCGGGTTATTGATGATGTATTGCGTTGCAAGTTCTGTAGCGCGCAGGAAACGCCGGATTTTGTCAGCCTCTACCAGTTCAAGATTGGCCACATAGATCAATTCGTCATACGTTGGAACACCCTCTTCCTCAGGATAAAAACAACGGCCCGGAACGCCCTCGATGTCCATCTGATTGAGTTCAAAATTCCGGTAAGCGCCAATGACTGCATCCACCTGACCTGACATGACGGATGGCCCAAGCGAGAAGTTAACATTAACTAGTTCAATATCGTCGATGCTGACCCCGTGTTTCTTTAGCATTGTGCTCAATAGTGCCTCTTCGAAGCCAGAAACTGAGAAACCGATCTTGCCACCGGCTAAATCGCTGATCTGTTTGATAGGTCCATCCTTGAGGACAAGAAGGCAGTTGAGCGGTGTTGCAACCAAGGTTCCGACGCGCTTTAAGGGTAGGCCTTCCGCGACTTGCAGGTGTTGGCTTGGCTGGTAGCTTACAGCGATGTCACCCTTTCCAGCAGCAACCAGCTTTGGCGGTGCCGAAGGGTCTGCGGGCGGTACAATTTCAACTTCAAGATTCTGATCAGCGAAATAACCCAGCTTTTCCGCCACAATGATCGGGCCATGGTCGGGGTTGATGAACCAATCCAGCAGCAGGGTTAGTTTGTCCTGTGCGGCGGCGGGCGCAGTTAGCAATAAGGTTAGTACAATGGTCAGACAGTACTTCATTTCATGTCTCCTTGGTCACGAGGGTCTGTATCGTGATCACCCTCGCATGTTTTGTGAAATTGTTTTGGGCTTTGCCGTGGTTCGGCGGGCGCATACACCGCATCTCTTTCTTTATGATCCTTCACATTTGAGGCGGACCGATAGAGGTGGGCAGAAAGTCTGAACGGTTGCATCCAACACCTGTTTCCTCCGCCGGTTCTAACCGGTTCAGGTTCTATGGGTTTGCAATTGCATCTCAGCCCAATTTAGGCACCCCAACAGCGGTTCCAGAGCTAAATCAATTCATAACTTCTGTCAAATAGATGAAGCCCGCAATCGCTTGCAAGCCAATCGTAAGCATCAGGTTTGAAACGCAAATATCGAGACTAAAGGGAAATATGGTGCCCGGGGGCGGAATCGAACCACCGACACGCGGATTTTCAATCCGCTGCTCTACCCCTGAGCTACCCGGGCATCGGGACTATGAGGACCGTATTGGTCCTGCTGGAGGCCTGCGGTTTATAGGACTAACCTGCCAGCCTGTCCAGTGGGTTTCCTGTTTGAGATTTAAGATTCTTCAAACTCATCCGCCGGATCTGTAGACGGTAGCGTGTAAGATTCAGAAAACCATTTGTGGAGATCCAAATCCTGGCATCGTTTTGAACAAAACGGATAGCATTCGCGGCTGGAATTTTGATTGCAAGATGGGCATTTTACCGGTTTTCGCAAGGGTTCGACGATGCAAGCGTTAGGTTTGGTCATGCATTTGAAACCCAATTGTGATGGACCGGGAAGCCTTCGCCCCTCAACAAAGACATTGTCTCATAAAGGGGGAGACCAACGACGTTACTGTATGAACCGATCAGCTTGACCACAAAACTGCCGGCGATGCCTTGAATGGCATAGCCTCCGGCCTTGCCGCGCCATTCTCCGCTTGCCAAGTAAGCTTCTAATTCCTCGCCTGAGAGGCGCTTGAACCTCACCCGTGATTCGACGAGCCGATGTCTATATGTCCCTTTCGGGGAGGCAAGTGTAAGGCCTGTGTAAACTCGGTGATTCCTGCCCGAGAGCAGCCTTAAACTCATTTCGGCATCATCGAGTAATTCAGCCTTGGGCAAGATCCGACGGCCTATGCCGACGACGGTGTCCGCAGCCAAAATGTAGGAGTCACGCATTTCCTCGGAAAGCTTGATGTTCTCAAGCGCCAAAGCTGCTTTTTCCTTAGCCAACCGTTTTGCAAGCGATCTTGGTACTTCCCCACGGCGTGGGGTTTCATCGGCATTAACTGGCGACAGGAAATCAGGATCAGCCCCAATCTGCTGCAAGAGTTGCAATCGCCGTGGTGAGCCGGATGCAAGTACCAGTTTATGCTTGGCAGACATGGCTGCTGCGAACCCTATTTGAAGCGGTAGGTTATTCGGCCCTTAGTCAGATCATAAGGCGTCATTTCTACCAACACCTTATCTCCGGCCAGGACCCGAATACGGTTTTTGCGCATACGGCCTGCCGTGTGGGCAATAATCTCGTGATCGTTTTCAAGTTTTACCCTGAATGTCGCGTTTGGGAGTAGTTCCGTTACGACACCAGGAAATTCCAATACTTCTTCTTTTGCCATTCTACCTCTTGGATCGGCTTGAGATGTAAGATTTGCGGGAACCTATATCAGTCTTTCATGAAAGTGAATACGCCCAAATTCGCTTTTATTTTACAACCTTGAACCGTTCTCGTATGCGTTGTTCCAATGTTTCTCGAGTTTTTCGATAGGTTTCCAAAACTTCCTCGCGCCTTCCAACGGCAACAGAAGGGTTTTCTATGGGCCAAAACTCGACCTCAACCGCTTCGTCCTTAAAAAAATCACGGGTGTAGTCATCGGCTTGTTCGGTAAGGGTTATCACCAGGTCGACAAAATGGTCTTCGAGTTCATTTAAGGTTTCCGGCTCGTGCCCTGACACATCTATGCCTCGCTCCTGCATCACTGCTTGCATAAAGCCATCTTCATCCCCTTTGTAAATGCCAGCCGACTGAGCGTAGATTGAGGATCCAAAAATCTCTTTCGTCAAAAATTCCGCCATGGGTGAGCGGATTTGATTCATGTTGCAGACAAACAAAACAGATTTTGGAACTTTCATATCGCTCAAGTGCCTAACCCCGCCAATGTAAGACACAAATGAGAGTGAATAGACGCCGGGCGGTGTCGAAATCAATTTCTATTTTACCGCTCAACCGATCGTTCAACGTCTGCGATCCTTCGTTGTGCAAACCGCGGCGGCCCATATCAATTGCTTCGATCTGGGCAGGCGAGGACGTGCGAATGGCGTCGTAGTAGCTTTCGCAAATCAAAAAATAGTCTTTGATGACTTTCTTGAAAGGGGAAAGCGAAAGCACATGTACGATGACTTTTTCGTCGTTTTCCCGAGAAACATCAAACACAAGTTTGCTGTCCACAACGGATAAGACGAGCTTGTAAGGGCCTCCAGCCTCATCGCTGACCGGTTTGAAAGAGTTTTCTTCTATCAGGTCAAATATCGCAACGGCTCTTTCGTGCTCCACATCAGGTGTTGCCCTGCCGATAGAGGCATCATCCAACTGGACATCGATCAGTCGATTTCGATTGTCAGCCTCACCCGGCACTTTTTAAACTCCAAACCTATTTGTTTGCGTTACCTCTTATGGCAACGGATTTACGATGCGCTTCTAAGCCTTCAACTTCTGCCAATCGTTGCGCTGCACCACCGATCGCTTGCAGTTGTTCTGACCCGCAACGCAGAATGGATGTTCTCTTCATATAGTCAAGTACTGAAAGCCCCGAGGAAAACCGTGCTGATCGGGATGTGGGCAACACATGGTTGGAACCACCAACATAGTCACCAATGGCTTCGGGCGTGTACCGTCCAAGAAACACCGCTCCGGCATTGTGGATTTTCTCAAAGATATCATCCGGATTTGCGGTCATGATCTCCAGATGTTCCGCCGCGATTTTGTTGGCAAGCGCAGCAGACTCTTTGATGTCATCCACGGTTATAATTGCCCCAAAATCCTCCCAGCTTTTTGTTGCGATTTCAGATCTTGGCAGGGTTTTGAGTTGGTTTTTCACACACAGTTCGACTTGTGTTGCAAACGTTTCGTTGTTTGTAATCAAAATCGATTGTGCTGCGGTGTCATGTTCGGCCTGCGCCAGCAGGTCGGCCGCGACCCAGTCAGGGTCGTTTTCATGGTCTGCGATGATTAAAACCTCTGAGGGGCCGGCGATCATGTCTATTCCGACCGTTCCAAACACCTGTCGCTTTGCTTCTGCCACGAATGCGTTTCCAGGTCCGACGATTTTCACGACCGGATCAATCGTGTTGGTGCCATAGGCGAGGGCCGCTACCGCTTGTGCGCCGCCGATTCTGTATATTTCGTCGACACCAGCCATGTCTGCAGCAACCAAAACCAGAGGCTGAATTTCCCCATCAGGGGTGGGAACGACCATTACGATGCGCTCAACACCTGCTACTTTTGCCGGAACAGCGTTCATCAGCACAGAGCTTGGATAACTCGCAGTGCCGCCCGGCACATAGAGCCCGATGGATTCGACCGCCGTCCACCGTGATCCCAACTCCACTCCCAAGGCGTCTGTATATCGATCATCCTTTGGTAGTTGTCTGCTGTGGTGAGCGAAAATTCTATCATGGGCGAGTTGCAAGGCCTCGATGGTTTTGTCTTCAACCGTCGACCGGGCGTTGTGAATTTCTTCTGGCGTAATGCGAATTTCTTCCGCGCTGATCTCAAGACGATCAAACGTTGCGGTGTATTCCAGTACTGCCTCATCGCCGCGGCTTGCTACGTCTGAGAGTATTGAGCGAACCGTAGAACTCACATCGCTGGAAGCTTCCCGCTTCTGAGAGAGTAATTCGTCAAACCTGGCTGAAAAATCAGCTTGTTTCTGGGATAATCTGAGTGCCACCGCGTTGCCTATTCGTGTGAGGGTCTTGATTGTGCCTCCCAGGCGGCAGGCATGTCGGAGAGCTGCGCCTCGATGCATTCAACTTCCAGCCGGATTGCTCCGTCGCCAGCAAACACCAGTTCTATGGTGCCGCCGGGTTCTTCTCCGGGGTGAAACAGGATGGCGAGCATGGAGATCACCATCTCCTTTTCGGAGCGCTGTATGCCCTGTATTTTTACCGCATTTACCCGATCGAAATGCAGGACTGCTTTGCGCCGTTCTTTTTCGCCTTTCTTTTCCCAGGCAAATCTGTTGAGGGAGAGCATGAAGCGTTTTTCAGCGGGTAGATACTCCATATCTCCGATTTTCAAAACCGCGTCCTGACAGCAGGAGGAGATCACCTGCAAATCTTCACTGTCTAAGGCCATGAGTTTAAGTTGCGACATGGAAATATCCTGAAATTCTCAATACCGCCAATGACCTAAGCCGGAAGCGACAGAAGTTCAAGCAATTCTCGTGTCAGGTGTTCAGAATTTACCCGGAAACCCGTTCTATGACCGCGCCACAGGCCGAAAGTTTCTCTTCAAGACGCTCAAACCCGCGATCAAGATGATAAACCCGGTTGACCGTGGTTCGCCCTTCGGCGACAAGCCCGGCGATCACAAGGGAGACGGAGGCCCGCAAATCGGTAGCCATCACTTGAGCCCCGGTCAGCGTTTCCACGCCCGTCACTTCGGCTTCCTGTCCATCCAGTTTTACTTTGGCACCAAGGCGGGCAAGTTCCTGCACGTGCATGAAACGGTTCTCGAAGATTGTTTCTTTGATGACCGAGACGCCCTCTGCCTTTGTCATCAGGGCCATGAACTGGGCCTGTAAGTCCGTTGGGAAGCCAGGGTAGGGGTCGGTTGAGACATTCACAGGCTTGAGCGCAGATCCGTTGCGGGAAACGCGAATGCCTTCGTTTGTCGGTTCAATCGAAACGCCCGCTTTTTCAAGCGCATCCAGGGCTTCCTGCAGCAGATCGGGACGTGCGCCTTTCAAAAGCACATCGCCGCCTGTCATCGCAACTGCCATGGCGTAGGTTCCCGTTTCAATGCGATCCGGCAGCACGCGGTGGCGATAGCCATGGAGTTTCTCCACGCCTTCGATGGTGATGGTGGAGGTGCCCGCACCGGAAATTTTGGCGCCCATGCCGATGAGGCAAGCGGCCAAATCCGTGACTTCCGGTTCACGCGCTGCGTTGCGCAGCACCGTTGTGCCTTTCGCAAGCGTTGCCGCCATCATCGCGACATGCGTCGCGCCGACCGTTACTTTCGGAAAGGTGTAATTGGCACCTTTCAATCCGCCGGGGGCTTCTGCCATCACGTAGCCGGCTTCCACCTTGATGGTGGCGCCCATCGCTTCGAGGCTTTCGATGAACAAATCCACCGGACGCGTGCCGATTGCACAACCACCGGGCAGTGACACACAGGCCGTGTGCATCCGCGCCAGCAGAGGCCCGATCACCCAGAAGCTTGCGCGCATTTTGGAAACCAGCTCATAAGGCGCGGTTGTATCCACGATTTCATCGGCAAAGAAATGGATCGTGCGGCCATCGCAGCCGTTGCCCTCGCGTTTTTTGCCTTCCACGCGATAATCCACGCCGTGGTTGCTTAAAATCCGGATCAGCGATTCCACATCCGCCAGGCGCGGAACGTTTTCCAGCACCAGCGGTTCAGAAGACATGAGCGAAGCAATCATCAGGGGCAGGGTTGCGTTTTTCGCGCCTGAAATCGGGATTGTGCCATTCAGGCGGTTGCCGCCCGTTACAATTATGCTGTCCATCTGTCCGCTCGCAAATTTGGGTGGGCGGCTTACCGCGCCCACAGAAATAATTACCCTAAGGAAAGCAATTTTAATATCTGATTAACCCTGCCCGTACAAGAAGAAGCGCATTATTGGGTTAATAAGACCATTCTTGGGCGAACGTGTTCCTATTCCGGTTTTTTGGTGGAAATCTCGCGTTCCCGCAGCTTGATTGTATCGGCTTCGGTCTCTGCCGTGTCGGATTTTAATTTCCGCGCCTGCATTTTCCGCTTCTTCAAATTGTCCCGCAGGGCACTTCGAAGTTTGGAATTTCTGGTGTCTTTGTCTCGATTTCCACTCATGCAATAGTCTTAGCCAGCTTATGGGGGGTGAAGCAAGATCAGAACCGGGAAGGGGCCACACTTTTGCCTTGCAAGCAGACCGACGCTATGGCAGAACGCTCGCACTTTGATCCGGCTAAAGCCGCCCGCAAACATCATGCTGCAGTAGCTCAGTGGTAGAGCACCTCATTGGTAATGAGGAGGTCGAGAGTTCAATTCTCTCTTGCAGCACCATTTTTTGGGGTGGTGG
>JBCCXO010000011.1:0-75762 GCA_039191645.1 Pseudomonadota bacterium | reverse complement strand
CAGCATTTCTTGCGTTTGGTGCGGTTCGCTTGATGCCAGAGGCCGCTTTGAGCCCTGTGCTTTGGGCTATCCCGTTGGTAACCGGCATTAGCTTGATTGTTTATCACCAAAGAAAGGTCAGGCAGCGGTATTCTGTTAGACGACGGAAGAATCCGATAGAAAGACCCGTGTAAACGACAACCCGCTGAGAACAGATGCCGCAAACCGCACTCCTCACTCTGGGCCGTTTACCAAAAGCCCTTGATATCGCAGAAGCTCTGTCGAAAGCAGGTTGGCGTGTGATCGTTGCCGAGCCGTTTAGCTGGCACTTATGCCGTGTATCACGGTATGTTTCCAAGAGTTTTAAGGTGACGGCGCCCAACACTGATCAGACCAAATACCTTGAAGAATTGCTTCACATTGTGAAGCGAGAAGGGGTTTCGCTTGTTGTTCCTGTCTCCGAAGAAGCAGTGCATGCTACTCTGATCGCACCAGATTTGCCGCCCGATGTCAGGATGTACTCCGTTCCACAAATTCAATTACAAGAGCTTCACGACAAATATCGTTTTAACCAGTTAGCAAGCTCGCTTGGATTAACAGTTCCCGAAACCTATTTGCTAGGAACACCGGAAGCACATCAACTCGCGCAGCAACAGGACTACGTATTGAAGCCGGTTTTTACCTGCTCGGGAAAAGGGTTTTCCATCCACAGTCGTGGTACGGCGTTGCCGAACAGTCTGGATTTGCCCACCATGGTGGTCCAGCAAAAGTTAAATGGTCCTCTCAAGAGTACGTTTTCCATCGTTGAGGAAGGGCGTGTTTTGGGTACGGTGGTTTATAAGGCTGCCGTTCTTTCCGGTACTGTTGCGGTTGCCTTTGAAAGGATTGACCACGAGAGCCGTGTTAAAGCATGGGTCCAACACTTTGCCAAAGAGACTGGATATAGCGGTTTTCTATCGTTTGACATGATAGAGGATGAGGATGGCAAACCTCATGCAATAGAATGCAATCCTCGCGCTACAAGCGGCATCCATTTTGTCACGCGTCAGAGCCTTGCAGACGCAATCCTAAGACCGGATCTTCAACAAGGATTGGCATTTCGGCCATTCACAGTTATGCAACAGTTTTTCCCTTGTCTGACCGAAACGCAGACGGCTTTGTTTCGTCGTGATGATTTTTTAAAGAAATCGCGGACGCTCTTTTCAGCGAAAGATGTCAACTTTTCGTTGAAGGACCCCTTGCCTTTGTGGCTGATGCCTTTCACGTCATGGGAAATCATGAAGCGCTCGTTCATTGAAGGTCAATCGTTCGGCGAAGCTTCGACATTTGATATCGCGTGGTTTGGCTAGGGGCTAAACCGCCGGAAATGCTTCGGCTTGTTGCTTTACCGGCTCCTGCCTCTGATGATCGATGGAATTCCAAGCTTGGAGAAAAACAACATTCCGCCTTTGATGGTCGAATCTCTTTCGCTTCGTGAAGACACAAGTGGCATGGGCATAATCTTAGCCGATGCATGCGCCTTGCCTTTCATCAGCGAGACCCTCGGCTTACGGTCGTAGAGCAGACCTCCTTTGAAAACATGTCCCATTGGCAGTCTTCTTCGGTGGTTTATCATAAAATGCGTGTTGGAGAGTATTTTACCCTTGGTACTTCTCTTTTCATCATCGACAAAGCGCTCCTGGTTGAGTGAGCCAACATCAATGGTGGGGAAGCTGTCCAGAATTTCAATGATCCTACGGGTTCCGCCATCTGGTGAGAAGTCAGCGTCAATGATGAGAAGTGCACGTTTTTCTTTTGTATGCTTTGCATATCCTTTGGATGCGATTGAACCAAGTCCGTGTGCCCGCAACTTTTTGGTAACGGTGCCTTTATCCTTTGCCGATACGATTTCAGCGTCAAACGCATGATGGTCCGCTTCGTGTAACATGTCCAACGCTTCCTGCGCTGTTGCTTTATCCTTGTATAGTCTTGTGATTACCGTAGGCATATCTCACTCCGCGTCATGTAGTTATCAATTCAATTCAAAACAGGTTATTGCTAATCCCCACGCATACTGTTGAGGGCAAGGGACTCGTGTACTTGGGATTTTTTCTTGGTCACGGTGGCAGAAACAGCTTCGATCCCATATTTTCTTAATGGCAATGTTACAATTATTGCCAGTAAAAGCAACGCTGCTTCAAATGAGAAAACCGCCACATAGGGAGTTGCAGAGGCCGTCCCGTCTATGTTTCCGGTATGCAGTACATCCCGAATTACACCGCCAATAGCAATTGCAATTCCTGCTGAAGTCGTTTGGACCGCTCCCCAAGTCCCCAGTGAAAGGCCTATTTGTTCCTTCGGCGCAGAGCGCATGGTCATGGTCAGTGTGCCATGACTGAACAGGCCAGCGGCAAAGCCCGCCATCAGCGTTGCGCCCACAAGGGCAGGAACAGATATTGTGAAAGATGACAAGACTAGCAAGACGAATGCAGCAACTCCCAGGACTGTCCCTAGTGAAACAACGTCAATTGGATTGCCTTGTTTCCCAAGCCAATAAGAGGCCATACCAAAACCCAATAAGGTTCCAAAGGCCAAACCCACATTCAACCGGACGGTTTGCGCAACGCTCATTTCCAGAACTTGCCCGCCAAATGGCTCCAGCAATACATCCGCCATTCCAAATCCGGCTGTGCCCAGCCCAATCATAATCAGAAGTCGCATCATCCCTTTTCGAGCCATGAGTTGCCGCCATGCGCTGCTGAAGTCTCTCTGTGGTACTGGATTTTTTGCTCGGTTTCGGTCCCGGGATTCTTGTTTCCACATCGCGATGCTGTTCAAAACAAGGGTTACAACGGCACAAGCCTGGATGACCCTGATCAGTCGTCCAGGTGTATATTCTTCAAGCAAAGCGCCAAATACAAACGCACTAACGATCATGCCAAGTAGCAGCATGACATACATCAGTCCGACAACTTTGGGCTGGTCTTCCTCTGGTACGAGGTCTGTCGCCAGTGCAAGGCCGACAGTTTGAACCATATGCATGCCTGCACCTACAAGGAGAAATGATAGAGCTGCAGAAACCAGTCCAATCCATCTTGGTGCATCTATTGCTTCGCCGTATCCGGACAAGACGAGCAGTGCAAAAGGCATGATTGCAAAGCCGCCGAACTGTAGCATCGAGCCTTTCCAAATGTAGGGCAGTCGCCTTAGGCCGAGTGCTGATTTATAGTTATCAGATCGAAATCCAATTAATGCACGGAACGGAGCGAATAAAAGGGGTAGGGCAAGCATTGCAGCTACCAACGTAGCTGGAACTTGCAATTCTACAATCATGACGCGGTTAAGCGTACCAACCATAAGTACCAATGCCATGCCCACTGTTATCTGGAACAGTGATAACCGAAGCAAACGTGACATGGGCAATTCTTCGGTTGCGACATCTGCAAAGGGCAGGAAACGCGAACTTAAGGATGATAGCCGTGTGATAGCGAAGCGTTTGTATTCGGATATCACAATACACTCCTTTTCACACTTTAAATAAATTAAGTAGCCGAAATACGGTCCGGCAATCAAAGTTTTTAAAAGCTGGTTGCGACCGCCCTCCACCGGTCCCAAATTCGTCCAACGGGATTCTTAAGATCCCCGTATAAACTATTCCAGCATTGCAACGGATTCTGGTGATTGCAAAACAGCCTTTACGACAGTTCCGTCTTTCAACTTCACCAGCACTTCCTGCGATCCAGCGAGCGTGTAAGTTGCTGGTTCAACTGACCCGTTAGAAGGGCTAATTGAGGCGACTTTACTGCTGGTGCCAAACTCTTTGCCGGCTAGGAAATCTTCCATCCAGGATGTGCTGCCTAGAACATAGGCATGTACTGTGAGGGAAGTCGCTGCAACACCTGCCAAAAAGACAGGCACTCCGATGGTTGGCTTAACTACAAGCCACATCTTTGCATTATTCATGATGTTCTCCTACCCAAGCCATGGTGTTGAAACGGCAACAAGGAAGTGGGCAATCAATGCAATCGCACCAAATACTCTTGTCCCGTCAATGATATAGCTGTGAAGCTCTTCAGCTTCATCTACTGTCAGGCCAGTCGGCCAGACTCTATCTGGATCATTAGACATGAATGCTCCTTTTTAAGACGTCGTCTGTTTTTGGTGCGGGTAGACGACGGTTGCCCGCTGATGAACGAAAACCTTGTCTTTAGGAAAAGGTGATCCTTCAATCAGAAACGCTATCAAATTTACTTGACAATGTAAATTGTCTAATTATTTGGACAATATGCGGCTGTTTGCGGTGTTTTTCTGCAGAATTGCCATCGGAGATGTCTGTTTTAGAGATATTCGAGAGGTTTGCCCAAGGGCGATTCTTGGAAGCCGAACGCAGATGTATGTCGGAAAAATCTGTACGTGCGCAATACGATGAATTCTCGCCTGATGCGTTGAACGATGACGTGGCCGCTGGCAGATTGTGGTCTTAAAACTTCCTGAAAAATTTTGTCCGGTCGAACATACCTTCAAGAGACTCAATGCGCTGTTTTGTGGTTCCCCAAAAGCGTTCCTGTACATCCGCGATGATGATCTCGTTTAACAGCATTGCTGTTACAAGAGAATCCCAAGCAGATGGAACTGCAATCCTGTTGTTGAATACGAAATCCGCGATCGAAGCGACTGGTGATTGCCACTGATCTGTAAAGAGAATGATTTCTGCTTTTTTTTCGCGTACAAACTCGGCTAGACGCAGGGTGCTGTTTTCATATCGTCTTATGTCGAAAATGACCACAACATCACCCTCTTTGATATCGAGCAGATAATGCGGCCAGGCGTTTGAATTCGAATTGATGTGTGTCACTCTGGGCCGAACAACTTGCATATGCAGAAAGAAGTGATCGGCCAGCGTTCGGGTTATTCTGCCACCAACGACAAAAATGTTTCGCTCAGGATCACTAATAATGCCACACGCCTGATCAAATGTGCTTGTGTCCACTTCTCCAAGTGTTTGTCGGATGTTTCCGATCACCGCATCTGTGAACTTGTTCATGATGTGCTCATCGGGCGCATTGTCTGCCCAGACATCACGTTTGTTGATAGGGCCAGATATTTTCTCGTTGAGCTCCTTTCGCAATTCTCGCTGAAAATCAGGAAAGCCTGAAAACCCAAGTTTTTGTATTAACCTGGCAACGGTGGGCGTAGAAACCTCAGCGCTTTGCGCAATCGTTGTTATCGTGCCAAGGCCGGATGCCGGATAATTCTTCAATATGACGTCGGCCAATTGCCGCTCAGACCGAGTGAGCTCCTCACCTTTGGCTTTCAACCGTTCAGCAATGGTGTTTTCCAACGTTTTATCTCCCGGGTTGCTACCGCTTACGCAAGAAAGCAAAAGAATTAAAAGAAGATATATTGACATTGATAAACCTTTTGAAGAAAAATGTACAGAACGGGCGGGAGACCTGTCGCAAATGATGGAAAACACATCGATCAAACCGGTGAGCGACGCAGTCAGCATCTATAACGAGCGTGGCAACGGCCCCGTTCTCATCGTATGTGAACATGCCTCAAACCATATTCCTGAAAAGTACGATAATCTCGGTTTGTCAGATACAGAGTTAGCGACCCATATCGCATGGGATTTGGGCGCGGCAGACGTTGCGGTAAATCTCGCGCGCAAGCTCGATGCAGCGTGTGTCTTGGGCGGCGTTTCAAGACTTTTGTACGATTGCAATCGCCCCCCTGAAGCGCACGATGCAATGACGGAACGAAGTGAGGTCTACACGATACCGGGCAACAAGTGCCTTTCGGCGGAGAACCGGCAGGAAAGAGTGGAGGCAATTTATGAACCGTTTAAGAGATATGTTTCGCGCGCAATTAAACGTAAGCAGGCCTTGATCACTATTCACAGCTTTACCCCAGTCTACAACGGTCGACAAAGAGATGTAGAGTTGGGAATACTGCATGATAGTGATACGACACTGGCAGATTGCATCTTGGAAAGCGCTCATAATTATACAGGTCTGACTGTCTGCAGGAACCAACCATACGGACCGCAACACGGCGTCACACATACGCTTAAAATTCATGGTGTTGCCAATGGCATTCCACATGTCATGATTGAAATTCGGAACGATCTGATAAAAACAAGCGATGCATGTAAGGAAATGTCCAAAACACTCGCTTCGCTGATATCTGATGCGCTGGATACCGTATTGGGCTCAAATACTGTCTTGGAGAAACACGCGTGAGCTTTGCTTCAAGATATGTGCATACTGTGGATGCGCTAAACTACAGAATTGGCAGGATCATGATGTATGGCATCTTTGTTATGGTTGCCATTCTCCTTTGGTCCTCAATTTCCAAGACGTTTTTCTTGCCGTCCTTGTGGACCCTGGAAATTGCGCAGTTTGCTCTCGTTGCTTATTACATAATGGGTGGGCCATATTCGATTCAACTTGGTTCCAATGTGCGCATGGACCTTTTCTACAGCGAATGGTCTCCTCAGCGTAAAGCACAAATCGATGCCATTACAGTTCTATTCCTGCTGTTTTACCTGGGCGTATTGCTGCATGGTGGATTAAACTCTCTTGCGTATTCTTTAGGGCACTTCAAAGGCGATACCTATGGCTTTTTCGCAGGATTGTTGATCGGATCTGAAGAAGTTGGAAGATTGGAACGAAGCCCCACCGCCTGGCGACCGCTGCTTTGGCCCATCAAGATGCTTATGTGCATTGGTATTTTCTTGATGTTGCTTCAGGCAATCTCAGAACTCATAAAAGATATCGCGAAAATTCGGGGGGTTGAGTTGTAGTGTCCCAGGAAATGATCGCGATTTTTATGTTTGCTACTATGATGCTGATGCTGTTCACCGGGCAGCGGGTGTTTGGTGCAATTGGCGCAATAGGGGCCATATTTGCAATCGCACTGTGGGGAACCGGTGGTTCCGACATTCCGTTTTCTGCCGCTATGAAACTGATGAAATGGTATCCCTTGATGACGTTACCAATGTTCATTTTCATGGGGTATATCCTGTCAGAATCAAAGCTTGCAGATGATCTTTATCGGATGTTCCACGTGTGGATGGGGCCGGTAAATGGTGGTTTGGCGATCGGTACCATTGGCCTTATGGTGCTGATATCTGCGATGAACGGGTTGTCCGTTGCCGGCATGGCCATCGGCGCAACCATCGCGCTGCCAGAACTGCTACGCCGTGGGTATGACAAGATCATGGTTACAGGTGTCATTCAGGCCGGTTCTTCACTCGGCATCCTTGTGCCACCTTCTGTCGTTTTGGTTCTTTATGCCATGATAGCACGCCAGCCTGTTGGGCAGTTATGGCTTGCTGGTATTCTGCCGGGTCTGATGATGGCGACAATGTTCATCATCTACATCTATGTACGGTGCAGGCTTCAACCGCATTTGGGGCCGGCGTTGAATGATGAAGAACGCAAGGTGCCTATGTCGGAAAAACTGCGTTTGTTAAGGGCAGGGCTTCTACCCTTCTTTATTTTCGCGGCCATGATGGTGCCTTTTGTCAATGGTTGGACTTCTTTGGTCGAAAGTTCAGCCATTGGTGCAATGACCGCCTTTTTGGCTGCTGTTCTCAAGGGTCGGATGACACGCGAAGTATTTGAGGTATCCGTTCGCCAAACATTGGCAATCTCATGCATGTTTATGTGGATTATACTGGCAGCGCTTGGTTTTGGAGCTGTGTTTGATGGGCTCGGCGCGGTGCGGGCAATCGACAACCTCTTCACGGAACAGTTGGGCCTTGATCCATGGATGATCCTGATCCTGATGCAGCTGTCCTTTATCCTAATGGGAACGTTTTTGGATGATACAGCGATGTTGGTGATCGTCGCTCCGCTTTATGTGCCACTGGTTAAAGTGCTTGGTTTTGATCTGATCTGGTATGGCGTTCTATATACAATCACAACTCAGATTGCCTACATGACGCCGCCGTTCGGGTACAATTTGTTTTTGATGCGGGCAATGGCTCCGCCGCAGATTTTGCTTAAAGATATTTACGTTTCCATCCTGCCATTTGTCGGCGTGATGGTGATGGCCCTAATTCTCATAATGGTTTTTCCGCAGATAGCCCTTTGGCTGCCGGAAACCGTTTATGGGAGATGACATTGACTTGGATGATGGAGGATACCCCCAAATCAATACTTTGAAAGTTCGTTCAACCCAGGGAGGTTTATTATGACTACAAGACGTAAGTTCATCAAAGGTGCTGCCATCGCAGCACCGGCAGCTGCATTGGCAACGCCTAGCATTGCGCAGTCAAAAATCAAATGGCGGCTCCAAACCTACGCAGGCGCTGCACTGGCAGAGCATGTTATCAAGCCAGCGATCGACAGTTTTAACAAGATTGCCGGCGATCAGATGGAAATCGAGTTGTTCTTTGCTGACCAGCTTGTTCCTACTGGCGAGCTTTTCCAGGCTATGCAACGGGGCACAATCGATGCGGTTCAGTCCGACGATGACTCCATGGCTTCACCAACAGAAGTGACTGTTTTTGGAGGATATTTTCCTTTCGGTAGCCGCTATTCACTCGATGTTCCGGTTCTCTTTAATCAGTACGGTTTGAAAGAAATCTGGGAAGAGCAATATTCAGCCGTTGGGGTGAAGCACATTTCTGCCGGTGCTTGGGATCCGTGTCACTTTGCGACAAAAGATCCAATAAATTCACTGGAAGATCTTAAAGGCAAACGGGTGTTTACGTTCCCGACAGCGGGACGTTTTTTAAGTCAGTTTGGTGTTGTTCCCGTGACTTTGCCTTGGGAAGATATTGAAGTCGCCGTCCAGACAGGCGAACTCGATGGTATTGCTTGGTCCGGCATCACAGAGGATTATACTGTCGGCTGGGCTGATGTGACGGATTACTTCCTGACGAACAATATTTCCGGTGCGTGGATTGGGTCATTCTTTGCAAATATGGATCGCTGGAATGAATTGCCGGACAATCTGAAGGAGTTGTTGACCGTCTGTATGGATCAGAGCCACTACTATCGACAGTGGTGGTATTGGGGTGGCGAAGCAAATCTTCGCGTCAACGGCACCAAGATGAAACTGACCTCTATTCCCGATGAAGAATGGGCCCAAGTAGAAAACGCGGCTGTTAAATTCTGGGATGAGATCGCTTCTGAGTCTCCAACCAAAGCGAAGATTGTCGAAATTTTCCGGAAGTACAATGCCGACATGCAAAAGGCTGGACGCCCTTACCGTTACGGGTAAACCCATTTGCTAAACGGCAGGGTAGTGCCTAGGCGCTACCCTGCTAAAGGAAGGAAGAAAAGAGATCTTATGTCCGGTATCTTGTCGTTTGAGGAACTAAAAACCAAAGTCACCGAAGGATCAATCGATACAGTGCTTGTCTGTCTCGTTGACATGCAGGGAAGGCTGATGGGCAAGCGCTTTCACGCGCGAAACTTTATTGAAAATTCATACGAAGAAACCCATTGCTGTAACTATCTTTTCGCAACCGACATCGAAATGGCCACGCCAGACGGTTATGCGTCGACGAGTTGGGAAAGAGGGTATGGTGATTATGTGATGAAGCCGGATCTTTCCACGATCCGCCTCATGCCATGGCTGGAAGGCACCGCGATGGTTCTCTGTGATATTCTGGATCATCATACGCATGAAGAGGTTCCGTTCACGCCGCGGGCTGTTTTGAAACATCAACTTGCAAGGCTTGATGCGTTGGGTCTCACTGCAATGATGGCAACTGAACTTGAGTTCTTTTTGTTTGAAGGCAGTTTCGATGATAACCGGAAAGCAGGGTTCAGAGATTTACAACCGATTAGCGGATACAATGAGGATTACCACATTCTCCAGACAACCAAGGAAGAGGCGGTTATGCGGCCCCTTCGTAATCATTTGGTAGCCGCTGGCGTTCCGGTGGAAAATACAAAAGGTGAGGCAGAAACGGGTCAGGAAGAATTGAACATTCGCTATGCCGATGCGATGGCCTGTGCTGACCATCATACGATCGCTAAGCATGCAGCTAAGGAAATTGCCTGGCAGCAGGGATGTTCGGCAACATTTCTGCCGAAATGGCATCACGACAAAGTAGGCTCGTCCTCCCACATTCATCAGTCGCTTTGGACTAGGGACGGTACTCCGGTCTTTTACGATGCGGACAGTGACTATTCGATGTCCGAAACCATGCGCTTTTACGTAGCTGGGCTGATTGAATATGCCGCTGACTATACGTTCTTTCTTGCGCCCTATGTGAATTCCTACAAACGGTTCATGAAAGGCACGTTTGCTCCCACCAAAGCCGTGTGGTCAATCGATAACCGGACAGCCGGATTCCGTCTTTGCGGTGATGGGACAAAGGCGGTTCGTATGGAATGCAGGATTGGTGGTTCAGATATCAATCCCTATCTGGCGCTGGCTGCGCAACTAGCAGCAGGTATAAAAGGGATTACACACAGACTTGAGCTCGCTCCACCCACCAGCGGCGACGTATATAACGCGAAAAAGGCTAACGAAATCCCGTCAACCTTGCGGGAAGCGATCGAAGCGCTGCGCACGTCTGAAATGCTAAAAGAAGGTTTTGGTGAGGATGTTGTTGCCCATTACACACGATGTGCAGAATGGGAACAGGAAGAGTTTGACCGGGTGGTTACCGATTGGGAAATCGCGCGCGGATTTGAAAGGGCTTAGGAACGGGTATGGCGAAAAGACTTGAATGTATCTCGCCGATCGATGGTTCGGTATACGCAACACGCGAGACGATGGATCTGGTGGCCGCAAAGCAAGTGGTCCAACGCGCTCAGAATGCAAAAGTCGACTGGGCAGATCGTCCTTTGGAAGAGCGTATTGATCTGGTGCGTGCAGGTGTTGCGAAGATCGGTGAGAAGACCGATTTGATGGCTGAGGAATTGGCGCACCAAATGGGTCGCCCGATCCGTTATGGTGGAGAATTCGGCGGATTTGAGGAACGCGCTCACTACATGGCTTCAATAGCCGAAGAGGCGCTGGCGCCGATTGTGATTGAGGAAAGTGATACGTTTGTTCGCAAGATCAAGCGGGAAGCACAAGGTGTCGTCTTTGTCGTGGCACCCTGGAACTATCCTTATATGACGGCCATAAACACAGTCGCGCCTGCGCTAATTGCAGGTAACACAGTCATTTTAAAGCATTCCACACAAACAATTCTTGTCGGCCAACGTCTGGTAGAAGCGTTCACGGCTGCTGGGGTCCCGAAAGACGTTTTTCAGAATGTCTTTCTTGATCATGAAACCACGTCAGCGTTAATCGCGGACGGTTCCTTCGACTTTATCAACTTCACTGGCTCTGTTGGAGGTGGCAAAGCGATGGAACGTGCTGCAGCCGGGACGTTCACGGCAGTCTCAACTGAGCTTGGCGGCAAAGATCCCGGTTATGTCATGGAGGATGCTGACCTTGATGCAGCCGTTGACACGTTGATCGATGGTGCAATGTTCAATTCTGGACAGTGTTGTTGTGGTATTGAGCGTATCTATGTCCATGAAAGCCTGTTTGATGCATTTGTAGAAAAAGCGGTGTCCCTAGTGAACACCTATAGGCTTGGGAATCCACTGGATCCTGAAACCACGCTAGGCCCAATGGCCAATGTTCGCTTTGCGCAAGAGGTTAGAAAACAGGTGGCCGAGGCAATATCGCAGGGTGCGAAGGCTCATATTGCAACGTTCGCAGAAGATGACGGTGCGGCCTATCTTACACCGCAAATCCTCACCAATGTTACCCATGATATGCGGATCATGCGGGATGAAACCTTCGGACCTGTGGTTGGGGTCATGAAGGTCAAGGACGATGAGGAAGCTATCCGGTTTATGAATGATAGCCAGTTTGGATTGACGGCTTCACTTTGGACGAATAATACCGCGCGCGCGGAGGAAATTGGTGCCAGGCTGGCAACGGGTACCGTATTTATGAATCGCTGCGACTATCTGGATCCGGCCCTGTGTTGGACCGGTTGCAAGGATACCGGTCGTGGTACAGGCTTATCTGTCCTAGGTTTTCACGCGCTCACTCGACCCAAGTCATATCATTTAAAAAAGGCCTGACCCAATGACCCTAATTGCGAACTGGAATTATCCAACCCCTATCCGTTTTGGAAACGGGCGTATTTCAGAGATCGGTGATGCTTGTAAGGCCGCGGGTCTTTCCAAGCCTCTTTTGGTGACTGATCGAGGCCTGGCCGAGATGGAGATAACCAAGCGTACTTTAAACTTGATGGAAGACGCGGGGCTGGGGCGTGCGATGTTCAGTGATGTTGATCCCAATCCGTCCGATAGCAATGCAGAAGAGGGGGTGAGGTTTTATCGTGAAGGTGGATTTGATGGTGTGATCGCCTTTGGCGGTGGTTCAGGTCTTGATCTTGCCAAGGTCATAGCCTTCATGGCTGGACAGACGCGACCAATTTGGGATTTTGAGGATATCGGTGACTGGTGGATGCGGGCAGATGCTGATGCGATTGCCCCCATTGTTGCCGTCCCAACAACGGCGGGTACTGGCTCCGAAGTCGGGCGTGCCAGCGTCATCACCAATTCCACAACCCACGAAAAAAAGATTATCTTCCACCCCAAGATGTTGCCGAGTATTGTGATCTGCGATCCGGAACTTACAGTCGGTATGCCGAAATTCATTACAGCTGGTACCGGTCTCGATGCTTTTGCGCATTGTGTCGAAGCTTTTTCAAGCCCGCACTATCACCCATTGAGCCAAGGCATTGCACTGGAAGGTATGAGGCTGGTTAAGGAGTATCTACCCCGTGCATATGAAGACGGTGAAGATTTGGACGCACGCGCACATATGATGAGTGCGGCTGCTATGGGGTCAACCGCTTTTCAAAAGGGACTTGGGGCCATTCATGCTCTTTCTCATCCAATTGGTGCGCTTTATCACACACATCATGGCACCACCAATGCGGTTTGCATGCCAGCAGTGTTGCAGTTCAACAAACGAGCGATCTCTGACCGATTTGATGCTGCCGCCGCTTATCTGGGCATTGAAGGTGGTTTTGATGGCTTCTGTGCCTATGTCGATGCCCTCAATGCTTCGCTGGCGATCCCTCAAACCCTGACTGATCTCGGTGTTATCAATCCAGATGTGGATCGGTTGGTGAACTATGCGCTTGCTGATCCTAGCACCGGTGGAAATCCCATCGAGATGACAGCGGAAAATACACGTGCACTCATTGTGGCTTGTTTGTAGGTTCATACGTTCGAAGCGTGCATTACGCTGACGGTCTGCTTTGGCTGCCGAGACGAGCATCGTATCGTGTCAAAAATATCACAGACACAAAGGGTCCTTCATGGTATAATCTCGCTAAGGCAAAAAATAATTGCCAAGTAAGGGGGGTTAGTAACATGGGTTCCAGATGGTTTGAACGCGGCAGAGTATTGGGCTTTGCAGCGCTTATTTCTTCTCTTTATTCGACAACCGCTATTTCTGCTGATGCCGTTTCCTCATTTGATGAAGGCAGGCTTCCGGCAGTGGACGGGTTAAACGGAAAACTCGACTTCAGTTATCTGAATTTTGATACGTCTGCCTCAGCCGATGATGTGGGCGGCGGTGTTGTCATCGGTTCACTGTCTACGCCTATCGGCGAACAATTTGGATTTCAGGTCGATGTTGGTTTCGGCAATTTCGATGGCAGTAACGCCGCGCCTGACATCGATACTTTTGGCATTGGCGGCCATTTGTTTACGCGGGATCCGGACGTAGGTCTGCTGGGTATTTACGGCGACTATGTTGAGTTGGACTTTGGTGCAGTAGACGTAAGTTCAATTCAGGTTGGTGTTGAGGCTGAGTTCTATCTTGATCAGGTTAGTCTTGAAGCTTTCGTTGGCTCAAATACCGTCGAAGCTGGTGCCAATGATCAAACCTTTGCGAGCCTCGATTTCACCGTTGGTTACTACGTTAATGATGATTTCAGAATTGAGGGCGGGGTTACGCGCGAATTCAACCAAACCGTTGGAAGCGTAGGTTTTGAGACCATATTACCAACCGATGATAACAATCTGTCTGTGTATGCGAACGCATCGTTTGGCGATGACCAGGAGAGCGTCCGCGCTGGGGTGCGGGTCTATCTTGGGCAATCCACAAAGTCATTAAAGGATCGCCATCGTCAGGATGACCCATTTGAGCGTCTATTCGATTTTAACAGTTTGGTTCTGGAAGAAGTCCTTTTTGGAATTCAACCTATTACGATGTGTGGCGAGGGCTCTGGTTACTCCTGCACTTAAATCGATTTACAGGGCTGCCGCAGCGCGTTGCCGATTGATTTCAATAGTTCCTGAAAGCCTCTTGCAGTTTTCCAGAAGCCGTCAGACTCATTTGCTCTTGTCGGCAATAGGAAATGCGTAAAGGCCTGTTAAAGTAATCCTGCAGCGTTTTGGTGAGCTTATCAAAATTCAATTCGCTATCCGGGCTGTGACTCACGAAGTGGACGGTCAATGCTTCTGGAGCATCTTGGACAATCTGCCATTGTCTAACTGGGAAAAATTCATGGTACTTGGTCAATGAAATAAGGCCAAGGACAGATGTACCATCGGAGAATTTGAACAGATTTCGTTCGCGACCAACCGTTAATTTAAGGACTGGCAGAGAAATACCGCATTCACATCCATGAGAAAGAGCGCCTTGGTCGCCGATGTCATACCGTATCAGGGGCATAGCCCAATTTATCGTTGGTGTTATGACAATGCGCCCAGTTTCATGTTCAGCGCATGGTGATCCGTCTTCTCGAAGCGTTTCAAGGTGAAGTATTTCACTGTTGATGTGAAGGTGGCCTGCTTTACACTGATGCGCGACATCGCCAACTTCGGCCGCCGAATAAATGTCCATTATCCCGCAATTAAAATTCACCCGTGCCAGTTCATGGTGGTATGGTTGAACCATTTCGCCAAGGCAGATTATACCTGCAAGATCTATTTGTGCGTATCTGTCAGGGTCTGATTGATAGGTTTGTGCCAATCCAGTTAGATTGCTTGGCTGCGTGTTTAGGTAGCATGGCCCTTGACGGTTAAGGAATTCCAATTGTTTTTCAAGGGCCAACGGTTGTTTCAACTGTACAGAGGGAGCAGATCCATTTCCTGATACAAACTGAGGAATCCAAGGAGTGGACGACGTTTCACCATCTGGATACTCACCTATTTGATCTCCTTTGATTGAAATAAGTTTTTTGGAACCGTCCAATCCTAATCTAGCATAGAAACGAAACTGCAGAGCTGCCTGCATTAAACCTGCGAGCATGGTGGACTTGGTCAAAATAGGAAGCCCCGAGGTGCCCGATGTACCTCCCCAAGTATGGTTGCCATGGCCTGCCGGAATAGCGTTGCTAGCGATGTCATCTAAATGGTCTTTGATTTCAGCGCGGGTCAGGATTGGAATTTTGTTCCACGCATCGGGGTCTATGCTTGAGGGTAAATGCGCAAACGGTTGAAGTGTTTTCGAGTAATACTTGGTAGTGGTGGCTGCATGTCTCAACGTGTTCAAAAGCTGTTTTTCGCTGTTTGCTTGCAGTTCCTCCCTGGACAACTTTTCAGATGCCAACAAGGAGCGAAAAAGATGTTCACTAATATTGTGCTTTTTCTCCATGACGGCTCCAATCTGTCAGGAAATATCGACTGTGCTGAAAGATCTGATCAAACTCAATCGCACAATTGCGGGTGTTTGTCTAAAACAGAGGATTTTGACTGTTGCACACTGTCAGCTTTGTTTGCAAAGTTGGCTTTGATCTGGGCCGGTCGGCGGTGTTTTTTCTGCCGATAATCTTGAGGATTAGGCAGGCAATCCACGACGTGCCCATTTTTGGCCAGTTGCTCTTCAATCAGGAAATAGACTGAGAAAACGCTTGGATATCAACAATCGGTGCGGCAATTTTTGTGCGAACACAGGAATACAGGTTTGATAGGAGTGTTTGGTGGAGCTAAGCGGGATCGAACCGCTGACCTCTTGCATGCCATGCAAGCGCTCTCCCAACTGAGCTATAGCCCCGAAACCGAAGATTCGGATAGGTGCATCCCGCGTTTTACACGGGATGAGAGTTTATTAATCAGCGACGGGCTGATTTGCAAGACGGAATTAAACCTCGTCATCTCCATCTTCAACGCCAACAATCACATCAGACAGGTCGTCATCTTCGTCGTCGTCTTCCAGGAAAGCATCATCATCTGAGGAGTCGTCCTCATCGTCGATGTCTACATCTGGAATGTCTGGAATATCAGGAATTTCTTCATCGTCTGCGTCATCATCTTCGGCATCATCCTCTGCATCTTCCAAGCTGATGATTTCCGGAGCATCTTCTAACTCGATGTCGGTTTCTTCCTCAGTTTCAGCAGGCGTTGCTTCGCTTGCTGGAGCAACGGTCTCGGCTTCAGGTTTCGGCGCGGTTACATTCGCTTCGCCTTCGAAGAATGTGATCGGGTATTCATTTCCGGTGTACGGTGAAACAATTGGATCTTTTTCCAGATCGTAAAATTTTCGACCCGTCTCAGGGCAGACCCTTTTGGTCCCCAAATTTGCTTTGGCCACAATTTACCTCATTTGATGGAAGTTTCGGTCTTCCTAAACGCCAAAGTCGATTATGTCAAAACCATTTGTTCAGAAAAGATGGAACTGTTGAAATGCAGGTGACGATCAAGGTTGGCTGTGTTAGAGGCGGACCAGCAAATTTTTCCCTTGGATTGGAACAAGATGGCGAGTGAAAATGGGCTAAAGCCCCGATCATCTTCAAAAGCGAGTGCGTTATCAGGCCTCATAAAAGTGCCCGGTGATAAGTCGATTTCTCATCGATCTTTGATGCTGGGGGGGCTGGCGTACGGCGAAACCCGCATTTCAGGGCTTTTAGAGGGTGAAGATGTCCTAAATACTGCAAAGGTTATGCAGGCGGTCGGCGCATCCATCCATCAAGAGGGCGAAGAGTGGATCGTTCATGGAACCGGAAATGGCCTTTTGCTTGAACCTGAGGGTCCTTTTGATTTTGGAAATGCAGGCACGGGATGCCGCTTATGCATGGGACTTTTCGGCGCTTATGATTTTCCAACAACGTATAAAGGGGACGCTTCTCTTTCGTCCCGTCCTATGGGTAGGGTACTGTCACCGCTGAAAGAAATGGGTGTTCAGGTATTGCAGGCGGAAGCAGAGGGGCGATTGCCAATAACGTTACGGGGGCCATGGCAAACTGCACCGATTGAGTATCATGTTCCAGTGCCATCCGCTCAGGTGAAATCGGCAGTTTTGTTTGCGGGCCTTAACACGCCAGGCATCACCACTGTTGTCGAGCCCCATCTTACCCGGGATCACACCGAAAAGATGTTGGTTGGCTTTGGCGCTGAGCTTGAAGTCAAAGTGGGTGCAAACGGCGAGCGCCGGATTTCACTGGAAGGGCAAGGAAAACTCACCGGACAAGCTGTTACGGTTCCTGCTGATCCGTCCTCTGCTGCATTTCCGATCGTTGCCGCACTCATCACGCCAGACAGCAAGATTACGCTGTCTAATGTTTTGCTAAATGAAGCCCGAACCGGTTTGATTACGACTTTAGAAGAGATGGGCGGCAATCTGAAAATCACAAACCGCCGAAACTCCGGAGGCGAGGAGATCGGTGATATTGTTGTTTATTCGAGTGATCTTAGGGCTGTAAACGTTCCAGCAGAACGGGCTGCATCCATGATTGATGAATATCCGGTTTTGGCGGTCGCCGCCGCGTATGCGGACGGGCAAAGCTTTTTTGAGGGATTGCATGAATTGCGTGTAAAAGAATCCGATCGCCTCTCAGCGGTTGCCCGAGGACTTGAAGCAAATGGCGTTCAGTGTGAAGAGGGTGAGGACTGGTTGAACATTACCGGTCGGCCGGATGGTAAGGGATTTGGCGGCGGTATGGTGAAAACCCATCTTGATCATCGGATTGCCATGAGCTTTCTTGTTATGGGCTTGAATTCGGAAAAGCCGGTTGAGGTTGATGATGGGTCGGTAATGGATACAAGTTTTCCGGGCTTTGTGGCGTTGTTGAACCAGGCGGGAGCGAATATTGAGTGATGCGTTGATTATCGCAATTGATGGACCGGCTGCATCCGGTAAAGGTACGTTAGCGCGCCGTCTGGCAAGTCATTTTGACCTGCCGCATCTCGACACAGGATTAACGTATCGGGCCGTTGGACACGCTCTTTTACAGTCCGGATTGCCGCTTGATCGGGAAGAGCTGGCTGAGATTGTCGCACAAAACCTCGATCTCTCTGATCTTGATCGTGAAGTACTTTCTGCCCATGACGTGGGAGAGGCTGCTTCAAAAATTGCTGTCATGAGCAGCGTACGCGCGATGCTTGTTGACATGCAGCGGACGTTTGCATGTTCGGGAAAGGGTGCGGTTTTGGATGGCCGTGATATTGGAACCGTCGTTTGTCCTGATGCAACGATCAAACTTTATATCACAGCCTCGCCCGAAACCCGGGCACGCCGCCGGCATGTGGAGGTCGATGAAAAAGGAGGTGGGGCAAGTTACGAGCAAATACTTGATGATATAAAGAAACGCGATGAGCGGGATATGGGTCGGGCCGACAGCCCGTTAAAGCCAGCAGAAGATGCCCACTTGATTGATACGACGGAAATGAGTATAGAAGCTGCGTTCCAGTCAGCGCTTCGGCTTATCGAAGAGGCTATAGCTGGAAACTAGCGATCCAATACTCTTTTTCGCGCTACAAAACAGCAAAATCTCAAAGTTGTTGAGAGATATTGGACAATGTAACACTAACCCGTAGCGCTTTGCGGAACCGCTCCCCCTAAATTGG
The DNA here is from genome assembly GCA_039191645.1 of Pseudomonadota bacterium. Taxonomy (GTDB): domain Bacteria; phylum Pseudomonadota; class Alphaproteobacteria; order Rhizobiales; family Rhizobiaceae; genus JAALLB01. Next base: position 57,022 of record JBCCXO010000011.1, on the reverse strand, counting down.
CCGTTCCGTACTGGAGACTCCATGACAACAAGTGCAAGTATGGAAGAGTTCGAAGCTCTTCTTGAACAGTCCTTCGAAACACATGACGTTGTAGAAGGCGCTGTCGTAAAAGGTGTAATCACCGGATTTGAAAAAGATTTGGCAGTCATCGACGTAGGCTTGAAAGTTGAAGGCCGCGTCGCCATGAAAGAATTTGGCGCTGCTGCGCGCGATGGCTCTATGAGCGTAGGCGATGAAGTTGAAGTCTATGTTGATCGCGTTGAAAATGCGATGGGCGAAGCTGTGCTCTCACGTGAAAAAGCGCGTCGCGAGGAGAGTTGGGTTCGTCTTGAGAAGCTCTTTGAAGATGGCGAAAAGGTCGAAGGCGTAATCTACAATCAAGTTAAAGGTGGGTTCACGGTGGATCTTGATGGGGCTATGGCCTTTTTGCCGCGCTCGCAAGTTGATATCCGTCCTATCCGTGATGTCACGCCTCTGATGAACAATCCGCAGCCTTTCCAAATTCTGAAAATGGACCGCAGACGCGGAAACATCGTTGTATCTCGGCGTTCCATTCTTGAGGAGAGCCGTGCAGAGCAGCGTTCTGAAATCGTCCAAAACCTCGAAGAAGGTCAGGTTGTGGATGGTGTTGTTAAGAACGTTACCGATTACGGTGCCTTCGTAGATCTGGGTGGTATTGACGGTTTGCTTCATGTGACCGACATGGCGTGGCGCCGTGTAAATCATCCAAGCGAGATTTTGAACATTGGGCAAAGTGTCAAAGTTCAAATCATTCGGATCAATCAGGACACACACAGAATTTCTCTCGGTATGAAACAACTCGAGAGCGATCCGTGGGATTCCATTGATGAGAAATATCCGCTTGAGAAGAAGATTACCGGGCGCGTCACCAATATCACCGATTACGGTGCATTTGTAGAGATTGAACCTGGTATTGAAGGTCTGATTCACGTGTCCGAGATGTCTTGGACGAAGAAAAATGTTCACCCAGGCAAGATCGTATCTACCTCTCAGGAAGTTGAGGTAATTGTTCTTGAGGTTGATCCTTCTAAGCGTCGGATTTCGCTTGGCTTGAAACAAACCCTTGATAATCCTTGGGGTGCTTTTGCTGAAAAATATCCTGTTGGAACCGTTGTTGAGGGCGAAGTTAAGAACAAGACTGAATTCGGCTTGTTCATTGGTCTGGAAAATGACGTTGATGGCATGGTGCATCTTTCTGACATTGATTGGAATAAATCCGGTGAAGAAGCCATTGAAGACTACAACAAGAGCGATATGGTAAAAGCTGTTGTCCTTGATGTAGACGTTGAAAAAGAGCGGATTTCTTTGGGCATCAAACAACTTGGTTCCGACCCGGTTGGTGAAGCTGCAGATTCTGGCGCACTCAGGAAGGGCGCTATCGTTACCTGTGAGGTTCTTGAAGTCAAAGATGGTGGGTTGGAAGTATCTATTGCTGATACTGAACTTGCAACGTTTATCAAGCGCTCTGATCTCTCACGTGACCGGGACGAACAGCGTCCGGAACGTTTCTCTGTGGGTCAGAAAGTTGATGCACGCGTTACACAATTTGACAAGAAATCACGCAAAGTCGCGGTTTCAATCAAGGCATTGGAAATCGCTGAAGAAAAAGAAGCTGTTGCTCAATACGGGTCTACGGATTCCGGTGCATCCCTAGGCGACATTCTGGGGGCTGCGCTAAAGGAGCGTGAAGGCGAAGAATAAGCCGCTCAGCGGTTTGAATTTTAAAGCCCGCAATGTTTGTTGCGGGCTTTTTTATTTTTCAATTTTGTTTTATTGGCAACGGCATGACCTACTTCAGTGACCTATATCCTGGTACGGGACCGCGCTTTTCGGTTGCCCCCATGATGGATTGGACCGATCGACATTGCCGGTTTTTTCACCGTTTGATGACGAAGCGCGCGCTTCTTTACACTGAAATGGTTGTTGCTGATGCAGTGATCAGAGGCGATCGGGATTATCTTTTGGGCTTTGATCACTCTGAACATCCGCTAGCCTTGCAAATTGGGGGTAGCGATCCGATCAAGCTGAGGGAAGCCGCCGCTATCGCCGTTGATTTCGGTTATGATGAGATAAATCTTAATGTTGGCTGCCCGTCGGATCGCGTGCAATCAGGCACTTTTGGTGCTTGCCTGATGCGTGAACCTGATCTGGTTGGCGCCTGCGTCGCGGCAATGAAACAGGAAGCCAACGTGCCTGTCACAGTCAAATGCCGCATCGGAGTAGATGATCAAGATGCGGAAATTGCGCTCAATGCACTTGCTGCTCGGGTTTGGGAGGCGGGTGCAGATGCAATTTGGGTTCATGCAAGGAAGGCTTGGCTGCAAGGATTAAGTCCAAAAGAAAACCGAGATATTCCGCCATTGGACTATGGCAGAGTTTATCGTCTGAAGGCGGAAAACCCGAGTCGATTCATAGGCATAAACGGAGGTGTTGAAGATTTGATTCAAGCAAACGCTCATCTTGAAAAGGTAGATGGTGTGATGCTTGGGCGCTCTGCATATCAAAACCCCTCCATGCTAATGGAAGTAGACCGGCTTGTGTTTTCTGAGCAAGCCGCACCTGTGTCTTATGGTGAAATTTTGTCCAGGATGTGTGCCTATGCTGAAAATCATCTGTTGCATGGTGGGCGTTTGAACCAGATAACCAGACATATGATCGGATTGTTCCAAGGCATTCCGGGCGCGCGTGCGTACCGACAAATTCTCAGTCGCAAAGCGGTGAAAACCGGCGCTGGGCCTGAAGTATTGGAAGAAGCGTTTGCGGCCGTTACGAGTGTGAATAACCTCGCCGCGTAGGGTATTTTCCCTTATTAACCATAGATTTGAAATGGTGCAGTGTCACGCAGACGTGAGGGGTATTCGTGTTGTGCAGATCGCATTTGCCGATTATCCTTGAATTAGGGTTGGGCTCTTTGAGTATTGTATTGCGTATCTGAACTGGGAGTGGGTTAGAGATGATCAGTCGTCGAAATTTTGTTACAGGCGTTGCAGCTGTGTTGGGTGCAGGTGGTTTACCGGTCGGTGAAGCCATGGCGCATCATACGAAGAAGAAAAGAAAAAACTTCAAGGTCAATCCAAAGCACATTCCACAGACGGTTCGATACAAAACACCTCACAGACGCGGCACAATCGTAGTCGATCCGCATAACCGTTACTTGTATCTGGTCCAAGGGGGCGGAAGAGCGCGCCGCTACGGCGTTGGCGTGGGGCGTGCTGCGCTTGCATGGTCTGGCACTGCAAAAATCAAGCGCAAGGCAGAGTGGCCAAGCTGGACACCGACACAGAACATGATCAAACGCGAACCGCATAAGTATGCCAGATATGCTGGTGGTGTCCCTGGTGGGCCAAACAATCCATTGGGTGCACGTGCGCTTTATCTCTACAAGGGAAATCGTGATACATACTATCGCATTCATGGAACGACGCAGCCGTGGACGATCGGAACGGCATCTTCCAACGGTTGTATTCGCATGATCAACGATCATGTCATCGATTTGTACAACCGCACACCCATCGGCACGACGGTTGTCGTATTGTAAACGGTCTGTGACCTAATCGCTTTTTCTTCGTCTTTTTGTTGGGTGGCGGGCGATGTTGACGTGGCCTCGCTTCCCTAATATTCGTTTGCCGGTTGCAGAGCAGATGGATTTTCGTTGTCAGCGTTACCCCCGATCAGTGAACTATATCCGTTTTTAGCGGCTTTGTTGATCGCAGGCGGCTTGGCGGGTGTGCTTGCAGGCCTGTTTGGCATTGGTGGAGGTGCAGTGCTCGTGCCGGTTTTCTACCAGATTATCGGTATTCTTGGGGTCGATGAGGCCGTTCGTATGCACATTTGTGTTGCGACCTCGCTGGCAATCATCGTTCCAACGTCCATTCGTTCTTTCCTGAGTCATCTTGACAAAGGCGTGGTCGATATGGACCTGCTTAAATCCTTTTGGTTTTCTGTACCGCTCGCTGTTTTGATGGCAAGTGTAGTTGCCGCTTACCTTTCCAGCGAAGTCTTGCGGGGAATATTTGTGGTCTTTTCGCTTGTAATTGCTTTTAAGTTGCTTTTTGGGAAAGAGAGTTGGCGGCTGGCGTCTGATCTACCGAAAGGGATGTATCGATTTGCTTGTGGCTGGTTTATCGGGTTTTTCTCAACTTTCATGGGAATTGGAGGAGGCGTGTTCAACAATACGTTTATGACTTTGTTCGGTCGTCCCATTCATCAGGCAGTTGCGACTTCAGCAGGGGTAGGCGTTTTGATTTCGATCCCTGGTGTCATTGGATACATTTGGGCTGGCTGGGGTTTGGAGGCGTTGCCTCCGTACTCTCTTGGATTTGTCAATCTGCTCATTGTAGCGATCATCATCCCGGTCACGTTTTTTACTGCACCGATCGGTGTGAGGCTTGCGCACAGACTTGAGAAGCGGCAATTGGAAGTGTGCTTTGGGATTTTTCTGCTTGTCGTGGCAATCCGATTTTTAATCAGTTTAGGGATGTGACGAAGCTAACCTGCGCGTTCACGTTTCATGCGGCTGCGCCTTGTCTCGCGCCTTGGCTTGCGTTCCACTGTTTTCAGCCGCTCATCCAACGTGGCCATGATGTCATCGCGAACCTCATCCGTGTAGTTCATCCAGCCTGATATTTCGTCCCGTGTTCGACCGCAGCCGAAGCAAAAGCCGGTTTTCAGATCGATGGAGCAAACTAAAGTGCAAGGCGATTTGATGGCGTTGGTCATTGGAATCCAGATAAAAATCATCCGATAGCTTTACAAGCCCGGCGTGTTCATTCAAACAAGATGCACTTATGGCATCAAAACTTATCTATCAACTTAATTTCCGGAAAAGCCAATGAAATCTCGTGAAAGCGGACTTCCGTTCGACGATTTTCGGGCGCTTTTGAATAATTTACCGCCCGTTGAAGAGGATGCGCTTAATTTGGTGCGGTCTCAGTGCGCGGAACGTCTTGGGGATCGAGAAAGCAAGTTTGGCGAATTATGCACCTGGTATGCGGGTTGGAGCGGACGATCTCCCGTCATTACACGGCCAATCCTCACGCTTTTTGCAGGGACACATTTGGTCGATACGTCGTTCGACGCTTGGCTTCTGGATCAGATCAGCGAGATATCATCGGGGACTTCAGCGATAAACCGCATCTGTCATCAGCATGATCTGGGCTTGAAAGTGCTGGATCTGGCGCTCCAAATCCCGGTCAACGATATCACCAGGGAGGCCGCACTGGATGAAAAAGCATGTGCGGGTACCATCGCTTTTGGCATGGAAGCGATAGCGGGAAGCGTTGATCTGCTCTGCTCTGCGGCGATTGAGACGGCGCCAACCCTGTCTTCACTCGCAATACTGTGCGTTTTGAGCGGTGTTGATCAAAAAGCTCTGATAGGGGGGGTAAGCGCTGAGCAGGCAACTGCGATCACCGCGGCGGTTGCAATGGTTCAATCCTGTCAAGACAACCCGTTGGAAGTCTTGCGAAGGTTGGGTGGCCGTGAAACGGCTGCAATTTGCGGGGCTATTTTGGCAGCCCGCAGTCAGCATATCCCGGTTATCGTTGCCGGGCCTACCGCGTTAGCCAGTATGGCCATCTTACATGCGGTAGAGCCTCAGTCGGTGTCACACTGCCTCATGGCACAACGTACCGGATCGGAGGCTCTCGATCTGATCGTTCGAGACATGGGCGTGCAGTTTGCGATGGACGATTTTGTGACCGCGGTACCAGCAGTTCAACTCGCACTAGCGGCCGGTTTGGTAAAGTCTGCAAGCCTTGCGTTGGTTTCGGCCAATCAAGCGTAGTTCGGTGTATCTTCTAAATCGAGGTTGGTTTCCAGAGGCGGCGTGTCGTTCACTTTCTTGGAAACGCGGTCTTTTGGCAAATAGGCTATCGCTTCTGTGCCTTCGCGTAGCTTGGAATTCAAGCTGAACCTGCCCTGATGCATATGAAGAAGCGCCTGAACAATCGTGAGGCCAAGGCCGGTTCCAGGTTCTGCATGTTTTATTGCGATGGTTCCCTGACCAAACGAGGAAAGTACCAGCGGAATTTCTTCTTCGGGAATGCCGGGGCCGCTGTCTTTTATCGAGAAATACTGTCCGCCTTTGGCTGTCCATCCAACTTTGATTGTTATTTCGCCACCCACGGGGGTGAATTTCAGTGCGTTTGACAAGAGATTAAGCGATATCTGGCGGATGGCCCGTTCATCAACCCAGATGTGCGGCAGGTTCTCATGATAGGATGTTTTGATTGTGATGTCTTTTTGCTTGGCTTTGATTTCCATCATGTGGCGAGCTTCTTCAACGACCGAGACAAGCTTCAGATTTTCCTCATTCAGTTCATGTTTGCCGGCTTCAATCCTTGAAATGTCCAGAATTTCATTGATGAGTTTCAATAGGTGCGAGCCAGAATTATGAATGTCTTTCACATAATCTTTGTAGGTGTCTGACCCTAAGGGACCAAATACTTCATCTCGCATAATTTCCGAAAAACCCAAAATTGCATTGAGCGGCGTTCTTAACTCATGGCTCATGGTTGCTAGGAATCGCGACTTCGCAAGGTTGGCTTCTTCTGCGCGTTCACGCGCACCTTCGGAAAATGTTTTTTCTGTTTCGAGCTCAGCAATCAAGGTCTCGTTTTCGGTTGCGTGCTCCAACATGGAGACGATGAGGGATTGAAACCGTCTGGCGAGCAAATGAAAGAAAATTACCGATGCTAATAAAATGCCACCCATCATCATCATGGCAGTCTCATTGGTGGAAAGGAAGCGGCCTGAGAAGACTAAGGTGGGCGGTAGAACGGTAATCAAAGAAGCCATGCCAAGCGCATGATTGAGCATCGATGTGGCAGCTACAAAGACCAACAACGAGGAAAATTGGATCACTGCAAACTGGCTGCTGTATGTACCGGATTCAAGCGTCGCATAAAAAACCCAGGCAAGGGCAATCAGCACCTGGCCTAAGATAAAGGCGCGTCGCCAGTGCTTTCCCTTTGACACGTCTCGGCCCTTGGACAAATAGCGTTTGGCCAGAAGGCTTGATCCCATGTGTGCTGCAATCGTTAAACCAGCCCAGACAATAATGGCTGTCCAGCCTGCCCAAGGCCCTGCCAAAATCGCGGCCAGCATGACGAGGACTGGCGCAATGAAGAATGCATTTACCTGATTTTTGGCAAAACCCTTTAGCAAGTCTGCTTCGTAGGCGCTTCCTTCGCCAACTAGATTTAATCGGGTTCTAAATTCTCGCACAGCCTTGGACGAGGCGGAGCGTTTTTTCCCCACATCGACAATATTTTTGTCTACAGACGTGCTGAGATTCTTCATGTCGGCTCAAACTCAATACTTATTGGCCGCACAATCATGGCCTTAACGAACAGTAGACAATAATGGTAAACAACCTGTTAGGAGGCTCAAACTTCAGGATGTTTTGTGCGACGTAATCGAATTAAAGACTTTCTGAAACTCACTTTGTTTTTAGCCGTTATGGCGATCGCCTCTGCTTGGCTTGCAGCATATAACACCGATGAAATTACCGGTATGGCACGGGTAGTGGATGGTGACAGCCTGGTGGTTTCAGGAAGGGAGGTTAGGCTTTATGGCATTGATGCTCCCGAGTTTCGCCAAAACTGCGGAAGCGTGGCAGGCGATGAAGCGCCCTATGCGTGTGGGCGGAAAGCCGCTGCATTCTTAAAAGAGCTGATTGCTGGCCGCGTGGTAACGTGTAGGGGAAATGAAATTGACAAGTATGATCGCTTGCTTGCGGTTTGTGAGGTTGCCAGCGTGCACCTTAACAAAGAGATGGTTTCTCAAGGTTGGGCGGTCGCGTTTGGTTCGTATGAGCGGGAAGAGGCATCGGCAAAGAAGATGTCTCTAGGGCTTTGGGCCGGGAAATTTGATTTGCCTTCTCAGTGGCGTCGTGCTGAAAAACAGGAACACTCGGGAGGATGGCTTAATGCGCTGTTTCCTCAATGAAATTTTTGAATGCGAGGAGCGTGTTACATGAAACTCTACGATGGTGGCCGCGCCCCAAATCCCAGACGTGTTCAGATTTTCATGAAGGAAAAGGGGCTGGAAATACCCACTATACAGCTTGATCTTAATGCGCATGAACATCGCTCTGAAGCGATGGCGGCCAAGAATCCTGCTCAGACGGTACCCTTTCTTGAACTGGATGATGGCACCATCATTTCAGAAACAATTGCGATATGCCGATACTTGGAATCCCTGCATCCTGAGCCAAACATGCTCGGTGTCACTGCGTTGGATCAGGCGATTGTCGAAATGTGGAACAGACGGGTAGAATTTGGCTTTTTTCTCAAAGTTGCGCAATCGTTTAGACACTTGCACCCCGGTGCTGCAATCCTGGAAGGGGAGCAGATTCCGGATTGGGGTTTAAAAAATCAAAAGCAGTCAATTGAGTATCTTTCGATATTAGATGCTCAGCTTGCATCGTCCACATTTATTGCCGGGGATCGCTTTTCGGTTGCAGACATCACAGCCTTGGTTGCCAGCCAGTTTTTCAAGCCGGCAAGATTACAAGTGCCCGAAACGGGTTATGAAAACTATAAGAGATGGTTGGCAGAGGTTTCCGCCAGACCAAGTGTTCAACTTTAGATGATAAGCATTTCAGACCTTAAAGAGCAGATCTCCAGCTGCAAGATCTGTGCAACAGACCCTATCGGATCGCCCTTACCGCACGATCCGAGACCCGTAGCGGTGATATCTGAGCAGGCTAAAATCCGTATAATTGGGCAAGCACCGGGAACCCGCGTGCATGAATCTGGTAGACCTTTTACAGATCCTTCCGGTGACAGATTACGGGACTGGATGGGAATCGATGAGGAAGATTTCTACAACCCCGACAAATTGGCGATTACGCCGATGGGATTTTGTTTTCCTGGTCTCGATGCAAAAGGTGGAGATTTGCCGCCTCGTAAGGAATGTGCCAAGCGTTGGCAAAATGCCGTTAGCGATGCGATGCCCCAGATTGAGCTCGTGCTTTTGATCGGAATGTATGCTCAAAAGCACTACCTTCGAGAAAGGGCCGAAAAAACGCTCACAGCAACCGTCAAAAACTGGAAAGCGATTAGTGCAATAACCGATGGGGTAAAATCGATACCGCTCCCGCATCCTTCTTGGCGCAACAATGCCTGGATTAAGAAAAACCCTTGGTTTTCCAGCGAGTTGCTGCCTTTCTTACGAGGTGAAATACAGGCCTCACTACAATAAATTGTGAAAAAATTCTCATAAAGAGAATTTATGGCGAATTCCGCAGAAAATGGTTCCACTTTGATCACAAATGTGAAATAATATTCCAATACAAAAACGAGGTGAAACGTGGATAAAACTGACCGAGCCATTTTGGCAATTCTGCAACAAGATTCCACACTCCCGGTTGCAGACATTGCCAGGAAAGTAGGGCTTTCGACGACTCCTTGCTGGCGTCGCATTCAAAAAATGGAAGAAGATAAAGTAATCCGCAAGCGGGTGGCAATATTGGATCCGTCGAGCGTAAATGCCGGTGTTACAGTTTTCGTGTTTGTCAAAACCGACAAACATAATGAGGAATGGCTCAAGCGCTTTTCCGAAGTGATTTCAAGATTTCCCGAAGTTGTCGGGTTTTATCGGATGAGCGGCGATATTGATTATTTGCTTCGTGTGGTTGTCCCGGACATCGCCGCTTACGACGAATTTTACAAGAAACTGGTTTCAAACATAGATATTGAAAACGTCTCTAGTGCATTTGCCATGGAGCGGATCAAAGACACAACAGAGCTACCATTGGACTATATCATTTTGGAAAAAGCATAGGTTTCGCCAGCGGACGATAGTCGTCCGCCAGCACTTTGTTTTATCCGGCGTTTTTTAACCTTGCCAAAAGGCTGGATGTGTCCCAGCGATTTCCGCCCATTTTCTGGATTTCGGAATAGAACTGATCAACCAGCGCTGTGACAGGCAGGTTAGATCCGTTCGATCTTGCTTCATTGAGGCAGATCGACAGGTCTTTTCGCATCCAGTCCACCGCAAAACCGTGCTCGTACTGACCGTCATTCATGGTTTCGTAGCGGTTTTCCATTTGCCATGATTGCGCTGCGCCTTTTGAGATGACGGAAATGACTGCTTCTACGTCCAACCCTGCATTCTGAGCAAAATGAATGCCCTCTGACAGGCCTTGAACCAGTCCGGCGATGCATATCTGGTTGACCATCTTGGTTAGCTGACCGCTGCCGACAGGTCCCATCAGTCCGATCATTCTGGCGTAGCAATCGATCATTGGTCTGGCCTTTTCAAACACGGCTTCGTCGCCGCCCACCATAACTGTGAGTACGCCATTTTCTGCGCCAGCTTGTCCGCCTGATACGGGAGCGTCTAGGAAGTCAAATTTCCGTTTCGCAGCTTCTTGAGCAAGTTCGCGGGCAACGGCTGCTGAAGCGGTGGTGTTGTCGATGAACACGGCACCTTCTTTGATCGAATCAAAAGCACCATTTTCTCCAATGGTCACGCTTTTGAGGTCGTCATCGTTTCCCACACAACAAAAGACATAATCACAATCTTGTGCTGCCTTTGCAGGTGTCTCACCGAAGTTTCCGCCAAATTCTTTCACCCAAGCCTCGGCTTTGGCTGTGGTGCGGTTATACACCGTCACATCATGACCACCTTTAGCGATATAACCTGCCATGGGGTATCCCATAACGCCCAATCCAATGAATGCTGCTCTTGCCATCTGGATGTCCTTCCTGTCTAACTTGGGAATACTAATTATAAGGTTTGAAAAAGATAGCAATGGCTATGTCAGGAAAACAGTTTTTACAGAAACTCCTCTATTGGTTTGGTGCGCTGAAAAGAAGAATGCTGCAGGCCTTGTTGATTGCGCCTATGTTGCCTTTTTTGTTGGTGCCATCACAAGCAGAAGGGCTTGTGAGCAAGGTGACCAGTGCACCGATTTTTGCAAATGGGATTGTTCGGGATGTCCGGAGTGGCATAAATGTTTTTCTGCAAAGCGAGGACCATCCTGGGGATGCATTTCTTGACCCCTCAGTTCTAGGATATGGGATTCCTCCAGGCGGGCGGATGGAGGTTGAAATGACCTCTGGATATCAGCGAGATCCTGAAATTCCGCTCGATAACAAGGCAATTTTATTGGTCGTCGGGACACCGCAGCAAGGTCTGCCTGCGGCGATATCAGGGTTTACAGTAGGTGAAGGGGCGAATGAGAACACATTCGTCATTACCCCGGTGAATCAAGATGGATTGAGGGCGGAAGCACTCTTGTCGGCAGCACCGGGTGCTGCCTTTGATCCGATTCGCCAGCGCGGTATTAAAATCATTCATGTTGGTCGCGTAAGTGCTTTTGTTTCCAGAGGTGAGAAGGGCGTGATTGATGTGCGCATATTTGACAGCGGAAACAATGTTATCGCCTCGGGACGCGGAGAGGTCGCGTTTTTAGAAGATCCGCGTCCGCAGATTTACCCGACCAATGTTCCGCATGACCAACGCAATCACAACTGGCAGCGTGTGGGTATCAATCAAATCCTGGGCGTAGCCAGCAATACGCTGCCACTTCCCTTCATGCTCTATGCAAAGAACGAAGGCCTTGGCAATAAGGGTATATTGGGCGCAGGTGTGTTGTCACGTCAGCAGTTGGCTGAGATCGGGTTCAATTTGCCTGAACAACTGGCACAGTTCACCGACGGACTGATTTTGCAGGATATGGATGGAAACGGGATTTTACATCCCGCAAAGGATATGATCGTCGGTGGGCTCTCAATTGGTGCTCCGGTGGATGCAAAAGGGTACCAGGTTTTGACGCCGCTCGTTTCAGAGAAGCCGTTTTTATCTGTACCCACAGCCCGTTATAACGAACGTGCAGGTGCTAATATTGGTGGCGCTATCATGCAAGTGGTTTTTATCGCGGGTGATGTTCCTGGTTTCTACCGGGCAAAGTTTTCGCTTCTTAAAGAGGCTGGAAATATTGCCAGTGGCATTGGATCCAGCAGCACTTACACAATTGTCGTTGAAGAATAGGCGGCTATCGCAGGTGCGAGATCGAGTTTGCGTAATAATCCAGCAGGATTTTTTCTTCCGCATTGGCGCGATAGGTGCCTTCGTCCGGCTCCAGTAGGATGTGGCGCATCAACAGCATCCGTAACCCGGTGCTGATCGCATAATCCATGTCTTCGCGCGGGATATGAACGTGGTTTCCCTTGGTTTCCAGCTCCGTGATTAAATCTGAAACTGCGGCTTTGAGTGTAAGTTCATCGATCGTACCGTCATCCGTACGTTCTGCAAAAACAGTAGCCACCAATGCTACTGGTAGTACGGGAACGACCGCACCAACTTCGTCTATCAGGTGTTGGCCAAGCGCTTGGATTGTTTCGAAGCGCTTTTCTTGGGTTTGTTTGTCGAATTGAATTTTCTCATCGTGCAACCAGCCTTTCATAGAGATTGGATTGCCGAAACTCACACAAGCATAGCCCATTCTGTAGAGGCGCCCGGCGAACCGTCTCCGCACCAGATTTAAGAGGAAACTCAGGGTCGTTGAGAGTTTGAATCGAAAATCGCGGCCGGAATGTTCGGCCTCTTTTTTTGCAGTTAATATCCGATCCTCCAAGGTTCGGTCGTAGTTGATGCCGACCGGGACAAACACAATGTCACGCCCGTTTGCGGAACTGAAATCGCTGAGCATGTAGCTAAGCAGTCCCAGTTTTGCAGGTTGGAGTTTACCGTCGCGGCTCAGCCCGCCTTCGGGGAACACGGCTTGTGTGACGCCTTCACGTGTGGCCATGCTAACGTATCGGGCCAACACCCTTCTATAGAGCTCATTGCCGGATGAGCGTCTGATAAAGTAAGCCCCCATGGCGCGTATCAGGGTTTGCAGGCCGAACACCCGTGCCCACTCGCCAACCGCATAAGAAAGGGTGGTTCGTGTGGATGCGAGATAGGTCACCAGAATGTAGTCCATGTTGGAGCGATGGTTCATTACGAATATCACGGAAGAGTCTGCGTCGATTGCCTTGAGTTTTTCGTCGTCGATGTATCCGAGGCGGACCCGGTATATGAATTCGGACATCCACTTTGATATCCGTGTTCCGAACCCAAAATACGCCAGCGGTGAAAACGAAGGGACAATTTCTTTCGCATACCGTTCTGCCTTGCGCATTACGACTTGTAGGGGGGTGCCTTCCCGATTTGCTTCTTCTTCTGCAGCGGAAATCACATGCGGATCATACATTAACTGATCTACGAGGCTTTGTTTTCGCGTCAGTTTAAAAGGCTGGATACGCGTATCGAGGCGTGCATTGAGTTCATCGATGGCTGTGTTCACTCGGCGCCGAAAAAACCAGCGGACGCTGGGTGCAAAAATCCGATCAAGAAATGCAATGATCGCGAAAAACAACAGAAGAACCAATATCCAAAACGGTATGATGATTGGTTCAAACATTGTGCTATCTCATCAGCACTGGCCGATACTTCAGTGGTGCTCTGTCAGATGGGGCAAGATGGCTGTTCAACCTGCGGTTTATAAGGCCGAAAATCAAGATGATAAGTGCTGTCAGACAAATGAAGTAAAAGGCAACAATTGGATAAGGAATGAAGGGATTGAAGGTTTTATCGAAAAAGTAGTTTGCGTAGTAAAGTGCATCACCCTTTTGCCGCCACGCAGGGAAACTGGCAAAAAATGCAAGTGTTGTGGCGTGGAAAAGGAAAATTGCTTCGTTCGTGTATGCGGGCCATGCGATGCGCAACATTGTGGGCCAAATTATGCGTCTGAAACGTCTGTATCCGCTCATTCCATAGGCTTGAGCGGCCTCAACATCACCTTTTGGCACAGAGTTGTAAGCACCATAAAAAATTTGAGCGCTATAGGCTGAGGTGTTCAAGAACAAAACGATGAGGGAACCCAGCCATGCCTTTGTTAGCCAGCGGGTTTCTGCAGTAATCTCGATGAACCCGAGATTTATATCAATCCCGACTTTCGGCAGCAGGACAAAAGTCTCGTAGGCAAAAAAGAATTGGACAAAAAGCGGAGAGCCCCTGAACAGAAAAATGAAACCGCTGGCGGGTATTCTGAACATCGGGTTGGAACTGGCCTTTCCAACCGCTAAGAGGGTGGCGAACAAAAACCCAAGGGTCAACGCGCATATTGCAAAATACACGTTCCAAATCAGCCCGCTACCGATCAGCACAAACTGTTCACACAGTGTTATGTCGGTACGGGGAAGCAGGCGTTCGCCGATTCCGATCGATCGGAGTCCGTAATCCATGATCGTCTGGATGCAGCTCATGCGATTGCCCCTGCTTCATTTTTGCCGGCAAGGGTTGCTTGGCCTTTGGCGAAACGTACTGTCAGGCGCCCGAGAACCTTTTCACTTCCCCAAGTCATCGACAGGTAAAAAACCAGAAGGAACAGGAAGTACCATACGCGCCAATCAGGATGGGGATATTCATAAAAACTTGTTTTTGCTGACCCTAACGCCCCAGCCCAATACACAATGTCTTCCACACCAAGGAGGAAAAGAAGTGGTGTCGACTTGATCAAAATTTGCCACAGGTTTGAAAGCCCGGGTAGGGCATAACCCCACATTTGCGGAACATGTATCCGCCAAAAAGTTTGACGGTTTGTGAGGCCGTAGGCTGACGCGGTTTCCAACTGAGCTCTCGGCACAGCCTTTAAAGCGCCATCAATGACATTGGCACAAAATGCACCGAAAACGATGGCAAAAGCTAAGACAGCCAGCGCGATCCCGTAGGTTGTATGAACCCACTGTTCGGCATTGTTCAGTGGTAACTTGGCGGCGCTGCAGACCACAAAATCGTTTCCTTGGTAAACCGGGTCTGGGCTGTAGGGGCATAAAAAAAGATGCCGAATGTATTCAAACCCCTGATCCATCACGATCGGTACAAATAGGAAGAAGATCAGCTCCGGAACACCGCGCACCATATTTGTATAAAGCGTTCCAAATACCCTAAGGGGAACAAAGCCAGACCGCCTTGCAAGGGCGCCTCCAAAGCCCAAAATGAGCGCCAATGGTGCCGTGGCAGCGAGCAGTGCAAATACAATCAAAAAACTTGAGTAAAAGGAAAAGTGAGTGTTTGTCGTGAGATAGCACGAAAGCCAAACCAGACCTTCTAACTTAGAAGGGTCCTCACAATAAGAAAACACAGATTCGTCACCCCAAAGGTTGCCAGGGGCGGGTTACCCGCCCCTCGCTTATTTGATTAGAACTTGATGTCTGGACGATCAGGGAACCATTTTGCGATCATTTCGTTCAATGATCCATCTTTCTTCATGGTGTCGATCGCAGCATTTAGTTTGCCTTTAAGTTCGCCATCACTTTCGCGAACCCCAATCCCAATGCCGCCGCCAATCATGACTTTTTCGCCGACAAAAATGAGCTCGCCACCGCTCTCTTCGACAAATTTTGCCAAGAATGCATCATCCGCAAGTACTGCATCTGCTTCGCCGGCGCGGACGGCTGCAACGGTTTCGTCCGGTGTTTTGAATTCTACAACGGTCGCACCGGATTCAGCCACATATGCTGCCTGGATAGTGCCAACCTGAGCAGCCACGATTCCCTTTGCTGCATCAGCAGAAGCACCTTTAAGGGCCACATAGGCGCTTGGATCTGGCGGGAAATATTCTTGGGTGAAGTCGATTACTTCGTCACGCTCAGATGTGATGCTCATGCCGGCGATGATGGTGTCGTAGTTTCCTGAAACTAGGTTGGGGATAATGCTATCCCAATCGTTTTTGACCCACTCGCAATTGAGTTCTGCCAGTTCACATAAACGGTCGCCGACCTGACGTTCAAATCCGTCAATCTCGCCTTTGTCATTTACAAAGTTGTACGGAGGGTAAGCGCCCTCTGTACCCATTCTCACAACATCAGCGGCTAAGGCTGAGGTCGCTGTAAAAGCAGCAACAAGAGTCGCTGTGATAAGTTTTCTCATGGTTTCTTCTCCCTAAACCCGGATTGAGCTATTGTTGTTATGCCCCAGCAGTTGCGCTCAAAAACTGCTTCAGACGTGTTGATTTGGTTTGATCGAAAACCTCGGTCGGTGTCCCTTGTTCTTCGATTACCCCTTGATGTAAAAACACTACATGGTTTGCCACGTCGCGTGCAAGCTTCATGTCGTGTGTCACAATAATCATGGTCCGACCTTCTTTGGCAAGGTCTTTGATGACGCGAACCACTTCCGCTTCAAGTTCTGGATCAAGTGCAGATGTCGGCTCGTCAAACAGCATGGCTTTTGGTTCCATCGCCAATGCGCGAGCAATTGCGGCGCGTTGTTGTTGTCCGCCAGAAAGCTGGGCAGGATAGTTGTCGCATTTGTCTCCGATGCCAACTTTAGAAAGCAGCGCGCGACCAGCCTCTGCTGCCTCACTTTTATCCACGCCAAGAACGGTGACGGGGGCTTCGATTACATTGTCAAGAATCGTCATGTGCGCCCACAGATTAAACTGCTGGAAAACCATTGAGAGATTGGTTCTGATCTTGCGAACCTGGGCTTCATTTGCAGGGATACGGCTCCCCGATTTTTCTTTCCATTCAACTGACTCACCATCAAACAGGATGTCGCCCATTTGTGGGATTTCCAGCAGATTGATGCAGCGTAAAAGTGTAGATTTGCCAGAACCGGAAGAGCCAATCAAAGAGATTACATCTCCACGTTTTGCAACCAGATCAATGCCTTTTATCACTTCCAGCGGGCCATAGGATTTATGGATTTGGCTTAATGAAATCACAGGGGTTTCGGTGGCCCCGTTACTCGCTGATGCTGTTTTACTCATTAAGCCCCACTACGCATTACTTTAAATCAGTCGATCGCAAGGGGCATAAAAGCACTAAAGTCTTTTGGTTGCAATTCATGACGCCTCATACTTTTGACCATTTATCCTTTTGCACGGGCCAGAATGCCATACAAATCACGTGGGTCATCGGGATCCGCCAGAAGGTCAAGCTCGGCAAAATGTCCTGTCTGATGTAGCTGATCATGAATGTAACGCAATGCGGAAAAGTCTTCGGTTGCAAATCCTACACTGTCAAAAAGTGTGATCTGTTTGTCTGAAACCCGTCCATTTGCCTCACCGGTCATCACTTTCCACATTTCTGTGACCGGGTGATCTTTGTCCAGTTGTTGAATTTCGCCTTCTATTCTTGTTTGCGGCGGGTACTCAACAAAGATATCTGACCGCATCAGAATGTCTTTGTGTAATTCAGTTTTGCCTGGACAATCGCCGCCAATCGCATTGATGTGGATGCCGCTGCCAACCATGTTGTCGGTGAGGATTGTTGCGTATTGTTTGTCGGCTGTGCAGGTCGTGACGATGCTGCTTTGTGAAATCGCCTCTTCTGCGGTTGAGCAGGTTATGACCTTCAGTCCTGATTTCGACAGGTTCCGAGCTGCTTTTTGAGTTGCAGCGGGGTCTATATCATACAGTTTGACCGCTTCAATCCCAACAACTTCCTTAAATGCAATGGCTTGAAATTCGCACTGTGCTCCATTGCCAATCATCGTCATTGTTTTGGATTGGGGAGGAGCAAGGTATTTGGCCACGAGCGCGGAGGTTGCTGCAGTCCTCAAGGCAGTCAGGATTGTCATTTCTGACAATAATACCGGATAGCCATTGTCTACTCGGGCCAGAACGCCAAACGCGGTGACTGTCTGGAAGCCACGAGCCATGTTCGCGGGATGTCCATTGACATACTTGAAGCCATAGGTATCGCCATCGCTTGTTGGCATCAGTTCAATGACGCCTTCGGTTGAATGCGCTGCTACACGCGGCGTTTTGTCAAATTGGTCCCAACGTTTGTAGTCCGCTTCGATGTAGTTTGCGATTTCAACCAATGCAGTCTTAAGGCCAATTGCATTGATCAGCTTCATCATGTTTTCCACGCTGACAAATGGAACCATGGCCAATGGGGAAGGGCTTGGTGGCAAAGTCGGATGTTTGTTCATGTCAAAAGCTCCTGGTAGGGCGGTCAAGGACTTTGCGGCCTAACAGGCTCGCGCACAGATCGACCATTAAACTTGCTGTGCGGCCGCGTTCATCAAGAAATGGATTGAGTTCCACAAGGTCTAGCGAAGAAACAAGCTCACTGTCGCACAGGGTTTCCATGATCAGGTGTGCTTCGCGGAAGGTTGCACCTCCAGGGACGGTGGTTCCCACAGCCGGTGCGATTTCCGGGTCAAGAAAATCCACATCGAGGCTGACGTGCAGGGCGCCGTTGCATGCTTTGACTCTGTCCAGGAAACTCCGGAGCGGAGCCACAATTCCATGTTCGTCGATCGCGCGCATGTCGTGGACAATGATTTTACTGCGCGCGAGGTGCATGTTCTCAGCTTCATCAACAGATCGGATTCCCATCATGCAAACATTTTCAGGTTTCACGGTAAAATCGATGGCGGGGTAGTGTCCCTCAAAATCACGAAATCCCGTAAAATAAGCGACAGGCGTGCCATGCAGATTGCCACTGCGCGTGGTTTTAAGGGTGTGGATATCTGGATGAGCGTCCAGCCAGAGCACAAATTGCTCTTTGCTGAGTTCTGCAGATCGTCGTGTGACACCTGCAACGGTGCCGGCAGATAGACTGTGATCGCCGCCGAGAAATACCGGAAAGTCAAACTCACAAGCAGCTTTGTATGCTTGCTGCGCAAGTTGTTTTGTCCAGCAGATGGTTTGTGACAAATTCCGAACTGACGGATTTGAATGTGCAGAGCTGTTGGTTTCAGCGCATCCGACATTGCCTAAGTCTTCGACCGTATGCCCGAGCGTGGCCAAGGCTTGAACAATGCCAGCTGTGCGAAATGCGTCTGGGCCCATAATACAGCCAGCTTGATCTGTGCCGGTGTCGACGGGCGCCCCTATTATCGCGCACTTTAGAGTTTCCATTGTAGCCCCTCGATTGCTTACCAAGAGGGTGGCGTAATTTGAGGAGAACAAATAGTTGGAAATTTGTACAAAAATGGTATGATATTATACAATTTGATGCTTATTTTCACAAAATGATCGAATATGATTGAACTTTCTTCGAATGACCGCAAATTGATTTCTGCATTGAAAAACAACTCCAGGGCTTCTGTCACCACGCTGGCTGGTTTGTTAGGATTATCCCGTGCAACCGTTCAGGCGCGGCTTGATCGTTTGATTTCCAACGGTGTTATTCAGCGTTTTACGATAGAAGTTTCACCGCAAGCCGAGTTTGAAACCATCCAGGCGATTACGATGATTGAAATACAGGGAGGCAATTCGCGGTCGATCATCAGATCTTTGAGAACGATTGCAGAGATTGTGGAGTTGCATTCAACCAACGGTGCGTGGGATTTCGTGGCACGCATACAGACATCCAGTTTGCCTGAATTTGATCAGGTATTGCGTCAGATTCGCGAAGTAAAAGGCGTCCTTAACAGTGAAACAAGCCTTCTGCTGGATTCTGTCTGAGTTAAATGATTCCGAATTCTGAGAATGGTATGAAGTTCACCATTTCCCCTAAATCCACCCTTGTTTGATCTTCAGCGATTTCGATTAGGCCACTTGCCTGGGTAAGCCCTGTGATCAGGCCTGACCCGTCGCGCATGAATTTTTCGGCTGTCGTCTCGTTCTTGTCGTTTGTCGAGATAAATCCACGCAAGAATTCCCGACGGTCCGGTTTGGACTTGATCGCAAAGCCTGAGGGCACGGGAAAGCGTTTGGGTTCTCTCCAAGCGCCGCCACCAAGGCATTGCAGAGAGGGTTTGACGTAGAGCAAGAAACACACAAATGCTGCGACCGGGTTGCCGGGAAGTACAAAGGAGGGGGTCGTGCCAATCTGGCCGAAGCTCATAGGTCTGCCCGGCTTAACAGCCAATTGCCACAAATGACATTTTCCCAGTCTTTCCAAGGCGTCTACAAAGTGGTCTTCCTCGCCCTTTGACGCCCCGCCAGAAGAAATGATCACGTCGAATGTTGTTGCCGAGTCTTTCAGCAATGCTTCAAGGTGACTGCTGTTATCGGGGCATACGCCAAGATCGGTTACTTCGGAATGGATGTCTGCCAGTAAGGCGCTGAGCATGTAGTGGTTTGCATCATAGACTTTCCCGTCTTCATAGGGCTCCCCCGGTCTTAAAATTTCATCGCCGCTTGACAAAACGCCAATTTTCAAGGGATTGAACACCGATACCTCAGCGGTTCCTGTGGAAGCAATGGCGGCCAGATCTTGTGGCCGCAACCGTGTATGTGCTGTGGCAACTGCCTTGCCTTGTTCAACATCCTCACCTGCAAGTCGACAATTCGCACCGTGTTTCAACCCGGTTGGAATGACCACAAAGTTCGTCCCATCCTGTCTATGGATTTCGCAATCTTCCTGCATCGCAACGGTATCAGCACCAACTGGCATGCGGGCGCCGGTGAATATTCGGGCAGCGGAAAACCCGGGAAGTTCTGTTGTCTGTGTATCGCCAGCTGCCAATCGCGTCGCAATCGGGAAAAAGCCCCCGGTTGGCTCATGGTCGTTGTGGGCATATGCATATCCATCAACCGCGGCATTATCGAACGCTGGAATGTTTCTTGGGGCAATCACATCTTCGCTCAGGATTTTTCCTGAAGCGGTCCGAATATCCTTTTTGTGTGAATCAACAATCGGAACCATGCGCTCCTGCAACAGCTTTAAAGCCTCACCATGTTTTATTCGGTCCTTATCATGTGCAAAGCAGTCATCAGCCAATGATTTCATGACGAAATTCCCGAAAATTTCAGAATAAAATCAGATATTTCAACAACTTGATCTCTACCAAATTGAGGGAGATGACACGCCTCCTGCGGTTCGTCACAGGCAAGTGCGACAACATTTTTGTCATCGATCCATAGGCGCTTTTGGCTGCTCTTGGGTTCAATAATCTCAATTTTTGGAAATTTTTCTTTCTTGTAACCTTCTACGAGCACAAGATCGCACTTTGAAAACTTTTGCTGTATTGCTTCGAAGGGGGGCTCCTGTTCTCCACGCAATTCATGTTGTATCGCCCAACGGGCTTGCGATACCAGGATTACTTCGCGCGCACCTGCTTCGCGATGTTTGAAGCTATCCGTACCTGACGTATCCAAGTCAAACGTGTGATGCGCATGTTTCAGGGTAGACACTGTAAACCCGCGTGAGGCAATTTCTGATACAAGTCCCGAGACGAGGGCGGTTTTGCCGGAGTTTTTCCAGCCAGCAATTCCGAAAAACTTGGGCGTGTTCATGTTGGTGGCGACTCCGCCGCGAAACGTTCGGCGTTTTGCATGTCTTGCGGCGTGTTCACGTTGAAAAACGGATCGGGATTTTCTCCCTCAAAATCAACGAGACAAAAGCTGTATCGTTCCACAAAAAGCATTACTTTGCGTCCTTCTTCCTCCACCAAAAACCGTTGAAGATCCTCGCTTAGATCAACGGACCATAGTCCGAATACAGGGTGGCGTCGACCATTTGAAGTTGCAAGAGCAATTTTTGAATTCGAAGCATTCAGGTTTTGGATCATTGCTTGAACATAGGTTTGTGGAAAGAAAGGCGTGTCAGCGGCTACCGTCACGATATGTGTTGCGTCAGAATTTTCCTGAGCCCACCGCATTCCCGCCAATACACCCGCAAGCGGTCCGGCATAACCCGCGATGGAATCTGCGACAACGGGTAGGTTTAGGAACGCGAAACGCTGAGGATCCTCGTTGGCATTGATCACCACGTTAGGGTTTTGGCGCCTCAATCGAGTAGAGATGCCCTCGACCAGTGTTTTGTCGCCAAGTTTGAGGAGGCTTTTCTCCGGCCCGTTCATCCTGCGAGATTGCCCTCCCGCCAACACGACACCCAAAACATCAGTCATGTTTTGATCCCTTGCGATGATGCTTTTGAGCCTCCTCATCCACCGATTCTGGATCTGAATCGAATTCTATTCGGTCAGTGCCCGCTAGCGCCACAAATCGTTTGCCTCTGGCCCGACCAATTAGCGTCAACCCGGCCTGATTTGCCAACTCCACGCCGGAGGCGGTAAATCCTGAACGTGAGATTAGGATGGGAATTCCCATCATGACCGTTTTAATTACCATTTCAGAGGTAAGCCGGCCTGTTGTGTAAAATATTTTGTCGCTGGCTGACGCTTCGTTCCGGTACATCCAGCCTGCAACTTTATCGACCGCGTTGTGTCGGCCAACATCTTCCATATACACCAGCGGGCGGTCACGCTGGCATAAAACACAACCGTGAATGGCTCCTGCTTCTAAATACAAGCTTGGCACCGTGTTTATTTTACGTGTGAGTGAGTATAACCAACTGGTTTTCAGTTTGGCGTCTGAGGGCAGTTCGACTTTCTCAAAACTCTCCATGATGTCGCCAAAAACCGTTCCTTGTGCGCATCCTGAAGTCCGCACTTTTTTCTTGAGTTTTTCCTCAAAGTTGGTCTCTGATTTTGTCCGCACCACAATTGTTTCCAGATCATCGTCATAGTCGATACCAGTAACGATATCTTCTGATGACAGCATGTCCTGATTGATAAGGTACCCAAGTGCTAAGAGCTCAGGATGGTCCCCGATCGTCATGATTGTGACGACCTCCTGCGCGTTCAGAAAAAGTGTGAGCGAACGCTCATGAACAACACGAGTCTCCATGGCATTTCCGAAGTGATCAATGCCCTGGACTGTTGCTGTAAGTTCCTGATTTTCCGGTTCGGGTTTGACCAAAAAATCATCCTCTGGTCTAGTCACGTGTCGACTCCAATTTCCTTACTTTATCTATATGGAGAACATAGAGGGTGGAAGCAATCGCGCAAATGATTGTAAAGATCATTACGCTGAGCAAATATTGGGGACCTTCAGAAAAGCTGATGTAGTATCCGGTAATCGCAGCAATAATCGCTCCGCCTCCAATTTGCAGTGTTGCGCCCAGACCAGAGGCAGCGCCGGCAATTTTTGGCCTCACGGCCACGATTCCTGCATTGGCGTTGGGAAGTGTGATGCCATTGCCAAGTCCAACAAAGAAAATCAGCGCGAAAAACGCAAATGCGTTGTCCCGAAAGTTTGCAGTGAGTACCAACGCCAGCGTTAAGCCAAAGAGCACTACCAAATTTCCGATCATCATCATTCGATTTAGTCCGAAATAAACGGACAACCGACCAGCCATAAAGTTTCCGATCAGGTAACCGACTGCGATAAAGATAAAGTGAAATCCAAAAGCTGTGGGTTTGAGGCCGTAATATTCGATTGCCAACAAGGGTCCGCCACCAAGGAATGCAAAAAACGCACCGGAAGAAAAAGCACATGTTGCCGAATATCCCCAGAAACGGCGAGATTTGATAATCTCTGGAAAAGAACGGAATTGATTGAAAAATGTTCCTCCTTTGAAACGATTAGTTTCATTTAGATCAAACCAGATTACGGTGACTGCGATAGCGGTAAAGCAGAACACCAGCCAAAAAGACGCTTGCCATCCGAAACTATCTTGCAACAGGCCGCCCAGAGCCGGACCAATCATGGGTGCCAACGTCATTCCCATTGTAACATACGCAATTTTGCTGGCCGCCTCCGAGCCTTGATATCGGTCTCTGACTATTGCTCTTGATAAGACAATTCCGACGGCCGCACTCGCCTGCAAAAAACGCCCAACCAAAAACATTTCAATATTGATCGCGTATATGCAAACCAGTGTTGCCATCAGCATTACGCATAGCAAAATGAGCATGATGGGCCGCCTGCCGTATTTATCTGACATTGGCCCAAAGATGAGTTGCATTGCTGCTGTTGCGGCCAAAAACAAAGATACTGACAATTGTGCTGTAGCGGCAGAGGTCTGAAAATGATCTGCGATACTGGGCAGGGACGGCAGATAAACGTTCATCGCCAGCGGGCTTATGGCTGCTGCCATTGCCAAAGTTGCTATGCTCGGCCATCTTTCAGTTGCGTTTTTCATCGATCAACCTGTGTGATTGTACCGTTAGCTGCTTTCGATAGATCGCAATACTCATTGTGAGACGACGGAGATGTTATCCGGCAGAGGTTTTCACACTGTCGATGCGAAAGCAATTGGATTTTACAAGTCTTTAAAATTGGCTGGTCCTCTTTACGTGTTTGTTAACCACTTCGGCGGAATTCAACCGAAATTTCCCCAAAGTTTGAGGGGTTTAACCATTTATTCTGCACGTTTTGGTACGACGGATCGGACGAGTAGGGAGCGGAGATTTCTCCGATTGGGCGGCTGAGTATGAGCAACCTAATGGCACGCATGGGAGGGATCCATTTCAGGGTCTTGATGTTGGTGACGGGACTGGCAGCCACTTTAATGGCTGCTCAGCTGGTCACTGATACCGTTGTGGAAACTCGTGAATCTCAGAACGAGCGGCTTGCAGAAGCACTTTCGATGACGAATGTGGTCGCCAGAAGTCTTGAAAAGCAATTTGACTATTTTGAGCTGTCAGAAATAGAGAGTATTTTGGCTTCGGTCAGGGCGCGAACCAATGTTAAACAAGTGATCGCGGTAGATCGGGACCGAACTTTTTATCTCGATGGCGATGTTGCTACTCCTCCGCTTTTAGGGGTTGAGAACATTGTGGAACAGAACAGGGCAATCGAAACTGGTGCCGTGGATCACTCCATTACCAAAGACACCATTACAGTTGCTGAACCGCTATTACGAGACGGCAATGTCATTGGGTCGATTGCAATAAAATTCTACAACCCTGACTTTGCTACCGTGGCGGTACCAATCATTCTATCCAACTTGTATTTTTCTGTACCGATCTTGCTGCTTGGACTTATGTTTGCCACGCTTTTGGTTCGCCAAATCACCGGTCCCTTACGCAGGTTGTCTGAATCCACCATCGCTGTGACATCGGGTGACCTGGACTGTGATGTACCCATTGAGGGACCAAGAGAAATCCGCCAACTTGGTTCTGCTTTTTCCGAGATGATTGCCAAACTGAAGCACAATATCGAGCAAGTTTATGAGCTAGCATACGTCGATAAGACCACAAAACTGCCTAATCGAGAGTTTTTCAGGAAAGAACTCACCCGGGCGATCCGCAGATGCGTTCGGCACCAGAGCACCGGAGCACTTCTGTTTGTTGATCTCGATGGTTTTAAGAAAGTGAACGATACACATGGCCATGACTGTGGCGATGATTTATTGGGGCAGTTTTCTGATCGTCTGG
Source organism: Pseudomonadota bacterium (assembly GCA_039191645.1). GTDB lineage: Bacteria > Pseudomonadota > Alphaproteobacteria > Rhizobiales > Rhizobiaceae > JAALLB01. The sequence goes on along the minus strand of JBCCXO010000011.1, from coordinate 31,873 downwards.
CAAATGTGTTGCGTGCGGAAGATCTGATCGCTTTCAAGGTTGCCAATGCTATGTCAGAGGATGATGGCTCTGACCAAATGGGTGACGGAAAAAACCGACAGATGCTTGCACGTCTTGGTGGCGATGAGTTTACGGTTCTTCTTTCGGATTTGCGCGAAGCAACGGATGCGGCAACCGTTTCACAGCGTATCATTGACGCTGTTTCTGAACCCTTTGTGGTCAATGGTTCAGAAATACGGATTGGGGCATCGATTGGGATTGCTATCTTCCCGCGGGATGGATCTGATTATCAGACGATCTTAAAGAGTGCGGATCTTGCGATGTATCAAGCCAAGGAAGAAGGCAAGAATACCTATCGCTATTATTCTGAGGAGTTAAACCAGGAGGCTTCGCGCAGGATGGTTATCGAGCGTGACCTGCGGGCTGCGCTTAAAGAAAACAATCAGTTGGAATTGTATTATCAGCCAAAGATAGAGACGAAAACCGGGGAACCCAGCTCAGTAGAGGCACTTATTCGGTGGAAACATCCTGAGAAAGGTATGATCCAACCTTTGGAATTCATCAATGTCGCAGAAGACTGCGGTCTTATTTTGCCTTTGGGTAAATGGATACTGGAAGAAGCTTGCAATCAAATCAATCGCTTCGAGAGATTGGGCCTTGAGCTTTCAATTGCGGTGAACATTTCAACGGCGCAATTCAGTGGAGCGGATCTTTCAAAAGTTGTGATGGAAGTGCTGGAAAAGACAGGGGCAAATCCAAATCGTTTGGAATTGGAGTTGACTGAAAGTATGGCGATGCAAAACCCCGAAATGGCGTTGCATCATATCAAAACACTGAAAGAGCTGGGCATACGATTTGCAATCGATGATTTTGGAACAGGGTACTCAAACCTTTCCCAGCTTTCTCAATTGCCATTTGATGTTTTCAAGATTGATCGCTCTTTCGTTGACATGCTTACAAACAGTGAAGAAGAACATGGTCGCATCATCGCGAGAACAATTTTGGCGATGGCCAACAGCTTAAATTATGAGACGGTGGCTGAAGGGGTTGAAACCATAGAGCAGCTTGAGTTTATGGCGGAATATGGATGTACGTTTGCCCAAGGGTACTATTTCGCCAAGCCTATGCCGGAAAACGATTTTCTGGAGTGGCACAAGAGCTGGCAGGAAACTGAGAAATCCAACGTAATGGCGGTATCGCGCCAAGTCGCTGCTGCTTAACAGGGTTAGGCAATCAGCATAATCGTATCTTCTAATTCATCGAAATGGCTGATGACTTTGGTAGCGCCAAGTTGTACGGCCGGTACGTCTGTATACCCAAATGTTACGGCGATAGAGGGAATGCCAGCATCGATAGCAGCATTGATGTCGGTTGAGGAATCTCCAATCATGATAGCCGTGTTTATCGATTGTCCGAAAAGTGCGACGGTTTCCTTTAGGTGGCGCCCATCGGGTTTTCGAAATGGAAACGTGTTGCCACCGCTTAGCGCTTTGAACCGGTTATCTATGGATAACTCCTTCAATAAAACGCGGGCCATGTCTTCCATTTTGTTGGTACAGACACAAAAACTGAACCCCTTGTTTTCTAGACTATCCATGGCGTTTAGAAGTCCGTCAAAGATGTAGGTTTCGTTGGCGATATTGAGGGTGTAATCTTTTAGAAACGCTTGAAAGAGCTGTTCGTGATCTTCTTCTGAGACGCTTCGCCCGGCCAAATCGAAAGCCCTTTTTAGCATCGCTTTCGCCCCGTGTCCGACGATCTGATTTACCTGTGAGAGATCAACCGCAGGAATATCCAATTGGGCCGTAACCCGGTTCAGCGTTGCGATTAGGTCCGGCGCTGTGTGCGCGATTGTGCCATCGAGGTCGAAAATCAGAGTGTTTCTTTGCATTTTGCTTTTAATCACTGTTGAAACAGACGAATTTGGATAGTGCAGATATTCTGCCCGTGTTAAGCCGCTCCTAGCATTTTGGAGAAAGGCAGGCCAGATCATTATGAGTCGTCAACTGAAAATCGAAGCGGCACGGGCCGCGTTGGATCTCGTCGAAGACGGAATGAAACTTGGTATTGGTACAGGCTCCACCGCCGATGAATTTGTTCGATTGCTGGCAAAAAAAGTAGAGCAGGGACTAACCATCACAGGTGTTCCCACCTCAGAAAAAACGCGAGCGCTGTGTGAAGAACTCCACGTTCCGTTGGCGACCCTGGAGGATTTGCCGGAACTCGATCTTGTGATTGATGGTGCCGATGAAGTGGACCATGATTTGAACCTGATTAAAGGCGGTGGCGGTGCGCTATTGCGCGAGAAGATCGTGGCAAACGCGTCGGCGAAAATGGCGGTTATTGCTGATGAAACCAAGTTGGTCGAGACGCTTGGAAAATATCCGCTGCCAATTGAAGTCAATATCTTCGGCTTAGCGGCCACACGACAGGCGATCTTGAAGGCGACTGCCGACTTGAACCTTTCTGGAGAGATCAACCTTAGGGGAGGGGAGCAAGACCCTTATGTGACGGATGGCGGGCATTACATATTGGATGCTTCTTTTGGCCACATTCCAGATGCAGACGGGTTATCACAAAGCTTGCTTTCGATACCTGGTGTGGTTGAACACGGCCTGTTTTTGGGGTACGCACATATCCTGTTTTTAGCTGGTCAAGGCGGCGTGCGCCAACTAAGCAAGTGATTTTTGGGGTCCAAGGAGAATGAACCACATGAGAATTGGTAACTACCTGAGTTTTGCCGTGAAGACGTTGCCTGCCGTCATCCTTGCAACGTTTCTTGCTATCGCTTCGGCTTTTGCCCAAGAGGCAGAGGAAGCGACACCTGAGCATATTGAAGCAGCCAAGGCGGCAATGGTTGCAACGGGTGCCACTGCGAGATTGGATAAAATTCTGCCAGAGCTTGCCGCGTTTACCAAAACCGGATTGATTGCAAACCGTCCGGATATTGAAAGCGAGATTTCGACTATCGTTGATGAAGTTGCCATTTCTCTTGCGCCGCGACGTGGGCCTTTGGAGAATGAAGTAGCGGGAATTTACACCAAACTGTTCTCTCAAGATGAGCTTGCCACCATTGAGACGTTCTTTGGCAGTGAAACCGGTACGAAGTTCCTGGCCTTAACTCCTGGCCTCTTTCGCGAGATTGATGAAGCCGCGAAAGTTTGGCGTAGCGGGTTAACCCGGGACATGGCGAAAATGGTTCAGGAAAAGTTGAGAGAAGCTAACTTGCAATAGTTACCACCGTAAATATCTACAGGAAAACCCGGCAAGTTGCCGGGTTTTGTTTTGAAGGAAGTGGATGTTCCCATGAGCAATTTTGACTATGATTTTTTTGTAATTGGCGGAGGTTCAGGCGGTGTCAGGGCAGGCCGTCTGGTTGCGGGAATGGGAAAACGTGTCGGCATTGCTGAGGAATACAGATGGGGTGGAACGTGTGTCATCAGGGGATGTGTTCCCAAAAAGCTGATGGTTTATGCGTCCAGTTTTTCTGAAGAGTTCGAAGCCGCTAAGGGTTTTGGCTGGACCATCGGAGAAACCAGTTTTAACTGGCAAACGTTGATCGCAAACAAAGACAAAGAAATTGAGCGGTTGGAAGGGCTTTACCGGAAAGGTCTTGAGAACAACAAAGCGGAAATTTTTGATGCAAGAGCAGAGCTCGTTGGCCCAAACGAGGTATTTCTTAAGGCTCAGGACAAGACAGTAACTGCTGAAAAGATATTGATTGCTGTTGGTGGGACGCCTAGCCGAAATGCGGGTGTTGAGGGCAGTGAGTTTTGCATCACCTCAGATGAGGTTTTCCATCTGGATGCATTGCCGGACGAGATTGTTATTGCAGGTGGGGGATACATCGCTGTTGAGTTTGCGTGTATTTTTGCCGGGCTGGGCAGCAAGGTAACGTTGATTTATCGGGGTGAGGAAATTCTTAGAGGATTTGACGGTGATTTACGCGCGTTGCTGCATGAGGAGATGGCATCGCGGGGGATTGACGTCATATGCGGAGAAGTCTTTACGAAAATTGAAAAACATGCAGACGGAAAATTGACGGGTCATATTACGGATGGTCGACAGCTGCGGGCTGATCAGATCATGCTCGCGATTGGGCGTAATCCGCAGACCGAGGGTTTAGGGTTGGACAAAGCGGGTGTTGAAACGGATGGTCGGGGATTCATAAAGGTCGATGCGTATTCAAAGACAAACAAAGAAAATATTTGGGCTGTTGGCGATGTCACCAACAGAGTTTCACTGACACCTGTGGCTATTCATGAATCGATGTGTCTGATTGAAACCGAGTTTAAGGGAAACCCAACTTCTCCTGACCATGAATTGATCCCAACGGCGGTTTTCTCGCAACCTGAAATCGGTACCATCGGTCTGGGGGAGGAGGATGCTGCTCAAAAATATCGTGATGTGTCGGTTTTCCGCGCACATTTCAGGCCGATGAAAAACACACTGTCCGGTGCCAGCGACAAGATGCTCATGAAAATCATTGTGGATTCCGTAACAGACCAGGTTGTTGGGCTTCACGTCATGGGGCATGGCGCGGGAGAAATGGCGCAAACGCTGGGAATTGCAGTGAAGATGGGTGCCACGAAAGCCGATTTTGACCGGACCATGGCCGTTCATCCAACAGCATCTGAGGAATTGGTGACAATGTACGGCCCGTCTTACCGGATTATCAATGGCGAACGCCAGGAAGTCTGACAACGATGCACAGCGACTTGGTCGGGTATTTCGGGTTTGGTTCACTGGTCAACAAACATACTTTGCGGACAGCCTATATAGATGTTGTGCCAGCCACACTAAAAGGATGGCGAAGACACTGGCAGGCCCGCACACAGACATTGGAAGAAGACATAGCCCTTCTTTCTATCCATCCGTATGCTGCCAGTTCCATCAAAGGAATGCTGGTGATCGATCGATTGGAGAACCTACCTTCCGTGGATGAGCGAGAGGCAGGATATTCAAGGCTTCGTCTCGGCCTGAACGATTTGGATTTGCCTCAAGGGTTTGATGCTCCAGGGGAGCTATATGTTTACGTTGCAGACGAAGCTGCCGACAAAGCGGATACAGGCGCTTTGTTACAATCCTATATAGATGCGGTGCTGCAGGGCTTTCGAAATGAATACGGAGACGAAGGGGTTTGGCATTTTGTCGAGACAACCACGGGGTTTGCGCGGCCATATATCAAAGACAGGGAGGCGCCCCTGTATCCGCGAAGCGTCATTCTCGCGGATCAGGAGGCAAGTCTGTTTGATGAGGCAATGCGTTTCGCAGGCGCCGGACCAGATGTCTTTTTGGATCAATTGACCTCTATTCGATAACCATACCTTGGGAAGTGCACATGCAGGAGCCCCACATCTGGTTCGTTTCTTGAAATCGTTACGCGTTTGGTGTCCGAAAAGACCAATGTACCTTCAACAGGTTGTTCTCCTCCATCAACGTCTGGTGAAACCGTAACCATCATACCCGCTCTCAGGCCTTGCGGTTCAAATTCCTCGTTTGTTGGTGAAACATCCGTTGGTTCTGTCAATTGAGCAATTTCTGTCGCTTTTTCAGCAGACATTTCCTGCATGTTTCCATGGCCGATGTCTTTCAAGCGGTTTTCCCATTTTTCCAAGTGTGAAAATTGCGACAGGAATTGCGGCCCATGATCCCAACGTCCTCTGATAAACCATATCATGTAGTAAATTTGTGCATCAATTGCAGATGCTTGATCGCCAAGCATAAAGCTACGCCCGTCTGCCAGCATGTCATCCAAACTGGAAAGCGGGGCTCTTAACTGACTGACGAGATGGGGTAGGTCCGCGTTTGCCTTTTTTAGGCCGGCTGCCCAATCGGCTCCAAAATATAGCCTTCCCCGATCTGCTGCAAAATCTGCTGGCAGGTAATCGCTGGCTGAGCCCAAGACAACTTTGACAACAAGGTCGAAAAATCCGCCATCCATCCAACGTCCCAAACTCCAGATCAGTCCTGTGTGTTGCGTAGGATAGAGATCTGGAGCGGGGGTGCGGCGATCTAATTCCGCTATGATGCATTGGCTATCGCAATAAATATCAGCGCCAATTTGCATCACAGGTGTTCTGCGATATCCGCCGGTAAGTTTCGTCAGCATCGGTTTTGGCGGTAAGCGGGGTATTTCGACCGAGTGCCACGACAAATTCTTGATGCCAAGGACAATGCGCACTTTTTCTGCAACTGGGGATTGAGGGTAATTGTGAAGTATAATTTCGGAGGAATTTTCCGACATAGTAGCATTTTCCTGATTGTAAATTCATAAGTGGATTTAGGGCGCTAGGTTAATTTACCACCCTGATTAACCCTGCATGGCGAAAAAGAACTAAACAATCCAGTAGAAATCCAATCACAGCACCGTTATAACGCGGAAATCGGCGGGTGAAAGTCCCGCTTCGTTTGAAGTTTAAATGCGTAACAATTAGGTAGAAACCAATGGCACACAAATGGACACCGAATTCCTGGAGATCAAAACCAATTATCCAGGTTCCGGAATATCCGGACAAGGCAGCACTTGAAGTCGTAGAGGGTCGTCTTGCTTCTTATCCGCCCTTGGTTTTTGCAGGTGAGGCGCGGGCTCTTAAATCTCATTTGGCTAATGTTGCTGAAGGCAATGCGTTTCTGCTGCAGGGTGGCGACTGTGCCGAAAGTTTTGCGGAACATGGCGCCGACAATATTCGGGACTTTTTCCGTGTGTTTTTGCAAATGTCGGTTGTACTGACCTACGCGGCTGCGAAACCTGTGGTTAAGGTTGGTCGTATTGCCGGGCAATTTGCGAAACCCAGGTCTTCAGATACGGAAACCAAAGACGATGTGACCCTGCCGAGTTATCGCGGTGATATTATCAATGGCATCGATTTTGATGAAACGTCTCGTATTCCAGATCCGGAACGGCAGATCATGGCCTATCGTCAGTCTGCGGCTACACTCAATTTGTTGCGTGCGTTCGCCCAAGGCGGTTATGCCAATCTGGAACATGTTCATGAGTGGACGTTGGGATTTGTCAATGACAGCCCTGCAGGCGAACGATACAAACAACTTGCGGACCGTTTGGGTGAGACTTTGCGGTTTATGCGGGCCATTGGTTTTTCCGCCGATGATCATCAGCGTTTGAGGGAAACAGAGTTCTTTACCAGTCATGAAGCGCTTTTGCTTGGGTATGAGGAGGCCATGACCAGGACCGATTCTACATCCGGTGATTGGTATACTACATCCGGTCATATGGTCTGGATCGGTGATCGTACACGTCAACCGGATCACGCCCATGTTGAGTTTTTCCGCGGTATAAAAAATCCGATTGGTCTGAAATGCGGGCCATCCATGACACCGGATGGGTTGCTCGAGCTTTGCGATTTGCTAAACCCTGAAAATGAACCCGGTCGCCTTACCTTGATTAATCGGTTTGGCCACGAGAAAATCGCGGATCATCTTCCAAGTCTCATTCGTGCGGTAGAGCGTGAAGGCAAGAAAGTTGTGTGGTCGTGTGATCCCATGCACGGCAATACGGTTTCGGCTGGTGGCTTCAAAACGCGGCCATTCGACTATGTTCTTTCTGAGGTGCAAAGTTTCTTCGCGATTCACAGAGCAGAAGGTACATATGCTGGCGGTGTTCATTTTGAAATGACCGGGAAAGATGTCACGGAATGTACTGGTGGCGCGCGTGAAGTCACTGAAGAAGATCTTGCTTCGCGTTATCACACGCATTGTGATCCGCGCCTCAATGCCAATCAGGCATTGGAACTTGCGTTTTTGATTGCTGAACTTTTGCAGGATGATCGTGACGCGGGCAAGGAAAAGATTGCCGCTAACGCTTGAGCAACGCCACCGTAGTTAAGTTCTACTTTAGGCACCGGGTTTATTGTCCGGTGCTTTTTTGGAGGTAGCAGATGTTGAGAACTACATACGGCTCCTGCAACTGTGGCGGTGTGAAATGGCAGGCTGAGGGAGAGCTTCGTCCAATTATCATGTGTCATTGCGGTCAATGCAGAAAGCAAACCGGTTTGTATTATGCTGCGACGAATGTTGCTGACGAAAAGCTTTCGATCGTAGAGGGGCGAACCTTGAAATGGTATCACTCTTCGCCAAATGCGAAGCGGGGCTTTTGTGAGAACTGCGGATCTGCACTTTTTTGGAAGAACCTCTCAGACGATTTTACCTCGATTTTGGTTGGGTCTATTGATGGTCCAACAGGATTGGAGATCGGTGAACACATATTTACCGATGATATGCCAGATTGGTATGAAATCACTGATGGAAAACCCATTCGTTCGACGTAGAATGCACCTGTGAACGGTGTGTTCGCGATATTGCACCTGTTCGCACCAAGCGTAAAAGACTAAATTAAGGAAAAGCCTTTTGGAGTCTGCTATGTCACAATACTTTCCGCCTCTGTTTTTATCGCACGGTGCGCCGAACATGGCCTTGCATGATACCCCTGTTCGGCAATTTATGTCTCGGCTGGCTGACGCTTATCAGCGGCCCGAAGCGATTGTTTCAGTTTCTGCGCATTTTGAAACCAAGGGGCCAGTGGTTGTTACAGATCCCGGCCCGGAGATGATTTACGATTTTCGTGGTTTTGAACCGGAGCTGTATGAGGTTCAGTATCCCGCTCCAGGGAACCCGGAACTTGCGGAAGAGGTGGCTGGATTGATTGCAGCGGCTGGATTGCCGGTTTCGAAATTGGCAAAACGCGGATTTGATCACGGAACATGGGTTCCTTTGTCGCTGGTTTGGCCGGATGCGGATATCCCAATTGTGCAAGTGTCGATTGATCCGGATGAATCACCGGAATATCATCTTCGAATTGGAAGGGCCCTTTCTTCGCTTCCTCAGAAGAATATTGCCGTTATCGGGACTGGCAACATAACGCATAATCTCCCGGCATTGTTTTCCAAAGGAAAGGATCCAAAACTGGATGCTAACATCAAGGATTGGGTCGCAAAGTTTCTAAAATGGTTTGATTCAGAACTTGAATCAGGAAACGCTGGCAACTTGTTGAATTACCGGGAGAAAGCCCCGTTCGCAGCAGAAAATCATCCCACTGATGAGCATCTTTTGCCCATTTATGTTGCATTAGGTGCTGCGGGGAACAAATTTTCAGCAAAAAAGATACACGAATCTTACACGTATGATTTTTTAGCGATGGATGCGTGGGAGTTTAAGGCCGCTGCCTGATCAGGCTTCTGCTTTTCCCTGTTGTGGAACGCCTTTTTCAATCAGCAAAGACTGAAGTTCGCTTGCCTGAAACATTTCCCGAATGATATCGCATCCGCCCACGAATTCGCCCTTGAGGTATAGTTGGGGGACGGTTGGCCAATTTGTATAGTCTTTGATGCCCTGGCGCAGATCGTCGTCAGCCAATACGTTAATTCCTTTGTATTCGACGCCAAGGTAGTTCAGAATTTGCACAACCTGGCCGGAAAAACCACATTGTGGGAAATCGGGCGTGCCTTTCATGAACAGAACAACATCGTTCCCTTTGACTTCACTATCAATGTATTCATTAATTGCGGACATAGTCTCAACCTTGCCATCTATAATTCAACTTTACCAAATATGATCATTTGCCAGATTGTTTCAAGGAGAAAACCATGTCTTATGTAGAATGTTATGTAGCAGCTGTTCCAACGGAAAACATTGAGAGCTTCAAAGGCCATTGTTCTACCATGGCTCAAGTCTTCAAGGATTATGGTTCAACACGGGTTGTTGATTGCTGGGGCGTTGACGTGCCCGATGGGGACCAGACCTCGTTTTTGAAGGCTGTACAAGCTGGGGAAAATGAAACTGTTTGTGTTGGTTGGGTTGAGTGGCCATCCAAAGAAGCACGCGATGAAGGAATGCCCAAGGCAATGCAGGATGATCGTATGGCGATGGGGCACATGCCATTCGATGGCAAGCGATTGATTTTTGCCGGCTTTGAAAAATTCAGCGACGTATAGTCATTCCATAAAAATCCAGACGGTAACGCCAATCCAAAAGACGGCGGTTCCCAACGCAATCCAGAAAAACCTGTCAGTCCAAAACGGCTCTTTGAGAACGCGTGGGACTTTTTCGATGCCGGATTTTCTCTTCATTCTTCTGGCGGTGCACTCGTTTGGAGGGCCAGCGCATGCAGAACGCCGCCCATATTGCCTTGCAAAGCCTCATAGACCATCTGATGTTGCTGAACGCGTGATTTGCCTCTAAAGCTCTCGGAGACGACTTCTGCAGCGTAGTGATCGCCGTCGCCAGCGAGGTCACGCACTGTCACCTCAGCATCCGGTATTGCCTCTTTGATCATGCGTACTATATCGCCAGCGTCCATTGGCATGTTCGTTCCCCTTCCTATTCAGCTGCATCTGCAATCTGGTTCCCTTCCATAAATGCGGGGAACCAAGCTTCGTGCACTGTTTTCATTTCAGTCACTGATAGTGACACGGATTTCCCAATGGTCAAACGTTCTCCTCCGGATGTCCCCAGCCGCTGGAAGTAAACACCAGAGCCTTCCGCATTCGCCGCGAACATATTTGCATAGCTTTCCGGCATGGTCAGTACATAACGGGACTGATCCTCGCCAAATAGAGCCGCATGCATCCATTGGCTCTCTAGCTCGACCGTCATTCCCAAGCCGCTTGCGATGCACATCTCAGCCAGCGATATTGCCAAACCTCCATCCGAGACGTCATGACAGGCCGTGATCTCACCCGAAGCAATCGCGGCTCTTACGAATTCGCCGCGCATCTTTTCTGTCAGAAGATCTACTGCGGGAGCGGGACCGCCTTCCAGACCAAGGATTTCACGGCAATACAACGATTGACCCAGATGTTGAGCTTCGGTTCCCACCAGGAAGATAGCATCTCCAGCTTGCATGCCACCAATCGTTGTTACGTTTGTGGCGTCTTCGATCAGGCCCACAGCGCCAATGGTTGGCGTTGGCAAAATAGCCTGTCCATTGGTTTCGTTGTATAAAGAAACATTCCCGGAAACGATCGGCATGCTAAGAGCTGCAACTGCTTCGCCTATTCCTTTAATTGCGAAAACGAATTGTCCCATGATTTCGGGTCTTTCCGGATTCCCAAAATTCAAGTTATCCGTAGTCGCAAGGGGTTCTGCGCCAACTGCACAGAGGTTCCTGTAGCATTCGGCAACCGCCTGTTTCCCGCCCTCCATAGGGTTTGCTTCGACGTATCGAGGGGTCACATCGCTGGTAAAGGCAAGTGCACGACCCGTTGGTTCGCCGTTTTCGTCAGTCAATCGGATGACGCCCGCGTCACCGCCTGGAGTTTGAAGCGTGTTGGACTGAATTAACGTATCATATTGTTCCCAAACCCAACGGCGAGAGCAAAGGTCTGGTGATCCGATCAATTTCAGAAGCGCCTGATTGTAATCTGCTGTGTCTTCAACATCTTCTGGCGCTAAGTCAGAAGCAGTCTTTGGTTCGACATAGGGACGATCGTACTCTGGCGCTTCGTCGCCCAGCTCTTTGATTGGCAAGTTGGCAACCTCTTCGCCCTGATGCAGGATACGGAATCTCAAGTCATCTGTGGTTTTTCCCACAATGGCGAAATCTAAGCCCCATTTGTGGAAGATTTTTTCTGCCTGCTCTTCCTTTTCCGGGTTGAGGACCATCAACATGCGCTCCTGACTTTCAGAGAGCATCATTTCATAGGCTGTCATGCGTTCTTCTCGCACGGGAACCAAGTCAAGATCCAACTCGACACCGAGATCACCTTTTGCACCCATCTCGACTGCTGAACATGTAAGGCCTGCCGCGCCCATGTCCTGAATTGAAATGACGGCACCTGTTTTCATAAGTTCCAGGCAGGCCTCCAATAGGCATTTTTCAGTAAATGGGTCTCCGACCTGAACCGTCGGGCGCTTTTCCTCAATATCCGCACCAAATTCTGCAGAAGCCATCGTGGCGCCTCCAACGCCGTCACGTCCGGTTTTTGCACCCAAATACACAATCGGAAGGCCCACGCCTTCCGCTTTGGAATAAAAAATAGCATCGGTTTTCGCAATGCCGGCTGCAAAGGCATTTACAAGGATGTTGCCATTGTAACGGGTGTGAAAATTGACTTCACCACCAACGGTTGGAACCCCGAAGGAGTTGCCATAACCGCCAATTCCGGCCACCACGCCTGATACAAGATGCCGTGTCTTGGGGTGATCGGGTGCGCCAAACCGCAAGGCATTCATTGAGGCCACAGGCCTCGCGCCCATCGTGAAAACGTCTCTTAAAATTCCTCCAACGCCAGTTGCAGCGCCTTGATAGGGCTCGATGAAAGAGGGGTGGTTGTGGCTTTCCATCTTGAACACGACCGCTTCATCGTTTCCAATATCAACGACGCCAGCATTTTCACCGGGCCCCTGGATGACGCGCGGGCCGGTGGTTGGTAGTGTTTTCAACCACTTTTTTGAGGATTTGTAGGAGCAATGCTCGTTCCACATCGCTGACCAAATTCCCAATTCGGTATAGGTCGGTTCTCGCTCGGTTAGCTCCAATATACGCTCATACTCTTCGGGGGTGATCCCGTGATCAGCGATTAGCTCAGGCGTGACAGGGTAATTGTTTTCGATGGTCATGGATTTTCTGTGTACCTTTTATCAAAGAATACGACGATGCTGCCAAACACTATGAATAGCAGTGTGATTACTATGAGCGTAGGGGCAACGCCTGCGACGCCCTTTTCGGCCACGTTTAAAAAGCCGTAAGGATACTCATTTGTGATAGCGCCCCGTGAAAAGATCCAAACGAGATAGAGAATTGGAATTATTGTCATTGCCGGAACAAGTTGCCAATTCATGGTGCCCTTTCGGCTTTCGAAAAACCACCACAGAGGGAATAAAACCGGTGCGATATAGTGGAGGCAGAGGTTTGTAAGGACGCTGATGCCCGTTGGATTATGCGTTGCAGACAAGAGAAGATGGTAGACAATCATCACAATCAAAATCCCCGCAATAGCCGTGCCGACAACAAATGGACGCCTGAAAAATGCAAGCGTTTTTTGTAGGAATGGGATACTGGCCAGATAACACAGGACAACCAGCGTATTCATGACAATTGTGAAAAATGAGAAGAGATGGGCAAGGGCGTCTATGAAGCTTTTCCCAAGGGCCATCTGTTCTTGGATATGTAGGGTGTATCTGATCGAGAGGGCGAAGAGCCCTGTCATCAATCCGGCATAAAAGAGTGTCCGCCCAACACTCATGCGTTGCACTCCTTATTCCCCTTGCTCCAACGTGCCACATCATCGGTGATGCGTTTGCCACTGTTTGTCTGCAACAATGGACCAAAGGTCTGAATGTTTGTGAATTTCCCGCTGGCGTTGTCCCCACGACGTTCGGCTTGAACAACCAGTTGTGGCAGTCCGTTGGGGTCTATCCTTTTAACAAGTAAAAACCGGGGTCTACCGGAAGGGGAATTTACCTCATTGGACAACCGGAAATCGCGAAATGCGGTATCTTTGGATTTGAACCAACATTTCTGCGCTAATCTGGCAATCGAGACCATCGCGTTGACCGGTTCCTGCTTGGTATTGATAGAAAGACTTTGCGACGGTGAGCCTGTTTGGCACGCTGATAGTGCAGATAAAAGAACCCCCCACATCAGTGGATTACTCTTTTTCCGGTTCATCATGCTGCCTCAACGGAAACAACGTCCAATGCACTTTCAAACAGTTTTCGGCCGTCACGTCCCCCATGGTCAGACTCGATCAGATTTTCGGGGTGTGGCATCATTCCGAGCACATTGCCTTTTGTATTTATGATGCCCGCAATGTCATTGATCGAACCATTTGGGTTTGTTCCCGCCGCATATCTAAACACAACCTGATGGTTATCTTCGATCTGTTTGAGCGCATCCTGTTCAGCGAAGAAGTTGCCATCATGGTGCGCAACAGGGCAGGGGATGATTTGTCCATCCACATACTGGTTGGTGAATGACGTATTTGCGTTTTCCACCTTCAATTTTACTGTTTTGCAAACAAACCTTAGACCCGCATTGCGCATCAGCGCGCCGGGCAACAATTGGGCTTCCGTCAGTATTTGAAAGCCATTGCAAACTCCCAGCACCTTTACTCCCTTATCAGCTGCTTTCCGGATTTCGTCCATAACGGGGGAGCGTGCAGCGATCGCACCTGAGCGTAGATAATCGCCATAAGAAAATCCGCCAGGAACAACAATCAGATCACTTCGCGGGATTTCTGTATCAGTATGCCAGACAAGATTAGGTGCAGTGCCACTGATTTTTGTCAGAGCTGCAATCATGTCTCGATCGCGGTTTGATCCCGGAAATAGAATGACCGATGATTTCAATCCAGCACCTCCACTGAGTAATTTTCAATCACGGTGTTTGCCAGAAGCTTTTCGCACATATCTGCCAGTTGTGCCTCTACGTCCTTGTTGGACTCGTCCAGTACTATGTCGAAAACCTTGCCTTGGCGAACGCTGTCGACACCGCTGAATCCCAAAGAAGTCAATCCGCCTTCAATGGCTTTTCCCTGCGGATCTAAAACACCGTTTTTCAAGGTCACCGTTATGCGTGCTTTGGTCACTGTTCTTCCTTGTCGTCATTGCTGGATACAAGAACCGGGCCTTTTCCACGTGGGCGCTCATTTTTTTGGATGATGCCAAGGCGGTCTGCTACCTCCTGATAGGCTTCAAGCATTCCGCCCAAATTGCGGCGAAAGCGATCCTTATCCATTTTTTCGTTGGTGTTAACGTCCCATAAGCGGCAACTGTCTGGGGAAATCTCATCTGCTACGATGATGCGCATGATGTCATTTTCCCAATGCCGCCCCATTTCAATCTTGAAATCGACCAGTTGAATACCAATGCCGGCGAACATACCAGATAAAAAATCATTCACGCGTATTGCCATCGCCATGATATCATCTATCTCCTGCGGCGAGGCCCAGCCAAACGCTGTTACATGCTCTTCTGCTACAAGGGGGTCGCCCAGTTCGTCTTTTTTGTAGCAAAACTCAATTATAGAGCGGGGAAGTACTTCACCTTCGGGTATTCCCAAGCGTTCGCTCAAGGTTCCTGCGGCAATATTGCGAACGATTATTTCGATGGGGATGATCTCTACTTCTTTGATCAGCTGTTCGCGCATATTCAAGCGTTTAATGAAATGGTTTGGAATTCCAATCCGTGTCATGTGCTTAAAAATATGTTCTGAGATACGGTTGTTTAAAACTCCCTTGCCATCAACAATTTCGTGCTTCTTTTTGTTGAAGGCTGTTGCATCGTCTTTGAAAAACTGAACTAGCGTGCCCGGTTCCGGTCCTTCATATAGGATTTTGGCCTTGCCCTCATAAATCCGGCGGCGTCTGTTCATGTTGATTTATCCCGATTTTCCACAGGCTTGCAGGTTTCAAAGGCGTGGGGAATCGCAAGCAGATATCCCCTTTTGCGTTTTTAATAATCCATGCTTAGGCAGGGTACAACATAAAGCAGTTTATAACCCACAATATTCACTCGTTTGTCGATCAGCGGCAGATTGTTTCAGGCTGCGTCTTTTTTGTATTCGTATCTTCAAATGTCATGATTCCATGGCTATATGAGCTTCACAACTTTTCGTTTGGAGACCAATATGAGTGGAATTGATGATCGTGGTGATGCTTTTGAGAAAAAGTATGCTCATGACGCAGAATTGCAGTTCAAAGCTGAAGCGCGCCGTAACAAGCTTTTAGGCCATTGGGCCGCTGAGAAGCTGGGAAAGAGCGGCGATGATATTGACGAATATGCAAAAGAAGTCGTGCGGTCAGATTTCGAAGAGCCGGGCGATGAAGATGTTTTTCGCAAGATTCGGGAAGATTTTGACAACGCTGGTGTTGATCAATCCGATCACCAAATTCGCCGCACCATGGAAGAGCTAATGGAAACAGCGATCGATCAGATCAAGAACGAAGCGTGATTTCCCGATTTAGAGAACAACTCGAAGAAAACAAGGCAGTCACTATGGTGTGGTGCGGTATGCGGGACCCACAGTTGGTCAGCACGATCGCACGGCAAGACTTTCAGGCTGTCTTGTTAGATTCTCAGCATGGCTATCACAACGAAGCCAGTTTTTTGGAGAGTATTCCTCTGATCGTGTTGGCTGGGAAAACGCCCTTGGTACGCATTCCGGTTAATCGCTGGGATTTGTGCGAAAGGGTTTTGGATTTTGGGGCATTGGGCGTTGTGGCCCCAATGATCAATACGCTCGAAGAGGCTAAAGTCTTTGCTGCAGC
Source organism: Pseudomonadota bacterium (assembly GCA_039191645.1). Classification (GTDB taxonomy): domain Bacteria; phylum Pseudomonadota; class Alphaproteobacteria; order Rhizobiales; family Rhizobiaceae; genus JAALLB01. Next base: position 15,647 of record JBCCXO010000011.1, on the reverse strand, counting down.
GGTTAAGTATCCGAAAATCGGTAGTCGCTCATACGGCCCACATCATGCAGCGATGCTGTATGGCTTGACTTCCAAGGAATATGTGATTGAGGCCAATGATGCTACGATTGCCCTTGCCCAGATTGAAACACTCGAGGCCTATAAAAACCTAGATGCAATTCTTTCTGTCGATGGTATCGACGGTGTATTAATGGGACCATCAGATTTTTCGATTTCAGTGACCGGTCAGCAAGTGCCGGATCCCTATGGGTCGGATACAGTCAAGATTATCGCTGATATTGCAGAGCGCACGAACGCGCTAGGCAAAGTAGCAGCGGCGTTTACCGTAACTGCAGAGCATGCGAATTTGGTGCACTCAATGGGGTATCGCTTGATCTCAATTGGTAGTGATAGTCAGATTGTTACCTCTGGCGCTGAAAAGTGCTTCGAAAACCTGGCTTTTTAGTAACAAAATCGCGATTTCCATGCGTGTTAACCCTTTGCTCTGGTACCTGCTAACGGGCGATTAATTTTTGTGGTGTAATTTCAGGTAAATCTTCAGCAAAATTTGCAAAGACAAGACATCCCTGATGACGACAAGCGAAAACCAGTTAATCCGTCAATATGAGGCTTATGAGCCGGTTTCTGGGCGCGCAAAGTTTGCCAGCGGGAAAGTTTCTCAATGTATTCATGCCGGTAAAGAATATGTACTGGAATGTCGTGACAGCATTCAATCCATGCGAGAAATCAAGGAGCAATGGTTAAGCCTGGAGGGGATAGCCGGCGATGATTTTGATTACTTTCAAACTTTCGACTGGTGCTTTACCTGGTGCGAAAATTTCAGCTGTCAGGAAGGGGCACAAGACGCACCCGTACCTCAGGTGTTTGTTCTTTCCTGCGACGGTGTCATCTCAATGATTTGGCCGTTAATGAAAGTCCGGGCTGGGGCCGGGCTCACGTTTTTGGAATCCATGACTGAGCCGATGGGGCAATACTCAAACGTGCTGCGGGATGAAAAACGTGTGGATGTCGATATTGCAAAGTGGGTTTGGAACGAAATCAAGTCCTGCACGTATGTCGATGCGATCGCGCTAAATCATTATCCGGCTGATGGTTTTTTGGATCAGGTTTTAGGCGATGAGGGGCTGGACGAAACAATCCAATATGTCTCTTCCATTCTTAATTTTGGTGAAATTGACAATTGGGAAGCATACACAGCCACTTTTAGTAAATCCCAGCGTAAACAGCGGGGTCGACGGTTGAAAAAACTAGAAGCTGAGGGAGAACTCAGTTTTGCGGTTCATTTTCACCATGAAACCCGATTCGCTGAATTGGTGAATGTGGCGATAGATATGAAACGTGAATGGCTAACAGAGACCGGTAGGCATTCGCAATCGCTCTTTGAGGACCGTAGTAAAGTGTTTTTGGCAAGCCTTGGGCAACATGTAAGTGAGCCAAAACAGGGCCCCTTTGTTTTTTCAATGGATATTGATGGGCATCCTATTGCCATTGAAATTTCGATGCTCAAAGGCGACCACTATTACAGTTACCTCGGAGCCATTGATCTAAAATGGAAGGATTTTTCGCCTGGCAAGGTTCAAATGGAGCTCGCACAAAAGTGGGCGATGGAAAATGACATCCAGTATTATGATTTTTTGAGCGATCCATCAGACTACAAAAAAACCTGGACCAACATGATTGCACCGATGAAAACACGGTACTTCCCAATATCGACCCGGGGGCGGATTTACTGCTCGCTTTGGAAAGCGCAAATGAAGCCGCTTTTACGCTCTTTGTATCAGCGCACAAACCCGAACATGCGGCGGCGGGTGAATAAAATTTTGGGTCTGGAATCCTAGGATTTTCACGGTTTTTGGGAAGTTTCGCAGATAGCGGAAACGGCGCAGGCGGCATTAAGGTTAACTTCCGGTTTCGCTTTTAAATCTGGCTGGGGTGATCAATAAAGATGCATATTAAAAAGCATTGAGCTGACCAGTAACGCGGTACACGGAGTAGGTAATATGCAAGAATCAATTATTTCTGACTGGAAACCTGAATACGCGGAAAATTTTGGCGCGGAATCGCTCCTGCTTCATCATAGACTTAGCGAAACAGGATTGTTTACCCATGATGCTCTTGCAGAGCTGATCGATTCATACCCGCAGGAAACCTATAACCTAAACACGATGGGATATGATCCTGAAAACCCGGAATGGCGGGAAGGGATTATTAAAAATACCACTGGAAAAGATGTAATTCAGGCCATCCAGCAGGGCCGTATGTGGCTCAATCTGCGGATGGTTGAAAGCGTTGACCCAAGATACGGCAAATTGCTCAACGATATATTTGACGAGTTTGCCGAATACGTCCCGGGCTTCAAAACCTTCAAGCGCAAGTTTGGAATTTTGATTTCATCGCCCAAAGTGCAGGTGTTTTATCATGCGGATGTTCCTGGTCAGTCGCTATGGCAGGTTGAAGGAAAAAAACGCGTATATGTTTATCCAAATCGTGCGCCGTTTTTGGCTCCCAAACATCTTGAGGGGATAATCCTAGGCGAAACTGAGGAAGAGATTCCCTACGATCCGAATTTTGATGATGATGCCTTGGTCTATGATCTGAAGCCCGGTGAAATGGTTCACTGGCCTCTTAACTGCCCGCACCGTGTCGTTAATGAAGATTGCCTCAATGTTTCCGTCACTACAGAGCACTGGACCGACGACATTCGCAAATCATTTGCAGTGAATTACGCAAATGGTGTGCTTCGCCGTACTTTTGGGATGAAAGATTTATCTCAGTCGATAGATGGATCGTCTGTTTATGCAAAAGCTGCCCTTGCTGTTGTATGGCGTAAATTAAAGCTCGATCAGACCAAGAAGGTTGTTCGTATGGTTGACTTTACGCTGGATCCAAAAGCTGAAACCGGTATCGTTGATATACCGGCTTATGCAAAGTAAGCGTTGGGATCAGGCTTCGATCTGTTTTAGGAACCTGGAAAATACCATAAGCCCCTCCGGCCATGGACCGTGGCCGGACTCGTGATTTATATGGCCGCTTTCACCGGCGTCCATAAACAACGAACCCCAAGCTGCTGCCATATCTTCTGCCTTTTCGAATGCGCAGAAATGATCATTCCGGCTCGCAATGGTTACCGAAGGAAAGGGTAGGGGGTCTCTCGACGCCGGGCCAAAGGTCATCAAATGGCGTGGTTTTATGTCTGGATTTTCGACATCAGGGGGTGCCACTAGCAACGCGCCTTTCACCGGGTGATCAAACTCTTTTGCTGATTGCACAATGACCTGACTGCCAATGGAGTGGCCAACCAGGAATACTGGTTTCTTCGCAGCTTTGACGGCACTTATGAGGTTTGCTTTCCAATCTTCGAAAACTGGTTTGTGCCAATCGCCCATTTGTACACGACGAGCGGACGTGATGTTGCGTTCCCAACGGGATTGCCAATGATCTTCGTTGGCACCTTTGTAACCGGGAACAATCAGAATTTCTGCGTCGGACGTTTTCATGGGTGGCAGATGGCGGTTACTGCCACCCATGTCAAGCTTAGTTTTTTGTAGCTATGCTTATTCTGAAGGGGTTACTTCTTCAGACGGGGTAACGACTACTGGCTCGGTCGCTTCGCCACCCTCACCATCGACCGTAAGCGAGCCACCGTCTGCCTTTTCCTCAACGGATGGTTCAGGTGTTGCGTCGGTCCCAGTATCCGTTGTAGCCGGAACAGATTCTTCTGCAGTTTCCTCGGTTTCACTTGGAACTACGAGTTCGTTGGTCGATTCAGACACCTCAGAAGCATCCCCGTCTTCTCCGGTTCCGGTGGGTACTCTAGTCTCTATGGTTTGGTTGGCCACCGTTTCCCCTTCAAGGCCAGTACCGCTGCCAGAAAACAGCGCCGCTCCGCCAATGAGCATCACGATAAACGCCAGTGTCACGACCAACCATTTGTTGGATCCTGTACTCTGGTCACTGATGGTTTGATAGTCACCAAAACCTTGGTTACTCGGTATATTTTTTTCAAATTCATTTTGTTTTTTCATGATTCAATCTCCTTTCGGAAATCAAACAATGGGCTCTAAGACGGCCTAAAAGCGGGCAAGAAAATTAATGACGCATTATTTTAGTTTAAACGAATGATTACTCGAAAACACGTTTGAAAATCGTGTCGACATGCTTGGTGTGATAGGAGAGATCAAACTTTTCGCGGATTTCTTCTTCAGTTAAAGCCGCTGTTACTTCCTCATCCTGTAGGAGCTCTTCGAGAAAATCTTTGCCCTCTTCCCACACTTTCATGGCATTGCGCTGTACCAATCGGTAAGAATCCTCGCGGGAGAGACCGGCTTGCGTTAGCGCCAGTAAAACCCGTTGGGAGTGTACTAAGCCTTTAAATTTGTTGAGGTTGGCCATCATGTTGTCGGGGTAGACCAAAAGTTTTTCGATGACGCCGGCCATTCGAATGAGTGCAAAATCAAGTGTGACGGTGGCATCAGGTCCTATCATCCGCTCAACGGACGAATGCGAAATATCGCGTTCATGCCAAAGCGCTACATTTTCCATAGCTGGTGTAACAGCGCTTCTTACGATCCTGGCCAAACCGGTCAGATTTTCGGTTAAAACAGGATTTCGCTTATGTGGCATCGCTGAGGAGCCTTTTTGTCCTGGCGAAAAATATTCTTCTGCCTCAAGCACTTCGGTGCGTTGAAGATGACGTATCTCAGTTGCCAACCGTTCTAAAGAAGAGGCAATCACGCCGAGCGTTGCAAAATACATGGCATGGCGGTCTCTCGGGATGACCTGGGTTGAAACCGGTTCTGCAGATAAACCCATCGCCTTGGCGACATGGGCCTCAATGTGCGGATCGATGTTGGCGAACGTACCGACGGCACCGGAGATGGCGCATGTGGCTATCTCTTCCCTCGCGTTTTCCAGCCGCGTCTTGTTGCGATCGAATTCAGCGTAGGCCTGGGCCATTTTTAACCCAAATGTTGTTGGTTCGGCATGGATTCCATGTGAGCGGCCAATTGTAATGGTGTCTTTATGCTCATAAGCCCGCGTCTTGAGCGCTTCGAGTAAGCGGCCGAGATCTTCAAGAAGTAGGTCGGTTGCTCGCACCAATTGCACGTTGAAACAAGTATCGAGGACATCTGAGGATGTCATCCCCTGATGAACAAACCGCGCATCGGGGCCGACGATTTCGGCCAGATGTGTCAGGAATGCGATTACGTCGTGTTTGGTAACAGCCTCGATTTCATCAATCCGGGCAACGTCAAACTCTACCGCACCAGCCTTGTCCCAGATCGTCTTAGCAGCGTCTTGGGGTATAACACCAAGTTCTGCCAGTGCATCACATGCATGAGCCTCGATCTCAAACCAGATTTTGAATTTTGACTGAGGTGACCAAATGTCGGTCATTTCTGTGCGGGAATAGCGCGGGATCATGAGAATTTTCCTGTTATCGGCGCTTCGCTTAACACTGGAGACACCTGTGCACAATCTTCAAGCAAATTTTTCAACCATTCGCCAACAGGAATCGATATCGAAGGTTGAAATTTTCTCAAATTCATCCTTTTATTCACGCGGTGAATCATTGCGGCTCAGGGGAATTTAATGCTTAAGCGCTTACGAAATTTGACAATTTCAATGTTGGTCTTGGTTGGTGCGGGGGTTTCTACACCAGCACTGTCAGAAGAAGTCTACATGATAAGAGGTTTTCTGAACGTCTTTTCAGATGGGATGAACCAGATGACACGACAATTGAAGGCGAAGGGGATAAGAGCCAAAGCTATCTCAAATGGTGATTGGCGCAATGTCGCTAGCGATATCATCAAGCGCTCTAAACAGAAAAAGGTTTCTTACCCCATCGTCATTGCTGGGCACTCTCTTGGTGGTGTCGAAGCTCCCAGTTTTGCCAACACGTTGGGTGCGGCTGGTGTGCCGGTTGAACTTGTCATAGGACTTGATCCTGGTTTCAGCAGTCCGCCGCCGTTTCGCAAAGGTGCTCGTCAGGTTGTGAATTACAAAATTCCTTCCGGCAAAAACTACCGTCGTGGTCCTGGTTTTAAAGGCAAAATCACAACAATTGATGTTTCGAAATTCGGTACTGACCATGTTGGGATCGATAAGAACAAGCGGGTACAGGCGCTCGTGATCAACCGGATTAGGAAAACAGTCAGGAAGTAGACCTTCGCTTTACTCCAGCTCGGTCGTTATCGCCAGATAACGGCCATCCGGCCCTTCAAATCCCACTGTTTTCATCAAAATGAGGATCGCCGCTTTAGGTTTTCCTTCCGAGGGGAAAAACGTCACAAGGTCGGCAAATTCATAATCAAGCGGGCAATTCCTGCTCTTTGGTATGGATTTGTCAGAATGGATTGTTTTTGTATATCTGCCCTCATCTGTTGCGATCCGCAGTAGTTCAAAGCCAATTGATGGCCCGAACGGCTCACAAGTTGGAGATGGTGGAAACGTGAGGGTTTTGATCCGAAACTCAATATCATCGTCAATCGGAGGCACAACGATTCTGGGATTTGCTATCATGCGTTTTTTATCAAATCCTTTTTCTGTTGGCTGGTTGGATGCAACGAGGTTGCCTCGATCTTCAAAGCTTTTCATGACCGGTCCAGCCAAAATACGCGCTTCTTCCCGTGCTTCATAGACGCTTTTGGCTTCGTCATCCAAACGGACTCTAAACGGGGAACCCGCTACCCATTTGTCCGTCGATGTATTGATCACATAGATGTTTGAATAGGGAAAGCCGGAACCATCCTGAACACCGTACTCTTCAAAAGCGAAAAGTTGGCCATCCACCGAAAATCCATGAATATGACGGTTCGCAAAATCTCCGGCCAACACATTGCCTTGCCAGATGAGCAGAAACAGAAGGGTTGTTGTTGTCTTGTAGATGAATGACTGCATCTTTATCTCCTGGTAATTGTTCGATCACGGCGATTGAGTGGAAAATTTATCTTGGTACGTAGGGAACAAATCATTTGCTTGTTGCGTTGCATTGAAGACCCCTCGGGAGATTGAGCGCGCTGTAACGCTTGCTGCGGCAGCTGATAGGTCTATCCAGTCGGCGTGTCCAACTGTTTGCTGATTTGTACCTGTCGCTACGGAAAAAATCAGATCACCATCCATAGGTGTATGCGCGGGCCAGATGGCGTTTGCGATCCCGTCATGAGCGGCAATTGCTAGTCTTTTAGCCTCTGATTTTGAAAGGGCGGCATCGGTTGCCACAATCCCGATTGTGGTGTTTTGAGCCGGTCCGGTTTGTTCCCGGAACTTTATGCTTACCTCATCGCCTCTTTGGGGCCTCTTTGTGGGAAACCCTAATCCGCCAAACTCTGCCATTCTTTCAAACTGTGCTGCTCGGAAAAAACGGGTATTTGCAATCAATGGGCTTCCCAGCGCATTGACCGCAAAAAGCGCGCCAATGATAATACCATTGTCCAATTGGATTGAGGCTGTGCCAAGCCCGCCTTTCAAGTCAGCAACCAATGCGCCGTTACCGGCGCCCGCCGAACCAATCTCAAACTCTGGCGAGGCATTTTTGCATGCCTCCCAACCCAGATCGCGATAGGGCGGATACTTACCCCACGATTTGTCACCGCCGTTTATCAGATCAAACAAAATGGCGCCTGGTACGATAGGGACGCTCATAGACCCGACTGTGAAACCGCGACCGTTTTCTTTCAGCCAGGCCTGCACACCAGATGCTGAATCAAGTCCGAACGCAGATCCACCTGATAATACCAGTGCATCCGTTCGATCCACTGTGTTTTCTGGAGAAAGTAACTCGGTGTCGCGGGTGCCTGGCGCCCCACCATGCACCGCTACTGAAGCAATGAAGGGTTCTTTGGCGGTTAGAACGGTCACGCCGCTTTTGAGTTTATCGTCTTGGGCGTTTCCTACCAGTAGGCCTTCGACATCCGTGATTGAGTTTCGTGCACCTGGTTTCATTGTGTCTCAGCTTCTGATTTGCTGGGTGCCAAGACTTCGCCATCCCATTCATGAAGCTCATAAGGGTTGTAACTTGATGAACCATTTTCATTGAATTGAATGCCGCCAAGAACAGTTTCAAAAACTATCCCGGAAAGATCATTTTGGCGCAGCAATTCAGTATTTCCCAAGACCTGTGTGGCGATTTGAACAGCAGCAAATCCGTTGTAGATCTGCTGGTCAGGATCAATGTCTCGTTCTTTGAGCAATGCATCAAGGGTCTCGTCTTCAGGCATGGGCGCCATTACTACTTTCAATCCGGATGCAACACGACTTGCCTCCTCCAAAAAGGGTAGAACGACCAAGGCTTCAGAAGCGATGAGATCGAGGTCAATTTCGAATTCTGCCATGTTTTGGCCGATGGTTAAGAGGTCTTCTTTGGTGGCAGAAGCAATGAAAGCAGCGGTGACGCCGGACCGCTGTAAACGCCGAAGTAAACCGGCCTGAGTCGATTGTGCTGCGCGAAACGTGTCTGAGAACTGAGGTTCCAATCCGAATTCGTCCATTTTGATGCGAAGCGCATCTGTGAAACTTCTGCCGTAGATCGTCCCGTCATCAACAATTGCGTAGGGCGTCGTCTGCCACAAGGCGCGGATCGCGTTTGCAGCGACCTCTACGGCATAGTCATCACCCGGGGACATTCGCCAGAGGTTCCAAGCTTCCCGTTCGCGATCCTTGATCAATCTAACGGACCTGGCGCCGGCTACAATCACGGGCGTTTTCGACTCAACGAAGGCATTTGCGACGATCTTGGCGGGGGCATTGCAAATGAGGCCCAAAACAATATCGACGTTTTGGGATTTCATGTCTTCGGTAGCAAGGGCGGCAAGGTCTGCGTCGCAGCCATCATCCGTGATAAACAACTGGTGGTTTGATCCATAGATTTCCATCGCCAACTTTGCGCCTGTTCTGAAACTCTGGCCGAGTTCCGCAGCGTCTCCGCTTAAAGGGATAGAAAGTCCGATTGTCCCACTTTTTGAGGGTGCCGTCGTTGCGAGCATAAAGAAGGCAATATAGCCGAAGATACTCAGGGAATGACCCAAAATCAGACTGACTCGGTGAACCATGCACATGCTCTAAGAGATATCCTGTGTCAAAAGGAATTGGAAGAATTATTAATGCGCGAGGTCAATGCACACGATTGGATATCACCACGGTAGCTTTTATCGACCCGTTGTGTTGTCTTTTTTACTTGCTGGGGTGTAACGGCTGTACAAAAACGCTATCTAGTTGATAGAACATAGCTGGAGCAGTTAATGGCTGATTTGCCTCTCGATATAGATCAAACAGAGCAGTTACTTTCGCAACAGGGATATATTGCGGATAGATCACTGGCGACAGTTTTGTTTTTGAGTTTGAAAATGAAGCGCCCGTTGTTTTTGGAGGGCGAGGCCGGTGTTGGAAAGACCGAGATTGCCAAAGTACTGAGTGCAGCACTGGATCGCCCGCTCATTCGCCTGCAATGCTATGAGGGGTTGGATGTATCCACGGCAGTCTACGAATGGAATTACGCGGCGCAAATGGTTGAAATCAGAATGCAAGAGGCTACCGGCGCGAGCGATAAAAAGGCACTTGAGAAAGGCGTCTTTTCGGAAAAATTTCTGATCAAACGGCCACTGCTACAGGCATTGGATTCAGGAGAGGCACGCGCGCCAGTCCTGTTAATCGATGAGCTTGATCGAACTGATGAGGCTTTTGAGGCTTTTCTTCTTGAAATCTTGTCAGATTTTCAGATCACCATCCCCGAACTTGGTACAGTCAGTGCAAAAGAACCGCCGATTGTGGTTGTTACAACCAACAGAACGCGTGAGATTCATGATGCACTGAAAAGACGGTGTCTTTACCACTGGGTGGATTATCCTGATGCGCAAAGAGAATTGGCGATCGTCAATAAGAAGGTGCCGGGCTGCGGCGAAAGCCTATCGCGGGAAGTAGTTGCATATGTTCAAAAGCTTCGAAATCAGGATTTGTTTAAGAACCCCGGGGTTGCTGAGACTTTGGATTGGGCTTCGGCGTTGATTGAACTCGATAAAGTGGCGATAGATCCGCAAACCGTATCTGATACCATCGGCGTGCTGTTAAAGTATCAGGATGATATCGCCAAGATTGATTCCAGCGAAGGTCAGCAATTGCTACGGGAGGTCAAGCGGGAGTTGGCAGAAGCGTGAGTGGCCTTGCTGGAATCGCAAATCCGGAGGGCCGCCTTGCGGAAAACATCCTCTATTTTGCCCGCACTTTACGTGCTTCCGGTGTAAAACTCGGACCTGCCAGCGTGGTAGATTGTGTGAAAGCCGTTGAAGCTGGTGGTATCCTTGATCGTGATGATTTTTACTGGACGTTGCACTGCATTTTAATCAACCGACATGAAGATCATGTTGTTTTTGATCAGGCTTTTCGCCTTTTTTGGCGGTCTCGCGAACTGGTTGAAAAGATGTTGCAGATGTTTTCTCCCCAAATGCGAAAGGACGAGCAGCACCAAAAGCCCAAAGCGGCTGAAACCCGAGTATCAGAAGCACTTTTCTCCGGACAGCAAACCGAAAACGAGATTGAAAGACCTGAGTTAGAAATTGATGCAGCACTTACTGCGTCCACAAAAGAAGTCTTGCATGACAAAGACTTTGCACAAATGAGCGTTGAGGAACTTTCCCAGATCAAAATAGCAATGTCCAAAATGCGTTTGCCTTTGGAAGAAAACGTCACCCGACGTTTCAAACCTGTTCGTCATCCCGCCGTAGCTGATCCACGCCAGATGTTGCTGAAGGCGATGCGAACCGGTGGAGATTTGATTCTGCCGAAGTTCCGAGAGCGCAAAAAAATAGAACCACCGGTCGTTATACTTGCGGATATCTCCGGTTCAATGAGTCAATATTCCCGTGTGTTTTTGCAGTTTTTTCACGCTCTCAGCGATGAACGACGTCATGTGCATACGTTTTTGTTTGGTACACGTTTAACCAACATCACCCGGCAGTTGCGCAATAAAGATCCAGATGTTGCGTTACAAAATTGTGCAGATGCTGTCGAGGATTGGTCTGGCGGAACCCGGATCGGCCAAACTCTGCATGAGTTTAATCGACTTTGGTCGCGGCGCGTGTTGGGGCAGGGGGCAGTGGTTCTACTAATCACCGATGGGCTTGAACGAGATGAAGACAAGCAATTAGGCCATGAAATTGATCGTTTGCATCGTTCGTGTAGACGGTTGATCTGGTTAAACCCGCTCTTGCGGTTTGACGGGTTTGTGGCTGCTGCCCGTGGTATTAAGACGATGTTGCCGCATGTCGATGAGTTTAGGCCAGTGCATTCTCTCAACGCGTTGGCTGGATTGTGTGATAGTCTTTCCTCGGGCTTTGATGCCCAATATGATCCGACGCGATGGCTCGCTGGATTGAATAAAACCTGAGGCGGGAGTGGTTTGATGGTAACAAATGCGACTGAAAACACGCTTGACGAATTGGTAACTGCGGAAGCATGGATGAAAGCAGGAAGAGACGTTGCTATTGCAACCGTTATCTCGACCTGGGGGTCTGCGCCAAGGCCAACGGGGTCTCATTTGGTAATCGATGCAGACGGAAATTTTGAGGGTTCGGTTTCGGGCGGATGTGTGGAGGGGGCCGTCGTTACAGAGGCAATGGATGTGATTTTGACCGGCGAGCCCCGAATGTTGGAGTTTGGTGTCGCAGATGAGACCGCTTGGGAGGTTGGATTATCCTGTGGGGGTAAGATTGAAGTGTATGTCGAGCGGATTGGATAAATGGATCCGCAGGTACTAAAAAAGCTCAATCTTGCACGCAAGGAGAGGAAAGCGGCAATCGTTGTGACGCATCTCGATGATGGGCGCGACCGTGTTGTGCTTGAAGAGGACGATGTATATGGCGACCTGGGGCAGGCTGTATCTGATGCTTTTCAAAGCGGTAAATCATCAAAAGTAGAAAGTGTGGACGGACGCTTGTTTTTGAATGTTCATTTGCCGTCTCCGCGTTTGGTGATTGTTGGCGCTGTCCATATTTCGCAGGCTTTGGTGCCTATGGCCAGGATTGCCGGTTTCGACATGCGGGTAATCGATCCGCGCACAGCATTTGCCAGCGAGGAACGCTTTAAGGGGGTCGCGCTGTATCCCGATTGGCCTGAGGATGTTCTGAAAGACAATCCGCTTGACCGTTTTACCGCTGTTGTGGCCGTCACCCATGATCCTAAGATTGATGATTTTCCAATTTTGGCGGCATTGAAAGCGAACTGTTTTTATGTTGGCGCTCTGGGCAGTCGCAAGACACACAGTGCTCGGTGCGATCGACTTCGCGAGGCGGGGGCTTTGGAAGAACAGCTTGAAAGAATTAGGGCTCCGATTGGGCTTGATATCGGCGCTGCTTCGCCTGCAGAAATTGCAGTCGCTGTACTTGCAGAGATTATTGAAGATTTACGACACCGCGGAAGTAGGTAGGCGATGAAGTTTGGTTCGTTTCCGTTGGATGATGCCGTTGGTGGCATTTTAGCACATACGCTGCGCCTTCCCGATGATTCAGTTATTCGCAAAGGGACAGTTTTAGATGATGAATTGATTGATGTGATGCATGCCGCCAGTATGGTTGATGTTGTGGTCGCGCTTCCAGAGCCAGGCGACGTATTGGAAGATGAAGCCGCTGTGCGGATATCCTCGCTCTTTAGCTCGGATGGTCTGCGGATTGATGAAGCGAGAACCGGGCGGGTGAATTTCTTCGCGCGTTTTAATGGTATCTTTCGCGTCTCAGCGGAAATTATTGATCAGATAAATTCGATCGACCCCGGCATTACGCTTGCCACGCTGCCCGATTATACCGAAGTAAATGAGGGGCGGATGGTTGCGACGGTAAAGATTATTCCCTATGCCGTGACCGAAGAAAGCCTCAACACAGTCGATGCAGTTGTTCAATCTGAAGCTATCAGTGTACTGCCATTCTCGCAAAAGAAAATAGGTCTGGTTCAAACGTTGTTACCAGGCACAAGGCAAAAAGTTTTGCAAAAAACGAGGAAAGTTCTAGAGCGCAGGTTGGCGCTTTCTGGGTCCGTCCTGGTAGATGAGCAGCAGGTTTTCCATACGCAGGAAGCCGTATCTGAAGCAATTGGTACGCTTATGGGTCGATGCGACATGCTGATTTTGTTTGGGGCATCCGCAATAAGCGATATAGACGATGTCATACCACAGGCAATTCGCCGTGCGGGTGGTCAAGATGTTCGTTTTGGTATGCCTGTTGATCCTGGCAACCTACTTTTGTTGTCGGAGCTTGATGGTAAGCCTGTGTTGGGCGCACCGGGCTGCGCAAGAGGGCCAGCAGAAAACGGCTTTGATTGGGTGTTGCAAAGGCTGTTGGCTGATATTCCAGTTTCTGCCTGCGACATTTCAATGCTCGGGGTAGGGGGGTTGCTCATGGAGACTGGCGCCAGACCGCATCCACGCGAGAAATCAGAAGGTCAAGCATCTAAAATTGCTGCGCTGGTTCTTGCTGCAGGACAATCGCGCCGTATGGGCGATGACAACAAAATGACCGTAGATTTTCACGGAAAGCCGATGGTCAGGCATGCGGTCGAAGCGGCCGCGAAAAGCCAGTGTGATGATGTGTTTGTTGTAACGGGGTATGATTCTGGAGCGGTACAAGAGGCAATTTCCGACGTTCAACATAAGGCTGTGTTTAATCCGAACTTCGACGGAGGCCTTTCAACTTCGCTATCTGCCGGCATCAATGCACTCGTTTCTGACTATACCGCAGCATTGGTGTTACTGGGGGACATGCCGTTTGTATCCGAGCTTGCCATCAACAAACTTTTGGAAACGGCGAAGCAGAACCCCGGGTTTATCGTCGTTGCTACATGTCAGGGAAAAAGAGGTAATCCGGTGTTATGGCCAGCGAGGCACTTCTCGGAGCTTGTTACGATTGACGGTGACGTGGGTGCACGCCATCTCATCGGTATGTATTCTGATCAGGTTATAGAAGTTGAATTGGGCGATCTGGCGAGCATCGATATTGATACCCCGACAGCGTTGAGTCGATATGCACAGCCGCCGGAGTAGATGCCGCCAAATTTAGCGCCAATGCGCCTGACTTGTCAGACCCTTGCTTTTTTCTTTTTGATTTTGGTGCCTGGTTTACGACCAAGTCCCATTTCCCGAGCAAGCCGCGAGCGCGCTTGTGCGTAATTTGGCGCAACCATCGGGTAATCTGCTGGCAGGCCCCATTTTTCTCTGTATTGCTCGGGAGACATATCGTAGTGGCTCCGCAAGTGCCGCTTCAGCGATTTAAAATGCTTTCCGTCTTCCAGGCAAATGATGTAATCATCATGCAGCGATTTTTTGATGGGTACCGCTGGCTTTGTGTTGTGGTTTGATAGCGGTGTATCGACATTCGCAAATTTTGTGAATGAAGCGTAGACGTCTCCAATCAAATTTGGAAGTTCGGTAGTTGATACCGGGTTATTCGACACATAGGCAGCGACAACATCTGTGGTAAGTTCTATTAGTGTCTTTGCGTCCAGAGTAGAGTTGTCTGATTCTTGTCGTTTATCTGTCATGGTTAAAAAAATCCGCTCATAGTATAGAGATTAAAAGAAAAATCCCTCTCATCGTTTGTGTTAACTCAGGCTTTCAAAACATTCCTCTGGCTGTTTTGAATTGATGCCAAATAAAACATCGAAGTAAAACTGATTTGATGTTTGGGATATGATAAGAATAGTTGGATTTGTTTCAATTAGTGAAAAATGATGCATAACTTTAATCAAAGTTACCATTGGTGTATTATTAAGTTACCATCGATGGTAAAAATATAATCCATCGATGGAGCTTTTGTCAGGCGATTTTGCTCAGCTGTTCTGGGCTTTCCGCTTGGACCTTTTTATCGAACATATCGTGAAAGAAGTCCGCTGGTAAGCGTAAATTAAACTCTGCCTCTTCGCGGCTCATCCATACTAGCCAATCTTCCATCGGCGTCGCAGACTTTTTCTGATACCATGAAATCGAACGTTGTTCAGTTCGCATGTAACCCTCTCTCGTTGCCAGGCCTCGGCAGGAGGTCAATGGGGACTGCAGTCCGATGAAGAAGTCAGGTGTCCATTTTAAAAGACCAACGAGAATCATCAGCCGCGTGAGCATGATAACCATGCTACCACCCCGCAGGCCGCCTTCGCCGCCTTTCAGCCATAACTCACCATGATATGCGATTACCCCTTCCATCTCAGAGGCATTCTCGGAAAGCTGCAAATTTGTTTTGCTCTTGTCCAGGTCGTAACCGTAACTTCGAAAGTTCCAGATGTTCTGTCCGAGGTATTCCCCAAATTTGAGCTCGCGATTCGGCAAAATTTGCATTGCCTGTGTTCCTACGATTTCTCCATCGCTGTTCAGAACAATCATCCAAATGGCGTTCCTCGCATTAAGATTTGTATGCTTTGGATCAAATGCAGGGTTGATGTTGTGTCGTGCCGGTTGGACTTTGGGGATTGAGGTGAAGTAGGAAAAATCAGATCCAGTAGTAATATGCAAACCGCTAGATTTGATGATGTTAACATATTCCTCAATTTGGTGAAGTATTCGATTTTGTTTACTGAAATTCATTTTTAGCTCCTCTATATTAAAGACGAGCCATATTAACTATAAATATTTGATATTGCTCCGCTAATAAATGGGGAGGCAAGTGTGTTGTCTT
>JBCCXO010000010.1:0-77447 GCA_039191645.1 Pseudomonadota bacterium | reverse complement strand
GTACCGGCCACTGCTACGCCCATTGGTTAAAACCCCCGGTCGAACGATCAGCCAATCAAGATTGCTATTCTCTATGATGTCCTCCTGAATGGATTTATCGCCGTAAGGATGCCTGAAAGCCAAATGGAAAGGCAGCTTTTGGAAAATGCTGATCACCTCCTTGCTGTCTCCGGCACCAAAGCCGGTTACGCTGATAAGGCGGGAAATCTTCATTTCCTCCATCGCTGGGACCAGGATTTTTGTTGCGTCGGAGAACAAGCTCACGGGTTCGAAGGGCATTTTCGGTGACAGTACAATCCCCAAAGCTTGCACAACCACGTCCACACCCTCCAACGCCTTATTGACGTCGTCTCTGTTCAGCGCATTGCCCGCAATCGCTTCGCACGTGCTGGGGAGACCATTTGGCAATCTGCCACTGCGAGATAGAGCACGAACCTTGTGTCCCGCCATAACCGCTTGGCGAACAACCTCTGCACCAATTCCACGACTACCGCCGATTACAAGAACGTTTACCATTTTAAGAATCCATTTTGGATTTGTGTCACTACGGTAACGTTGGGCGCATTGAAGATAGTTCAATGGAATATAGGCAATGTGTACTGAAAAATTACCTTGGTTTGCCGTTTAAAAACTTAGGGCGGGGTAGTACCAATAAAACCGGCAGTGTATTCAAGGGTTGAGAACAATTCGTGTCGAAACAACCCGCATTATACGTTTACAGAGAAAAGTTTTTTGTATTTGAACACGCCTGTGATCAACGTGGCAGCGGATGTAAGGTTTGCATCACAACCGTTGCATGATGACCCACAAGTTCCGCCAGGCGATCATGCCCGGATCGTGGAATTGCGGACGCTGGCCGTATGTTCACGTTTGCAGATTTCAAAACCGTTTGAAATTGTTCGACACTGGTTTCTTTCTCGACAGCCTTGGATCCAATTTCATTTAACAGCGTTTCCTCGGCCATGCTCAACAGGGCACTATTGTTTTCCTGCGGAAACACCTCTTTTTGACAATACATCCTGAAAAGCTGAAACAGAGGCTCAAGGCCGTCATAAAGACAGTCATTCCTAAGCCGCTCAGTCAGTCGACGTTCTGCCAACACACTGGCCGGCCAATGACGCCTCCAGTCACGATAAATGGAGATGATGAACGATTCATCTTCAGTCAAATCCGAGAAGCCAAGGGGCTGAAACTCAGTACTTTCCATAGTGCTTGCCCAAAGTTCGAAATGCGAAAGCGTTGAAGACGCTGAAGCACTAAAATAGGAGTCAATTTATCATGATTTAGTCGTGTACATCTTGCAAGTCAATTGTGTCTGCAATATTTAAAAATTGAAGTTGACACCGCTTGCGACTTGTCTCCGTGTCCAGTATCTAAATTGTAATCAATACCAAGTTATCGGAACATTCATGAGTTTGTATACAGACTACATAGACGAAATTGACACCAGAAAAATCCAGGGTTTAAACCCCAAACCCATTGAAGACGGAGCGCTTGTCAAAGAGATCATCGCTCAAATAGAGGATACTCAAAACGAGCACCGTGATGCTTCTCTGAAGTTTTTTATTTACAACACGCTTCCCGGTACCACGAGCGCCGCCGGAGAAAAGGCCCGGTTTTTAAAGAAAATTATTCTGGGCAGCACGGTTGTAGAGGAGATTACACCAACCTTTGCATTTGAGCTTTTATCTCATATGAAAGGGGGCCCATCTGTTGAGGTTCTCCTCGATCTGGCCCTTGGTGATGATACTGACATCGCCAAGCAAGCAGGCGAAGTGCTGAAAACTCAAGTCTTCTTGTATGAAGCAGATACAGATCGGCTCGCGTCAGCCCATGCCGAGGGCCATGAAATTGCGACAGATATTCTGGATAGTTATGCAAAAGCGGAGTTTTTCACAAAGCTTCCTGACATCGACGAGGAAATCAAAGTCGTCACCTACATTGCGGCAGAAGGCGATGTTTCTACGGATTTATTGTCGCCGGGCAATCAAGCACATTCCAGATCAGATCGAGAGTTACACGGTAAGTGTATGATATCAGAGGAAGCCCAAGCTGAAATTCAGGAATTGCAACGGCAACATCCTGATAAGCGGGTGATGTTGATCGCAGAAAAGGGAACCATGGGTGTTGGGTCGTCCCGGATGTCCGGTGTCAACAACGTCGCATTGTGGATGGGCAGACAAGCCAGCCCTTACGTTCCGTTCGTAAACATTGCACCGGTTGTTGCAGGGACGAATGGCATTTCCCCGATTTTTCTG
Organism: Pseudomonadota bacterium; assembly: GCA_039191645.1. Taxonomy (GTDB): domain Bacteria; phylum Pseudomonadota; class Alphaproteobacteria; order Rhizobiales; family Rhizobiaceae; genus JAALLB01. Next base: position 75,189 of record JBCCXO010000010.1, on the reverse strand, counting down.
ACCACAGTCGGCGTTACCGGTGGGATTGGGATCGATCTGAAAAACTGGGTTAAAAAACTTGGGCCAGACGGCAAACCCATCATGAACAATGATGGTAATCCAATTCTTGAACAAAAATATTCCGTCGATAACGGAACGGTTCTGACCATAAACACAAAAGAGATGAAGCTGTACGACGAGGCAGGCGCAGAAGAACTCGTGGACGTATCCTCGGCTTTTACGCCTCAAAAGCTTGAATTTATGAAGGCTGGCGGCTCCTATGCAATTGTGTTTGGAAAGAAACTCCAGAGCTTCGCGGCATCAACGCTTGGCATTGAGATGCCAATTGTTTTCGCACCCTCAAGAGAAGTTTCGCAAGAAGGGCAAGGCCTGACCGCAGTTGAGAAAATATTCAACAAAAATGCGGTTGGTGTTGCAGAAGGCACCATTCTGCATGCCGGATCGGATGTTCGCGTAAGCGTGAACATCGTGGGTTCACAAGATACAACAGGCCTTATGACCAGCCAGGAACTGGAAGCCATGGCTGCAACAGTGATCTCTCCAAAAGTGGATGGCGCCTATCAATCCGGTTGTCACACGGCATCCGTATGGGACCTTAAAGCTCAGGCCAACATACCCAAGCTCATGAGTTTCATGAATAAATTCGGGCTGATCACGGCGCGCGATCCCAAAGGCGTTTATCATTCCATGACAGACGTGATTCACAAGGTGTTAAACGATATTACAGTTGATGATTGGGCAATCATCATTGGCGGCGATTCACATACAAGAATGTCGAAAGGCGTCGCGTTCGGCGCTGACTCAGGCACCGTTGCGCTTGCGCTCGCAACGGGTGAAGCAACGATGCCCATTCCAGAATCTGTAAAAGTGACATTCAAGGGCAGCATGAAGGAATACATGGATTTCCGCGATGTCGTCCATGCCACCCAAGCGCAGATGTTGGAGCAGTTTGGTGACAACGTATTCCAAGGTCGAGTAATCGAAGTGCACATCGGCACGTTGTTGGCCGATCAGGCGTTTACTTTCACGGACTGGTCAGCGGAGATGAAAGCGAAAGCAGCAATTTGTATTTCACAAGATGAGACTTTGATCCAATCGCTGGAACTCGCAAAAAGCCGAATTCAGATCATGATAGAGAAGGGCATGGAGAATGAGGCGGGAACACTCCATGGACTCATCGACAAAGCCGATAGGAGAATAGCGGAAATAAGAAGTGGCGAAGTGCCTGCCCTGAAGCCGGATCACAACGCAAAATACTTTGCGGAAGTGGTCGTCGATCTCGATGAAATCGATGAACCGATGATTGCTGACCCGGATGTCAACAATGCTGATGTATCCAAACGCTACACCCACGATACCATCCGGCCTGTGTCCTTCTACAAGGGAGAAAAATCTGTTGATCTTGGATTTGTCGGCTCTTGCATGGTTCATAAGGGCGACATGAAGATTGTCGCTCAGATGCTCAAGAACCTGGAGAAAAAATCCGGCAAAGTTGAGTTTAACGCGCCTCTGGTCGTCGCTGCGCCGACTTACAACATCATTGATGAGTTGAAGGAAGAGGGCGACTGGGAGATTTTGCAACGTTATTCAGGTTTCGAATTTGATGATTTCATGCCCAAGAGCACGGCGCGAACCGAATACGAGAACATCCTTTATCTTGAGCGACCCGGTTGCAATCTTTGCATGGGAAATCAGGAAAAAGCGGAGCGAGGTGACACGGTTTTGGCCACGTCCACCCGTTTGTTCCAAGGAAGGGTTGTAGAAGACTCAGACGAGAAGAAGGGAGAATCGCTTCTTGCCTCAACGCCCGTTGTGGTTCTCTCGGCTATTCTTGGTAGGACCCCAAACATGGATGAGTATACCGCCGCCGTTGAAGGAATAAATCTCACAAAGTTTGCACCGCCGCAGCAAAAGCCAATTGATCCGAAATCCGTTCATTACTAGGCGCGGGGTAATTCAATTCAGCGCAATACCATTTGGTTGCGCTGAATTATCATGACTGTCTGACGTGTTATGACGCAGGAAGAATAACTTTATCGATCACGTGGATCACGCCGTTATCGGCCGCAACATCAGGCGTTACAATATTTGCCTCGTTGACTTTTGGACCATTGTCCAAGTCGATTGTGACTTTGCTGCCCTGCACGGTCGCTGCTTTCATATCGTCTTTCAGGTCAGTGGACATCACTTTTCCTGGTACGACGTGGTAGGTCAAAATGGCTGTAAGTTGATCTTTGTTTTCGGGTTTCAAAAGATTTTCAACGGTACCTTCTGGGAGTGCAGCAAAAGCTTCATCGGTTGGTGCGAAAACTGTAAAGGGTCCGTCACCTTTCAAAGTTTCAACCAGACCGGCTGCCTGAACTGCTGCAACGAGGGTTTTGAATGAACCCGCTGAAACGGCAGTATCGACGATATCTGCTGCGGATGCTGAAAAAGTCATTGAAAGGGTAATAGCTGTAGCTGCAATTGTACGCTTAAACATTTTTTCCTCTTATTTTTGTATTTGCCGGGCAAGCACCATAGCTTGCGGTCATATTTCATTAACGATAAGAGGCGTGAACTTGTTTCATGCGATGCAATTATAATTTTTAACTGGATTGCAAAGGCAGAGAAAAAACCACGTTTAACCAATTGGAAACATTCATCTTTCCAACTTTGTGTATAAAATGATTTTGCCGAAGAGAAAACGCGCCATAAGGCTAGAACCATCAGCGGCAATGCACGCACTCAAGGACTGTGGTTACGTCAAAGAAAAGGGAAGATCGACCAGCGCACCGCTTATGGTTTCACTGTTTTTGAGTACCTGCACGGTATCGCCAGGGTTCATCTCGACCGAAACAAGAGCATAACCAATAAGCCGTTTGAGCCGATAGGACCAAGCCTGATGCGTCATATGGCCAACTGATTTGCCATTGAATAAAAGCGGTAACCAAGTCGCTTGCTGTTCGGGTTCTTCCGGAACGTCAAGCACGATGCCCAGTTGATGTCGCTTCACACCATTTTCCTTAATGTCTCTTAAAGCCTCCAAACCAATGGTCCCACTTGGGATATCAAGGTCGATAAACTTCTCCATCCTCACCTCAAAAGGATTCGTCGTATCATCCGTATCTACACCCCAGTTAAGGAGCCCGCTTTCTGTTCTTTCCGATGGATTTGGATAACCAGGACCGATATCAAACGGCTGTCCAGCTTCTTTGACCAACTGCCAAAGCTGGTTGCCTTTCGTGCCATCCATCAAGAACAGTTCAAACCCGCCCTGTTTTGACCAACCTGCCCGGACAACCTTGAGTGGAATTCCTTCAATCATTGCATCTTTGAACCAAAAGTAACGCAAGTCCCGGACCCAATCTCCAAAAAGAGAGGCAACAACATCTTCTGCCTTCGGTCCCTGTATGGCCAGGGGAGAGACATCCGGTTCCGTTATGCGCACGTTTAATCCACGTTCACCGGCAACACACCGCGCCCAAAACCAAATGTCCGAGTTGCCAATGGATAACCAATAGCAGTCTTCATCTACTTTAAGCGCAATAGGATCGTTGATCAGCACGCCATTGTGGTCACACAGCGCTACGTATTTTCCCTGGCCAGTCTTTTGTTTTGAAAGATCGCGCATACAAAGGATCTGTGCGAGCCGCGCTGCATCCGGCCCCTTGAGCTGTACCTGCCGTTGCACTGCCACATCCCACATCGAAACACCATTTACCAGGCGCCAATATTCCGCTTCTCTGTCGCCATAGCCGCGAGGGATTAGCATCCGATTGTAGGTCAGCAGAGATTCAGCACCTTCAGCGAGCGTCGAATCGTAAAAAGGTGATTTTCGCAATCGGCCAGCAGAAACAATTTCGGGCATGCCATTTATCCCACGTGTTTATCCCTCTCACGTTTCATATTGAGAAAATAATTGTTTGATGGACGGTGCTATTGCGCCTCGCATTGGTTCTATTGCGCTGAGTGTTACAGCGAACGTAAAAATACGGCAGATTTAGACGCTTCTGGCTTTAGCCTTGCGTCTTTTAAAACTGACCTGCAATCACATGTTTAGCCAAGTTCTTCAGCAAGCTTGCGCGAGACGGCATTTGGTGATCCTGACCGTCTGGAAATCAAGCTGTAGGCGACAGGGACAATAAAGAGCGTAAACAGCGTACCGGCAAACACACCGGTCAAAACCACAGTTCCGATGACAACACGTGTCTCGTAACCAGCGCCACTGGATAAAACAAGCGGTATCGCCCCGGCAATTGTTGTCAGACCGGTCATGATAATCGGCCTGAAACGGGTTTCCGATGCCTCGATAATAGCATCATAAAAGGCGATGCCCTCATCCCGGAGCTGATTGATGAACTCTACAATCAAAATCCCGTTCTTCGCCGCAAGTCCGACGAGCATTATCAGTCCAATCTGCGAGTAAATGTTCAAAGAACCACCGGTCAAGTAAAGCCCTAACAATCCGCCACCAATCGTTAGGGGTACGGTCAGCATGATAACAAGCGGGTGAATCCAGCTCTCGAACTGTGCAGCGAGGACCAGAAACACGACCAGAATACCCAAGAGGAATACAAAAATGATCGATTGGCTGGATTCCGTAAGATCACGGCTCTGTCCCTTATAGTCGATGATTGCTTCCGAAGGCAGATGTTCGCGGACCAGCTGATTGAGATGCGTAACCGCCTCGCCCAATGTGTACCCCTCCTCCAGATTTGCATCTATCGTAATTGCCCGAATTCGGTTGAAACGGGTAAGCGTCTGCGGGGCTGCATATTCGTTGATAGTGACAAGATTGGAGATCGGAATTTGTTCACCGGTACGCCCGGACTCAATATAGATGTTTTGAATGTCGCTGAAAGAGCGCTGTGCATCGCGTTCACCCTCTAAAATAACGTCGTATTCCTCTCCTCGGCTGAGGAAAGTTGTCACTTCACGACCACCCATCATAGTCTCAAGGGTCCGTCCGATATCAGAAATTGTGACGCCAAGATCAGCAGCACGATCATAATCAACTTCAAAATCAATTTGGGGACGTGTCTCTTTGTAATCACTGTCAATGCCGAGGAAACCCGGATTGTTTTCCTGGATTTTTTCGAAGAGAACATCGCGCCATGCGGCAAGTTCTTCATATGTCGGGCCACCGAGGACCAATTGCACGGGTTTTTGCGTTGATCCGCCCAATGCCTGTCGCATGATCGGAAATGCTCGCACGCCCGGCAGATCGGAAAGCCGGCTTCGGACGTCCGCCATGATTTCCCAGCCTGATCGACGCACAGCCCAATCGTGCAGGTTGATGATGACAATCCCACCATTGAAATTTTCTATATTGTTGAAACCAAGTGGGGCACGTAAAAGGAGGCGGTTTACTTCACCCGTTTCAACCAAAGGCATCAACCGGCGTTCTATTTCGTCCATATACTCCTTCATGTATGCGTAACTTGCACCTTCAGGACCATTTACAATCACAAAAAACGAACCACGATCTTCGCGTGGTGCAAATTCCTGTGGGACTTTCGTTAACAGATAGCCGGTACCACCGGATAAAATCCCAAGTAGGACCAATGTCAGAATAGGAACTTTGATCGCTGTTTTGAGCAGATTGATGTAACCCCGACGGATAGAACCAACAACGAATTCAATCATGCGTGCGAGTAAATTTGGCTTCTCATCTGCTGCTCTTGACTTCAAGACCTTAGATGCGATCACCGGAGAAAGGGTAAGCGCAACCAGGGATGAAAACACGACGGCAGCAACAATGGTGAGGGCAAACTCTGTGAACAGCCTTCCGATATCGCCCTGTAAGAAGGTGATCGGGACAAACACGGAAACCAGCACAAGCGTGGTTGCAACGATTGCAAAAGCCACTTGCCGTGCACCTCTATAAGCCGCAACAAGCGGGCTTTCGCCTTTATCTTGTATCCGTCGTACGATGTTTTCCAGCATAACGATGGCATCATCCACGACAAGCCCGATTGCCAGCACCAGCGCCAAAAGTGTGAGAAGGTTGATCGAAAAGCCCAACGCATAAACGATGATGAAGGTGGCGGTAAGAGACACCGGCATCGTGACGGCCGGAATAAGCATCGCCCGGAAACTTCCAAGAAAAAGATAAATCACAAACGCTACGAATGCGATAGCAAGAAAAATCGTCTTATAAACCTCATTGATTGCCGCTTTGATGAAAACCGCGGCGTTAAAGCTCTTCTCGATTTTCATGCCCTCTGGCAAAGTCTGATTTAGGCGATCTGTAAGGGCTTCAACTGCATCTGCTACTTCAATGGTATTAGAGGAAGACTGCCTGATCACGCCAATGCCAACCATCGGGACGGTATTACCTCGGAAAAATGTGCGGTCTTCAACAACGCCCAGCTCCACGCGTGCGATATCGCCCAACCTAATCAAATACCCGTCGGCGCCCTCATCAACAACGAGGCTAGCAAAGTCTTCCGGTTCTTTAAAATTGCGCTCTACTCTGGCCTGAAACACGCGCTCGTCGGATTCGAGTGAGCCCGCAGGCAATTCTACGTTTTCGGCAAGTAAAGCTTGCTCCACATCGGCTACACTAAGTCCACGAGCCGCTAACTCCTGTCGGTCGAGCCATACACGCATGGCATAGTTCAACCCTCCGCCGACGCGCACGCGTGCAACCCCATTGAGCGTGGAGTATTGATCAACCAAAAACCGCTGCGCATAGTCTGTCAGTTCCGGAACACTCAGTCGGTCACTGGTCAGGTTCTGCCAAATGATGACGTCATCGTTGCTATCAACCTTCTGCACCTCCGGCGGCTCAGCCTCCTCTGGCAAATCATCCGCTACGCCAGCGATGCGATCCCGCACGTCGTTTGCGGCAGCATCAACATCCCGGGTAATCGAGAACTCAATCGTGACGGTAGACTGGCCATCTTCGGATTCTGACTCAATGGTTTCAATGCCTTCAATACCGGAAATACGTTCTTCGACAATCTGCGTAACGCGTGTTTCAACGATGTTTGCGGGTGCCCCTGGATAAATAACTTCCACGGTCACGATGGGAGGATCAATATCCGGAAGTTCGCGCAAAGAAAGACGATCAAACGCGACGATCCCGAAGGCAATCATGAGCAATGAAAGGACGGTCGCAAATACTGGCCGTTTAACGGAAGTATCTGAAATCAGCATCAGATTTTATCCTGCGCGTTCTGGTTTAAGAGGTCTACAAGGCTTTCGTCTCCCGTCTCAATTGCCCGAACCTCAATTTCAGCGCCATCACGCACGCGAACGGTCCCATGCGTGATTACTTTCATGCCTTCAGTTAAACCCGCCAGGATTTCGATTTCGCCTTTTCGCCGTGAGCCAAGCTCAATGTTTTGCCGCTTGGCGATGGTTTTTTCCCCTTGCTCATCTGCAACAAACACGAAGTTTTGCGTCCCGATTGTCACCAATGATTCTTCAGGAATTACAATCGTTTGACGCGGGCTTTTTCTAAGTTCCAAGGTCATCAACATGCCGGCTTTCAGCAATCTGTCTTTGTTGTCGATGATGGCCCTTGCAGCAACCGCTCTGGTAACGGAATCAACCCGGCTATCAACACTGGTCACGGTGCCCTTGAAAACCTGTCCGGCATAGGCGCTTGCTTTAGCCTCTACTTCAACGCCTACTCCGAATGTAGACAGAAAAATCTCTGGAACGGAGAAATCCAACTTCATAACGCTGTCATCATCAATTGTTGTGATGAGCGTTCCAGGCTGAACCAAGGCGCCAATAGAGATGTTTCGAATACCAACAACCCCGTCAAACGGGGCCACCACGCGCCGCTCTTCGATCCTGGACTGAATTGCTGCGATCCGTGCCTTGGCGGTTTCAAGCTCCAGTTCACGCTGATCCAATTCAGCTTGTGTTTGCGCCTGCCGACTTACAAGTTCTCTCGTCCGATCAAGCTGAAGCTTGGCCAGTTCCATGCGGTATTGTTCTTCTGCAAGTTGCGCAAGCTCTTCAGCTGACTCCATTTCAACCAGCAAATCCCCTTTGCTGACACGCTGATTATCGCTGAAATTTACGGTCTTGATGCGTTCTGTCACCGTTGAGGAAAGATCAACGTTTTCATTGGCTTGCAACGTTCCAAGCGCCTGCACCTCATCAATGAATTCGACTTTTTTGATCTGGGATACGAAAACAGGGGTAGGCGTTTGTTGTGCCATAGCGTTTGTTGCCATCATGAACACCGATACAATGGCAAGGAATCTGGACAGTTTCATATCTGTTCTCCTAAAACGCTGTGCGCTAATCCATAGGTAGGTCCAGATTACACGTTTTCTATTGATAATTTAGGAGTTTTTGATCGCTTGGGATCATAAATTCTTGAAGGTACCAAAAAAAACCAAGCCCTGATGGGGGCCTGGGTCACAATTCTGATAGGTAAGAATTGGTATGGCGCGGTTGTATAAGGCTTAACGCCTCAGTCCTAGGTTCTCCGCCGGGAGACTTATCATGACTGAAATCTCAGTGAATATTGTTTCTGATGCCCTGAAGCCACTTGAACAGCTGAACATCCCTGTCAGCCTTAAGAATCTGGTAGATCGTCATCATCAAAATGTACTCAGTTTATCCTCGGCCCTCTTACTTAGTGGAAAATCCGAGGAAGAAGTCCGTGGCGCGATCAAACTCGTGTGCGGATCTTTTGAAACAGAACTGTTTAACACGATTAACACATTGTCTGAAAATGAGGCTTTCAATGCTCGATGAACATAAAACTGATGAAGCAGCCAGAAAATTTGCATTAGACCGTTTGGATATTCTCGATACGCCGAAAGAGGAGCCCTTCGAGAATGTGGTCGACTTGATCAAACAAGTCTTAAATGTTCCAATGTGCGCAGTTTCACTCGTTGACAGTGACCGTCAATGGTTCAAAGCAGAACGCGGGTTGGGAGTTTGTGAAACAGCCCGAGACATCTCCTTTTGCACCCACGCAATTGAAGACACAAAACCCTTTATCATCCCCGATGCAACCAAGGACGAGCGGTTTTGCAACAGCCCTCTTGTTGTTGGAGATCCCTTCATTCGAAGCTATCTTGGCATTCCGCTGAAAACACCTGATGGGTATGTCGTGGGTTCGTTATGCGCAAAAGACAAGGTGCCCAGAGAGTTTGGTGTCTCTGATGTCTCAATCATGGAAAACTTCGCAAATATTGTCACAAGCGAACTCGAACTGCGTCAGATCGCGTCCACGGATGCCCTCACCGGTGCCAAATCGAGAGGTGCCTGGATGGAGGAAGCAAGCTCTGCCCTAACGGAATTAAGCGAGAATGGGCGTGTCGTTACAGCTGCAATCATGGACCTCGATCATTTTAAATCCATCAATGATACCTTCGGACACGCGGTGGGCGATGAAGTGATCAAGGAGTTGGTAAATGTAGTCAGATCCAATACCCGCAGATCCGACATCATTGGCAGGTTTGGTGGAGAGGAGTTCGTACTCCTCCTCCCGGATTCAGGCGAAAAGGAAGCGGAGATTGTAATTGAGCGCATTCGTAACGTTTTTGCTGAAACAGAGCTGCCGTCGTTAAAAGGCAAAAAGTGTTCGGTAAGTCTGGGCTTTACCTTGCGGCGCAAGGGTGAAGTATCGATCGACAAAATTTTAGAGCGCGCGGATAAAGCCCTCTACGAAGCGAAACGCAACGGTCGTAATCAATCAGTCTTCCACAATTGACCTTTGCAAAATGCGTTTGGCATTCATGATCCTTCGCAGAATTGCCTACTGCCATACCATGGACGATTACAGCGCCGCGAACCTATGGCTCGATATGATTGCGGATTCCAATCTGGGTCACAAGAAGTGCTGCGCCGGTCAGTGAAATCCCTTTGAGAAAATGGGCCTGCTGCAACGCCCAGATTACCGGATCCTTCTGCGTCATCAATTCATAGCCATGCACAACGATCGTAACTGGGATCAAGAAGAGCACCAGCAACCATCCCCCGGTCCGTGGCCGCCAGTTGAAAAGGATCATCGTTGCCCCAATCAGTTCCACAATGCCCGAAACCACGATCAAGGGAACTTTGAAGGGTACCGCCTCCGGCATCAGGGAAATGTAGTATGGCATGTTGGTAAAATGCGTACTGCCAGACAGAAAAAAGAGTGATGTAAACAGAATGCGGGCAGTCAGATTGAGACCTGAGTGGACTGGGAGGTTTTGTTCCGAAAACATATTCTTTTCCTTCAGAATTGAGCGGTCGTTACGCTTGCTGATTTAGCTACAGGTAAATAAACTCATCTTCCATGATGGGGACACCGGAAGAGTTAGCAGAAACACCGAAATTTGAGACAGATGCGTTTTCTGAAGTGCTCAACATATTGCACGTTCGCGGTGAAAGTGCGCGTACGATTTCACCTGAGGGGCCAATCGATGTTTCTGTGACCGGAAACAATCCCTGCATTTACATCGTCGAGAAAGGTGCTTTGCAAATCAGTGTTGGCACTTATCCTTCGGTCGTGATCTACGAAAATCAAATTGCCCTGTTGTTACAGGGGGTCCCGCATAGTGCGCGGTTCACCGATTGTCCAAATCCGAATACCGCTGGAAAAAGTGGTTCGGGAAGTCCTCCAGCTGTGACGCGTCAAAACGATGTTATTCGATGCTTCTGGGGCAGTTTCAGCTTCGATGGAGAGTTAGCGGCACGCATGTTGCAGACATTACCGCAAGTCATCGTTTTGGATAATCTGCCGGAAAACCCGATTGAATGGGTCGATGTGGTGTGCGAATTAGTGCTGCGCGAAAAAGGGACAACACGACCGGGATCGAGCCTAATGGTATCACGTTTGTTGGACCTGCTTTTGGTGATAATCCTGCGCCGCTGGGCTCAATCCAATGACGCCTTGCCGGGTTGGTTGGCAGCAGCCAAAGACGAGCGGATCGCCAGGGCCGTTTCCGCGATTCATTCAGACCCGTCTCTACCCCATAGCAACGAAGAATTAGCGGCCCTTGCAGGTATGTCGAAATCAAGTTTTTCTGACCGCTTTTCGCAGGTCATGGGCCAACGGCCTGGCACCTATCTTCGATCTTGGCGCCTCGACCAGGCAGCTGAAGCGCTCTTGCATTCAAGCAACGCGATTGAAGTGATTGCTGACCGCGTAGGGTACTCTTCAAAAGAAGCCTTCAGCCGGGCATTTCAGACTAAGTTTGGCATGGCGCCTTCTGCCTGGCGTACGTTTCAGCAGTCTTGAGTTTACAGCATCACACCATTGGCTTGCTTCTACGGCTTGATGAAACGGTTTGAAACCAAAATTTATACTGCGTGCTTATTTCAAACTCATCAGGCCGCAATCTCACCATCTCGTTCCGCAATTCTTGTTTGGCTGGGGAGCGAGTTTGGAGTTTCACATGTCTCAATCCTTCAGAAAAACAATCTTTGGAACACCCGTTGATCTGCTGACATCTCAACAGACGTTGAGCATCATCGAGAACAACATCAGACAGCGCAAAAGGCTACAGCATGGTGTGGTCAACGTTGCAAAAATCATCAAAATGCGAAAAGACAAAGATATATTCCACTATGTCTCGCAGAGCGACCTCATCAACATAGATGGAGCAGGCGTTGTATTTGGGGCCAGACTTTTAGGCCATAAAGTACCTGAACGTGTCGCCGGTATCGATCTGATGAGTGATGTGTTGACGGTGAGCGAACGCAACGGCTTCCGCCCGTATTTTTTGGGTGCACGAGAGCAGGTCATGCAGAAATGTGTTCACAACATTCAAAAAAAGTATCCGCGCCTCGAGCTGGCAGGATGGCGCAATGGATACTTTACAGAAACTGAAGAAGATCAGGTGGTTGATGAAATTGCAAACTCAAATGCCGACTGTCTTTTCATCGGCATCACGACGCCAAAGAAAGAACGCATCCTTCATCAGTACAGGGATCGTTTCAACGTACCTTTTCAAATGGGCGTTGGCGGGTCATTCGATGTTCTCGCCGGTGTGACAAAGCGGGCGCCGGAGATCTGGCAAAAGGCAGGTTGTGAATGGCTTTTTCGGATGCTTCAGGAGCCACGTCGAATGACAGGTCGATACATGTCAACGAATCTCGCGTTTGCAGGGCTTGTGCTCAAGGAAATGGTCATAAGAGAGCGAAACGCAAAATCCTGACACGTCTTTATACGGTGCATTGTTCTAATAGGCTCGCTTGTCGATGAACCCGCATCTCAATGTGCGAACCAGTATTTTCAAATCAAGCCATAGGGACCAATTGTCGATATACTCAATATCATAGTCCACACGCTTTTTCATGAGGGACGGTTCACGGGTTTCCCCACGATATCCGTTGACCTGAGCCCATCCGGTTATACCGGGCTTAATCTTATGCCGGGTGTCATAGTCTCCGATCAATTTTGAATAGTGCGCATTATGCGCCAGCGCATGGGGGCGAGGACCCACCACCGACATTTCACCTTGAAGCACGTTGATAAGTTGTGGCAGTTCATCCAGACTCGTCTTTCGCAGAATACCGCCAACACGGGTTATTCGTTTGTCTTCCCGCTCGGCTTGTTTGATGTGATCACCATCTTCCCAGACGTTCATGGTCCGAAACTTCAATACATTGATGGTTTGATGATTAAACCCGTGCCTGCGCTGTCGGAAGAAGATTGGACCCGGCCCCTCCATGCGAATGGCGATGGCAACGGCAGCAATCACGGGCGCGAACAAAATCAGTGCAACAAGCGCCACAGCAATGTCCTCCGCCCGTTTCAAAACATAGTTCCATTCTTTGATGGGTTTTGGTTTTAGCATCAATACATCCGCATTGGGGAAATGGACAATGCTCTTTGGGCGCATCCCCGTTTCGCTGAAATCTACGTAAAGCGACAATTCAACAGGCAGAGACTGCAGATCTTGGATACAGGACTGAATTTCACCGCCGCGGTCGAGTGGCAAGGCAACCACGACATGATCAAGCTTGTGGGTCTGACCGTATTGGATCAGTTGTTTTAGATTACCGGAAGATGTCTTGCTCTGTTCGTTGGAAAAAATACCGGCAAATCTGAAAGGTGAATATTTGCTACAAATTTTTTCAGCAATCGCTTTTGCTGTAGTTTCATCACCGAATATTGCAACCGTTTCGCTCAGCCCGCCTGCCTGCATCATCTGTCTGGTGATGAGCCTGAAAACTGCCCGGTTGATTGTCAATAAAATCACCATAAACGACCAGGATATCAATACCCATCCACGAGAATAAAAGTGTGCAATCTTAAACAAATAGGCGAATACAATAATTCCCGTGAAAACGAGCGTGATTGACAACAGCACCTTTAACAGGAGCCCCATGTGAGGATGCGTGGTGTCATTGAAGCTGTAGGCATTTTGGAAATGCAGAACCAAATAATTTACGGAAGCCAAAACAAGACCTATCGTCAGGTACCTTGCCACATCTGCATCCTGTCCAAGAAATTGAACCTGATAAATCAGGTGACTTGCAAGCGCACAAAACACAATCGTGAAAAAATCGACACCCTTTAAGCAATCAACCATCCATCGTCTTGAAAGCATTAGCCTTGCAATGGGCGTTTGGGTGGGGATTGAATGGGCTCTTGCCAACATAAGGTTCTCCGTCGCGTTGAGTTCTGGTCATGTTCCCCTTGCCCTTTCAATTGCGAGTGTTCTGTTCGTTTTGTTAGTAAAATCTGCTGGAGTACTCCGTGTAGCTGCGCAGCTTTTTGAAGTTCACGCGATTTAGGACAACGCCAATCGTAGTGTCACTTTTGCTTCGTATCGTTTCTATTATCTTACGTGCGTATTTCGAAGACGTGCCGCCCCATCGCGCCACAAAGATTAACCTGTCTGCCAGCTTCGAAAGGCTCACCGTTTCCATGCCATCAACGACTGGAGGGCAGTCAATGACGATAACTTCAAATACCTGCTTCAGCTGGTCGAGGAGTTGTTGCATCCGCGCCGACGCGATCATTTCCTGTGCATCGAATGTTTCCTGACCGGCAGACAATGCATAAAGATTGGGCTCTTCGGAAACCTGTTTGAGATAGGCCCTGATATTGGCATTTGAAGATTTGAGTAATTCTACAATTCCTTCATCTTCGTCCTCAAAACCCAAGCGTCGTGAAGCTGACGCAGCCTGTATATCGGCATCAATCAACAAGGTCTTGGCACCATTTAAAGCTGCATAATTGGCAATCGCCAAAGCCAGAGTCGTCTTACCATCATTGGGGTCACAAGAAGTAACAAGCAATACGCTTTGGGAGTCTGAATTGCCAAACACAGAGGGCAAATCAAGATTGAATAATATGTTCCGGATAGCTTGGGTAAATCCAGAGTATCTGGCATCAGCAAGACTGCTTGTTCCCCCGGATGTGAATTTCCTAAGCGTTGATTGCGCAATATCCGGAACCAGAGCCAGGCATTCGCAATCCGTTCGGTTGGAAACCTCTTCCGGTGTGCGGATGCTATCATCCAAATGTTCGCGGAGTAAACTTAGGGTAACGCCGCTGCTTGCGCCTACAAACAAAGCGATCACTAAAACCCAAGATTTTCTTGGATAGCTCGGATAGGAAGGCACCAAGGCATCGGAAACAATCCTTGAATCAGGCGACTGCAAGCTTTGTTGTTCTGTCGCTTCCTTATACCGTGCTAAGAAACTCTCATATAAATCTCTGCTTGTATCCGCCTCTCTTTGCAGTTCCCGCAAACGGATTGCTGATTTTTCCCGGTCATTGGCTGCGTCGGCAAGTTGCTCGAACTGGTTCTCAAGGGTCACCTTTCTGGAAAGCGCGAGCTCATAGTCCTTTTGAAGCTCACTGCTCGGGCTTCGCCTATCCAATTTGAGTTTACGTTCAACAACTTCAGCACGCGCGGCTATCAGCTGTTTGTTAATCTCTTCCAATTGTCTGTCAAAAGGGTTTTCACCACCAGTGATCGTGAGCAAATTGTTGCCCGCCCGAAATTCCTCAACTGCAAGCTCTGCTTTTTGAACAGCTTCTCGCAAAACGTCCAATCGATTGCTTAGCCAATCAGTCGCCCGTGTTGTCGAAGCATACTTGGCATCGAGTTGATCATCGAGATAAGCCGCAGCAATTTCGTTTGCGACAAGCGTTGCTTTGACAGGATCTTTGGCGCTGAAAGATATATCAATCACATAGGTCAAGCCGCGCCGTTTAACGTCGAGGTTTTCAGTGAGCGTTCGTGTTGCCTGGACAAAGTTTGGGTCCTGCGAGGTCCGGTCAGGTTGCTCATCGCTGCGTTGAATAAGACTGGATAAAGCAGATTTGGCAACCGAAAAGAATCCAGCTTTTCCAATAAATTCCTCATCGTTTTCTAAGCCGAGCTTGGAGATGACCCGGTTGGTTACGGAAAGGGAGCGGATAAGTTCAACCTCGCTATCAACAACCGGTGAATCCAGTCCGGGGTTTGCTGAAATAACTTTTTCAGCCTCCAGGATTTGTTCCTGACGAGGATCGATTAGCATCATCACACTTGCTGTATACTTCTCAGGTGTGAAGGCCAGAAACACCAGTGCTGCGCCGAGCGCTACGACAATACAAAGCGCGATGAGCAACACATTCCTTTGTAGAATCGAGAGCGCTGTTCGGACATCAAAGCCGTCAGATACAAAGTCAGGGCTGGCGATACTCATGTGCGGACCCATCCAAAGAGCTCTCTTTGACCATGCGTATTCAAGCACTCACCATAGAGTACTCAAAAGAAAATCAGCCCTGTAATGAGAAACGCGAATGGAACGTCGCGAGACCTGCCCAGACGAAAACGAAACCTACAATTGTGCCAAAATTTTGATTGATCGTTTGAGACGAACAAATAAGAAAAATTTTTCCTAATCGAAAAAAAATTTTCCATTGGTCACATTTTTGCCGCGAGCGTTGTTGTCATATTACGGCAGCTGCGGGGGCTCTTGTTTTTGCGTAAGGGGTCCTTCAATGAAAGTTACCGCAGTTGTCGGCACGCGACCTGAAGCCATTAAAATGGCACCAGTGATCCGCAGTCTGAGGTCAAGCAATCATATTGATACGGTGGTTTGTTCAACCAGCCAGCATGGAAAAATGTTGCAGCAAGTGTTTGATCTGTTTGCGATCAAGCCGGATATAGATTTGGCGGTTATGGAGCCAAACCAACAGCTAAACAATTTGTTTTCAAACGTTGTCCGAGAAGTGGATCGGATGCTCAATTCAGTTGAGCCTGACTGGGTGCTTGTGCACGGAGACACGACCACCGCCGCAGCCAGCGCCATTGCAGCGTTTAACAAGAGCGTTCGGATTGGTCATGTGGAAGCAGGTTTGCGAACATGGAACATGGCGCAACCTTGGCCGGAAGAGATGAACCGAACCATCATTGATTCCTTTGCAGATCACTGTTACGCGCCCACGCGTATATCCAAGGAAAACCTTGAACGCCAGGGAATAGTCAGTGAGCGAATTTTCGTCACGGGAAACACCGTGATTGATGCTTTCAACGACATGAGCGACATCATAGAAAATGACAAGAAACTCAGGTCTGATCTGGAAACCAGGTTTCCATATCTAAAAGAAAAGCCGAATGTAGTGCTTGTCACTGGACACAGAAGAGAGAATTTCGGTGATGGTATTCGAAACATGTGTCATGCGCTTAAGCGGATAGCAGACCGCGGAGACACAACAATTGTTTACCCCGTACATTTGAACCCGAATGTCAAACTTCCAGTTGAACAAATTCTTCAACGTGATCCGGCGATCAAACTTATAGAACCGGTAGATTATGCATCGTTTGTATATCTGATGAAGCAGGCATCCGTCATTCTGACCGACTCTGGCGGGATTCAGGAAGAAGCGTCATCGCTGGGTAAGCCGATTTTGGTGATGCGTAACGTCACTGAACGACCGGAAGCGGTAGAAGCAGGCATTGTAAAGCTGGTGGGAACAAACCCAGACACAATTGTGCATTTTGTCGAAATGTATTTACAAAAAAATCGCAGCGCCAATCCCCCGATTGCCAATCCCTATGGAGACGGCAGGGCTGCTAAAAAGATCATATCTGCACTGATCAATGCATCTTAGGAGGCTTCAATGATAGCGAGCCTCTCAAGACTATTCCCGGTGGTGGATCAGATATTGTTTGCGGCATCGAATTTCATACTTGCCATTGTTCTGGCCCGTTTTCACACGGTAGACGTGGTTGCTGCGTATGGCATTGGCTTGTCAGTCGCGTTGATCCTGCAGGCCATGCAGCGGCATGTGATTATCATTCCGCTCAATCTGATGAAGAAGATCAGGAACGTGAAAGTCGCCCGTGCCTGGCTTGGGACGCATTTTATAGCAACAGGCTGCATGCTTTCATTTGTAGGCGTGATTTGTTCGCTGGCAACGCAACTGCTTATGAATGGTTATGTCAACCTCATTGCATTTTCTGTTCTGGCCTTGATCGTTGTATACATGCAGGCAGAGTTTGGCCGTGCATTCCTGATAGCAACAAACAGGACGGCTCTCGTCCTTGTGCCAGCCTTCCTTCAAATCTGCGCTGTCTTGTACATTGCATTGACCGGATTTGAGGGAAGCTACGGCTATCTCAAAACGCTGTTCATACTGGTTTCGGTTTCTGCGCTCAGCGGCTTTCTACTGCTTCTTTTATCTGGCGGTGTTGAATGGATTCATGGCGATCGGCTATTGCGCAGGCTGATGAAAAAATATGCCGGCTGGGGAAGCATCGGGGCCGTTGCTTCTTCTGGCTATAACCACGTTCCGTTACTCGTCCTTGGATTGTATTCTGCTCCGGCTCAAGCCGCAGCATTTGTAACGATGCGCAATTTGTTGCAACCGTCACAAGTGTTGATGCGAGGACTGGACATCGTCGACAAGCGAAAAGTGGGAGGCTTGCGCTATCGAAATCCAGGCGCGATGCAAAAAAGGGCTTTTCGCCAGTGCTTGATGTACGGAACGATCGCCGCTCTTCTTGCTCTTGCAGTAATGCTTGCGGGTGATCGCATAACTGAGTTTGTCTACGGTCCCGATTATGTGGAGTTCATTCATCTGCTGCTACCATGGGGCGTGGTTTATGTATTGATGGCGTTTCTTTTTCCGCTGGAATCCCTGGCATACGCATCCGAAAAAACAACGACTTATTATTCAATTCGGGTTGTGGCAGGGGTCACGGCAGCTTCGTCATCGTTCCCTCTTGTCTGGAACTTCGGTGCTGCAGGGGCCATTTCCAGCTGTTTGATCGGTTGGATCATCACGGTTGGCGCCACACTTGCGATGCTGAAGAAATCCGACAGCAGCGTTTTAAACCCTGCCGATATCCATGAAACAGGAGAAGCATGATGCGCACAATTGTACATGTGACGGCCGACTATCCCGATCCGTCCGTCCCAAACAAAACCCAAGCCATCAAAAATCTTATATCAGCCAGCCACGGTTACAGGCATGTCGTCTATTCCCTGAACCGAGTGAGCAATGCACTAGGGATAAGCGCAATTCGATTTGATAACGAAGCGACGTCTCTTCTCTATCCGGCGCCACCAAAGGGGTTGATGCTCAAATACTGTATGGATCAAGTCGCTGAATGGATCGCTCATGATTTGTTGGTCCGTAAAATCGAACCAGATCTTTTCCATGCCCACAAGCTCACGATTGAAGGTCTTGCAGCGCGTAAGCTTGCCGAGACATTTTCGCGCCCCTTTGCAGTATGCATCCAAGGCGACACGGATCTGAAAGTTACCAAGTACAAGCCAGGACTGAGGCGAGTTTACTGTGATATCTGGAACAATGCAGCCTATGTTTTCCCATTCTCAATCTGGGCGGAAAAGCACTTTACAAGCCTGTTTGGATTTAGAAAGAAGCCGACCAGAGTACTGCCTTGCATTACGCCGCAGGACACCTTGTTGGTATCAGACCCGACGCCCAGTAAACGCATCATATCTGTGTTTCATCTCGACAGCTGGAAACGGAAAAATGCTCGCCGGTTGATCGAAGCCGTCCAACAAGCTTCAAAAGAAAATCCCGGTATCGCACTGGACATATACGGGTCTGGTTCTGTTGCCGCTCGTCGCGGTTTGTTAAATTGCATAAAGAGAATCAACGCTGAAGGCATTGTCAGACTGAAAGGATCCGTGGCCCACGATAAGGTTCAAGAAACGATCAACACCTATTCAATGTTTGCATTACCCTCATTAAGAGAGAGTTTTGGGATGGCAGCGGCTGAAGCGTTGATGTCTGGTGTCCCTGTTCTGATCAGCAAGAACTGGGGTATTGATGGATTTTTCTCTGAAGACGAAATCGGCGGTATCTGCGATCCCTATTCAACCCGTGACATGACCGAAAAGATACGCAGTATTCTGGCATCAGAATCCAGGTTAAAAAGCCGGATCGCCGACAATCAGCGATCCGGTAAACTTGATGTCTTCCGGACGGGGTCAATCGTTGAGACATACCTTGCTGCACTTGGCGAAATCAAAAGCCAAGCCGTGTTCAGAAACGAGGCGATAGAACCGACAAATTCTGTCTTGCAAGTTTGAAAGCAAGGCGTGTGATCTCAGCAATTTTCTAAGCCGCATGGGTGTTATAATCGCGCCAAATGCCGCGCGTATCATAAATCGCATGGCCCATCCGTTCCTGTGGTTCGATCAGCTTAAAGACATCGTGATCCACCAGAACGATCAGGATACCACACTCTCGTAACGCTTCATCCAAGCCTGCAAGTTTGGCGCCATGATTGCGAAGCTGCTCGGGAAGATCATGAAGGTAAGGTTCGACAATTCTTACCCGATCTCGATACTGCGTCACAAGTCTCGATGCAATCTCCATCGCGGGACTTTCACGTAGATCATCGATATCCGCTTTAAATGCGAGGCCAAAAAGCGCAATCTTTTGATCTGCATTCCCCTCGATCAGCTTCAGGCAGCGCTCAATGGTAAATTCTATTTTCTCATCGTTTACTTCGCGGGCAGTCCGGATCAGACGGGCCTGTTCGGGAGCGGAATGAACGATAAACCAAGGGTCAACTGCAATGCAGTGACCGCCAACGCCAGGTCCGGGATTTAATATGTTTACACGGGGATGACGATTGGCAAGTTCGATGACTTCCCACGCGTTCACATCAAACCTGTCGCAGATTAATGACAGTTCATTTGCAAAAGCGATGTTGGTGTCCCGGAACGAGTTTTCTGTTAGTTTGACCAGTTCTGCGGCTCTGGCATTCGTGGTGATGCATTTTCCCCTCACAAAGGTTTTGTAAAAACTCTGGGCTTTTCTGGCGCATCTTGGCGTAATACCACCAATGCATCGGTCGTTTTCGACGACTTCGGTCAATATCCTTCCCGGTAAAACCCTTTCCGGGCAATACGCGATTGCCACATCAGGTTCCTCTGGAAAGTTGGTCGGGAATTTCAGATCTGGCCGTAGCCCCTCCAGCAAGGTGGAAAGCTCTTCGGTGGTGCCCACCGGTGAAGTGGATTCCAAAATGATGGTTGCCCCTTCGTGAAGCACTGGCGCAATCGCTTTTGCTGTATCAAACACATAGTCCGTGACGGGTGCATGGTCTTCGCCAATCGGAGTAGGCACTGCGATAATAAAAACATCGGCCGGGCACGGCTTGTTGGTTGCAGTCAGCATTCCGGAAGACACTACTTTTTGGACAAGGCCATCCAAATCAGTTTCATAAATATGTGCATTGCCGGAGCTCACCTGCTCAACAACGTCTTCATTTATGTCATAGCCGGTAACGCGGATGCCGCGACTTGCAATGATCGCAGCGGTTGGCAAGCCAATATAGCCGAGGCCTGCAACAAGGGCAGAGGAAAATTCGCTTTTCATGATTTAGATACTCCGAACAGAATTGAGGTTTTGGTTGTTATTGTCTAATTCCCCAAGCCCTGTCCGGGACGCACTCCGCCTGACAACTGGCCGATAAAATCGACAGTGACCTATGCCACCAATCATCAGATTTAGCAGTTCCGAAGGTCTCAGCCGACACAAACAATTTGTCATAAATTTGACCGAATTCCGGTCTACCAAAAACAAAGGGGGGCGTACGGGATCATTGTAAATGCGTACCGTGTCGCTCAGTCGTCAGGTCAGGGGTTTTCGAGGCAAAATCTCAAATCTAACCGATCAGCTCTTTGTTGGTTTGGCCATGGTCGCCGGCCTCACAATCCTTGTATTAGTCAACCCAATAGGCGCGATTGTTCCAATCGTCCTGTTTTGTATTCTCTATGTCGTTTCTCTTTCGACAAAGATCGCGGACACCAAGCAGTTTACAAGTTTGCTTCTTCTGGTGTTCGCTGCATTTATCCTCGAAGCCGTGTTCAGAGTCCGAGACTATTCGGATAAATCCGTAGACTGGCAGGTGCTGCTTAAAGCGCTATCCTTGTTGGCCTTGCTGGGACTGGCATTGATACGGATCAACGATACATTGCCAGCGATTTTAAATCAGACACGTGTGATGTGGTTCGTGTTTTTCGCCTGGATCTGTTTTTCTGCGACGTATTCACCCAATATCACCTATGGCATGTTTGGGGCATTTTCGCTTTTTTCGTTTTATCTGTTCCTTCTTTTCGTGTTTCGAAACTTTGATGAAACACATGTCATTCTCGCGCTGATTGCTGCCACGTTTCTTTTTTGTTTGATATCGATCCTGACTTACTTTGCCCTGCCAGAATTTGGGCGAATGAAGGTGTGGTATGGAAATGAACAAGTCATAAGCAATAGACTTTCCGGTATTGGCGGCAATGCAAACACTGCCGGGCGTCAAGCGGCCTTGGCTCTCTTGCTACTTGCGCTATACGCCAAAGAACTCAAATCCCTGAGTCGCTACATCATTCCTGCAGTGACGGTTGTTGCTGGATTGGCTTTACTTTTATCGAACAGTCGCACCTCCATGGCGCTCTTGCTCGTCATCTTGTGGTTTCTTTGGTTTTGTACGGAACAACGCAGAGGATTGTTTTTAACCAGTTTGCTGATTGGTATATGCGCGTTTCCTGTGGTGATCCTGCATAGCGAGGCGATACTAACGGCTGTATCCCGCTCAGGAGATATTACCGAGATCACCACGGGCACGGGCAGGAGCTACATCTGGTCAGTTGTCATCCAATTGATTGCGGAGAAACCGTGGTTTGGATGGGGATATGGATCAACACTGTTTATCCTGCCCGAATACTCAGGCGATATCCGCCATACAGCTCCGCATGCCCACAACATGCTTTTACAAATTTTGGTCACGACCGGTTTTATAGGGTTTGGACTTTTTGCAATCGCATTTCTGATCCGACTGCACGATGCCTTGTGTGCACGCAATCGGACGGTTTTGACGATGATGGCCTTTGTAAGCCTGAACGGACTGACAGAAGCCAGTGCCTTTGCAGGCGTGGCCAACAGCGCAACGCTTGCTTTGCTGATTTCAATCGCGGTTCCTCTTGGAACCAGCCCAACCTCTCGCTCTCAAACATGAAGGAACTAGTATCGTGAATCTTCATCGCTTCAGAAAAATTCGAAACATCCTGATAGCATTCAAGCGGATGGTGTATGTTCGTTTCTGGAAGATGGATTTACACCCAAGTTGCACATTTTCACTAAAGGCAAATTTCGACAAGACCAATCCTAAAGGTGTGCATGTCGGTGCCGAGAGTTATGTGGCGTTTGATGCGGTCATTTTTGCGCACGATATGACGCGGGGTCTGAGAACAGATACCTATATTGGAAAGCGATGTTTCATCGGCGCACGCGCCATCATCATGCCGGGAGTAACAATCCACGACGGATCTATTGTCGGGGCCGGAAGCGTTGTGACCCGGGATGTGCCATCGGGTGTAATCGTTGCAGGAAATCCTGCAAAGGTTATTGAAAGGGATATTGTCACAACGCGTGCCGGTTGTATCAAAGGCGCAGGTTATCTGAAACATGATCCTGAAGGTTGGCTCACTGAATTTGACAACGTGCGACGCTATTCCATTTTGTTCCTTGTCCTTTTTTTGGCCGCTTGCAAAACCAGTTTGCCAAATGACGGCCCTCTATTGACCGAGGTTGTTGCTGACAAAGAGCGGGAAGATGGATTTGTATATGGACTGGTTGATCTTAATGTAGGATCAGTCACTGCGCTTGAGCGGCATGCCTATTTTCCTTTGAGTTCTTCCTTTGGAACGGGCGCATCTGGGTCAAGCGGGGTTATAGGGCCCGGCGATGTTTTGAGCGTTACGATATTCGAAGCCGGCGGAGGCGGACTGTTTTCGACTGATGAAAGAAAGAACGTGGATTTTGACCTCACGGTTCAGGAAGACGGCAATGTGTCTGTTCCATTTGCCGGGTATGTCAGAGCGTCTGGCCGGCGTGTCAATCAGATAAGACAAGCAATCGTTGAGCAACTCAAAGGACGGGCAGTCGAGCCGGATGTGATTGTGAACATCTCACAAGTCCGGTCGCGTTCGGTAGTTGTCAATGGTGCGGTAAACGAGGCAAAGAAGGTTCCTCTGATCAGCGGGAAGGAAAGAATTCTGGATGTGATCGGAGAGTCTGGTGGTCCTTCAGAAGCCCCGCATGACACATATGTATCGGTTTCCAGAAAGGGAGAAACCAGAATTGTTCTCCTTTCCACCATCATTGCGACGCCGAAAGAAAACATCTTTGTAAGGCCGGGTGACACGATTTATCTGCTGCATGACCCCCGAACCTTTACCGCCTTTGGTGCAGTCGAAAACAAAGGCTTGCATCCGTTTGGTACGAGCAATCTAAGTCTGGTTGAGGCAGCCGGAATTGCCGAAGGGTTCGACGATGTACGCGCTGATCCGGGGGCATATTTCGTCTTCCGATACGAATACCCCCATGTAATCAATCACCTTGTGACGATTGGGCAAATAGACGCCGAAACCGCCGCACTGATTTCAAGCGATCCCGAAGCCAGTGACGATCAGGGGAGATACCCGGTTATTTACCGGGCAGATTTGAGTGATCCGGACAATTTTTTCATAACCAAACGGTTTCCCATGCGAGCCGATGATATGATTTATGTCTCCCGCCAACCCGCTGTTGACCTTGAACGGTTTATTCGGATTTTCATAAGCCCGGCCGTAACCGTGGCGAGCATCGCTGACTGATTGATCGTCACAGGCAAAATGCCGGTTGGACACGCTGTTGCGTGCATCGCAATCGCACACATAGGCAGACAAAAGAGCGTAGAACCCGTTTGAGGCTGAATGCGACGTTCTATTCCAGCATCCTAGAACTTAAACGTACCAATTACGCCAACCCGACGCCGTTCTCCGATGTCAAGGTTTACACCGGCATCCAAAAATCCTGCGGCACCGGCTGAAGTCGTCCCGGTTGCATAGATTTCATCAAACAGGTTCTCCGCGAAAACAGAGACTTCGAAGCTTTCACCCCTCAATCCCGCACGAAGATTGAAAATGTCAAAACCATCAAGCACAAGCGAGCCACTGTTCACAATATTGGTAAAATCACTACGGTAGCTGTACTCGCCCCGAATAAACGGATTTGCATCAAAGAATAGAGGTTCCTGATGCTCGTAGTCAGCAACGATACTGAAGGTTGTATCCGGTGAGTTTGGTAATGTCTGGCCATCGGTTGCAACGATATCACCATCAGAGTCAATGACTGTGTTTTCGAATTCCGCAGACAACAAACCCAATTGGGCTACGATGTTTAATCCGTCAAAAGGTTGATAAGTCACACCGATCTCTGCGCCAAAGCTTCGCGCTTCACCTGCATTTTGAACTGTTGCATCTGGTGTCAGGATCCCACCAACATTGACCAAATCAGATACAACTAACTGAATGTCTTCATAGTCGATAAAAAAGAGGCTTGCGTTAAGTGACAAGGTATTATCAGGTGATAATGCCCTGAAACCCACCTCATATGATTGAATATTCTCTTCTTCAAATTCGGAATTAATCCCGTTGAAAGTGGCATTGAAGCCCCCTGCGCGGAAACCGGTAGAGTAAGATGCATAAGTTGAGAAGTTGTCATTCCATTGATATCTGATTGTTGCATTAGGCGTAATGCCATCGAACGCTTTTTCAGCAGTCTGGAAATTGGCACCGGGGAAAGTGACACCCGTAAGACCAGTACTGGTCGTAAACGTGCCGACCGAAACAACGTCGCGGCTGTAACGGGCACCAACTGCAATCTCAAGCTGATCTGTAGGCTCCCATCTCAAATCGCCAAATATACTGAAACTTTCAACTTCCTGCTCAATAAAGGTTTCCGATGCGCCAAGCGCTGCCTCGACAGCTGTAGGATCAATCGGAGTCAATGCGATAAGGCCATTTAACTGTGCCTCTTGAACCTGAAGCCCGTTTATCGTTTGTGTTAGCGCTATTTCTTGTGCCTGTAACGCAGCGATTTGTTGCTGCAGCGCAGGTGGCACTGTTCCACCACCCGCTATGATTGCAGCAGCAGCAGCTTGTGCAGCTGCAAGGCCAGCCTGAATTTGCACCAATCCTGCTTGTGCTTGAGCCAGTCCTGTTTGAACCCCAGCCAAGATACCTGGCAAGATTGCAGCCTGCGGGTCTAAGGTGAAGCGCGTATCAAAATCTGCAATCGCACCGCTGATGCCCGAATTGAATGTAACAACACCAGCATCTTCGCCTAAATCGATTTCGTTGCCTTCAAAACGAAACTCTTGGGAAAATGAAGTCTGGTTCGTGTCACTCGTGCCACGAAGCAAATCAATCGGGTTCCTGTCTGTATCGCCATCAGTTTCCGTGTCCGTTCTAAGAAAGGAAGTGGCGGACTTGAAGACACCGTCTGTGCCCTCAAATTCGGCGTTGAAGTTGTAAAGCTGACGCTCAAGAAGTTCATCATTACCAAAGAAACCGCTGATATCTACTGGATTGCCCGCATCAAAACTGGCTTGTGTTGCTGCATTGGCGGTTATGTAGCGGGTTTCGTCGTAAGAGGCGCTGAAGTCCAATGTGATTTGGTCAGTCGGCCGCGAACGCAGGCTCAGGCGACCGCCAAACTCGCCAATTTCATTTGTGTCATCAATCGCATTGTTGATCAGTTCAAGAAAGCCGTCAGACTCTCTACCATAAGCGGCAAATCGCGCCGACAACAAGCCGTCTTCGATTATAGGCGCATTCAGAATCACGCGCCCCAATACATCAAATGAATCTGTGTTTTCGAATGTAGAAAGTTCAGTTGTGATTGAAGCTTCAAATTCATCAGTGGGCTTTTTGGTAACGAAATTAATGGCACCGCCCAATGCTCCACGACCAAACGCCGTTCCCTGCGGCCCAAGAATAGTCTCAACCCGTTCCAAATCGAATAGATTTGGATTTACAGCAGTCGTTTGGCCCGTTGGGTTTACCAGTGCACCGTCAATATACACACCAACAGCAGGGCCACTGGCAGAATTGCCACCAACATTGTTGCTGATGCCACGGATTGCAATGTCCAAGTCAGTGGGGGTCGATGCTTCTGTAAAGCTAACGTTTGGCAAGTCTAACAAAAGCTCTCGGGCATCTCCCGCATTGCTACGTTCAATTTCTTCTCCGGTAACGACCACGACACTACCCGGGACATTTTCAATAGGTTCTTCGGTGCGTCGCGCAGTTATGAAAATCCGATCCAGGACGGTTACTTCCTCGTCTGCCGGATTTTGTTCTACAGATTGTGCGTGAGCTCCGGATACGCCGAGCCCCATTACCAGCGCGAGCGCTGTTGATCGCTTAAGAAAAGTATGCATGTTCCAACCCCTGTTTCGGCTTTCGCCGCAATTCTCATGCTGGTTGGAATTTGGCCGCCAACCCCACAATATTGTTAGCTGGCTATCATTTTTAATTGATTGGCTCGCCCTTTTGCCGAAATTATGAAAATACGATAAGGAAAGTCAAGTTTTTGATGATCACATTTTCAACACGAAGAAGACATTAATTCAAATTCAATTAATATTACGATTGATTTTGCATACATCGACGCCTTGTCAATTTTTCATCGGTTCTGAAACCTCTTCGTTCATCTTGTTTATGCTTGGGAAAAACCAGATGACCGCGTCAAAATTTGAATTGATAAACCTGTAAAATCAATATGTTGGGCTAACTTTGGTCGGTATGTGATCTGTGAAAGATGACGAACCGCCTCGTTTTATTCCCGACTGCATCAAAACAAAAAATAAACTTGACATAATTTATCATGAATTCCTATTTACAGGAAAATACGCTGTTTCTCTGAACAATCCACCACGGTTTTGAGAGGTCTAAGTCTCTATTCAGTGCTTGAAAATCCAGAGATCCATCCAAACGAAATGCATGCAACCTCTGGAGATGAAAACGTGTCTGACAGGTGGCGTACAATCTCCGGTTCGGTGTTGAAGATGATAAAACAAACGACTGGCAAGAACCGAATGTCCCCAAGAGTTTTGGTGGTGGATACCGTTAAATACATCACGCCAAATATGATCCGTATCACATTTGCCGGGCCCGCCCTTGAGGGCATTGCGATGGATTGCGCCGGGGCGAATTGTAAACTTCTTTTGCCGGAAGATGGCCAAACGCTGGAAGCTTTCAAGGAGCAGATGATATCCGGACCAAAACCGGTTACCAGAACCTACACAGTACGCAGCATGCGATCTGACCCGCTGGAAATGGACATCGATTTTGTAGCGCATGGCGAAAATGGTCCAGCATCGAAATGGGCGATGAATGCGAAACCAGGCAGTTTCTGTGGGTTTGCCGGACCCGGGAAAGCAAAACTGACGGAGTTTTACGCGGACTGGTATTTGATCGCAGCAGATATGTCGGCCCTCCCGGTTGCCTGCGCAACGTTGGAAGCGATGCCAAGAGATGCGGAAGGCATCGCGATCTTTGAAGTCTTGAGTGTTGAGGATAAGCAATCGATCAAGGCGCCAAACGGCATTGAAATACATTGGCTAGTATCGCCTGATCCTTTGGTGCATTCAAAAAAGCAATTGGACTTTGTTCAAAATCTGGACTGGCCGCCCGGTGTTGTTCAAACCTGTGTTGCGGGAGAAAGTGGCGTTATCCGTGAGCTGCGAAATTTTCTGAACAACGACATGATGATTGAACGCAAACACACCTACATCTCCGGTTATTGGAAAATCGGATTGGTAGAAGATGAACATCAAGTCTACAAACGCAGTGATGCTTAAGGCTGATCTGATAGAACCAAAATGAAAGGTTGCGAGTGAACCATACCTATAAAATTCAACAGGAAGCTGATAATCCCGAGAATATCGCGAAGGGGATATTGCGGGTTGGAGATACTGCAACCCTTCGCTGTATGTCACGCGGCTCGTCGGAAGAAACCACGATCACAGTCTCTTATATTTCAGATCTCAGCGGGGTCCCTATCCTGTGTTTGGACGAAGCGGTGACATCGGGTGTGCGTTCCGAAGAATTGGAAGTTTCAAACCTCGAAATCGGTGATAATCCAAAAGCGTTCATTCGAGGTCGCCTTGAGTTTATTGAAGACGATGCCAGACCCTTTGCAGAGGCACGTTTCATCGGGAGCAACCACAAAATTCCAAACGGATCGAGCTTGGTCAGGTACATTCCAAGAGACGTAATCGTATCCGTCGATCAACAAAGGCACACGGTTTCTGGCAATGACATTCTGACGAAGACGAACCAAGAACTGCGCGCGTATGAGCGGCGAGTGGTTGATCATATGAATGACGACCACGCAGATGCTATCAAACTTTATGCTGAGAAGCTGTTGGATGAACCGCCCGGGAACTGGCGTATGGCAACCCTCGACATGGAAGGCATGGACCTTGTATCTGATGAAAAACGGACAAGGCTTTGGTTTAATCCTCCGATGACGGATTCTGGTGAAATCAAAACCCGTTTAATTGAACTCGTTAAGGAAGCACGCGGTTAGCCTCTCACCATTGGTTCGGGCATGGGTATGCACCGAGTTCCTTAAAATCGCCGGATGACTTGTCACCCAGTACTATCGAAAGTTGCTCGGGGCTTTCCTGACAAATGAAATCATTCGCTTGCTGATCATGACACCTTGTCGGATCCGATCCCGAAGGATCAGAAAAATTTCCACCAGTGGCCCCATGTAAAGCGACTTTAATCCGGTCGCAGGTGACGCTTCAGAGGGATCAAGGCCGAACGTTAGGTCTTTTTCTTTCTCTGACAAATGAAGCGTGCCAAACATCCAGTCCCAGATGGCCAAGGCTGCACCAAAATTTTTATCATGGTGTTCTTCAGCAACGGAGTGATGTAACTGATGCTGAGCCGGGGAGATCAGAAATTTCTCAAGCCACGGCCAATATCGAATATCGATGTGGGAATGGCGTAAATTTGATCCGGTTACATGGAACACAAACACAATCACATTGACGCCAAGTACGGTATAAAGATCAACTGCGCCGCCAAATAAAAAAATGAAGATCGGAAGCGTGATCCCTTGTGCCACAGCGCTGCGCGACGCGTACAGAACACCTTCAAGCGGGTGAACCCGATAAACGGTAATAGGCGTAAGTGTTTCTGCGGAGTGGTGCACTTTATGAATTGCCCACAGCAGCGGAATACGATGCATCCATCGGTGAACCAGATATTTTGTCAGATCATCAACGACAAACATGGTGACCGAAAATAACGTAACAATCACACCGGAATGAATGTATTCAAAGTGTCCTTGCGCGAGGAAACTCTGGTCGTGAAGTGCAAAGTAGATTGCAGTTGCGATTGCCAACTGGGTCAAAAGCAAAGGTGAGATCAGTGTTGCAATGCCCTGATTGATGATGAACAGTTTGTAGTCCGCAATCGCTGATTTTGAGAAAAAAATCTTTTTGTTGAAAATCCGGCCCACCGCGTCTTTCAACCCATTTCCCCGAAACAACAACAGCCATACAAATGCAATGAGAACGGACAGGAACAAGTATCCGACAAAGACCCGTTTTTTTGGATCCGCGAAATCAGAAAAGAAATCTATGAGCTGATTGATGAGCTCCATATTAGACCCCAAGAAGGAATGGGCGGCACAAAATATGCCGCCCTATCGAACGATTAGTCCGTTTCCGCGTTTTCATCCGCGTCAATCTTGGCGGAAAGAGCAGCAAGATCAGACGTAGCGTCATTGTCTTTTGCCTTTACACCAAACGCGTCGACCATCAGCTTTTGAATTTGAAGCATTTGTAACTGATAGTCACTCCAATTCAATCTCCGCTTTCTTTCAAAACTGCCATCCTCAGCAATGCCGGTTACATAGGAGAAATCCAGTGTAACAGGGCCAAAGCCGGTTAACTTGTTCAGCTTAACAGCAGTTGCACCAAGATTGTTTTTCCCGGTCTGCAGTGCCATGGCAAACCCTTTAAGTTCGCCCCAATGCTTGGCATAGGCGCGGTAGGCCTTCGCCTTTTCCTCATCGTTTGCAGCATTGCCAATCTTTTTGATGTCTTTGTATACAGACCCGGCATATTTAAACACTGCCTCGGCCAGTACTTTCTCCCAGTTTGATTCAACGGTAGCTGCATACCCTTGCAACTTGCTGCGTTGCTCATCACTGAGGGCGGCACCATCAGCAGATGTGATCAGTTTGCGACCCTCTAGATATGCACCCATAATGTTTTGTACATAAGAAGTGCTCTTTGTGCCTGAACGATCAAATGCTGCAGCATAGTATGCCGGACCAAAGACCATTTCGGTTTTAAGATCCACGACCCCGTCGCCATTCGCGTCAGCAGATGCCAAGTCTTTTTGCTTGTTGATGCCGTAGTTCTGATCTGCAGTGAGACCCATGCTGTGAGCCGCTGCACCCCAATATCCGAACCCCTCATCCCATGAGTGTTCCTTACCGGTGTAATGTGCACCATCTTTGTAAGGCTTGTTGTTTGGTTTGTTGTCAGCCGTGAGTTTTTCATCGAGGTAGTTGTCGACGGCTTGATTGTAGGCCATTGCACCCATCGTGAATTTTGAAATCAACTGGGCCCAATCATAACCGTTCTCTGCATCAAAACCGCCATTGGATTTTGCGGCATGTTTGATCATGCTGAGAACGACTTCTTTTCCGGTCTTGTTACCGGGCCAGGCAGGCATTGCGCCTTCATAAAACTTGCCGGAAATGTTCTTGCCGGAAGAAATTTCGTTTACGGTCTTCTGCTTGATTGGAAATCCATCTTTACCAGCAGGAGCAATGATCGGAAGATCTTCGTCAGATCCATTGAAGTAAGAAAGCATTTGGGCTTCCAATGCTTTTGCATTTCCGCCGCCATCGCCTTGACCC
The DNA here is from genome assembly GCA_039191645.1 of Pseudomonadota bacterium. GTDB lineage: Bacteria > Pseudomonadota > Alphaproteobacteria > Rhizobiales > Rhizobiaceae > JAALLB01. Next base: position 44,045 of record JBCCXO010000010.1, on the reverse strand, counting down.
GCGAGCTTTTTGATACTGTTTTCAAGCACGTGGCGGGCAATCTGACCGGAGTAAGACACTGAATTTGTCTTATCACCAGAGTAGCTTTTCTCCGTGATTGGATACGGACCGTAAACATCTGCAGCGTTTGCAAATGCCACGATTGAGGTGGATGCAAGCAGCGCTAACGATAACTTTGCAGTCGATTTGAACATGACGATCTCCTGAACCATACTAATTTAGTCAAACAATGGATGTCGTTTAATTTTATATGATAAAAAATGTCAAGAATCATTGATCCTTAGGCCAACAAAATGTCTGGCCATTTGCATGCACGTTTTTGCGCATATCACTCTTTATTGTTGACATAAACAGTCAGGTTATATAATTTAATCCTGACTATTTGAGTCAAGAAATAATCTTGCTTCAGCATCCCTGTGCGTGGACCGGGTGCGCTGAACCGGATTAGCCAGGCACAAAACCGTTCTTATCCCAACGGTGACTTACCCAGCAACAAACCCAGAAAAAGTCAGACCGATAGGTCTAGGGAGGATGGGAATTATGCCCAGCGCAAATTCTAGCAAGAAAACCATCTTGGACATCAAAAATCTGTCGATCGACCTGCCAAAGGGCGGCGACCGTAAATATGCCGTTGAGGACATCAGTCTTACCCTGAAAAAGGGTGAGGTTTTCTGCATCGTCGGGGAAAGCGGTTCCGGTAAATCAGTCATGACCAGTGCAATTATGAACGACGTACCACCGCGTCTGAACATTTCTTCTGGTCAGGTATTATTCAACAATGAAGACGTTCTCAAGTTTTCCAAACAGCAACTTAATGCGATGCGGGGCGATCGCATTTCCATGATTTATCAAGAGCCCATGGCGGCGCTTAACCCTGCGATCAAGATTGGCGCGCAAGTGGATGAGGTATTTCGCTTACACCGGCCTGACATTCAAAAACAGGATCGTAAAAAGGAAACACTGACGCTGTTTGAGCAGATGAAGCTTCCGTCACCAGAGCGCATCTATGCAAGCTACCCGCACCAGGTTTCAGGGGGGCAAAGCCAACGGGTTGTGATTGCGATGGCACTGGCCTGCAAGCCCGATATTCTGATTGCCGATGAGCCGACAACAGCGCTCGATGTTACCACTCAGAAAGAAATATTATTCCTGATTAATGAGCTGAAGGAAGTCTACGATAACGCGACGATTTTCATCACCCACGATTTTGGCGTTGTGGCGGAGGTCGCTGATCGAGTGGCGGTGATGCACAAAGGCAAAATAGTAGAGCAAGGCACAACCAAACAAATCCTCCTAAAGCCGAAAAAGAACTATACCAAACTTCTGGTGGATGCGATGCCGCTCCTGGAAACGACGCGTTCACCCAATACAAAGCGAAATGATGAGCCTTTGGTCAGAGCCGAAGGTATCCATAAGATTTACGGATCAGGCGAAAAGCAGGTTCATGCGTTGAATGACGCAAATTTTGTGCTTCGCTCAGGAGAAACCCTCGGCGTTGTGGGTGAAAGCGGTTCTGGAAAGTCCACGCTTGCCAAAGCTCTAATCCGCTTAGTGGAGCCAACATCAGGCGCGATTTTCATCAACAACCGAGACTTTTTGGCACTTCAGGGAAGATCATTGGATGAGGCCCGGAAAAATATACAAATGATCTTTCAGGATCCGTATGGGTCCCTTAATCCCAGCCAAACAGTTGGTGCAATGATTACCCGGTCGGCTGAATTGGCGGGAACGGTAGATGGTAGCGCCAAGCAAAAAGCATTGGATATGCTGGAACTTGTAGGGTTGAAACCTGAGGCATACCACCGTAGCCCTCGCAATTTTTCGGGTGGCCAAAGACAAAGAATAGGGATCGCCAGAGCCTTGGCGATGGAACCTGATGTCGTCATCGCTGATGAGTCTGTCTCCGCGCTCGACCTTTCTGTGCAGAAACAAGTGCTGCGACTCATGAATGACCTCCAAAAGAGGCTGAACGTAGCCATCATCTTCATCACCCACGATCTTCGTGTTGCAGCTCAGATATCAGACTACATAACCGTCATGGAAAAAGGCATTATGGTTGAACTTGGGACGGCAGATGACGTCTTTAATCGACCCAAACATGATTACACCAAAAGACTGCTTGATGCGGCACCTGGGCGAGGGTGGCATCCGCCGCGTCTTACCCCGGAAGAGGCGGAGCGCATCGCCGCTGAAATGCAATAGACGTTGTGGGGTACAAGACAATGCAAGTTCAAGAACTGGTACAATCTTCCCTGCAAGAGGCACGGGATCACATCAGGAAAACAAGCCATCTGATGCAAATGCAACGATCGCCAAGCCCGATCATAAGATCAGCCGCACAAGCGATGGCATCTGCGTTGAAGGACAACGTGGAGGAGACGGTCTTCGACGATTTGGAATATGATTTTCGGAAAGCTGGTCACAGCCAGCTTGCAGATACGATCCATGAACTGGCTCAGGTTTTGGATGACGTTGTCCGCATACGGAACGGTCAAAAGCCGGATTTTAGATCAACACCAATCTCGTATGAGTGCAAATAGATGCAACAGGAGGAAGCAAAAAGAATGTCGCACAGACGTTTTTCCAACTCGGACATGGTTCGAATTCTTCAAGAAATTGAAACCCATCGCAAGAATGGCATCAGGCTACACACCGCCTGTCGTAAAGCGGGTGTCACTGACACGACTTATTACAAATGGCGTAATGAATCCAAGAATGGCAAGCAGGGCTCGCTTACATAGAACTTCTTTTAATCTGGAAAGAACAGAATTGCGGCGGCACATGATATTTGTACGAGCCGCAGTTAGGTCATCGAAACTGAGTTCAAATGCTTTGTTTAGTGCTTAGACGTACGTGCGCATGTCTCTTTTGGATTCTGAATCAAAAAAACCTAAAAGTTGTAAAAAAGCCAATTTACTTGTACCAAAAAGTGACAGTTAAAAATACAAATCAATGGTCAAGAGCAAGATTAGAATTGTTAGAAACTATACTGTTTGACTCCTGTTTAAATATAGCTATTAGTGTCACCCATGAGATGCTGGGAGTGAACGCTCCCATCGATCATCAAACAAAAAGGTTACAAGCATCAAGAATGGTTTCAGATTGCAAATCGCCGGACTTACAATGCTAAGAACAAACAACACGCCAAAGCTACGGAGAACCTAATGTCGCGTATTAAAACCCTCACCATGACAATGCTCTTGACGGTCGCGTTGCCAACAATGGCAAATGCGGAAGTAACAGCGGATGCTGTTGTTGAGAACTATGCGGATATAGCGCTGGCCAAATATGAAGATTCCTTAACAACTGCACGGGCGTTGGACACCGCCATTGAGGCTTTCCTAGCTGCACCAACAGCTGAAACCCATCGCGCCGCAAAAGCTGCTTGGTTGGCTGCACGGGTACCTTATCAGCAAACCGAGGCCTATCGATTCGGCAATGCAATTGTTGATGATTGGGAAGGGCGTGTGAATGCATGGCCCCTGGATGAAGGCCTGATTGACTATGTTGATGCGAGCTATGGAACAGAGAGTGATGAAAACACACTTTACACTGCCAACCTTATTGCAAATGCCTCAATCACCATCAACGGTGAGAAAGTCGATGCCGCGACGATTACTCCCGAACTCATTCAAAATCTCAATGAGGCCGGTGATATAGAAGCAAACGTCACGACTGGCTATCACGCCATCGAGTTTCTGCTTTGGGGGCAGGACTTGAACGGAACAGAGACAGGCGCTGGCGATCGTTCTCACACGGATTTTGATACGGCAAACTGTACCAATGGGAATTGTGACCGTCGCGGTGACTACCTGCGCGCGGCCTCCAAGTTGCTGATCTCTGATCTGGAGGAAATGGTCGGCAATTGGACGGCAGATGGCGAGGCCCGCAAGGCAGTGATGGACAATCCGAACAACGGAATTTCCACGATTTTGACTGGCATGGGCTCCCTGTCATACGGCGAACTTGCAGGCGAACGGATGAAACTCGGTCTTTTGCTCCATGATCCTGAAGAGGAGCATGACTGTTTTGCCGACAATACGCACAACTCACATTTATATGATCAGGTCGGCATTCAAAACGTATACCTGGGTTCTTACAAGCGTATTGACGGTTCAACCGTTAGCGGACCATCGCTTGCGGACATGGTAGCATCAAAGGATGAAAGCCTTAATTCCGAGCTCAAGGGAAAGCTTGAAGCGACGGTAGGCAAGATGCAAAAGATGGCAAATAGGGCTGTTTCTATTGAATCTTATGATCAAATGATTGCTGAGGGTAACGCAGAAGGCAATGCAACCGTTCAAGCGGCAATCGACGCGCTTGTCGACCAGACGCGTTCCATCGAGCGCGTGGTCAGCCTGCTGGATCTGGGTGCCATCGAATTTGAAGGTTCAGACAGCTTGGATAATCCTGAAGCGGTATTCGAATAATACAGTCAGTGCCGGTTGACACTGGATTAAATATTGCAGATGAATAGCAGCACGGATTCTGATTGGAAATCCGCTAATCTATTTGCAGAGCAAGCTTTAAAACAGCCAGCTGATGTAATCGTTAAATAAAAATTTGCAATCTGTGCGCCTTTCAACGGGTGGACGAGAGGGCTTTTTCTTGAAGGAAAAACAATGAAAAAACTACTGTTAGGAACTGCATTAACCTGCGGTTTGTTGAGTAATATCGGATTAGCTCACGGGGCGGACCCGACGCTTCAAGACACAGCACCCGCTGCCGATGAGGTGGTGACTTACCCTTATCTGGAAGGTGAGTTCATTTGGGAACTGCAGAACGATTACACGTATGATTCTGATGATCCGGATGCGGAACTGAATGACACATTTGCATACCTTGAGCTTGCTGTATCGCTGATCCTGAATGAAACGTTCCAGATCAATACCGCGATTATCGCTGAACCTGTGCAAGATCCGGGCCCGGGCGACGATCGGTTCTTTGATGACCATGGTGTTTTTGTCGAAGTGCTGGAAGTTCAGGTCAACTTTTCAGAAGATACAAATGTCGTTGCTGGTAAGATTGGCCCAGGTTTCGGTACTGCATGGGATATTACCCCGGGAATTTACGGCGTGGATTTTGCAGAAGACTATGAGCTTTCGGAATTCATCGGATTTGGCCTCAACCATACATTCGACGGTGCTGCCTTCGGCGCGGTAACATTTGGCGCGAGTGTCTTCTTCGCCGATACGACATTTTTGTCAGACTCCATCATTACCCGGCGTGGTCAGACCGACATTACCGATGGTGGGGCAGGCAATACGGAAGACCTGGATAACTTTGCCATCTCACTGGACGGGGAAGAGCTTCCTGACTTACCGGGATTTGCATGGCATTTGGCCTATCGCCACCTGTCTGCTGGACAGGGTGACCTGTTCGATGAAGAAGGGATTGCAGCTGGCTTTGTTCAGGAAGTTGATTTGGGTGAAGAGCTAAGCGCTACATTCAACTTCGAATACGCTACGTTTAACAATTTTGGTGGCGGCGCAGATGATGTCGACTACGTTACGGCAGGCCTGACAGTGGCCAACGGTCCGTGGCATCTCGATGTTGCCGGCACGCTGCGTGACACAGACGTGGTAGGCGGTCCTGACATTGACGACGCATTGTTCCAGGCATCTGTCGGTTATGTTGATCAAAACGACATTGATTGGAATGTCGGCTATCTGTTCACCGAAGATGGTGGTGTAGACAATCACACTCTCGGAATTTTCATCACCAAGGCTATAGAGTTTTCTACCCAGTGATGTAGTCTCGGAAACGAGACTAAGGGAGAAAGGAATGAAGGTTCTTATCTCGGCCATGACATTGCTCACCGCAGTTTTTACAGTTGCGGTGAACGTCGAACATGTGGTTCGAAATGACCTTTCGCCAAAAGACCTGAAAAGGGTTGAAACGGTCACAAAGCCCACGACAGATTTTTCAAAAGCAGAGAGATTTGAAACGCGTCAGGGAGGTGCCGCTACATCCTTTAAGAAAGTCAATCGAAACGCATTTTCAAATCCTTCCCAGAACTTAAGTTTTGAGCAACAACAGGAGTTTCTGCTTGGGAATGCCCTTTTTAGAAAAGTGTGGGTTTCATCGCCCTCCTCAAATCATGCCTCAGATGGTTTGGGGCCCTTGTTTAACGCGAGATCTTGCCAAAGTTGCCATCTAAAAGATGGCCGCGGACACCCACCAGAAGGTGATAGGGATGCGACATCCATGCTCCTGCGCCTTGCGCGCCCGGCCAGTACGGCTGCGGAATTCCAGGCGATTGCTGAATTTAAGGCCCAAAACTTCCCCGATACCACCTATGGCGGCCAACTTCAGGATCTTGCTGTTCAAGGACTGGAAGCTGAGGGGAAGATGGGGATTGAGTACAGCGAATTTGAAGTCGCGCTCAACGGTGGTGAAATTGTTAAGCTTCGCAAACCTGCATACAGCATTCGCAACCTTTCTCACGGCCCGCTTGAAGAAGGTGTGACGCTTTCGCCGAGAATAGCCCAACCGATGATTGGGCTCGGCCTGATAGAAGCAATTCATCCAGCGGATATTCTGAAACTGGCAGACGAAGCGGACGACAACAAAGACGGTATTTCCGGGAAAGCATCAAAGGTGCGAGACCCGGAAACCGGAAAAATCGTCTTGGGTCGGTTTGGCTGGAAGGCATCACAACCCAGCTTGTCTTCCCAAAATGCAGACGCTTTCAACGGAGATATAGGGTTGTCATCACCTTTGAATGCACAGCACTACGGCGATTGCACGATTTCGCAGACAAAGTGTTTGTCTATGGCGAACGGTGTACAGCCGCGTTTGGGGGACACGGAGACACCCGATCCGATTCTTGACCTTGTATCTTTCTATGTTGCCAACCTCGCAGTGCCGGCCCGACGGGATGTTTCGGACACTCAAGTGCTGGCAGGTAAAAAACTGTTTTACGAACTGGGTTGTGCTGCTTGCCACAATCCTAAATTTGTTACACGGCGTGATGCCAAAATCAAAGAACATGCCTTTCAACTGATATGGCCATATTCAGATTTTCTCCTGCACGATATGGGTGAGGGGTTGGCGGATAATCAACCAGTTGGGCGCGCAAATGGCCGCGAATGGCGTACGCCTCCTTTGTGGGGTATCGGCTTGACGGAAACGGTGAATGGTCACACCTTCTTCCTGCACGATGGACGTGCGCGGAATTTAACCGAGGCGATATTGTGGCATGGGGGCGAGGCACAAGACACCCGTGACAAATTTCGGGATTTGGAAAAACGAGATCGTCAGGCGTTGATACGCTTTTTGGAGTCTTTGTGATGCGTAAACATATGATAGTGGCATTTCTGATTGCGTTCTTCTGCGGCCCCGTCGTTGCTCAACCCGCAGACCCAATCGTGATTGAGGTGATGCAAAAAGCGGTCAGTCAGTTTGTCAGACCAGGCTATGAGACGTTTCACAACTCAACAAAAGAACTCATTCGCGATACAAAAGATCTTTGTGAAGCCCCCAGCGTTGAATCCTTAAACCGCGCAAAGGAAACGTTTACGGGTACGGCAAAAGCCTGGGCTGGAATCGAGTTGATCCGGTTTGGTCCCGTTTCAGAAAACAACCGGTTCGAACGCATTCTTTTTTATCCAGACCGGAAAAGCACCGGGTTGAAGCAGGTCCAACGCATTCTTGCAAAACAAGATGAAAGCGCAGTTGCGTTGAGCCGCTTAACAGGGAAAAGTGTTGCCGTGCAAGGCCTTGGTGCGCTCGAATTCCTGCTGTTTGGAACAGGGTCTGAAGGACTTGCGTCCGGGGATGAGTTTCGTTGTGCCTATGCCTATACTGTGTCCCAAAATCTTGCTGGTATAGCTGCATTGTTGTCGCAAGGATGGAGACAAGATGCCTCTGCAACCGAAATTTGGACCAGTCCAGGACCGCAGAACGCAATTCTCAGAACACCCCGTGAAGCGGTGAATGAACTTTTAGGTACCACAGTTCATGCCCTTGAAAGCATCAGAGATATTCGCATTGGCGCATTCTTGAGGTCCGAAGCATCAAAAGACAGACCGAGAGTGGCCATCTTCCGGCGCTCAGAAAACACGATGAATATGATCCACAACAACATTGTGGCTGTGAAAAATCTCCTGCTGGTGTCTGGCGCAGAAAATCTTCTGGAACAGGCAGACAAGCCTATTCTGGATAATGTGATTTTCGAACTCGAAAACGCAGAGCGAGCAGCGAAAACGATATCAGAACCCATTGGAGAAGCGATCCTCCAACCGGAGCAGAGAGATCGTCTTTCCTATCTGCGGGTTTCCATTGGATTTGCCATACAAACGCTTGACCAAGATTTTGCCAGTGCTGCTGGCCTCTCCTCTGGTTTCTCTTTTTCAGATGGTGATTGATGTCACCCGTCCACTCCCTTGACAGAAGAAGCTTTCTTTTATCCGCAGGCGCAGCCTTCACATCGGTTTTGTCAAAGCCTTCACACGCTGCTTTGGTTACTTCTGAAACTGTTTTTGCATCTGCCATCCGAAGTGAAGATGGATCTTACGGCTTGTTGCTGTTTGGCGAATATGGGGATGAAATCACCCGGTTGTCACTGCCAACGCGTGGGCATGACATTGCGTTTAGTGCGGACGGACACAAGGGTGTGGTTTTCGCTCGGCGACCCGGCAATTTTGCGCTCGTTTTTGATGTTACGAATAAAAAAGCGCCTTTGGCCATAGCAACGCCGCCAAATCGTCATTTCTACGGACATGGCGTATTTTCCAAAGATGGAAAACTGCTTTACGCATCGGAGAATGATTTTGAGAACGCCGTTGGTGTAATCGGAATCTATGATGCAACCGACAGCTTCAAGCGCATCGGCGAGTTTTCCAGTTACGGCATCGGCCCGCACGAAATCCTCTTACATCCTCAAGAAAACATACTCATTGTCGCAAACGGAGGCATAGAAACCCATCCTGATTTCGGGAGAGCCAAGCTCAATATTCCGCAGATGCAATCGTCGCTGACTTTCATAGACCTTGAATCCGGGGCCTTGATTGAAAGACATGGATTACCCAATGCCTACCAAAAACTGTCCATTCGACACATGGATGTTTCACAAACCGGGAAAATCGTCTTTGGATGCCAATATGAAGGCAGTAAAACAAACACACCGCCTTTGATAGGATCTGTCGAAATGGGTGAACAACTGACGTTGTGGAACACGCCGAAGAAGGAACTGCGAGCATTTGCAAACTACGTAGGTTCTGTCGCACTCAACCTTCATACAAAACAGGCCGCAATTACGTTGCCCAAAGGCAACAAGGTCGCGATCTACTCAATGGATACGAAAAGTCTTGTTCACGTTGTTCAAAAACCTCAAAGCTTTGGCATATCGAACGATAAGAATGGATTTCTATACACGACAGCCACTGGGATTGCAGGCTCTGTTCTATCTCAGAAAAAACAGCAGTATTCGGGCATTGCCTTTGACAATCATGTAAACACCGTACTGCGTCCCTAAACACAGTTTTTCATCCAGTCTGCTTACGGTTTGACGGTGTCTTCATCCAGTTCAATGCCCAAAAGCTTGTCGATGCGGTAGCGATTAATGGCTAAATCCTGGACGGTGTACTTGTCGAGAACCGTGAAGAATGCGGCGAGAGCCTCTCGCAGGGCAGAGTTGAGTTCGCAAGAATCCACCAGAGGGCACTCTGTGATTTCACTTCTGAAACATTCAGCCATTTCAAAATTATCTTCTGTTGCCCGAACAATTTCGGACAAACGAATATCATCAGCATTGCGTGCCAGTCTTATGCCGCCTTTTCGCCCCCTCAGCGATTTGACCAACCCGTTTTCGGTAAGCGGTCTTAGGATCTTGAACAAAAAAGGTTCTGAAATGCCATATGCCCTGGCTATGTCAGGTATCTGACTCAAATTGCCCTGGTTTGCTGCGCAATACATCATGATCCGGATGCCGTAATTGGTCTGTTTGGTGAGACGCATATCTTTGCCTGTCTGCTGTAGGTTGGCTGAAATCGATCGGCGATTGTCCACAGCAATCCAAACCTGCCGCCATGATTTCAAACAAATCAATCGTGCCAGCATTTTTCTTAGGGCCCATTCGCGTATTTCGTCCGATTTTGTTAAAAATTATCCAATAAACTATACTAAACAAATCAAGTTTTCTAGGAAATTTTTTTTCTATTACTTTCTGCCTTTTCCAGAAAGTTTTTCAGACGGCCAATTTCTCTGAGCAGATGCGTCGTATCATGCCCTTCGCAAAGCATCATCGCCGTCACATATGCTCTGCTGTATTGCCCGTTTCTGTAGTTTTGAAGAGTAAGAAAAAGCAGTCGCTCGCAATCCGAAACCCGATTTCTGCACTTTGGGCAGGCTGTGTTGTTGAACCTGAAAATTGTCTTTCTGCTCTTTCGCATCGCCCCCAAGATGCAAAGCAGACCGATTGCAATCTCTACAGAGTATCGCTGGCCGAAATCCTCTGTACAGATATCTACTGCGGCATGACAATCCGGCATTTCCCCGCTGGCATAAGAGATAAAGTAAAATCTGGAAAGGTGTAAAAGCTTTTGTGTGGCTTCATCGAAGCCACACTCGCCAATCAAATAACCTTGTGTATTAGGATTATTACAAGCCATTGTCGTTACACCTAAGTTTATGCGGCGCGTTTTACGCTCCGTCTACAGCGTTGAAGCCTTCAAACTGCGGATGTCCCTGATACATGCCAGAATTGTTACCAGCATTCTTGTGGGCATCTCTAAAATTTTGGGATTTTGTCCAGGCGATAAAGTCTTCCTCGGTTTTCCAGATGGTATGCGATGCAAACAGCGTATAATCCTCCTCTTCATGGTAGGCCCCACGCATGAGATGAAATTCTACAAAACCTTTCATCTCATTCAGTGAAGAATCCCGGCCTTTCCAGACATTCTCGAAGTCTTCTTCGTGTCCGCCGTTAACTTTGAAGCGGTTCATAGCTAAAAACATGTTGTTGTTTTTCCTTTCTGCAAACTTTTATTGATCCCTAACGGGACTCTGGAAGATCGATTCGGTCTCCCAGCGGCCACCTTTAACACACTGTTGGGTGGCCAGGTGACCAATGTATACTTTCCTTCATCAAAGGACAAAATCAATGCGCATAGGCTCCTCCTGGTTCGCCTTGTTCCGCATCCAATGGTTTTTGTTCGAAGGTCATATGTTTATTTATTAAATCCGCGTTCATGGTCTGGATTGCCACACGTTCGTCTTCGACCCGTGTCTCAAACCAGGTGAGCACGAGCGAGACCGGCATAGCAACGGCAAGACCAGCTGCGGTTGTAAGAAGGGCAACCCAGATTCCGCCTGCCAAAATGGAGGGATCGACGGAGTTGCCTGCTGATTGCAGCTTCTGAAAGGCGTCAATCATCCCAAGCACGGTTCCAAACAATCCAAGCAGGGGAGCAATCTGTGCGATCGCTTCCAGCGTACGCAAGCCCCGTTGAAGCTCATGAAGTTCACGAATTGCAACGCTAGCCACTTCATCCTCAATGTCTTCCTTGTACATTTTGCCGCGGTTTATCCGCTCCATTGAGACAAGAAGTGTTTTCTCCAAAGCACTTTTCGTGCCCCTCAGACGGTTCATCGCCTTGGGTCTGTTGCGTTTCTTCCACAGCGCCACAGCTTTGGTGGCATTCCCGTGCTTTCCAACGCCTCTGATGAAAAATGTGATCGCCTTTATTCCGATCAAAAGCACCGCGCCCAGGGAAAGAAAAAGCAAAACGGCGACAACCGGTCCGCCTAGCTCAACGAAATTTAGTATCGGATTGATCAATTCAATCATTGCAGCACCTGCTGGTTAAGAAATTGGGTGTTTGTTTTGTTTGTGAGTTGAAGGCTAGCTGCATACAGCAAAGCACCAAATTCATAACGGTTGCAGGCCGAAACGTCATTGAAGAGAATTCCCTCCATGTCTTCACATGTCATCTCCGGTAACTGGAACTCATGAACCTTGAATGTGTTGAATTCCGATGGGATCGCATCAGACGCCTGAACTGCACTTGCTCCCATCAAAGGCGGGAGAAGAAACATACCTGCGATAAAACCAACAAAGGTTCGCTTAAAAACGATCACACCAAGCTCCGCTAACACAAATGAAAGGTACACACGCAGGCACAGGGCTCGCTCGCATCCATTCATCAAACAATCATAACTTGACTTTCAAAGTCTAGTATTGAATTTCCTATAAAAGCTGATAATGTGAGTCAAGTTTGAATTTTAATACAAGTGCTGCCAGGCCTGCGGTGAGCAGGCTCGACAGCCAGATAGAGCGCGGCTTAGCATGTGTAGTGAAAAGAGTTTTGAGGATAAAAACCGGTCTTCGGAAAAAACCGTTTTGCAAAGTGATACGACGGAATCGCCAGTGAAAATTCCGACCATCTCGTCTCGGCAATTGTTTGGGTCGGCGCGCGAGATCGGCATTGAGCACGACAATTTGCTCTACCGTTTGCGCATCACGAAGCAGGGTAAACTCATTCTCAACAAATGAGTCTGCTAGCCTACTGCACCCAGGAAATTGAGGACGAAGAAATGGATATCAACGCCATATACACAGTATATTCAAAAAGAGCATTCATCTTCTGTGGTTTTTACGTGAGCTTGTTTGCTGCTGCATTGCTAATTTCTATCAGCTTTTTCGGAAGCCCAAAGGCCAACAGCAGCGAAAATCAGAATTACACCCGCGTCGTTTCCATCGGCGGCTCTCTCACCGAAATCATTTATGCTCTGGGCGAGAGTGAGCGTCTGATCGCCAGAGACACGACCAGTGTTTTCCCCAAAGAAGCTTTTGCCCTTCCTGATGTCGGATACATTCGTCGGCTTTCGCCGGAGGGCGTGTTGTCGGTAGATCCCGACTTGATTTTGGCACTGGAAGGCAGTGGACCACCCGAAACAATCGAAACGCTAAAAGCCGCAGGCGTACCCATCGTCTTCGTTCCCGAAGGGTATACTGACGAAAATATCCGCAAGAAGATCCTGGCTGTCGGCAAAGCCATGAACGTCGAAGCGAAAGCGAATGCGCTGGCCACCTCAACATCTGCGGCTTTGGCTAAAATTTCAGAACGGATAAAAACAAATTCTGAAAAGAAGAAAGTATTGTTTGTTCTCTCGGTGCAGGGTGGAAAACTGCTCGCATCCGGGACAGATACCGCAGCGGATGGCATCATCAACCTGGCGGGCGGCGAAAACATTGTTTCCAGTTTCAGCGGCTATCGCCAGATCAACGATGAGGCAGTCATCAGCGCCCAACCAGACGTCGTTTTGATGATGAAACCTCGGGGTAATCATGGACTGACAGATAGTGAAGTCTTGTCTCATCCGGCAATTGCAACCACGCCTGCGGGAAAAACCAAGAACATTGTTCGCATGGATGGTTTGTTCATGCTAGGCTTTGGGCCAAGAACTGCCGAGGCGGTTCTTGAGTTGTCCGAGAACCTGAATCGCAACAATTGATTGATGACAGAATTCAGTGAGTCTACTGCGCGTCCTGCAACTGGAGCGCGCAACGCCCCCTTGCCTGGTGACCGAAGGGCAATTGCACGGCTGACCATAGCGTTTCTACTTGTCTTTTATCTGGTAATTGCAGTGATAAGTCTGAACATCGGCGCTGCCCAGATTTCACTTTCCGACGCGTTGTCTGCTTTCACCTCACCAAATGACACCAGCGGGGCAAGAGATCGAATCATCCTGTTCGACATTCGCTTGCCAAGGTTGTTTCTGGGCACGTTGATCGGAGCAGCCCTGGCAGTGTCAGGCGCAATTTTGCAATCCTTGTTTCGCAATCCCTTAGCGGATCCGGGACTGATTGGAATTTCAGCAGGTGCCAGTTTCGGAGCTGTCTTAATGATCGTTTTAGGCGGGGCCAGTCTCTCTTTCATCTCCATTACGTTAGGATTGTTTGCGCTACCGGTGATGTCTTTCCTCGGCGCCTTGATCGTCACTTTTTTGCTATATCGCATCTCGACGCGCAACGGTCGTACATCCATCGTAACGATGCTTCTTGCCGGAATTGCCCTGCAAGCGTTTGCATTTGCTTTGACTGGAGTTCTTATTTTTCTTGCAGATGATCAACAACTAAGAGATCTAACATTTTGGAGCCTTGGCTCGCTCGCTGGCGCAACATGGCCCAAAATTTTTGCTTCTGGATCGATCATCGTGCTGTCGATGGCAACGCTACCGTTTCTTGCGACCGGTCTCAATGCAATGGCGCTGGGAGAAGCGACCGCATTCCACCTGGGCATTCCGGTGCAAAAGCTGAAGAACGCGGCAATTACCGTCACCGCTGCTGCAACCGGCGCTGCAGTGGCTGTAAGTGGAGGCATTGGTTTCGTCGGCATTGTTGTCCCACACCTGCTCCGCCTGTTGATCGGTCCTGACAACCGCTACCTCATCCCTGCGTCGGCAATACTTGGTGCATGTCTGATGATTTTTGCAGATATGATCGCCCGCACAATCGTGGCGCCGGCAGAAATGCCAATTGGCATCATCACAGCACTGGCCGGCGCACCATTTTTCATCTGGCTTTTGGTTCGAAAACGCGGGATTCTTGAGACATGATAACGACCCGGGGATTATCGGTGAAGCTTGGTACGAAGCAAGTCGTGGGCGACATAACGCTCGAGGCAGATGCTGGAGCGTTAACCGCGGTGATTGGGCCAAATGGATCGGGAAAGACAAGTTTGCTGCGGGCTTTGGCCGGTGAAATACCCTATACGGGAAGCGCCACGATCAACAATGACGAAGTCTCCGTTACCCCGGCTTGGAAACTTGCCATGAACCGCGCTGTGTTGCCGCAATTCAGTACGGTCATGTTTCCATTTACGGTCAGAGAAGTTGTCAGCATGGGCGGATTGGCAAGCAAGAAAGACCTCAATGATGTGCCAGAACAGGCTCTGACAAAAGTGGGCCTGTCCGGTTTTGGCGGTCGCAAGTATGAAGAACTGTCTGGTGGGGAACAACAACGGGTCCAATTTGCTCGAGTTTTGGTCCAGGTTTGGAAACCGGTGAAGGATAAAAAACCGAGCTGGCTGTTTCTGGATGAGCCTATTTCAAGCCTTGATATTCAGCATCAACTGGCAATCATGAACGTTGCCCGGGACTTTTCACGGAATGGCGGTGGCGTGATATCAATCCTCCACGATTTGAACATCGCGGCGATGTTTGCAGATAAAATTATTTTGATGCTCGAAGGCACTGCGCTGCGCATCGGCAAACCGGCGGAAGTCTTAAAAGACAGCATATTAAAACAGGCTTTCAACTGCGATTTGAA
Organism: Pseudomonadota bacterium; assembly: GCA_039191645.1. Taxonomy (GTDB): domain Bacteria; phylum Pseudomonadota; class Alphaproteobacteria; order Rhizobiales; family Rhizobiaceae; genus JAALLB01. The sequence goes on along the minus strand of JBCCXO010000010.1, from coordinate 28,771 downwards.
AGTGGGCAAGGCACCATCCAACCCAAAACAGTTTATTCTACCGCAATCTGTTGATTTATAACGTGCAAGCACGCTTCAGATACTTGACTTAAAATATCATGTTTTATAAACAGAGCAAATCAAGGTACAGTAGCAAGCCATAGCGTCGAACATCACGACAATAAGCAAGCCAATAACAAAAAACAGGGGCTTGTTTCATGCGTCAACTTACCATTCTTCTTACGACAACTGCTTTATCAACTGGCATTGCTTTTGCGCAGGAAGACGAACCATTTTTGCTGGACCGGATTTCGGTCACTTCGACCAAAACAGAGGAGCCGGCAATTGACGCACTTTCGGGTACCAGTGTTGTCTCCAGTGAAACGCTGGATAATTTTGAGCCTGATAGCGTAGGAGAACTCTTTCGCGGCGTTCCTGGAGTGGAGACGCAAACCGATGGCAACGATCCTGCTACAGCGATTAACATTCGCGGTCTACAGGATTTTGGTCGTGTTAACGTGCTGGTGGAAGGCGCAAGACAGGACTTTCAGAGATCTGGACACGGGGCAGATGGTATTTTCTATCTTGAACCGGAACTGATAAAACAGGTGGACATCACGCGCGGTCCCGTTTCCACAATCTTCGGTTCCGGCGCCATTGGCGGTGTCGTCAATTTTGAACTGATTGATGCCACAGATATCCTTAACCCCGATGAACGAATGGGCGGCCTCGTGAAAGTTGGCTATGACACCAATGACGAGGGGTTTCTCGTGAGCGCGATTGCCGCAGCGCAGGAAGAGAATTTCGATATTCTCGGTAACATCGTTTGGCGTGAAGACGACAATTATTCGGATGGAAACGGCCGCGAACTTCCAGACACCGGAGAGGATATTGCAACGGGTCTTGTCAAAGCCAATTTCCGGCCGTCAGAAGGCCATGAGTTTACAGCGGTTGCCTCTTATCAGGATAATTCTTACCGCACCAGCGACACCGATTTTGCTGCCGCCCCGCTCCGCGAGACGGACACGACAGCGACCAACCTGATCGGGAAATGGAATTTCGAGAGCCCTGATAATCCGCTGATAGATTTTTCGGCAAACGTTTACTATTCAAACACGGAAACTGAGCAAACGCGCCTCGAAGCAAGTGCAACAATACCGGTTGGCAATTTCAGAACTTTTGAAATCGACACGGTTGGGTTTGATGTTTTCAACACATCCAGGTTCGAAACAGGTGAAATAGAGCATCAATTCACATTCGGTGTGGATGGGTTTGAAGACCGTGTCAGCACAAGTGATCCACTGGGTTCTGGAGACGAATTCACCCCATCCGGTGAACGCACAGTATTTGGTGGCTTTATCCAAAACCAGATGAATTATCAAGATTGGCTGGAAGTCATTGCTGCTGTTCGTTTCGACACGTTCGACCTTTCAGGCGGTGGTTTGGATATCGATGGATCCAATGTATCCCCAAAGATCACGGTTGGCATCACACCTTTTGAAGGCCTGCAACTCTTTGGCACATATGCAGAGGGTTTCCGTGCGCCGGCAATCACGGAAGTCTTTAACAATGGCATCCATGATCCTTCCTTTCCATTTACGTTCCTTCCAAACCCGAATTTGAGGCCGGAGACAGCACAGAATTTTGAATTTGGCGCGAACATAAAAAGCGACGGTGTGTTTCTTGAAGGAGATCGTTTCCGCGCAAAAGTGATTTACTTTGATAATACCGTAGAGGACTTTATCGAGGGCGATGTCCGTGGCGTTAATTTTGTGCCGTTTCCGCCCGGCGTGCCGGTTTGTACGCCACCTAATCCTGCTGGATGCGGTGAGTTCCAGTACATCAATATCGCCGAAGCGGAAATCGACGGGTTGGAGATTGAAGCAAGCTACGAGTATGAAAACTTTTTCAGCACGTTTGCCTATAGCCGCGTGCGGGGAACCGACATTGTAACCGGGGAAGCACTGATGAGCATTCGTCCTGATGCGTTCTCTGCGACGGCGGGTTTTCGATTGATGGACGATCAATTGACTGTCGGTGGCAGGGTTACTGCCGTTGCACAGCAAGATCGTATACCAACAGGTGGGCTCATCGGGCTTCAGGGAAATTCTTACGAGCTTGTTGATCTGTTCGCCAGTTATGAGCCCAATGAAACTGCGCGCTACAGCGTTGTCTTGAACAACATAACAGACGAACAATACACCCGATATCTTGATGTGAATGCCAGCGAAGGGTTCTCGGCAACATTCACGGCTACCTTCAAAATTGGCGGATAGTCTGTTTCTCGCAAGGTTCGAAATACTCCAGTAGCGTAATCTTAGAGTAAGAGGTTTTTAGAGTTCGGTTGGGGGTTCGTCATTCTTTGTCATCCGCTCTTCGGCGAGCGGAACCTATTACCGAGGTTTGAGGAAATTCGTTTGCGTCTTCCTCAAAAGCTGCGTACCCAGACAATAACAATGATTCTGACCTCTGTGGCGAGAGAATCAGTTATGGTGTACAGGAGTAATTGGAAGATATTCCGAATGCATTGCTTTCTGCTTCGATGACGAAACTGGAGGAAGAGTAACATGACACTAAAAAGGACCACCCTGTTTCTGGTACCGTTTGTTGCCTCAGCACTGTTGGCAACCCAAACTTGGGCGGCCTCTTGCATCACAAGCAAAGGGCAGTTTGAAAATTACAAACAGCAACTGGCAAAACAAGCGTCTTCCTCCGGGGTTGGCCAGCGCGGAATACAAGCGTTAAAGCAGGCGAGGCTCTCAGGCATCACGTGGCGATTTGAATCAAAACCTGCCTCGCAATCCAGCATGCGCCATCGCAGTCCTGAACAGTTCTTGAAGAGCCGTTTCTCAAGTGTGAACGCATTTGTATCCGGCGCAAAGCGTCGGTTGCAGAAAAACGCCGGATTGTTCCAGTCAATTGAGCGGCGATATGGCGTGCCGGGTTCCATTCTCGTCGCAATATGGGGGTATGAAACCAACTGGGGCGGGTTTACCGGCGATACCCCGATTGTAAGTGGCGCTGTTACCTTGGCCTCCTATTGCCGCCGACATCCCCGTTTTGAAGACGATGCAATTGCCGCCCTGCAACTTGTTGATCGCGGCCTCATTACCACAAAAAGCCGAGGCGGCCCTTCCGGTGAGCTGGGACACATGCAGTTTTTGGCAGGCAACTGGGTGCGGTTTGCAGCAGACGGCAACGGCGATGGTCGAGCCAGTCCCAACAATGCGGCTGATGCACTGGCAACCGCTGCGAACATGCTGAAACGCAACGGGTGGCGGGCAGGGAGATCGTTCGCACAAGGCTCGGCAAATTTTCGTGTTTTGTCGGCCTGGAACGACAGCGGAAACTATCAACGCGCAATTGCATATGCTGCGGGCCTGATCGACCAATAGGCGAGCCACTCCGCAAAAACGAATCAAAAAAGTCAAACGCAATCTTGCGACCGACAGTGCTTGCGACACCTGTGCAATCCTCAGACCTGCATGGATCGCTGTCACGTGCTTTGAAATACAAGTCCTGTAGAGCACTTCCTTTTAGAATGAAAATTCACGGCATCCAAAAACCAAACCATCAAAACCGATTGACTCTGCATCTTTCATGAATATTGTTGTCAACGCTTCAAGGTGCGGCGCTTATAGCCGTTAAAAGGGAACATGGTGAGGCGTACCCATTAGGGACCAAAACCATGGCTGCCCCCGCAACTGTAACCGAGGAGCCCAACTTCATTAAGCCACTGACTTGAAAAGTCGGGAAGGCGAAGAAGGGCGATGATACGGGAGCCAGGAAACCTGCCTTGAAACGTCATCCAGTCTGGCTACGGGGTGTGGCAAGGCGCGGCTTGTTCCGTAGAGATGATATCGACAGATGCGTCTTTGTCCGGAACGGCCCACAGGTGGAATCCCACTTCAAAGCTGACCGGCAGAGCGCTGGTATGGATATCTCCCACTTAAGGGAGCAGGCTTTGAGGGATGAAACATTGAGATACCCAATTATTTTTTCTGCCGTGACAGCGGCAGTTCTTTTTCCGTTGAGTGCAAGTGCTCAGCAAGTAAACGATGAGAATGAAGTCACATCGCTGGAACGCATTGTGCTTTCCGCTGGCAGGACCCCGGTTGAAGAGGGAAAGACCGGGCGGGCATATTCGATCATTGAAGGAGAGCAACTAGAGCGAAGCCAAACACGATATGTGGCAGATGCATTGAGGCAAGTCCCGGGATTTCATGTGTCACGAACCGGCTCTTTTGGTGGGCTCACCCAAATCCGCGTTCGCGGGTCAGAAGGAAACCATGTGCTCGTGCTGATCGATGGTGTTGAGGTGTCAGAAACGTCTCAAGGAGAATTTGATTTCGGCAGTTTGCAATCCACCGACATCGAACGCATCGAAGTCTTACGTGGGCCGCAAAGCGCTTTTTACGGTTCTGATGCCTTGGCGGGGGTCATCAACATCGTGACCAAAAGTGGACCGCGCAACGATACCGAAGCTGGATTTCAGACGGAATACGGTTCGGACAACACGCAATTGATTTCAGGATTTCTGAGAGGTGGTACGGACAATTTCGATGCGAGTATTTCAGCCAGTAGACGCACGACTGATGGATTTAATATTTCTGATTTTGGGACGGAAGAGGACGGTGACGAAAACACGACGCTCAACGGCCGGTTTAATTGGGATGTAACACCACAAGTCTCCATTGACGGAACGGTTCGATATGTCGATCGCTTGAGTGATACAGATGATCAGGATTTTGATGTTCCCGCTACCCCAACACAAGGCCGTGTCATTGATACGCTGGATCAAACCGGAACAGAAGAAATCAATGGGTCGCTTGGGTTTACTGCGACAACGCCAGATGAAAGTTGGGTCCACCGTGCTCGGATAACAGCTACCGATGTCAGACGCGAGCAGCTTTTCAATGGTGCGCAAAGTGCTGGTGGCAATGAAGGCGAACGATACAAGGCGTTTTACCAGATTACGCATCGTCTTGAAGATGTGGATGGCAATCAACACAGTCTGACGGGAGGGTATGAGTGGGAGCGAGAAACGTTCCGCAACATTGCGCCCCTGTTTGGGTTCGGTAACGCCTCTCAACTGGCAACGCAAGAACGCACTCAGGAGTCTTTGGTGGGGGAATATCGTGGCGAGTTTGCGGATCAGTTCTACCTTAACCTGGGCGCGCGGCAAGACTTCAACGAGCAGTTCGAAGACGCGTTTACGTATAGTATAGCCGCGGCTTGGGCCATTCCGGATACCGGGACACGTTTTCATGCTTCTGTTGGCACCGGCATCAAAAATCCGACGTTCTCCGAGCAATTCGGTTTCATCCCAAACCGGTTCATCGGCAATCCAAATCTTACGCCGGAGGAATCTTTAGGTTGGGATGTGGGCGTCGAGCAGGCATTTCTCAATGGGGATTTTGTGGTGGACGTAACCTATTTCAATCAGGATCTGGAGAACGAAATCACCACTATTTTTCCTGCCCCTGCATTTACTGCAACGCCGATAAACCAGTCCGGGACCAGTGAACGGGAAGGCTTGGAAGTTTCGGTGATCGCGCGGATCAGCGAGGTGTTAAGTGCATCGGGCACCTATACCTATCTCGAGGCATCAAACCCAGACGGTTCAGTTGAGGTCCGTCGCCCCAGGCATTCGGGTTCAGCACGCTTGGACTATGTCGCGTTCGATGTACCGTTCAATGCGTTCTTGGAGATTGTGTTCAATGGAGAGATGCAAGACTTGGAGTTTATCAACGCCACGCCGCAAACACGCGTCGATCTGGATGCCTATACGCTTGTCAACATAGGAGCCACCTACGCGATCACCGAAAACCTGGAAATCTATGGACGCGTGGAAAACCTGTTTGATGAAGATTACGAAGAGGTGTTCGATTTCAACACGCAGGGTGTCACATCATTTATTGGAATAAAGGGGAAAATCTAATGATGATCCGGAGGACCCTGATCAACACCATACTATGGATGACCTTGGTTCTTCAGGGGCTGGCAGTTCCAGCTTTTTCCGAAACTCAGCCCAAGCGCGTTGTTTCGATGAATGTGTGCACAGATCAGCTCGCCATCCTATTGGCAACCAGGGGGCAACTTCATTCTGTTTCCTGGTTGGCAGCCGACCCGGGCATATCTGTTCTCGCAGGCGAGGCGAAAGGCTTGACACTCAATCATGGATTGGCGGAGGAGATTTTCCTGATGCAACCAGATTTGGTGATTGCCGGAACCTATACAACGCGAGCAACCGTGAACTTGCTCAAAAAAACAGGCATTCGGGTCGAGGAGTTTGCGCCAGCCTCTTCCTTCGCGGATATTGAAAAGAACATTGGCCGAATGGCAAACATACTGGACAACCCGGAAAAGGGTGACGCGTTGATCGCTTCATTTCGGTCTGATTTGAGGCGATTGAAAGAAAAACAAGCAAGCCGAAAACGTCTCGCGCTTTACTATGCAAATAGCTACACCTCTGGCGCTGGCACCCTGGCAGATGAGATCGTTGATGCATCGGGACTGCGCAATCTGGCAAAAGAGTTAGGGTACTCCGGCACCATTAAGTTACCGCTCGAATTGCTGGTTGCCCATCAGCCTGAAATGATCGCCGGTCGGGAAAGGGATTTCGGCAAGCCCTCAAAGGCAGAAGAAAATTTCTCTCATCCGGCGTTCAAAGCAATTACCGGTGGTGGTCGCGGCATTTCAATTGAGAGTAAATATTGGATTTGTGGCGCACCGTTCGTACTGGATGTGTCTCAAGAGCTTTGGGAACGAGCCGATGAAAACTAGCCAGAACGCGGTGGCCTTGAACTACTGGTTTTTAATGGCAGGACTCTCTGTAAGCGTAGTCCTTCTATTTGCTCTGTCATTGCTCATTGGCCCTTTGGCCGTGGGAGTTTGGGAGGCTTGGAACGGTTTGTTTTCAACACATGAGATCCCACTTGCCTTGATCATGCAGGAGATACGCCTGCCTAGGGCTATTTTAGGGGCAGTCATTGGTGCAACGCTCGGCTTAGCTGGCGCGGTTATGCAAGGATTGCTGCGCAATCCTTTGGCAGAGCCCGGATTGTTAGGAATAAGTGCCTCTGCATCATTAGGTGCCGTTCTGGCGATTTATACCGGACTGGCAGCGGTATTCCCGCTTGGGCTTCCAATTGCAGCATTAACAGGGTCCATGATCGCAGTCCTACTTATTCTCGCGATTGCAGGCATGTCTGGCAGCGTTTTAACGATCATCCTTGCCGGCATAGCCGTTTCAAGTTTTGCTGGTGCGATGACATCCCTTGCGCTCAATCTTTCGCCAAACCCGTTTGCTGCACTCGAAATTGTATTCTGGATGCTTGGGTCCTTGAACGATCGGTCTATGGTTCACGTACAACTCGCGGTCCCGTTCATTCTGTTTGGGTGGCTGATGTTATTCAGTGTAAGTCGGGCGTTGGATGTGCTTACTCTGGGCGAAGAAGTGGCAGCAAGCACTGGCGTAAACCTGACGCGGGTTCGGCTTCTGGCAATTTTTGGTACCGCAGCCAGTGTCGGTGCTGCAACGGCGGTAGCAGGTGCCATTGGGTTTGTAGGACTGATAGTGCCTCACATTCTTCGTCCTCTCGTAGGTGCCCAACCCTCAAGATTGCTTCCGGCCAGTGCTTTGGGAGGTGCCGTTTTGTTGCTGGCAGCCGACATTGCAGTCCGACTAATCGCTCCGGAAAGAGATTTGAAAATTGGTGTATTAACCGCGATTATTGGCGCTCCCTTCTTTCTCTGGATTGTACTCAGTTACCGCAGGTCGCTCTTATGACGCTGCTTTCGGTAAAAAGGCTCTGTGTGTCTCGAGGACAAAAGGAGATATTGCGGGACGTGTCGATGGATGTGTCCAAAGGAGAGTTTGTTGGTCTGCTTGGGCCGAATGGAGCGGGTAAATCAACGTTGTTAAAATCGGTTCTGGGATTGATTCCTTCAACGGGTGCGATTCAGTTAGAAGATCTCGACAGCCGCAAAATGCGTGAAATCGAACGCGCACGCTATGCAAGTTATCTACCGCAAGAGCGAGAAGTAAACTGGCCCCTTAGCGTGAAAAACACGGTTTCTCTTGGCCGCACATATGCCCCGACTTCAAAACGATTTGGCCAGATCAACGCAGACGAAATCGTAACAAAAGCCATGCGTAGAATGGACATACTGCACCTTCAGGATCACCGGGTTACCGAACTTTCTGGCGGTGAGCAGGCCCGGGTTTTGATCGCGCGCGCACTGGCACAAGATACGCCTTTGTTGTTGGCTGATGAACCGGCTTCAGGACTGGATCCAGCGCATCAAATAAGCCTGATGGAGATACTGCACCAACTGGCATTTGAGGGCAGGAGCATTGTTGCATGCTTGCACGAGATTCCGCTTGCTGCACGGTGGTGCAACCGTATTGTGGTTTTGGACAAAGGCAAAATCGTTGCCGATGGTCCGCCTGGCGAAGTGCTCAATGAGACGTTGATTGGTCAGGTCTATGGGGTTGAAACCTATAGAACTGAAACTGCGGATGGGCTTTTGATTGTACCGACACAACGCGTCGAAAAAGAAATGAAAAAGGCAGGAGATAACACATGATCAAAAATGCGGACCTCATCAACAGCCATCTTGCCAAATGGGAAACGGGTTGGAGCATGGGCGCCTTTGGGGCCTTAGCCGAATTCCATCAAGACGATGGAGAGGAAGTGCTTGCCGTAGATCAAAACACCGTTTGCCGCGCAACGAGTCGCGGCGCCATCCGGTTCAATCTCGAGGCGGTTGAGAGCCTGAGGCCAATTGCCTACGAAACATTGAGCCCGAGAACCCATCGATGGAACCAGGCCGTAGCCTTGTGTCTTCCGTTGGATCAGTCGAAATCCAATCAAAGAACCGTTTTGACCGAGTTAGGTCCGGATAGCGACGCGATCCTATCGGCCAATCGCCATGAAATCTTGTTTGATATGGGCCTGTCCCTTTTAAACTGTGATTTTTGCATCAGAACTTCAAATGAAGAACTGCTAACGGTTCTGCGGGAAAATCGTGGACGCTCCCTGTTTGATCAGGACAATCCAGCAATGGGCGCTATTTTGAAGCACCATCCAAATCGGGTATCCATCACAAAAGCAGGCAGAGTCGAGGTTTTCCAAAAGATTGGCGGGCCTGATACCGGCGGCAAATCCCCGATCGGACCACACACACATGTATTGCCGAATTTGCTAAAATCGGGACGGACACATACTGCTAATACGCCCATACCAGAAGGGTGGACCCCGATTGCTTATCTTCACCCGGGAAATCCTGTTAGCGGTCCTTTGGGCGAAGATCGCGAATTCGAGCTGGGTCTCTTTGAGCAATTCCAGGCATTGGTGAACGCTTATGGATTGCCAAAGTCAGTCACCGTGAAGAAGGAACTGACTGAGGCTCTACAGAATCGAGCGGAACCGAAAACATTTGCCGAGCCGGAAGAACGGTTTGAACGCGCAGCATTGCGGATCGGGCTGCGCCAACACAACCATCTGGCGGCGTTAAACAACGACCAGCCTTTAATCGATTTGATTTCGCAATGGCGGGAGGTGTTTGATTCAACCAGAACGAAAGAAGAGGCCGATGAGGAGGCGCCGGGTCACTGATTGCATCCATTGGCAGGGTTGGATTTGCGCGTATCTGATTGCGACGGGAACGTTGAATTGTAGGACCAACCTGCAGCGTGTCTTGAACCTTCGCCGTAGCCGCTACTGAGTTCGCCACCTCTGGACGGGCGGGCAAGCGAATGCCCACCCGTTCAGTGTTATTAAAGATCACCTGCTGCAACAGAGCGGATCTTCTTCCATTGCTCGTCTGCCTTGGCAATCGTACCATCTTTGTCTTTTTGGTACTCACGGTAAATATCTTCGTTCAAGAATACGTAGAGTTTTCCATCCCGAATATCTGCATATCTAGGATTGCCATCAAACTTTTTGCCAACGGAAACTCCAAATGTACAGAACCCACCGTTTTGGGGAAGATAGGACTCGGGACTGGCGGTGAACTTCTTCATTTTCTCTTCCGAAGAAAAGTAATAAGCAACGCCATCATGAACGGCTGTAAACTTTGCAGAGCCTTCAATCCTGTTTCCCAGATTAACAAACGTTACCGGGTCCACCCCATGCAAACCCAAAGGTGCCCCCGCTGCCGTCAGGCCTTTGGAGGTATTGTATTCATCTGCGGCAAACGACGGTGACGATAGCGCGAGCGGACTGGTTGCAAGCATGGAGACGACAAGGAGTGTTTTGATTGGAGTAAATTTCATAAGTCTTTCCCTTAGTTAATGTGAATGTGATCTTTCCAAAAAAGCAGTTGGCACTGATCACACGAAAGAACTATTCAAAATATCTTTTTGATCAAGAAACTCGCTAGAAATATGCACTGTTAGTAAAGACTTTTGAACGATTGGTAAAAAATGAAGTAGATTTAAGGAGCGATATGCCCCGTTACCCCCAATTCTGAGGACGCTGTGATTTGTTCATGACGATGATCAAGACACATGCCCGGTTCTCTTCTCGCGAACGTTTAAATGCTTCGGTGCCAGGGGGTTAAAAATCTTCGGTACTATGCAAAACTTTTCGCCTCGCAATCCATGATCGTTTTCCCTGAATTCTTGATTTATTGTACAACTGCGAAGAAGATGGAAACACTCCCAATTCAGGACGTGGAGTGGTCGAAGCAAGCGCAGGTTTATGGATCCTGTTCTTCCAGCAAAAGGGGTATGTTTTGAAATCTATAGACATTAACTCAGACCTTGGTGAAAGCTTTGGTCCCTGGAAAATGGGCAACGATGCAGAAATGCTATCCATTGTCAGCTCTGCAAACATAGCATGCGGAGGTCATGCCAGCGATCCAGAGACCATGTTTCGCACACTCCAACTCGCCAAGGAAAACGGCGTAGTGGTGGGCGCACATCCCGGCTTTCAGGATCGCGAAGGGTTTGGACGCAGGGTTATCCCTATGTCACCATCCGAAATTGCCAGAATGTGCGCCGCACAAATCGGTGCACTGGTATCAATTGCCTCCCTGGTGGGGACAAAGGTTTCCTATGTAAAACCCCATGGCGCTCTGGGTAATCTTGCTGCGCGCGACTATGAGGTTGCTTTTGCGCTAGCAGATGCGGTGAAACACATAGACAAAAACCTCAGCTACCTCGCGATTTCAGGCACACAGTCAGAGCGTGCAGCCCGGGATGCGGGCGTACCAGTCTATTCGGAAATCTTTGCAGATCGTGGTTACCTTCCCAATGGTGAGTTGGTTCCCAGAGGTGAAGCAGGTGCGATGATAGAAGATGCGAAAGAAGCTGCAGATCGGCTGGTTCTCTTTATCAGAAACGGTATGATGCCGGTTGTAAACGGCGACCCCATATCCCTTGAAGCGCATTCGGTTTGCGTTCATGGCGACAGTCCCCATGCCGTTGCAATGGCAAAAGAAGTGCGCCGGCGGTTTGAAGCAGAAGGCCTGGGAATAGGTTCTTTTTTGAATTCATGAGCTCAGTTGTTTTCAGACCTGTCGCTGACTCTGCACTGCTGATTGAGCTAGGGGATCAAGTCGACGACCTAACCAATCAAAAGGTAATTTCACTGGATCAGGCGATTTCGAATGCTGCAATCTGCGGTGTCGTGGAAACAATTCCAGCACTTGTAAATCTTCTGGTGGTTTTTGATCCGGTGACGACAGATTTTATCGAAATACGTTCCAAAATTGAAACTCTGTTACCGATCGAACCAAAGCCCGGCAAACGTGGAAAAACGCATGTTCTCAACGCCTGTTACGAAAGCGAAATCGCGCCTGACCTGGCAGCCGTTGCCAAGTCCTGCGGTATGAGCCCAGATGAGGTCATAAACCTCCACACCAGCGCGGAATTTCGAGTTGGGATGTATGGTTTTGTCCCCGGCTTTGCTTACCTGATGGGCTTGCCGGAGCAAATACAAGTTCCAAGAAAGAAGGAAGCAATCCCAAATGTTGCGGAAGGGAACGTGATCATCGCGGGCGCGCAATGCATTGTAACAACGCTAAACATGCCGTCAGGATGGAGCATCATTGGAAAGTCTGATGCACAGATTTTAGGGGATGATCCGGATAAGGCTTTTTTGTTCAACGTCGGTGATACGGTCGTTTTCAAGCGTGTTTCACTCAATGAATTGAAGTGGACCGCATAGTGGCCACAGCCAGATTAAAGGTTTTAAAAGTCGGACCGCTGGTCACCTTCCAGGATCTGGGTCGACCGGGGTATATGAAGTTCGGAGTGCCCGGCTCCGGTCCCATGGATCGGGTGTCGTTCTGTGCTGCTAACCTCGCACTCGGCAATGAAATGGACAGCACGTCGATTGAAGTGTCCATGGGGGGAATAGAAATCGAATGCATCGAAGGCGCGTTATCGCTTGCAGTTTCAGGAAACGGGTTCATCGGAAGTCTCGGAGATCATGAATTTGAAACCGGATGCGTGTTTGAGTTGCATTCCGGTCAAAGACTGAGTTTACGCCCGGGTGCAAGCGGCTGTTGGTGTTATCTTGCATTTGCTGGAAAACCGGATGTGCCCACGTGGTTGGGAAAAACGGCAACCCATTCACAATCTGGGTTCGGGGGAGGTCGTGTGAAAACCGGGCAAATATTGAAAATTGAAAATACCGAAACAAGACGCGACCGTGAAGGGAGACTTCATCCCTTTGATTTCAAACCTTTTGACGGTTATGCCCGGATCGTCCTGGGCCCACAGGAAAGGCATTTCACCAAGCTAGCCCGCTCATTACTGCTGCAATCCGAGTTTCAACTTTCAACCATGTATGATCGGATGGGATATCGTCTCGAAGGACCAAAGCTGGAGATCAAAGGGTCTCTTTCAATACCTTCCGAACCCATCACGAAAGGATCAATTCAAGTCTCCGGAAACGGGACGCCCACGATTTTGCTAGCGGACCATCAAACAACCGGAGGCTACCCAAAAATCGCGACGGTAGTCTCTGCTGACCTCGACACGCTTGCACAATTAAGACCCCATGAAAAATTGCGGTTTAAAGAAATCGATCCACAGGATGCCACCAAAATGGCGCGCATCCGCGCCATTGAGCTCTCCGCCTATTTTAATGCCCTCGCCCGAAGCAGATCAAACCCTACGTGACTTTTGGCATCACGTTTCGCTTTCTCAACAAGCTAGAAACCTGCGAATTAGGACGTTTCCAAAGCTACCAAAACTACGTCGAGTTCATCTTCCAAAGCTTTCAATTTTTTCAACTTATCGCTTGGCAACGTGGCCGTGTCCGCTTCAATGACAGAAAGCGCAACAATTGGACTTCCAATTTCAGTTTCGAGTTTTTGAACCGCTTTGAGCTGGTTGGCTTCAAGGGTTGCGATCGGATAGAGCATGACAAACTCCCATGGTTTGGTGTTCTTAGTCTATGTCGAAGAGTACAGACTGCATTCTAGCACAAATTGCGTCCAAGTGCAGCGAAGGCAATACACCGCGACATACTTGCTTCAATTGTTTGATAAAAAGTGGGAGAACAGACCGAATCGTCTGATCAACGAGCAATTGGACGGGTCTGTACCTCTTGCCCGAAAAGGCAATCTTCTGGCTGGTACGCAGGCAAATGAGACCGTGAAGCGCCACTAGCGCATAAAAATGTCCGTCGCAGGAATAACAGACAACGCCGGTTCTTTGTGCAAAACGTGCTAGTTAAAGGACCAGTTTACCCCGACCTTGGCAATCAAACCATCGTCCAGGATAAATGCGTCACCTGCGTCTCCACCGCCAACATTGGATAGGTCGGTAGATTCATCGAAGTCGAGATAAAGACCTTCCACCTGAACGCTGAGGTTTTCCGTAGCAGCCCATTCCATGCCACCGCCATACGCAACACCGGTTTCATCGAATCCTACGTTTTGACCAGTAGAAGTCCCGGTTGGGTCAACCAGATCGCCCTCGATAAATGCAACACCTGCAGTTCCATACACCAGAAGGTCGCCGTCAGCATAACCAAGGCGTCCGCGCACCGTTGCGACATAATCCGTGTCGAGCTGGATAACATCGATCCGACTGTCAGCTTCCCGTGCAGCACCGTCCCAATCCACAAAAGATATGTCAGCCTGTACACCTGCTACGAGGTTATCCAGTTGGAAATTCCACCCGATGGTACCACCGCCAAGGATTCCAGCGTCCGAAATCGCGCCCAAATCTACAAGGCTTGAACTGTCAGCCGTGTCAAAGAACCCGGAAGTATCAAGCATTCCGGAACCAAAAAACCCACCAACAAACAAACCGGACCAATCGTGTGCTTCTTCGTCTTCATTGATGTCAAAAGACGGAGCCCCATCATAATTCCAGCTGACGCCAGCTCTGAGGGCAAGAATATCGTCTGGAACAAAGGAGTCTTCGGTTTGAACGGAATCGAAGGTTGTCAACCTGTCATCGCCACGGAAGCTTGCATGCAACCACTCGGCACGCAGCCGCAGATTGTTGGTGGCGGCCCATTCAAGACCAACCCCGCCGACCGGTCCTGCAAAATCTACATCTCGTGTTGCATCGGGCGTTCCGTTAAACTCCAGATCGCCTCCGGTAAAGGCAACACCGCCTGTTGCATAAAGAAGTACGTCTTCGTCAATCAGGCCTACACGCCCACGAATGGTCGCAAAATAGTCTGCGTCATAAACAATGTTTTCCGAAGTGTTGGGCGGAATTTCGTCTGCCGTGAAAGACAGCTCTTCGTTATCAATAAATGAGAAATCGCCCTCAATGCCGAGCAAAAGATCGTCTTCGACAAAGTTCCAGCCGATGTGTCCACCGCCAAGAAACCCAATATCATCGAGATTTCCAAGATCAATGCGGCTTGACGTGGTGAACTGGTGGTCCCCGTCCGAATTCAATCCGCTAAGACCGATATGAACGCCAAGATAAGGTCCGGACCAATCGTGGCTTTCGAAGCTATCAACCACCTCGGATTGTGGGTCGGCTGCCAGTGCCGGTGTGGAAATGGAAAGCATTGCCGCAGCGGCAACGCTCGTTAAAAGCTTAGTTTTAGAAAACTTCGCATTCATAACTCAAAATACCCTGCTAGATAAACGTGTTGCGAAAAGCCACGCCCCTTTTTTTTAGCACCATACCAAATTTGCAGGGAAACGCACTGAAAAAGTTACTGATTAGTTAATTACTCACCGTTTGTTGCAGATACGCAACATTGGTTGTTTCTATTGGAAATCTCGAAAAAAATGCTATCCATCCTGAAAATGCTAGGAGGTTTTTTTGAAAAAATCTGAACGTTCAGGCGATCCGAACAATTCTTCCGGAAAAATGCGTTTGCCGGAACATAAAGAGGTGTTGCAATTGCGCAATACCTTGGTCAAAGCAGAACAGTTTCGAAGAGCAGGAAAACTCGAGGATGCGGAAAAACTGTGTCGGAAAATGCTTTCCCACTATCCTACATACATGGGCGCACTCCAAACATTCGGGCTGATCTCGATCGAACGCCAAAATTTTCCCCAGGCGGTCACTTGTTTTCTTACAGCGACAGCAGAGGCTCCGAACGATCCCACAAACTACCTTAATCTGGCCGCTGCATGGGTTGGCTTGGAAAAACCTGCAATGGCCGAACCAATGCTCGAGAGTGCCTTAAAGCTGGATCCGGACAATGCGGAAATCCATCATCTTATTGGCGACGTACAGGTTCGAAACCGGGAATATGATTTGGCGATGAAATCATTTGAAACAGCGGTAGAAAAGGACCCCGATCACCTGTTGTCTGCGTTCAAACTTGCGGATGCTTATGTCAATCTGGGATTTTTTGAAAAGGCAAAAGGCGTTTTATTCACGCTCCTGGAAAAGCGACCGGATTGGATCGGTGTCATCAACCTGTTGCATCAACTCCCGGGTCAGATGGTCTCGATAGATTTTGAGTCGGCCCTTAAAAAAGCAAAACAGCAGAAAACCGAAACATCTGCAGAATTTGAAAACAGCCGTAATTTCCTGGAAGCATCAATTCTGGATCGAAACGCGGAGCATGAAAATGCATGGTCAATTTTGTTACAAGCCAATCAAGTCATATACGATGCAAACAAGACCAATGTTAAGGCTGCAAACGCCATGCGTTCTCAGGAGCTTGAAGCAGCAAAACGCATGAAGATTCAGTCTTTTACTGCACCAGAAGTAACGATAATGCCGCTCTTCATAATGGGGGCGTCAAGGTCGGGAAAAACCACATTGGAAGTCCTCTTGGGCAATCACCCGGACATCAAACGTGGGTATGAAAACCACAATGTGCAGCAATCAACGACGAGAGCGGCACAAATTTCAGGCTTTGTTAACATCGAACAGCTCTGGCGCCTTCCTGAACAAGCGCTTGAAGCCTTTTCCAAAGACTTCAGAACCCGTTTGCGTGGACAGGCTGACGATCACAGCGTTCTCACAAACACAAGTCCGGGTCTGATCGGAAGTGCCGCACAAATCGCAAGGTCCCTACCGGAAGCGAAGTTTGTTTTCATAACCCGGAACCGGGATGATTTGGTCCTGCGAATTTTGATGAAAAAATACAAGCGTGCAAATTATCATGCATACAACCTCGAAGCTGCTCGCAACTATGTCAGTTGGTATGAAGAAATCATGGAAACGCTGACGAGGAAGCTTGGCGATCGGGTTTTAAACATCACGTATGAGGATATGGTCGCAAATCCGGCTGAGGCTTTGGATAAAGTCACAGCACTTTGTGGGCTGACAGCTTATTCCGGTAATCTGCCTGTCATTGGTACGGATGTTGGTTGTTCTGAACCTTACCGCAAATTTTTGAACAATTAGTTTGAAGTCTGCATAGCGTCTTTTCCGTTCGCCTTGCCTGGTATGATCACTTTATCCATCCAAATTTTAGACATTTCCGAACGCTCGGCAAAAAATCAACCGCTAAAACTGCTTGTTCGTCCAGATCTTCATACGATTGTGCAATCAACAAAGCTGTGTCATTTTGGAAGCTTCACAACCAAACTGTACCGGTGAGCACTGGTTTTGCTACATCCGATGCAGACTGTAACCCGGAGATCTCGACTATGACTCGTCACACAACCGGCCAGGGAAAACTATTCGGCTCAATTCTGGATACCGTTGGCAATACGCCCACAATTCGGATCAACAATCTCGCACCAGACGGCGTGACGATTTACGTGAAGGCCGAGTTTTTTAACCCGGCAGCATCCGTCAAGGATCGCCTCGCGTTAAACATCATTGAAGCTGCGGAACGCGATGGTCTGTTGAAGCCCGGTCAAACCGTGGTAGAGGCGACGTCCGGGAATACAGGCATTGGTCTTGCTATGGTCTGTGCCCAGAAGGGCTACCCGCTTGTCATCACCATGGCCGACAGTTTTTCCATCGAGCGTCGAAAGCTCATGCGGATATTGGGCGCCAAAGTCGTATTGACACCACGCGCCGAAAAGGGCTTTGGCATGTATCGCAAAGCGGTAGAGTTGGCAGAGGCAAACGGTTGGTTTCTGGCCAGTCAGTTTGAGACAGAAGCCAACGCCGACATGCATGAAAACACGACCGCTCAAGAAATTTTAGGTGATTTTGCCGATGAGCAGCTCGACTATATTGTTACGGGCTATGGAACTGGCGGAACTGTCTCCGGTGTGGGACGTGTCATTCGCAAAGCGCGACCCGAAACAAAAATTATCCTCACAGAACCAGCAAACGCCCAACTTGTAGGCAGTGGTGTAGCCCAAGACCGCAACGCGGCGGGGCAACCAGCGGTAAGCCACGAGGCCTTTGAACCGCATCCGATCCAGGGTTGGACGCCAGACTTCATCCCCAAGGTTCTGCAGGAAGCCATTGATGCTGACTACTACGATCAGTTGATCCCGGTTGTGGGAACGGATGGCATCGAATGGGCACGCAAACTTGCAAAGGAAGAAGGCATCCTTACCGGAGTATCCGGTGGATCAACGTTTGCTGTCTCACAGGAGGTTACAAAAACAGCGCCCAAGGGAAGCGTTATCCTGTGCATGCTGCCGGATACTGGCGAGCGATACTTGTCCACACCGCTGTTTGACGGCATCGAAGAAGACATGAGCGAGGAGGAAATGGAAATCTCCCGTTCGACGCCGGGCTATCAACTTGGATGACACGACGGGAAAGACTTTAAGTTGCTAAAGTATTTTCAAATCTTACTCCATTTTAGACAGATTTAAACGACGACTGGTTAATCTGTCTCTGGCATGCTAATATATATTTTTTGTTGCTATACTCTAACAATATTAGGGTGGTGCAGATGTTTGAACATGCCAAGCTCCGCTATACAGGTGCTGCAGTTTTGGCTTTGTCCTTGGTGGACAACGGCGCAATGGCGCAGCCTCAAACCTGCGATGAAATGTATGAGGCCATCGTTACCCTGGAAGAGGAGCATGACAGCGCTGTCAAAAATCATGCCGGGATTAAGGTCTTGCGAACATGCCTGAACAAGGTGGCGCAGGCACTAGATGATGCAGCCGCACAACCTGTGAGCGAAACTGAATCCGAAAGCCCTTCAACGGGGGTTCAAATGCCTGAATGCGCTGCCGAAGCTGACATACCAACGTACGAAGATTTAGTCGTGCAGATAACAGATGCCAAAGATGCGGAAGCCGTTGCCCTGGGCAAAATCAAAGCATTGTTCATAGAGCTCGAAAAACATAAAGAAACATACGATGACGGATGCAACTGACATTTCCGAAGTCATTGCGAAAGCGACTGACAAGGCAGTAGATCGCAAAATCCAAAGTGCGCAACGCATCGCTGCAATCTCCGGGATCGTTGCAATCATTTCTCTTCTGGGGACGATTGCAACGGCCATGATCACCTACACTTCCAACGTGAGGACCACGCTTATCGAATCCAAAACCGACGAAGCCATCAAGCGAATTGATGCCAGAGTGCAAAGAGGAAGTCAGGCGATTGATCGAGCAAAGCAGGTGGCAGACTATTATGTCGAGTTGTTGAACCGGGATTCCGAGGCTGAAGGCATCAACAAACGGTTGGCCTTCCTGAAATTGTGGCATCTTTACACTGAGGAAGAGGATCGGCGCTTATTGCTCCTGACCGCGCTGCAATACGGGGACAGGGAGTCCTTTGAAATCATGCGGGTGTTAACCCCGGAACTGAAGGGCTATGAGGACCTGATAACGGAACTTACGCACCGCAAAGAATGCCTCGAAGATGTCAGGAGTGCTGCCCATGACTGCAACGTCAATGATTTTGCGAAACAGCTTTTGTCCAAACTGGATCCTGAAAAAGCACTTGGTGTTTTGTTGGAAGCAATGACGCAAGAGCCTCTGACATCGCCGGACAATGCAAACCTCGATATTATCCGTCTGCTTCTGGTACGCCATCCACACCTGAAAGAAACGCTCGCTGAAGCGCATGAAGACAAGTACCCCCAGTTGGTGGGGCTGTCATTTCTGCTTTATCAATACGATAAGAAGGAACCCTTCCGCAGATTACTGCGTACAGATATGAAACGCGCCAAACGTGTTGAATTGGTAGAATTTTTATCAGGGTGGCCCCTGAACAACCTAGATACGCGAGATCGGGAATCTTTGGCTGCATTTCTCATTCCGCTGTTGAAGGAAAATGAAAATTCACAAGACCAACTTCGAATAATTTCAACGATTCGCACGATCAGAAAATTCAAAGCCAATATGACATCAAGCCAACAGTCGGAGGTGGGGGATCAACTGGCGAAATTTGTAGCACGCGATGGCCTCAAATGGCCGCTCAGGACAGAAGCAGCAGAGGCCTTGGCCATCATCGATACATCCAAGTTACTTGCGACACTCCGCGACCTCGATGTTAAAAACCATACAATCATGGGAGAAGAATTTGCCCGTGTAATTTCTGAACAGCGTGACGAGCTGAGCACCGTATACCCCGACACAACGCTTCCAAGCTCTACTGACTTCACCGAATGGCAAAACTGGATCAGGAATGTATCCGATGGATAACATCTTTAAAAAAATATTGGGTTTGATCGCGGCTGTCGTAATGACAAACATAGGCGCAACCGACCCCGTACAGGCTCAGGTACAGGATGTAATTTGGGAAAAAACATACTGTTTGGATGACAAAGGAACCGTGATTGATTTTTATAACGATGACAATAACTTACCGCCATCTGGTCAAAATCGGTCTGGCTCTGTACTGATTGTGGGTGACACGAACATGCTCCGAAAACTGGATTATGAAGTCGCACAATATCTATTCGTTCGGGCATGCATCGAAGCGGCAAACATCAACCTTGGATATGGAAAATCGGGACGGCTTGAATGTGATACGGCCAAGTTTTTGTCCCGGCGGTTTAACACCGGCCCTTCAGAAATCTATAGAATTGTCGAAGAACTGGGAAACCATCGCCGTTTGCGCAAAATTGCCCGTGAATTGAGTGCCTGTTAGGGTTCGCACACCTTGCGGCAACAGCCAAGTCGGTGTGATGTCTGGCTGCTACTCTGCTGCATAGAAACAGGCATCATAGATTTCTTGCGTGAGGGTTTTATCGCTTGCACATTGTTCATACCCTGAAAGCTCGTCCGGCCAGAGATATTGAATGTAAGGAGCAACAAGGTAGCGACCTGCTCCGTTTTTGAAATAGCCAAACTTATCAATAGCTCCCTTCACGTTGGGATCAGAATCCACAATCGCCTTGCGGAGATTGTCGTTCTTGATGTGGTTTTCCGGCAATTGGTCCGCAGGCCCGTCAAAGTAATTGTTCACAATCGTGTTGGCCCCGTGCACACCAATCAAAATACGACGATCCAGATAATGGTGGTCGTAGAACGCAAAACCTGATCTCGCACCGATCTTGATCCGGTTCGAAATCGGCGTTTCGAGAAGTTGGTCCGGTACGACGGATGTTTCGTCCAGGATATAGGCAAACAATTTGTGCTTCTCATTGTAAAACAGGAAAAAGCGAAACCCGGACTCATCGACAACCAGACCTAAATATTTTTCCCCTTCCGCGACGATACTTGCCGGTGGTTGAATATCGGATACGTCGTTGAGGTCGAAGATGACCGACTTGTTCTTGTAGCTCACGCGATAGGAAAAAGCGCTGTTTTTTTCAACGGTTACGCCATCTGCCTGCGTAAAGGGCTTGTAAAGCATCTCGCCCGCCTCGGCCGCCTGATTGGCCTGTCGGAAGGTGGCAAAATGTAAAATTCCCTTGTCGCGATCTTGCGCTGCCAACCGTAAGTTCCCCGCGTAAATCACGCCATTGGCTGGGAAGGTAAAGTAATAGTAATTTTCAGTTGGATATACGAAAACGCGATCCGGAAGCTGAGAAAAAACAAACTCAAATGCTTCTTGAACATTGTTGATCTCAAGGGCTGAGCCGGTTTTTTGATTCTCTATCAAGCTTTGGTTGGTTGTAAGTTTAGGTGTGTTTTCGTCTGCTGAACTTGTTTGATTGCGATCCGTAATCATCAAAACCAGGACAGCGAAAAAGACAGCCAGAACAAAGCGAGGCAAGACATGCTTCGAAAATCTGCTATTTGTGGGGATGTTCGATGGCTTATCCATTTTTACGCTCCGTCTTGCAGGTTTGTGTGTGTAGCCCACCGGCATGAGCCGGTGAGCTGTTTGGCTTAGGTTAGTTCAGTCTGATGCTCGAGTTTCTCAGACGAAGCCTTTGTGTGCCCCGATTCAACTGGATCTTTGAACCTCTGGGCAAGTGGATCACAGATCCCTGTGGCCGGTGTACGTTCGAGCCTTTAGGTCTGTGAACGACCGACCCCTTCGGACGGTGTACATTCGAACCCTTAGGTCTATGCACGACGGAACCTTGTGGGCGGTGTACAACAGAACCCTTAGGTCTATGCACGACGGAACCTTTCGGACGGTGTACAATAGAACCCTTAGGTCTATGAACGACCGAGCCTTGCGGACGGTGCACGATAGAACCCTTAGGTCTGTGGACAACCGAGCCCTGCGGACGGTGCACGATAGAACCCTTTGGTCTGTGAACAACCGACCCCTGCGGACGGTGCACGACAGAACCCTTAGGTCTATGGACAACCGAACCTGCGGGACGGTGCACGACAGAACCTTTAGGTCTATGGACAACCGAACCTGCCGGCCGGTGTACAACAGAACCAGCGGGTCTATGCACAACCGAACCTGCCGGGCGGTGAACATCTGAAGCTGCTGGTAGATGGACTGGTTCACACTCTTCCAAAGGCACGGTCGCAGAAGCACCATCCCGATCATCGTCTGGATTCGTGTTGAACTGCGTACCACCCGGAGCCCATTCAATCTCCGCAATGTTGCGCAACCGACAGCGATCATACGTGTTTGGCAGCCAGACATTGACCTTCAGCTCAACATACTGACCAGGATTCATGAGGACATCAGGTCTCCAGCATCTCAAGCTTGCCGCACCGATTGACCAACATGACCAGGGTGGTACGGGGCCTACGCCAAAGAACATGCCCGCCGGTGCGCCGGGGACGACATCCTTGACCAGAATGTCTCCGTGATAGGCGTCCGGTCCCACATTGCGAACCCGCACTTTATAGTTACAGGACCATCCACCGAACATCGGCTCACAGGTTTTTGGCGAAGCAATTTTAGTGAGACGCAAGTTCGTTTCAAATGGACGCTCGGGAGGTGGAAACACGGGTGGCCAATCTGGTGGTGGGATATCTCCTGGGGGCCAGTATCCCGGAGGGTATTGATGATCGGCTTTTGTCACACAGGGCTGATAAACTTCAACATCTCCCATATGCCCGGCCTTTTCACCATCACCATAAAACCCGTCATAGTCGATGTAGTAGGAGGCTTGAGGTGGAACATTTGCCGGGCGTGTCAGGCCGATTGAGTTGCCTTGAAGACCATGCACATCGGCCGGGCCGCCAAGCGGATCAACACTGGAAACAAGGCGTCCGCCTGTCGTCCAGAGATTACCACCGCAGCTTCCTGATTGATCCGCACCAAGCGAAATACCACCATTGGATGCATCATGGTCGGGCGGCATGCCGATGGCATAGTAATCGGGATCCGGTTCCCAAGTTCCAGGCACTGTTTTGGAGGGGATAAACCGCAAAACGCTAGCCTTGTTTGGCTCAGCAAACTCTGAAAAATTGAAGCTTGTCTTTTGAGGGCCCCGTTGAGCCAGGTAAATACGACCGGATTTATCGAACAGAATATCGGTAACGGGTCCGGTGCTAACAAGGCCTGTAATATCAAACTCCAGTTTTGGGTCTCCCGCGAAGTTTCCTTCATCGGTCAGACCTACAGACCAAATTTGCGGCGCGTTTTCCGTTGAATAAAACAACCGGCCATCATGGATGGCCAGCCCCCAAACACGACGCTGGGACTGGGTGTAACCCCAAGTCGAAGGATCATTGGTATCGAAGGCCGGATTGGTGATGTCAAGGATAGTACCGTCATCAGATACGGCTGCCAGTCCGGCAGTAACACGACCATCTTCACCATGATCAAAAACGCCGACTACAACACCGTCTTCAGCGATTTTGTAAATCAACCCGTTATCAAGATCAGTTGCAAAGAAGTGCCGGCTTCTTGGGTCATAAACGACATCTCCAACGCCAGCACCGGAGTTGCCGGGGAGTTTGGCAAATTCCGTGATCTCTCCGGTAGCTCCGTCGATCCGCCAGATAGATCCGGCAGAACCGCCTGGGCCGAATTGTCCATCCATGAATCGCGCGCCCGGCTCTCCATATTCTAGGCGTTCTTCGCCGCTGTTTTCCACGATGTTAAGACCAAACAGGGACGTTGCACCAAGAAAAATGTTGGGCGGTCCTCCGCTGGTTCCCTTGTCAAAGGCAATGGCAAACACCTGTCCTACCTGCCGGGCAGTAAACTGTCGCAGAGGCGGAAGATTTGTAGCCGTACCGGTGGGGGTAGCGGGTCTAGATGACAGCGGCAAAACTTGTGCGGACGGTCCGTCCAGATTGATTGCCGGTGTCGGGTTTGTTGTTGAAAGAGGGGCCGTTCCTGAAAATCCGGTTACTACCGCATCTCCAGATGTGAGAACCGGCCCCTTTTGTGCGTAAGCGTTGGTTGCAATCATTCCTGAAGCAAGCGCAACGCCGCAAATGAGTCTGAATTTAACCTTACTCATTTTTGGTCTCCTTCTAGGTTGCGGACGGGAAGGGGATTCTTCCTCGCCTAGGAGACTGAAGTATTTGATGGCCGTGGATGCTTCTGTGTGAATTATCACATTTTGCTCACGACAGCGTGAGAAGTAGAAAAGTATCGACTTATAAGCAATTGAAAAATATAAAGATTATACCATTGTGTGTAATCTGTCACCGAAGGAGTTCTACGGTTTCCGGTGAGCGTCCGTCAAACCAGCAGGCGTGAAGAAAGTCACATCAATTGGATAAACTCCAGACACTATTGCACCGCGATTCGACGTGATTCTCCGCAGAGTCTGCTGAGGTAAGGCAGGTCCTGTTGGTGGACCACCAGAAATCATAAACCGCCTATCTGGGATAGAAATTGTATCATGCTGGCGATTTCTACCGGAAAATGCAGCGGGCAAACCTCGGAATTTTTTCTTCAAGCATTATATTCAGGCCATAGTGTTGTTCTTGATAGAACACACAGTCAGACAATGTGTTGTTCTTGATAGAACACACAGCCAGACAATGTGTTGTTCTTGATAGAACACACAGCCAGACAATGTGTTGTTCTTGATAGAACACACGATCAGACATTGAACAATTAACAGGAGAAGTTTGTATGCATGACTTTTTGATTTCGCGTCGGTCTCTCCTGACCGCAAGCGGTACAATCCTGGCATCAGGAGTAGCAAATTCGATCGTCCCGGCACAGGCTCAGGGTGTGGCCCCCACGCCAACTATGCCCGGAGGCTCCAACAATTATCTTCCTAACGCCCCGATTGTGGAGCGAATTGGAGCGGGTGGGTTTTGGATGTCAGGCACAGTGCGCCGTGCCGGAGATGGCATGCCTCTCCCGGGACAACGCATCCAAATTTGGGCTCACACGACCGAAGGACATGAACGGGAACCCGAAAGCCATGGCGCAACGCTGACGGACGCAAACGGCAGGTTCCGTTTGGAAATGCCGCAGATTGTGCCCGCATTTGGTCAACCGCATGGGCATTTGGCTTATGACAGCGGTGAGTTTGAGACCGTGTTTTTACGTCCGATCATGCCAAGTGCGAGCGACAAAAGCCTGGAGGCACATTTCGTCTTGAAACCTGTCTGATCCGTCGAGACAGGAGAGCATGAACGCTATTCGCAAGACAATCATTTGGGGTGCGCTTGCTGCGGCAACGCTTGGACCAATTGCAATGTCGGCGATGAGCCCCCTGCTTGCTTGGCGTGAGCCGGTCTACATCCTTGCGGGCTTTGCAGGGGTTGCTGCCCTGGCAATGCTTTTGATCCAACCCTTATTGATGGGCCAATACCTTCCTGGTCTTACCGGTCTGCGCGCGCGTCAGCTCCACCGTTGGGTCGGTGCCCTTTTGATTGCGGCGATAGTGATCCATGTCATTGGGCTCTGGATCACCAGCCCGCCGGATGTCATTGATGCTTTGTTGTTTGTTTCCCCGACCCCGTTTTCTGCCTGGGGTGTAATTGCCATGTGGGCTGCCTTCGGTGCCGCAGCGTTAATTATGTTCCGTCAGCGCGCGCGACTGAGGCCTCGAACCGTAAGGCGTGGTCATGTAATCCTGGTATCTGTCACAGTGATCGGCACAGTGATCCACGCATTGCTGATACAGGGAACAATGGAAACAGTCTCTAAAGCCGTTCTCTGCGCGCTGGTCTTTCTTGCCATGGCCAAGATTATCTTCGATTTGCGAAAGCGTTGACACAAATACGACGGTCAGAGCACGTCGTTTGCCTGTTTCGTTGTCGCATAGATCAGTCCGCCGGCCAGCACCAGTGCGCCCATGGCTGCAAAAGCTATTTTGTATTGCGCGTCTGGCTCAAATCCGAGCCGGCCAGCAAAATCAAGGATGGAACCAAAACCAAGTTGCATCAAAGGAATTGCTGCCACGGAAACAAGAGAGAGCAAGGTCGAAGCACGTCCCAGCATATGATCAGGGACAGTCTTGCGCATATGGGCACCAAGCGGAATATAAAACTGCTGAAAAAACACCATTGCCATCAGCAACAGGATCGAGAACGCAGCACCTGGCCGATCAAGAATTGCCAATAGAAACAGACTCAAACTGGAAATTCCAGCAGAAGTGAGAACGAGCCAAAAGCGAGAGCGCAACCGTTTATCGAGCAATCCAAATGTGTAGCCGGCTACAATGGTTGATGCGAAGAGTAACAGCAAAACAGCCCCTGCGTCTTCGGCTGAAAATTTCAAAACATCTTGCAAAAACGGTCCTCCCCAAAGCCCGGTGATGGTTACAATGGGTGCGAAGGTCACTACTCCAAGTGCCAGTATTTTCAGGAATTCCGGATCTCCCAAGAGCGCAAAGTAACTGCCCTGCGCGGTTTCTTCGGTGGTTTGATCTTCTTTTACCTCCCCCGGTCTGATGGATGTGAACACCGCAAACGCCAAAACAATCGAAACAAGCATCGCGAAACCAAAAACAAGCAACCAGGGCAATCGCGCCAACACGAGTGCAAGCGGGTAGGTACCAAGCAAGCCTCCAATTCCACCAAGCGTCACTACAAGCCCGCTGATATAGCCGAAGTCCTTTGCCTCAAAATTCCGTGCGATGATGACATGTGTTGCGGCCCCCATTGAGGCCAAGCCAATGCCGATCAGAATTCTGGAGAGAAATGAAATCTCAAAACTATGATTCAGTGCAAAAAGGCCTGTTCCGAAGGCAATCAATAAAATACACCAGGTCAGAACCTTTCGCGGTCCGGACCGATCGAGCACGGCACCAAACGGAATTTGCGTCGCGATGGTTGCGAAAAACATCGAAGAAACCAGTCCTCCAACCGTTGCCGCCGAAAGGGCAAAACGCTCCATCAGGATGGGTGTGAAAACACTGCCTGAAGCACGGTGAAACTGGCCAAGCGCGAAAATCCCGACACAAACCAACAATACGACAAGCTGATACCGGGAGTACGGGAAAAAGCGATGCATGCCAATCATATAGGATCTGAGCGGACCCAGTTCCAAGATTACTTAAGCACGGCATGTGTACCCAATCTCTTCGCCGGTTTCATATGCAGCCGAACGCATGCCACCAGCATTCACGTGGAGTCCCGCAGAAGGCGGCACACAGGACGGCATATGCTAAGATCAGAACAGAAAGTCCGACTCATCGATCACCGAAACATGCGTGTTTTCGAGCGAGATCGAACTGTCTTCAAATCCGGCAACGACAATACGGGATGCCGCGCCGTCTTGTGTAATAGACAAATCTTTAAACCCGACACCCAGCGCCGCAAGGTCCAGAACATCAAGGCCATCCTGAAAGTCGCGAACGGAGTCCTCGCCGAAACGTGCATCGCTGAACCTGAATGTATCTAAACCATCTCCACCATTCAGCCGATCATTGCCTGCCCCGCCATCCAGCAGATCATCCCCCGCCTCACCGAGTAATTCATCATCACCACCAGCTCCGAGAAGCAAGTCCAGATCATCCCCGCCACGCAGCAGATCGTTGCCACGCCCGCCATCAAGCAAATCATTTCCTTGGCCACCCCGTAGCTCATCGTCTCCGTTTTCACCGAAGAGGAAGTCATCGTGGTTACCCGTAATGATGACATCCTTGCCGTCACCGCCGAAAACCCTGTCCACGCCATTGTCGTTTGATTTACCGAATAGCGGTCATTTCCAGTGCCAAGGTCGGCTTTGTTGTTGCCGATGCCGCCAAAGACCTCATCATCGCCTGCACCCGCTTCAAGCGTATCATTGCCTTCATTGGCAAAGATCCTGTCATTTCCCGCACCACCAATCAGGTTATCGTCACCCATGCCGCCACTCAAAACGTCGTCGCCTGCACCGCCTAACAGACGATCGTTACCTTCTCCTCCATTGAGTCTGTCGTTGCCTTCCCCACCATCCAACAGGTCATTTCCAGCGTCACCCAGGAGACTGTCATGGCCCAGCCCGCCAACCAGATGGTCTTCACCGTCACCGCCGCGCAGTCCGTCATCGCCTTCCCCACCTTCCAGCAGATCATTGCCGTCTCCACCACGCAAATCATCATCCCCGTCTTCTCCGCGTAAAACATCATCACCGCCGCCGGTCGCAATGATGTCATTCCCACGACCGCCAAGAACAAGGTCAATACCGGTGTCAGCGTGATTGGCGGAGTAGCGATCATCCCCATCCCCAAGGTCTGTCTGATTGTTCCCGATCCCTCCGAAGACCTCATCATCGCCCACGCCGGCATCAATGCTGTCGAAACCCTCATTGGCAAAAATCCTGTCTGCGCCGTCGCCTCCGATCAGAACATCATTACCCTCGCCACCACTCAGAACGTCATCGCCATCATCCCCGCGCAGGATATCATTGCCAGTGCCGCCGTTAAGTCGATCATCGCCAAACCCGCCACGAAGAATATCACGGCCATCTTCTCCAAACAGCTCGTCATCACCAAGTCCGCCAAATAAACGGTCATTGCCCGACCCGCCAATAAGAACGTCATCGCCGTCTTGTCCGAAGATCTCATCATTCCCGGCACCGCCATCAATCCGATCATTGCAGGAACTGCCGCTTAGGATGTCATTGCCATCGGTGCCATTTTGTGTGGTGCCATTCAGTGTGGTGCCATTCAGTGTGGTGCCATTCAGTGTGGTGTCAGTCATTGTATTCTCCGGGTAAGTGCATCGTCGTTTGATTGAAAGCAGTTAAACGAAGAAAAAT
>JBCCXO010000009.1:0-81755 GCA_039191645.1 Pseudomonadota bacterium | reverse complement strand
CTGACGGTGCCATCGTCAATTAAGAATGTCCCGAGGCCAGCAGAAACAGGTGTCGCTGAAGTTTCCGACTGTAGACTGTCCTGCGTTTCCTGGTATGCATCGTGAAGGTTGCCTTGTTTGAAATGCCAGTTGGAATTGCCGTCCGAATACACTTTGAGATTCAGTCGTGGGCGAACCAAAAGATATTGCGAAATCTCAATCTGCCCAAATAATGCCGGGATGATTTCTAACTGGGCTTGGACTTTACTCGCGTCGAGAAGCGGAGGATCGCCTTCATTTGCCATGGGATCGGAGATTGTCAGATCACTGATCTCGATACCAAGAAAGGGGTTGAAAGAGACTGAAGGATCGCCGCGAAACGTAACTTCACGTCCTGTTAACCCCACCAGATGCTCAAGGATATAGGTTCTGACTGTGGCGGAGGATACAAACATGGGAAGCGATGCGACGACGCCAGCCAAGATCAGCATCAGCACTGCCAGCATCATCATCAAACGTTTCATACTGTTACCCCAATGTGGACCGAATTATTCGTTCAGTTCTGATTGCCCAATCTAAAAACTGGTTATTTTCGGCCTGGTCAGAAGATAGCAGAAAATGATCGTCTGTGGCTATAGCTTCATAAGCGACTTTACCCAGAAACTTTGTCCCTGTATTCAATCTATTCTGTCGAAGTGAACATTCGTTTGGTTTGAAATGGAAAACAGAGTTTTATGGTCTCCTTCCGCGGAGCAAATTGACCAGTCGCGTCTGACTGATTTTTCGCGTTATGCAACGCAACGTACCGGAATTGTGTTTGAAGATTATCACGCACTTCATCGTTGGTCATGTCAGGAGGGCGGTGAATTCTGGGATGTCCTGTGGGATTATTCTCAAGTAGTGGGCGACAAGGGTAACGTTGTTGTTTCGAACGAAGAACAAATGCCGGGTGCATCGTATTTTCCCGAAGCAAACCTCAACTACGCAGAAAATCTACTCAAGCATTCCGGCGAAGACGAGGCGCTTGTTTTTCGGTGTGAAGACAAGATTCAGACGCGAATGTCGCGAAATGAACTCCGCCAATTGGTCTCTCGGTTTCAGCAGGCCTTTTTAGATGCCGGGTTGCAAAAAGGCGACCGGGTGGCAGCTATGATGCCAAACATGCCGGAAACGATCGCTGCAATGCTTGCGGTAACCGCGATGGGGGCAATCTGGTCGTCGTGTTCGCCCGATTTCGGCGTAAAGGGCGTGCTTGACCGATTTGGCCAGATTTCTCCTAAGTTTTTTCTAGCTTGTGACGGGTATTGGTATGCCGGAAAGCGCATCGAAATAAGGGACAAGCTGATTGAGATTGTGCCGGCGCTTGGTGCGGATGTTTCGATCATTGTGCCGTTGCTTGGTGAATCTGAAAATGTAGCGAAAGGTCTCCCAAATTCGGTATCTATGGAAGCCTTTATCGGCCCATACGATGCTGGGGAAGTAACTTTTCAACGGGTTTCGTTTTCTTATCCACTTTACATCCTGTTTTCTTCAGGAACGACTGGTGTACCAAAGTGTATTGTTCATTCACATGGTGGCTGTTTGATGCAACTTGTCAAAGAGCATCAGCTTCATGTGGGGATGCAAGAGGGCGATAAGATATTCTTCTTCACAACGTGTGGTTGGATGATGTGGAACTGGCTTGTCAGTGCGCTGGCCAGTGGTGTTACGCTGATGCTCTATGATGGATCTCCATTCCATCCTGGTCCCGAAGCCATTTTCGATTATGCTCAGGAGGAGAACTTCACGCTTTTTGGCACTTCTGCAAAATATATCGATGCCGTAAGGAATACTGGGCTTACCCCGATTGAGACCCATGATCTTTCATCGGTTCGCATGTTGTGTTCAACCGGTTCTCCGCTTGCTCCTGAAAACTTTGAATTTGTTTACTCCGGCATCAAGCGGGATGTTCATCTTGCATCCATGTCAGGGGGGACGGATATCATGGGCTGTTTCGTCCTCGGTGTATCATGGCTTGATGTTCGCAAGGGAGAAATCCAAGCTGCAGCATTGGGAATGGATACTCAGGTGTGGGATGACGAAGGAAAACCGATGAAAACGGGTAAAGGAGAGTTGGTTTGCTCGCACGCTTTTCCATCGATGCCCGTCATGTTCTGGAACGATGCAGACGGCAGCAAGTATCACAAGGCCTATTTTGATCGGTATGCAAATGTTTGGTGCCATGGCGACTTCGCTGAATGGACCGAAAATGGGGGCATGATTATTCATGGCAGATCGGACGCTACGCTCAATCCTGGTGGGGTCAGAATTGGAACAGCTGAGATTTACAACCAGGTAGAACAAATGGAGGAAGTGGAAGAGGGCCTATGCATTGGGCAGGAATGGAACAACGATGTACGGGTCGTCCTGTTTGTTCGCTTGGCTGATGGGCTATCGCTTGATGAGCCGCTTGTTAATTCTATTAAGCAGCGCATTCGGTCCGGTGCATCTCCCCGTCATGTGCCAGCAAAAGTCATTCAGGTTTCAGATATACCCAGAACGAAGTCCGGGAAAATTACCGAATTGGCCGTTCGCGACATTGTCCATGGAAGAGAGGTTAAGAACCGAGAAGCTTTAGCAAACCCAGAAGCTTTGGATTTATTTGCGGATATAAAGCAACTCGCCGAAGGCTGATGGTTAACAATTGGTTGCCGGCAAATTAACCGTGATGTCGGAGACTTCCAATGGTATCTTTATTTTAACGGCTCCGGTAAGGATTTGTTAACATCTCCGGTGCAAAGTGGTCTTAACAAAGGCCTAACGGTCTTTCCCGAGATTTAAACGTGCAAGTGCTCTCACACTTTTAAATTTGCAGCTCCGGTAATCTTTTACCGGAGCTTTTTTTTGTCTTTTGGGGCAGGTTAGTCTGCAAGCACCCGTTGTGTCGGGAACTGGACATGGGCAATCGTACCGTTTCCAGGTTGGCTCTCAAGATCGAAGAAGGCGCGGTTTGCTTCAACAAGGGCTTTGGTTAAGGGCAAACCAAGACCCGTCCCATCCCGGCTGTTTTCTTTTACGGCGTGTACCTGGCGGAATGGCTTCATCGCCAATTCTATCTCTTTTTCAGTCATTCCCTGACCTGTATCCCGGACCCTTAAAGCTACCTCACCGTTTGTTTCATAAACGGTTGATACAATGACCTGGCTGTTCGATTCTGAGTATTTTATTGCGTTGGACACCAGATTCAGGATCACTTGACGGATGCTGCGGGGGTCGGCAACAACTTTTGGTACAGTTCTTGATAGGGACGTGCGAATTATGGTTCGGTTTGAGTTTGCTTGCGGCTGTAACAACGCAACGGTTTCGGCCACCAGTTCGTTCAGATCTACCGCTTCAAAGGTCAGCTCAAGTTTGCCGGCTTCGATTTTTGAAAGATCGAGTAATTCATTGATGATATCCAGAACATGTACGCCTGAACGTCGAATGTCCCGAAGGTATTCCCGGTATCTTTCGTTGTCGATTGGTCCAAATCTCTCCTCAATCATCACATCGGAGAAACCGATAATAGCGTTGAGGGGGGTCCGGATTTCATGGCTCACCTGGGCCAAAAACTCAGATTTTTGCTCACTGGCCCGTTCCGCGTTTTTACGCGATTGAATAAGTTCCTCTTCTGTCCTTTTCCACGTCGTGATGTCGCGTATAACCGCACAGAATTTACCGGTTTGTTCCATCCTCGCAAGGGTAAGAAAAACAGGGATCATGCCGCCGTTCGCTTCTCTTGCAATAGCCTCTTCGCCATCATTGATTAAACTATCAAGGCCTGCAGTTTTCACGGATTCTACATATCGTTTGATTGTCGTCTTCGATTCATCTGCGAACAGAAAATCGAGTTCTTTGTCGACGGCGTCTTCAAAATCAATCGCAAAAAGCGCTTCTGCGGATGCATTGATGGAAATGATCTTTCCATCGCCATCAAGAAGGATGATGCCATCCGTTGTTGTGTCCAGAATGTTCTGTACTTCGCTTACCTGTGTCAGCTCTAAAACATCGGGAAGGGAGTCAGACGGGGGAGAAAACGACAATAGCAGTGCCTTCTCTTCGTCCCAGGGGACGGTGTGAAGGACGGCGTTTATCCGAATTTTGCTTCCATCCCTGTGATAGAGGGTTTGCTGTGTATCGGAATCCTCTTCTGTTTCGCCGCTGAGCAATGCGTTGACACCGCCAGCCTCAATCAATTCTTCTGCTGAGGCATAACCACTTACCTCCAGCAATTTCTGGTTTGCAAACAGGGTTTCGCTGTTGCGGTAAACCATCACTGCGACTGGCAATTTTTCAAGCAAGGATGTATCAATTTCCGTCTTTGTTTCACCAACATCTGAAGTCTCGTCATCGTCGTGATTTTCTCTTAGATGTTCCCGGACTGCTTCGAGTGCACTGCGCTCAGATTCGGTAAGGGTTTCGACCGGATCGCTATCTCTGTTTGCGGTGAACGGAAGCACATTCGACCGGTTTTCCCCCCGAAAGTCCTCAGGATCTTGAGAATAGAGTCGGATTTCAGGTTCAGGATCGTCAGACATCGGGTCCCTGATGTTTTCAACATCTTGGATCGCCTGCGTGTTTTCGTCTGAGTTTTTGGTAAATGCCAAGCCGATTGCTTCAGGATCGTGTTGCATGTTTAGCGTGGCTATCTTGCCGTAGCCACGAAAACCTTTGAACGTTCTATCCACGCCAAATACCGGAAGGGCAGCGAGGTCGACTGGTACGATTTTATCTGTGCCTTCCACTGGCCAATAGACTGTTTTTCCTGACCAGGTGTCACGCTTTTCGAGCAGTGCCTCAATCTCCTGGTCTCGGTCGAACCCCAGAACTTTGGCGATTTCGCTCCATTTCCGATCCACGATGTCTGCTGCATGTTCGCCCACAATTTCTGATAACTCTTCGGATACAGAGGTGAACGTTCCTTGTTCATCGATCGTCCAGGCAAAACGGACCGTCGCGTTTTTTTCGGTTGTGTCCTGAACTTGACGGAGCATATCTGCATGGTCCGTTTCGAGTTTATCCAGTGGATCAAGTGTCGGGTTTTCAGCTTCTTCATCGGGATCAAGCTGTTCTTCGGTTTCATGCGCATCAATTCCGTTTGCCGCATCGTTTTGATGTTCTGTTTCCTCTGACGACGTTGTTTCCGGTTCGTTGATAGGATCCACTACGGTTAATGATGTGTCGGTATCTTCGGTCTGAAAGTCGATCTCTTCGACATCAGTTTCAGAAACACGATCTGTCTCTTCATGAAGGTCGGACGTTGCAATTGCCGGTACGGGATCTGCTGTACCCTCTTGGGTCACATCTGCTTTGGCGATCACCACAAGCGATCGGGAAGGTGTGTCGATCAGCTTTGCCAGACCTATTGCAATGAACGTGCCTGAAGCATTTTGGGCTGGCCGTTTGATAAGTCGATCTTCCTCGGATGCCAACGCCGTAACTAAATTTAAAAATTCACGTTTGTCCGGAACGAGATCTGCAAATGTCTCAGAGCCGAACACAATATTGGCATCCCCGTCCACAATGGCGGTGGCGTCAGCAAAATTGCTCAAAGATGCTACGGCTTGTTTTGCGAGATCTATCTCGGACAAATCATGGGTATCTTCATCAATGAGATGCGTGACCATGACAACTGTATCTTGGCTTTGCAGCGTGAGTTGTTGGATCTCAAACTGCAGCATTTGCGAGCGATGGCTGCGGGTGATCCGAATTCCACGGATGATTGAGTGTTGTCCGTTCAGACTGTTGGCAGCTTTTTTTAGTTGTTGAACAATCGGGTTTGCTGCCGGAATATCCATCATGAGCAAATCTGCAATGCTTGTGCCGCCAAAAAGTTGCGCTCCGGCGGCGTTTGACCAGATGGCCTTTTCAAAGGATGCGGAAAAAACCACAACAGGTTGGGCAGAAAGCACACTTTCCCGAAGTCCTGGAAGGACCGATAGGTCAAGGTAGGATTGGCTGTTTTGCTCACTCATTTGCGTTGCGCTTTTTTCAAACCTGATTGTCGCTTAGAAATTATCGTAAACAGATTGTTAATACCGTTCGAAAGGAGATGGGTCCAGAAAGAACGCGCAGCGTTTCGAATTCGTTGTATTCAAGGTTAACATCATGGCAAAAGCAGGCCTTGCTTTAAAAAGTTAGAAAACTGGCAAGTTTCCCTTGCAAATGTCAGGTGATGACCGTATTTCATGCGAACTCTTAAAGAGGCTTGCGGTTGTAGCTCAGTTGGTTAGAGCGCTAGATTGTGGCTCTAGAGGTCGGTGGTTCGAATCCACCCAACCGTACCATTCGTCTGATGATCATCCTCTACAATATGCGGCGGAAAATCTCACTTTCCTCTATTTCGGATTGTGGTAGCGTGCTGGCATGGAAAATCTACATAATAATTTTGACGAGGTTGTGGGTCTTGATCAGGCTCATTTTGTTCATCCCTGGGAAAGTATGGAGGCGGCTGGTGCATATCGGCGGACTTTTGCGGAGAGGGCTGAGGGCATCTATCTTTATGATGAAAACGGAAAGCGATACATTGATGCGCCTGGCGGTATGTGGGCTGTTCAGATCGGATATGGACGCGAAGACATGGCGGATGCAATCGCCCAACAGGTGAAAAATCTGGCGTATTTTTCTCCATTCACGCTTTCCAGTTCTCCAGCAGCGATCCTCGCGGGTGAAATAGCCAAACGGACACCCGGAGATCTGAATAATGTGTTCTTCACAACAGGAGGTTCGACCGCCGTGGACAGTGCCATACGGTTTGTTCATTTCCGGAACAATCTATTGGGCAAGCCTGAAAAGAAGATCATCCTTTCACGGCAGAAAGCTTATCATGGCAGTACTTATCTATCCGCAACCATGAGCGGAAAAGAGAGAGATAAGGGGTGGCTGGATCAAGAGCAGCGCCTTGTCTATTTTTTGCCCAATGTGAATCCGACCATCCGCCAGCAGGGGCAGTCGATTGAGGCATTTTTGGAGGAAAAGGTTTCTGATCTCGAAAATGCAATTCTTGAGATTGGGCAGGAAAATGTTGCTGCGTTCATTGCCGAACCAATTCTCGCCTCGGGTGGTGTTATCGTCCCGCCTAAAGGATATCACAAACGGTGTCTGGAGATATGCCGCAGGCATGATGTTTTGTATATTTCAGACGAAGTTGTGACCGCTTTTGGTCGATTGGGGCATTGGTTTGCGTCAAAGGATGTGTTTGACATTGAGCCTGACATCATCACCTGCGCGAAGGGTTTAACGTCCGGGTACTTGCCTTTGGGTGCCTGTATCATCTCTGACGCGGTGTACAAAAGTGTCACGGGAGATAAGGCAAAAGGTGCAACTTTTTCGAACGGTTTTACCTATTCAGGGCATCCGGTGAGTGCAGCAGCGGCATTGAAATCAATGGAAATTATTGAGGAAGAAAACCTGCTGGAGCATGTCAGGACGGTTTCTCCCCGATTTCAGGCGCGTTTACATGCGTTAAGAAAGCTCCCACTGGTGATCGATACCCGTGGCGAAGGGTTGATGGGATGTGTTGAATGCTCGATACCGGAATCTGCTGAAGCGCAATTGGATAAAGACAAAGAAATCGGCGCCCTTATCGATGAACATTGTCAGGAACTCGGTCTGATCGTCCGTCCCCTCATAAACATGTGCGTTTTTTCCCCTCCGCTTATTATCTCAGCAGAACAAATTGATGACATGTTTGACCTTCTTGAAGAGGGGATTAAGCGGACTGCTGCGGATTTGGGATGTTGAATTGCCGGTGTTAAAGTGTAGCTGCGTCCCAGTTTTGGTCAGCGAAAATATCCTTTAAGCGGTGTTTGTTGGTTTCAAACCATGTTTCGATGTCACCGAGGGAGTTTTCTCCGGCAAAGTATCGTTTGATCAAATCCTGCATCGTTTCCTTCCCGAATGACGGAAAGTGTCCGGCGTGGAAGACCTCTACCCCGAGGGTCTCGATCCGCCTGAGCGTTTTGGCGTAGGTCTCGCGATTTGAGTGATAGAGAGTGTCTAGTAACTCGCCGTTATAAAGGGCATCGCCGCTGAAAAGTACCTTTTCTTTCACATCCCAGAGTCCAATCGAGCCTGGAGAATGCCCCGGCAAATGCAGAATCTGGTAAGCTTTATCCCCCAGATCAATGATATCGCCCTCATCAAGGTAGCCGGTAAGAGGCGCAGCTTTTACCCTAAACGTCTGCGGGGAGAAGTCCGGGTGTTGATGAGGATCAACGATGCCAATACGCGTCCAGGGTCCGTCATAAACCATCTTCTCGTTAGATGGTTCTGCTAGAATCTCGCTTTCGCATCGGTGCCCAAGTCGTTCATCAAACTCGTATAGTGATCCTGAATGATCAAAGTGGCAGTGGGTTACAATCGCTTTAATGGGGCGATTGGTTTCACGCATAATCCAGTCTTTAAGAGGGTCCAAGCCCATTCCAGTGTCAATCACCAGGTCAAAATCGCGTCCTTTTACATGCCAAATGTTGCATCTCATGAAGTTGGCGACACCCGTTTCCTGTATCAACGAAATCGTAGGCGTGAGGGAAAAAGTCTTGTATGGCATTACCAAAAAGCCCCTGCATTTACCTGAATGTCTTCATTCGTAAGCGCAGGGGAGGCGTCCGAACAACAAAAGGCAACAAGGTTTCCGATCTCTTCAGGTTGCACAATGCGTTTCTGCGGGTTGGACTTTTGCAGATTTTCATAAGCAACTTCTTTTGTCGTACCTTTCGCCTCTGCATGCCTGATGGTTGCTCTTTCCATCATTGGAGTTTCTATCCAAGTTGGGCTGATAGAAACGCATGTGATGTTGTGTGGTGCACCTTCTACTGCGATGGCCTTGCTAAGCCCGATGACGCCTGCTTTTGAGGCGCAGTAAGCCGCATATTTTGCCGCCCCAACATGGCCCGCTGTTGAGGATATGTTGGCTATTCGACCATGATTTTCTGCGATCATGCCAGGAAACAACGCCCTTACCATCCTGAACACACCGTTTAAGTTGATGTCGATTTGCTCGAACCAAGCATCATCTGGGTGGTCCGTCAGGCTGGCTTCTGCGTATATGCCATGCGAATTGACGAGAATGGTTGGTATTCCGAAATGCTCTTTTGTTTTGTTGCAAAAATCTGCGACTGACCCGTCATCTGTCACGTCAAGTTTGCCGATAAATACGCTGTCGCCGAGCCTCTCTCTAGCCTGGATGCCTGCAAAATCATCCTCGTTTCCACGCCGAGATCCTATCGCTACCCGATGACCGGCTTTCTGCAACGCGGCTGCTGAAGCCAAGCCAATGCCAGTTAGTCCCCCGGTAACAATTGCAACTCTGCCGCTCAAGAAAGCGCCTTTTGAACCAGGCGATGAAAGTGGTGGATTGCATGCTCGCCACGGCCAGTGCGATCGGGATCAACGATCATCGGACCTTGGCTGTAACCTTTTGATTTCAAACCTTTTTGGACGCTCTCACACAGTGAGATATCTTCCGGCACAAGGACGTCAGCGGTGTAGTCCGCTCGCTCTTTATTAAAGCTGTCACTGACAGCAAGGGTGTGACCATTAAAATCAGTCTCTTCCAGACTGAGCGGCCTGATTGCCGAAATGTTCATTTCCTCGCTTCCAGGCAGAATATTAAAGGTTGTGTTTGGCCACAAAAACCAGAAGGCTGATTGCATGAATGCTTCATCGCCGCTCAGCTTATACGCTGAGTTATCGGGCTTAATATCCCGCCCTAGCTGCCGTGCCCAAAGTCCAAAGGTGTCATGCCGGTAGGTATCCATGCAAATTAGATCGGCGAAATCGGGATGGGCATGGTCGCAGTGATAGCATTCGACATAGTTGTCGACGACTACTTTCCAACCCGCCTTGATGTATGTGTCACCCAAGCCGCCTTCGCGCGGTGTTCTTAAGTCGCTGTAAAAAGGTACTTTTTTCCGAACATCAGCTTCCAGATCAGCAGCAGTTTCGGATAGCGGCGTTGCATCCGGATCAAGATTGACGAAGGCACAATCAAGGAACATTTCTAAACGAACGGATTTCAGCGAATAATCTGCTTTGTTAAACCCTGGTCTTTGGTCTGAGCGCGGTGCACCACGTAGTTTGCCTTCTCGTTCAAAGGTCCAGGCATGATAGGGGCATACGATTACGCTCCTGACGTTGCCTATGCCTTCGGGTAACAGTTCGTGCGCGCGGTGCTGACAGACGTTGTAAAACGCGCGAAGTTGGTCATCGCGGCCTTTGATCACGAACACATGCTGATCACAGATTTTCAGCGTTACGTAGTCTCCGGGTTTTTGAAACAGGCTTTTGTGGCCAACATATTGCCAAGTCTTATAGAAGATACGTTCTTTCTCGATTTCATAAACCGCCGGGTCTGTGTATAAATAAGAGGGGAGTGTGAAAGATGCCTCGGGTTCTGCAACCAGAGGTTTTTCATAGACGCTCAACTTACTTGGTTTATCCAGCATGATAGCCTCCTCGCTTTTGAATTAAGGAACCTTCCTTAAAATCGGGAATTCATCGCTTTCATTATGATTGACCGATCAATCTCTCCGCGAAGTTTGCCATCTGCGTTTACAACTGGCAAGGCATTATCCGTATCGGCCACGAGCTCAATCAGGGTGTCGATTTTTGCGGTTTCCAATACAGTGGGTTCTCCGTCTTTTACCGACTTGCGTTTTGTTGGACGCATGACTTTCCCGGCCGAAAGCACCTTGTATCGCGGAACATCCTCAGTGAAATCTGCCACATATTTATCAACCGGATTGGCGACGATTTCTTCTGGTGTGCCCATTTGTGACACCGCGCCATCTTTCATGATCATAATGTGGTCGCCCATTTTGATAGCCTCAAGAAAGTCGTGTGTAATGAACACCATCGTCTTTTTGAGGCGATCCTGCAGGTCGAGGAGCTCGTCCTGCATCTCCCTACGGATCAAGGGGTCAAGTGCCGAAAACGGTTCGTCAAAGAGAAGGATCTCTGGTTCTACTGCCATTGCGCGGGCCAAGCCCACACGTTGTTGCATGCCACCGGAAAGTTCTCTTGGATAGTTGTCCGCCCATCCGGATAATCCAACCAATTCAATGGTTTCCATTGCTTTTTTGTATCGCTGTTCACGTCCTTCGCCTCTAACCTCGAGGCCATATGCAACGTTGTCTATGACTTTGCGATGCGGAAACAGTCCGAAATGTTGAAACACCATCGACATTTTGTTGCGTCGCAGGTCTTTCAGTTCAGAGTGGGAGACTTTCGTGATGTCATTTCCATCGATCAAGACTTGTCCTTCGGTCGGATCAATCAATCGCGACAAGCAACGAACCAGTGTAGATTTGCCAGAACCAGACAAACCCATCACGACGAACGTTTCGCCTTCTTCTACCTTGAAGGACACATCCTTTACCGCAATAACATGTCCGGTTTGTTCTTGAATCTCTGCCCGGGAGAGCGAACGATCCATCGTCTTCAACGTCCGCTGCGGATTGGTGCCGAAGACTTTCCATATGTTGTTGCATACAATTTTGGGTTCGCTAGCCATTTTTTTTGTCTCCCCTGGCGACATTCTTCGTGCCGATTCCAAGCATTCAACTACAGCTGTGATTTCGATGCAAGCGCACGAATGTGTGGGTTGGACGAGCCTTTTGATATCCATGCTTGTCTATTTCTGATGATCGCAATAACATTTGGCACAAGTGGGAGGACAGAAGTTAAGATGACTATGTCGAATAATGTGTCTGGGGCGCACAAATATTTCAGCTACCGGGGGCACGATTATACGCTGCTCGTTTTATCCTTGGCTGGTTTCATACTCTCGTTGATTGTGTACGCGTTGGCAGGGAATGTTTTCCAGTTTCCCCAATGGATTATAGACGCCTTTCCGTTCGTAGAGTGGGTCAATGATGCGCAAAAATGGATGGAACTTAACATCAAGCACATTACCAGAGCGATTTCGGATCTGGTGAGGGTGCCTCTCTCAGCCTTGGAAGAGTTTCTGTGGGAGTTACCCTGGCTGTTTGTTTTGCTTTTTTTGTTGATACCTTCCATCGCTTATGGCGGCTTGCGTTTGGGGCTGCTCACCTTTTTTGGTGTTCTGTTTTGGGGAATGGTCGATATGTGGTTTGAGGCCATGTCCACGATGAGCCTGATGGCGGTCTCTGTGTTCTTTTGTGTTGTATTTGGGATTTTCCTGGGTGTGCTTGCCTCCCAAAGTGATCGATTTGAGGCTTTCCTGAAGCCGATTTTGGATACAATGCAGACGATGCCAGCGTTCGTTTATCTGATACCTGCAATTTTCTTTTTTGGAATTGGCGGGCCCTCTGCTGCGATGGCTATTATAATCTATGCATTGCCTCCCGTTGTTCGTTTGACAAGCCTGGGTGTTCGCCAGGTTCCCGCGACAACAGTAGAGGCGGCACAAAGCTATGGGTCTACGCGTTGGCAAATGCTCACAAAAGTAAAGATTCCATTGGCGCTTCCATCGATTGTGCTTGGAATAAATCAGACCATCATGATGGCTCTGGGCCTCGCCGTGCTGGCGGTGTTTATCGGAGCTGGTGGATTGGGTGAACAGGTCTGGAAAGCATTGACCAAACTTAGAGTTGGTTGGGCTTTTGAGGCTGGTATCTGCATCGTATTTATGGCGATTATCTTTGACCGTCTCACTTATGCGATCAGTGGGCAGGGGAGTCGTGAAACCAAGCATTTTGGCCAGGGCCCGGTGTTTCATTTGCTACCCCAGAGTTGGGACGAAAACCCGATTGCTCTGGCAATAGAGAAGCCGATCGGCATGATTTGGAAGGCTGTTGGCTGGTTTGGCCTTGGCATTACGACGGCTGTCGCTTCGATTGCGAGCCTGGTGCGGAAAGACATGGGAACGTGGCTCGCGCAACGCCCGTTTTTTACAGTTGGCGGGGTGTTGCTGCTTTTTGTTTATTTTTTCGCTGGTTATGTAGACTGGATGCAGAACTTTCCTCGTTCTCTGGAGTTTTCCATGCGAGACGGGATTGATGCGGCGATCGGTTGGCTCACTGTAAATCCAACCTTTATCGCAATCACGAAGTTTATCAGATC
The DNA here is from genome assembly GCA_039191645.1 of Pseudomonadota bacterium. Taxonomy (GTDB): domain Bacteria; phylum Pseudomonadota; class Alphaproteobacteria; order Rhizobiales; family Rhizobiaceae; genus JAALLB01. Next base: position 68,711 of record JBCCXO010000009.1, on the reverse strand, counting down.
TTTCGTATTTTTGTATTTGCTCGATCCGCTGGATAGCTTTCTGGTTGGTCTTCCGTGGTGGTACGTGATGCTCGCCTTGGGTCTTATTGTCTGGGTTTCTACCAGTTACCGTTTTGCGCTTGTCACCATGGGATTTTTGTTTTTCCTTGCCGCTGCAGGGCTATGGGATATCGCTTTGTTTACGCTGGCAGGTACTTCTGTTTCTGTTCTGATCTGTTTGTTGGTTGGAGTTCCGCTTGGTATTGCGGCTGCGTATTCGAAAACCGTGGACGCTGTTTTGCGGCCGATCCTCGACACGATGCAGACATTGCCAGCTTTTGTTTATCTCGTTCCAGCCTTGTTTTTCTTTGGCGGGAATAAGACCACGGCCGTGATTGCTACGGTCATTTATTCGATTCCACCGATCATCAGGTTAACGAACCTTGGGCTTCGGCAGCTGCCTGCGGAAGTTGACGAAGTGGCAAACTCTTACGGCTCTTCCCAGTTGCAAACATTGCTCAAAGTCAAGCTTCCGATGGCGTCGCCATCAATCATGCTGGGGTTGAACCAATCTGTTGTTATGGCGCTTGCCATGCAAGCGATCACGCCCCTTGTCGCGGGGTTGGGTCTGGGCAAGGAGGTTTTTGATGCGATGAATGTCGCGAATATGGGCAAAGGACTGGCTGCCGGCATTGGAATCGTTTTACTTACGATCATGCTCGACCGCATGACACAAGGATGGACAAGAAGTCAAAGAAAGGCACTTGGTCTGTGAATTTTGGTGTTAGAAATTGAATCGACAAATCAAAGAACTGGTGTTTAAACTTCAACAATGCTCGGGAGGAACCGGATTCCCGGTCGAGCAGATTATAGAAAGGGAGAGAAAAATATGACAATCCACAAAACGATATCATCAATGGCCGGGGCAGGTGTGCTGGCTTTGAGTGTGTCAGTGGCCGGTGTTTCATCTGTATCGGCAGGTGGTGTGCTGAAAACGGCGATCAATGACTGGACCGGTGGTGCAGTTATGTGTGAGATCGTTCACCAGATTGCTGAAAGAGAACTTGGGTACAAAGTCAAGCGTATTACAATGCCGTCCGGTCCGGGACGTGATGAAGCAATTCGTTCTGGCGATCTGGACTATGGCTGCGAACTTTGGCCATCCTATTCCACAACCATCCAGAAATATGTGACCGAGTATGGTGGCGATGGCTCTATGCTCAAAGTTGCTGATTCAGGTGTGGTTGGCGTTTCAAGTTATTATGTGCCTCGTTACCTTGTAGAAGGTCCCGATGCCAAAGCGCCTGAACTGAAATCCTGGGAGCAAATGAATCAATATGCCGATCTGTTCAAGACTTTGGAGACAGGTGATAAAGGCCGTATTCTGGGCTGCCCCGTAGCCGCATGGCAATGCGAAGATACAAAGCGCATGGAATTGCTTGGGCTGAACTACGCAGCTGTAGAACTTGGTTCTGAAACTGCACACTGGGCTGAGATGAAGGGTGCTTATGATCGTAAAGAACCGTTTATTGCCTATGCGTGGGAACCGCATTGGATTCATGCAACGCTTGATCTGGTAAAGGTCGAGTTGCCAGAGCATTCAGCCGATAAATGGCCAGCAACGGGATGGGCAGAAGATGTAACCTTTAACTACGCAAACCCCGATTTCGTTAAAGAAAATCCGAAGATGCATACCTTGTTGAAGAACTTCAGATTGACCAACTCTGAGCAAGCCCCAATGATCCTTGCGATTGATGTCGATGGCAAGGATATGGAAGACGTTGTTGAGCAGTGGCTCAATGATAATGAGGCGACTTGGAAGTCCTGGTTGGCTTCAGACAGCTGATCCAGAATTACACTTGAAAAGGAAAGCCGCAGGTTTGACCTGCGGCTTTTTTGTTTCATCAGGCTTCAGGTGTCCAGCCACCGATTGCTTTAACTTCCAGAAATTCTTCCATGCCCCAATACCCGCCTTCGCGCCCGTTACCGGATTGCTTGTATCCGCCAAAGGGGGATCCTGAGGATCGGGATTGCCCGTTTATATCCACCATACCTGAGCGCAGTTGACGGGCAACACGATTGGCTTTTTCGCCATCTTGTGTCTGGACGTAATTTGTCAATCCGTAGGATGTGTCATTCGCAATTTCGATTGCTTCATCCTCATCATCAAAGGGCATCATGGAAAGGACAGGTCCGAAAATTTCTTCCTGCATAATTCGCATGTCATTGGTGCAATCTGCGAACACGGTTGGGCGGACGAAGTAACCCCGGTTCATTCCTTCCGGACGGCCCAAACCACCAGCTACCAAGCGTGCGCCATCTTCCTTGATGCCGACTTCTATCAGAGCTTGGACTTTCTCAAACTGCATCTGGCTTACCAGTGGTCCGATATGGCGCCCGTCCTTCGACGCCAAATCAACAGCGGTTGCTTCTGCAGCAGCCATTGCTTGTTCGACGGCTTCATCATAACGGGATCGCTGGACCAACATGCGCGTCGGTGCGTTGCACGATTGGCCGGTATTGTTAAAGCAATGGATTGCGCCGCGTTTCACAGCTTTCTCATCAGCATCTGCAAAGATGATGTTGGCCCCTTTGCCGCCAAGCTCCAGACTGACGCGTTTTAATGTATCTGCTGCGTTTTTGGTAATTGCCGTGCCTGCACGTGTCGATCCTGTAAACGAAACAAGGTCAATGTCCCGATGCCCGCTCAATTGTGTACCTACGCCGATGCCGTCGCCATTGATCATGTTATAAACGCCGGCTGGAACGCCTGCTTCATGAAGGATTTCGGAGAAAAGGATAGCAGACATGGGAGACTGCTCTGACGGTTTGAGGACTGATGTGCATCCTGTTGCAATTGCCGGGATTGCCTTGAGCGCGATCTGGTTCATGGGCCAGTTCCACGGAGTGATCAACGCGCAGACACCAATAGGTTCGTAAAGAATCCGGTCATTGTCTTTGCCTGGCCTCAGTTCCCGTTCAAATTCGAAGCCTTTGAGGGCATTTATAAATGCCTTGATATGGCCAGAGCCGGCACCTGCCTGTGCCATTTTTGACATAGCGACGGGGGCGCCCATTTCTTCTGAAATGATCTCACCCATTTCGTCAGACCGTTTCATGTAAGTATCGAGGATGGTTTCCAAAAGTTCCACCCGTTCGGATTTTGATGACCTGCTCCAACCTGGGAATGCGGCTTTTGCTGCTGAGACAGCTGCTTCCGTATCGGCTTCTCCGCCAAGTGAAATCGTTGCGAAAGGCTCTTCGTTTGAAGGGTTGATGACGTTGAAGTCCTTCCCCTCAATCGGGTTTGTCCATTGGCCATTGATGTAGAATTTACGCGCGTCTCTCATGATATCGAACTCGTTTTTAGATTTGATGATTGTCGACAACTTAGTCGAGATTCAAAGCTGGTGCCAGCCGAATCTTTGGCCTATCGATATGCACTTTTGAAGCGTATTTTTGGGTTACTCAGTCTGTGTCTGAACCTGTCCGGCATATTCTTTTGCTAGCGAGTCCGGCTTGGTGAGCACGATGAAGTCTGTCCCTTTCGCACCTGTTTCGATGCTCAAACCATTATCTGAGATAGCAATGGAGGAGCCTTGTGTCAGCAAGCGCGAGATCTGTCTGCGAACCTGGTTCGTCATCACAATTCTGGAGAGTGCTGCGTGAACAGAACGGCGTTTTGTTGTCGGATCGACTGAATGGGCCGATTTCAGGTTCAATTGTGTTTGCACGCGATCTTTTAGACTGACATATAGCCAATCTGTCTTTGACTTTTCCTTGTTAAATCCGCTCGCTGTTAACAGGTGCGATCCGAGTGGTATCTCCGGGCTTTTGATCTGGATTTCGGCGTCATAAACGGTTCGATGGTGCTGGCGCACCATGATACGGCCATTGGCCGGACGGATTTCCTTTGCCTTTGAGTAAAGTGCATCGAGCAGTGTGTTATCGATTTTGCCGTTTACTTCGATCTTCTCAGTCTCCTGAAATCGTGAGATAGCGCCCCAGGTTACCGGTCCCATGATGCCATCGACACTGCCCGCGTCAAATCCGAGTTTGTTGAGCAGCCTTTGGGTTTCAATTAGATCGTCTTTGTAAGTTCGGCGTGTGATCAATATACGGGAAGCGTAGTTTGGTTTGGCCGCGATCATCCCGAAATTTTCTGACTTGATTTTGTCATTGACCCAGGAATCGTATTCCGCCGATGGTTGCCAGGTGTTTTTGGGGTCTGGAAGCAACTTATGCGAGATTTTGCGAGGGGCTTGTGGATTGCTCTCGATAACAACATGGGCTCCCATCGTCTTCAACTTAAACAATTGTGAGGCAAATTTGTGTGGCAACCGAACACAACCATGGGAAGCAGGATGACTAGGCACGCTGTTAGAGGCGTGGAGTGCAATCCCTGACCAGGTTAGCCGCTGCATAAAGGGCATGGGTGCGTTGCTATAGATGTTTGAGCGATGGTAGCGGTTTTTCTGCAGCACAGAAAAAATACCTGTTGGTGTTTCGTGTCCGGATTTTCCTGAAGAAATGTTTGACTGGGTGATCAAATCCTGACCTTGAAAGACCCGGATTTGTTGCTCTTCAAGTGAGACCATGATGTGGAGCGGATCGCTCATTTTGCCATCAGAGGCAGCAAATGAAGAACCAGTAAGCGCAAACAGTGAAAGAAAGACAAGGACCAAGCGCATTTTTCCCCCCGAACAGGATTAATCGTTACTTCGCCCTTGGTAATCGTACCAAAGCCTGATACGGGCTTCAACTCGTGTTCGTTCATGTGGTTAATTTACTCTGGTCGGACCGAACCGTGTTGATCCCTTAATTTAGGCATGAGGAACGGTTTGAACCTCTTCGGGTTTGTGGGGATTTACCCTGGCTGGTAAAGATTTTGAAAGCGCGTTTTCTGCGTCTTGTTGGTCGGTATTCCAGAACTCAACCAAAGTTGGCCCGTTTTTGATCCGTGTGTCTTTCATGAACTCCCAAACCTCTCCCAACCACACGCGGCGACCCATCTTGGTGTACCATTGCATGCCGTGGCGCACGTCCGCGTCGCGATGAAACAAGACCCTTAACAGGGATTTCGGTCGGGCCTGGATCAAAACCTCGATGATCTTTACCCAGACAAAAACCCGCCAAGCGGGCACTTTGTCTGTTTGCAGAACCTGGTGTTTGTAGTCCCACTTTCGAAGGTCGTTGCGGATAATTCGACGATGCTTCGATGCATTGAAAAACGGTGTCCATCGATGTGGCGTTGCGTAAATCGACATCATTTGATCCGGGTCATACGCCAGTAATTGTCGGTATGATTTCCAATAATCAAGATCTGTTTCTTCTTCAAACCCGACTGCCCAGGTGCACAAGGAAATGATGTTGTGTTTGCGAAGAAGCTTGATTGCTTCCCGGTCTTTGCTTGCAGAGCCACCTTTACGGATTGCCTTGAGCGTGTCCTCGTCCGTGTTTTCAATGCCCATTAAGAAGCGCAAGACGCCCGCTTTTTTGTAGAGGTGAAGAATATCGGCGTCCCTTACGATGTCATCAGCCCGGGTAGACCCGATAAGTATTAGATCGGGAACGTTTTGGGAGATTAAAGCTTCGAGGAAGGCTTTCCATACGCGGCGAGAGGAGGTGGGGTTTTCGTCTGCAAAATTGATCAGTTCAATACCATGCTCGCGATGCAACCAGGCAATCTCCTCAGCGAGTTTTATCGGGTCCCGGTGGCGCCATTTGGTCCAAAAGCCACGTTGACCACAATACGTACACAGGTGTGGACATCCTCTGGAAAACTGGATGACCACGGCTCTTTTTCCGCCCCAATAGCTGTAGTCTTTAAAGTCAATCAGTTCCCATCCAATGCGATAGTCATCCAGCGAGCGGATCATGGGTGCCGGGCTTGTTGCAGTAGGCAGGCCGTTTTTTCGAAATGCAACGCCGTTGATGCGGGAAAGACTTAACCCGGTTTCAAGTGCATGCATGAGATTGAGGGTGGTTTGCTCGCCTTCACCGCGAACAACAATGTCAATGTCGGGGCTTTCTTCAAGCACATCGCGCCAGTGGTAGGTTGGATAAACACCGCCGTAAATAATTTTGATTTTGGGATTTTGCTGTTTGATCAAACGTGCAATGCGAAGAACTGTTGGATGCGCAGACGTGGAACCACTATGCCCAATTAAAATCGTATCCGGCGCGCACTTTTCGATCCGTTCCAGGAGAATTGGGATTGGCATAGGGCCAGGATCAGCATTCACCAATTCGACCTCAAAACCTGCATCCAATAGAGGTCCCCCAATCGCCAGCAGTCCAAGGGGTGGCAGGTTTTCTTTCGGTATCCGACTGCCAATTGCAGTGTGGGGCGGATGTACTAAGAGTATTTTCATAAGCTTCTCCTGAACATACTCCGGAGAATGCTTTGCGGTTTGGCAGAATTTTCTTAGACGGTTTGCAGAATATCAGGGCTTTATCTCACAAAATTTTACTTGCGTCGAACCGTACCGTACGGTACTACACCTCCATGAACGAGCATGTAAAAAACATTGAAGATACGGGTGCAAATCCTGAAACGCCGTCCGTCCGGCAGCAAGAGGTCTTGTCTGCTGTTTTGAACCTGATGGTGGAAGAGGGGGACGGGTTTTCTATGGCCGCAGTGGCACAACGGGCCAGTTGTTCAAAGGAAACGCTCTATCGGTGGTATGGAGACCGGGATGGCCTGTTGACCGCTACGGTGCAATGGCAAGCGTCCAAAGTAATCATGCCGCAACTGGAAGAGGGGCGTCTCACCGCGGCTTTGTTTTCGGAGACGTTGGAGAAGTTTGCTGAAAGCTGGCTCACCGTATTGACGGGTGAAATTTCGATAGCCCTGAACCGTCTTGCAGTCTCTCATGCAGGAAACGGAAACACCAATCTTGGTAATATCGTTTTGGAAAATGGTCCCTTGGCGATGCGTGAACGGCTGCTACCGATCTTCGAGATTGGAAATCAGAAGGGTTATATCGCCTTGCAGGGCGAGGAAGCGTTCAGATTGCTTTTTGGCCTTGTGGTGTCTGACATCCAGATACGAGCGCTGCTAGGCGAGAAGAAGAACCCAACAAAGAGAGAGATTACAGCGTTTTCGAAGCGGGCAGTCGGGCGTTTTCTGCTGCTTTGCCAAGGAAACAAGGAATTTTAGGAACACAGTGACAAGGAGTAAAAATCATGCGTGTTTATTATGACAGGGATGCAGATCTCAACTTAATCAAAGGCAAGAATGTTTTGATCATCGGGTATGGTTCGCAAGGACGTGCGCATGCCATGAACCTGAAAGACTCCGGCTGCGAGAATGTTCGTGTTGCGCTTAGGCAGGGATCAACCACTGCTTTGAAAGCGGAGGCGGACGGGTTCCCGGTGATGACCGTTTCCGAGGGGGCGGCATGGGCTGATCTTATGATGATGGCAACGCCTGATGAACTGCAGGCCGGTATCTATAAGAGCGAGATTGCTCCGAACATTCGAGACGGTGCTGCAATTGCGTTTGCCCACGGGCTAAACGTGCATTTCGGCCTCATCGAGCCGAAAGACAGCGTGGATGTCCTTATGGTTGCCCCAAAAGGCCCTGGTCACACGGTTCGCGGTGAATACCAGAAGGGTGGGGGTGTGCCTTGCTTGATTGCGGTGCATCAGGATGCGTCCGGTAATGCGCATGACCTTGGTCTGTCCTATGCCTGCGGGGTCGGCGGTGGACGCTCCGGCATCATTGAGACGAACTTCCGCGAAGAATGCGAAACGGACCTTTTTGGTGAGCAGGTTGTGTTGTGTGGTGGATTGGTCGAACTGATCCGTGCCGGTTTTGAGACCCTTGTTGAGGCTGGATATGCGCCTGAAATGGCTTATTTCGAATGTTTACATGAAGTAAAGTTGATCGTAGATCTCATTTATGAGGGCGGTATTGCGAACATGAACTACTCCATTTCCAACACGGCTGAATGGGGTGAATATCAGTCCGGCCCTCGGATTGTTACCGACGAGACAAAGGCTGAAATGAAGCGGGTTCTCGCTGATATTCAATCGGGTAAATTCACGTCTGAGTGGATGCAGGAGTGGCATGCGGGTGCCGCACGATTTAAGGCGACCCGGAGAAACAACGATTCCCACCAAATTGAAGAAGTTGGCGAGAAGCTTCGAGGCATGATGCCTTGGATTAAATCAAATGCTTTGGTGGATAAGGCGAAAAACTAAAATCTACCGTTTCAAACCCAATGAAACCGCCTAAGAGGCGGTTTCTTTTTTTGGTGTTACGTTTTTATCGATGATGATGAGCAATGGTTGGCATGCTTCTTGCTTCTTTTGTTATTGAGAGAATGTAGGAGGTCAAAATGGAACAACAGAGTGTTTCGAACACCGCTTGCGAAGCTGAATTTAGCGAAAAACGCGGAGAACACAGGCGGCGTGTGCTCAAATCTGGCACATTTTTGTTCAACAAAGGCTATGCCAGCTATGATTGTACAATCCGCAATCTCACCGACACCGGTGCAATGGTGGAGATGGGTGAAACAACCGGAATTCCTCAGCAGTTCGATTTTCGAATGGATAACGAAACGCCGGTCCCGGCCCGTTTGGTCTGGCGCACGAACAGCCGTATTGGGATCCAATTCAAACATTAAAAGAACATTTGTTCATTTAATTAGTCTTTGATTGATTTGATCTGGCTCTTTATGGTTGCCGGACGAATAATCGCGTCTGGTGTTAACCTGCAATGTCCGAAAAAACAGTGATCTTAGAAAAGGATGGCCGGATTGGCCGAATTTTCCTGAACCGTCCTGATGTGATGAATGCGATCAATGACCAGTTGCCGGTCCATTTGGCGGAATGTATCGATCAGGCAAATGAAGATCCGGATATCCATGTCATTATCCTGTCGGGGAAGGGCGAAGCTTTCTGCGCCGGGTATGATCTGTCGTACTACGCTGAGGGCAATGGCTCTGGCTCAGTGACGCAGGAGATGCCCTGGGATCCGATGAAAGACTATGCTTTCATGAAAAGGAATACTGAGTATTTCATGAAAATCTGGCGTTCCTACAAGCCCGTGATCGCCAAAGTTCATGGGTTTGCGGTAGCGGGCGGGAGCGATATAGCCCTTTGTTCGGACATCATCATCATGGCAGAGGATGCGCAGATTGGTTACATGCCGGTACGGGTTTGGGGGTGTCCGACAACTGCAATGTGGGTCTACAGGCTCGGTGCTCAAAAAGCCAAGCGCATGCTTCTAACAGGCGATAAAATCACTGGCCGCGAGGCAGCAAAACTAGGGTTGGCGCTTGAGGCTGTTCCGGCACGTGATCTGGATGCGCACGTGGATGGACTTGCCAACCGAATGGCGGGAATTCCAACCAACCAACTGATGATGCAAAAGCTGGTAATTAATCAAGCTTATGAGGCCATGGGCTTGGAAAACACACAGATGTTGGCAACCATATTTGATGGTATAACGCGCCATTCACCAGAGGGTTTAAACTTTAAAAAACGTTCAGAAACAATGGGTTGGAAGCATGCTGTCCGAGAGCGAGATTTGGGCACGTATGATTGGACGCAGGATCGTCCAATCAATTCTCCTGGTAAGTCGGACTGAAAATGCCAATACGGATCGCAACCTTCAACGCTGAAAACCTGATGCACCGGTTCGATTTTTCCGGTTGGCGCAATGATCTGCGACGCGATCGGACTTTGCATATGTTAGACATCAAAGATGAAGCGCATTTTGAAGCGTTGGAACAGGCGCGTGTCGTCGCGCATACCGATGATGCGATGCAGCTGACCGCGCTTGCGATTGCGGACACGTTTGCTGATGTTGTTTGCCTTCAGGAAGTCGAGAATATGGAGGCACTGAAAGCCTTCGAGTACGGGTACTTGTTCAAAATGGTTGGTCGCGGTTACCGCCACAAATATCTCATCGAAGGCAATGACAGGCGTGGGATTGATGTTGCCGTAATGATGCGTGATGAAACGGCTACGGGTGAAAAGATTGAATTCCTTTCCATGCAAAGCCATGCGCAGGCTACTTTTGCTGATTTCGGGATTCATAACAACGGCTTGGAAGCGTTGGGTCTTTCAGAAAACGAACGTATTTTTAAGCGGGATTGTTTGGAGATTGATCTAAAAGTCGGAGGCAAGCATCTGAGCTTGTTTGTTGTTCACTTCAAGTCCATGAGTAGCGGCAGGGATGGGATCGACGGGCGTACGTGGACCATGCCTATTCGCGAGGCTGAAGCAAATGCGGTACGCCTGATCATTGAAAACAAGTTCGGTAAAGACAAAACAGAGGGTAAGCGGTGGATGGTCTGTGGCGACCTTAACGATTACCGTTCCAAAATCGTTGTTAGCGGCAATCGAAAATCCGGATTTCAGTTCACGCCGGTGAAAGAAGACAAAAGTGGCTTTGATCCACTCATCGCGGACAATTTTTCTTGTAATCTGGCTGAACGCCTACCGGATTTGGATCAGTGGACGCTTTACCATTCTCGGGGTCCGGAAGAACGCCATTTGTGCCAACTTGATTACCTGCTGGCCTCGCCGGTGTTGGCCGATAAAAATCCTGGCGCTGTGCCAGACATTTTACATTCGGGCCAGCCATGGCGGACACCTTTCCCAGATTCGCATTTGGTTGAGCGGTATCCACGCACGGGGTGGGACCGACCAAAGGCTTCAGACCATTCGCCGATGGTTGTGCAACTCAACATTGTCTAGCCTGATCTGCTGCATTGCGTTAACAAGACGTTAATCCCTTTGATGCAATTTTAAACACTCATCAACGGGACTTACGATGCGTATCGTTACACTTGGACTTTTTACCGCCTTCGTTATGGCCATTACCAACCCTGCATTTTCACCGGAGCAGGAAGCGTTGAAGGCCGATCACGGTGTCGATCCAATTGTGACGGGTGAATCGATCAGTGCTGAACATCTTGCAAACTGGCAAGCGCAGCGAAATGCCTATTTGGAATGCCCGGAATGTGTGGCGTCTCAACCCTTTCCGGAGGACTGATCAGGAAGCAGGTTTTTTGTTGTCGCGGATATCTGCCCAGCGGCCCGAGTGGCTTTTATCCTGACGTTTCAGATACGTATAAGGTGTTTTGTTCCAAGGCCTGATTTTGTTATCCAGATTGTCCAAAACATAGTCTGCCCGGTCTGTTCTGACGGTTAAGACGGCATGACCTTCTCCGTTTGGTCTGCGTACAACCGTTATCAAAAGACTGGAGGCTGGCCATCCACGCTGCATCAACATTTGTCTTTTCATCAAAACGTAGTCTTCGCAATCGCCATAGCTTTTGGGATAGGTCCAAAACTCTTCGACCTTGTAGATTTCAAAGTCTGTGAAGGGTTGAACGGTTGCATTGGAATATGTGTTCACCTCAACAAGATCTCTCCAACGCTGCCTTGTAAGCCTTGGCGCCTTTGTATTGTAACTCCTGATCCGGCAATCAGATCGGTAGGTTTTGCAATAGTTATAGTGCCCAATAGGTTGTGAAGTGCGGCCAGTGGTTACCATGTGAGCGGGGTTGCCGCTTGCATGGGCATGAGGCCCATTCATTATCAGAAGCAATCCTGCTGTTAAAAGACGCGAACGCATTCAACTTACTCAAAAACACGGTTAACAAATCGTTAAAAAGCAGGTTTGCCGTGAATTAGTCAAATGAATAAACCTTCATGAAGGTAAGAGTCCTTGATCATGGTTAACACTAGACGCTAAAAAGGTGCGTCTTAATCGGCATTCATCGCTGGAATTTGTGCGGGGGTTGACGGTAAAGCGTGCGATCAGTTCAACGGAAGACCTGAAACTGGTTTAAATGAGGAGGATCAGGATGAAACGTCGATTTCATACATTGGATGTCTTTACCGATCAGGCGTTGGCCGGGAACCCGCTAGCCGTTGTTCTTGATAGCGAAGGGCTGAACGATGAGGCGATGCAAGCGATTGCGTCGGAATTCAATTTGTCCGAAACAGTTTTTGTGATGCCACCCCAGAACGCATCAAGCATGGCGAAGATCAGAATCTTTACACCGGTGCATGAGCTTCCCTTTGCCGGGCATCCGACAGTTGGTACAGCCATTTTGCTGAGTCATTTGAATCACTTGGAGGATGGTTCTCATCTGGTTCTTGAGGAGAATGTTGGTCCTGTTGTTTGTCGCATTTCCGATCAGGCTGGAGTGCGCACAGCGCGGTTTGGATTGCCGAAAATCGCTAAACCCATTGACCACGCATTTGATTTGGCGGGTTGGGCTTCCGGACTTGGCTTGGCGCCCGAAACCATGGATGGCACCAGAGGCGAGTTGTGGGATGGGGGTGTCCCATACACGATGGTGCCGGTGGATTCCATGGAAACCGTTGCAAGCGTGGTGATTGAGATGTCCTCCATCCGCAAAGTCGAACCGGTTTTCAACGATATTGCCGCTAACCCTTACGTTTTCTGTAAAGGGGGCGTGGATGAGGGGACAGATTTCCACGCACGCATGTTTGCCCCGTTGTTCGGGATTACGGAAGACCCTGCAACGGGAAGTGCCGTTGCATCCATGAGCGGTTGGATTGCAAAGCACGAGATGGCGGAAACAGAAAAACGTACCTTCAAAATCGAGCAAGGTTATGAGATGGGCCGACCTTCGCAAATCTACCTTGATATTGATAAGCAGAACGGAAAAATAACCGATGCGGGGATTTCGGGTGCTGCTGTTCGTATCAGTGAAGGTGAGATTGAGGTTTAGCGCGTTTAACTCTTTCAATTAAGGAATAATTCTGGCAGGGAATTCTGAACTGACCATGGAGGATGCCGGATGGCTGATTTTTATGACCTGGAAACGCTGGCGCTTCATGCCGGTCATGTTCCTGATAAAGAGTTTGGTTCACGGGCGGTGCCCATCCATCAGACGACGTCCTATATGTTCAAGGATTCCAGGCATGCGGCAGCCCTCTACAATATGGAAGAAGGGGGGCATCTTTACACGCGGATATCCAATCCTACGGTTGCAGTCCTTGAGCAGCGCATTGCGGCCATGGAAGGCGGGGTTGCGTGCACGGCGTGTGCATCAGGGATGGCCGCACTCCATTTGGTTACCACCATGCTTGCAAGCGCGGGGGACCATATCGTATCGACTGCGCAACTTTATGGCGCAAACATAAACCTGCTTAAGAATACGATGCCTCGGTTTGGTGTAGACACGACCTTTGTGCATGGCCGAGATATTGAGGGTCTTGCCGCGGCCATTCAAGAGAACACGAAATTCATTTTTTGTGAATTGATCGGAAATCCTGGTCTCGATGTGCTCGACATTGAGGCGGTGGTGAAGATTGCCGAAAAGGCTGGAATTCCGGTTGTCATGGATGCCACTTTTTGCACGCCTTATCTTTTCAAACCCTTTGAGCATGGTGTTAGTGTGATTACGCATTCGCTCACCAAATGGATGGGCGGCCATGGTGTTGCTATTGGGGGATGCGTTGTTGATGGCGGGAATTTTGATTGGGGAGCATCGGATAAATTCCCGACTTTAACATCCCCGCATTACGCTTTGGACGGGATTGTTTTCTGGGAAGAGTTCGGTCCGGCTGCCTTGACCATGCGGATCAGGGCCGAGGGTATGTACAATTTTGGTCCTGCGCTTTCTCCGACCAATGCATTCCACCTTTTGCAGGGCATTGAAACCCTGCCCATGCGGATGGAACGTCATATCGCCAATACGCGTGCCATGGTTGATTATCTTCAAAATCACGAAATGGTAAGTTGGGTGAAGCATCCTGAATTGCCTGATCATCCTGATCATGCGGTTGCGAAGAAAATTCTACCGCATGGTGCCGGTTCCATGATTGGTTTTGGCGTGAAGGGCGGGCGTGCGGCCGGTGCTGCTTTTATAGAAAGCGTTGAAGTGGCGTCACATCTTGCCAATGTTGGGGATGCAAAGACATTGGTTATTCACCCTGCTTCTACAACCCATTCGCATATCTCTGCGGAAGATATGAAAGCAGGTGGCTTGATGGAAGACATGATACGGCTGTCAGTTGGCCTTGAGAGCATTGATGATTTAAAGAAAGACTTCGACCAGGCCCTAAAGTCAGCAGCGAGGGCTGTCGCATGAAGTTTGAACTCAATGGTGTGCAGATTTATGCCTCGACGGGCGGACGTGATCATGTGGAAGGAAATCCATTTTTGATTTTCTTGCACGGTGCAGGCTCTTCTCATCTCGTCTGGACGCAACAATCGCGATCTTTTGCCTATGGTGGGCACAATGTGCTCGCTGTAGACTTTCCTGGTCATAATCTGTCTTCCGGTGAGCCGTTGGCCAGCGTTGAAGAACAGGCTGAGTGGTTGATAGGCTTGATGGATCATCTGAAAATTGAACGTGCGACCCTTGTTGGCCATAGTCAGGGCGGTCTGGTGGCACTCGCGGTTGCTGGAAAGGCGCCGGAACGCGTTGAAAAAATTGGATTTATCGCGACAGCTCTCGCGATTCCGGTCAATGATGTGCTGATTTCTACCGCTGAGTCCCGCCAGTCTGTAGCTAAATCTTCGATGACGGCATGGGGTCATGGTCCAGATGCGCATCATTTTGAAAACTCTGTTCCCGGATTTTCAAATGTTGGATTGGGGTTGCGGATCATGGATCTTAATCCGGAAAGTGCACTGCCAAGTGATTTGAAAGCATGTGCAGCCTTTGAAAAGGGTGCGGAGATTGCCAAGGGCATCGAATGCGCAACCCTTTGCGTGCTTGCGGGCAGGGACCGCATGACACCTTTAAAATTCGGGAAAAAACTGGCGGAGACTCTGCCAAACAATACCCTACATATTTTGGCGGACAGTGGACATACGATACCAACGGAACGTCCGCATGAATTGAATGAATATCTGCGCGAATTCCTCGCCAGCTAAGGTTTACGAGAAACAATCATGAGCAAGATTAAATCGGCTGACATAAAAAAAGTATGCGTCATCGGGGCAGGGACAATGGGTTCTGGCATTGCGGCACAGTGTGCAAATGCCGGGATTGACGTTTTGTTGTTGGATATCAAATCGCAGGATAGCGCCAATGCGGTCGCTGAGGGCTCTATCGAGCGTATTGTGAAGTCCGATCCACCGCTTTTGATGCGCAAGGAAAGCGTGGAGCGTATTTCGGTTGGTAATATTGAAGATGATCTTGATCAAGCAGGCGCGTGTGACTGGATTTGTGAAGCCATTGTGGAGCGTCTGGATATCAAGAAACAGCTCTATGCAAACTTGCTGCCACATCTCAAGCCGACCACGCTTGTTTCCTCGAACACCTCAACCATTCCGATAAAACTTCTGGTTGAAGATGCCCCGCAAGATCTGAAAGAACGGTTTTGTATCACGCACTTTTTTAATCCTGTGCGTTATATGCGCCTACTCGAACTGGTTAAGGGCGAGGAAACTCGCGATGATGTCATTGAAGCGTTGCATGATTTCAATGACAGAATGCTCGGAAAAGGTGTTGTGAATTGCGCGGATACACCGGGGTTCCTTGGAAACCGGGTGGGTGTTTTTGCCTTGCAGGCTGCGGTTCATGAAGCGGTGGACCTAGAACTTAAAATTGAAGAAGCCGATTCAATCTTCGGGCGCCCGATGGGCATTCCCAAAACCGGTGCTTTTGGGCTTTATGATCTTATCGGCCTTGATTTGATGGGCGATGTGGTTCGCTCGCTGAACTCAATTTTGGAGCAAGGCGATCCGTTTCATGAGGTGGGCGGAGAAAACAAGGTTGTCAATGATCAAGTAGCGCGCGGTTTTACCGGGAATAAGGGCGATGGCGGCTTTTATCGGGAAGTGGACGAAGAAAAAGAAGCTTGGGATTTACAGACAAATGCCTGGCGGCCACGAACCCGCGAGTTGCCTGAATTGGCCCAGCGCGGCGAAAAGGAGGGCATCAATGTTCTGATTGAGGGCGATGATAAACTCTCGATTTTTGCCTGGCGGGTCTTGGCGCGCATTCTCACCTATTCAGCAAGTTTGATCCCCGATGTTACCCACTCACCTCAAGACATCGATGATGCGATGAAGCTTGGATACAACTGGATCCAAGGTCCGTTTGAAATGATTGATACGATTGGCTCCGGCAAGTTTGTTGCGCGCCTGGAAGCGGAAGGGTGGCATATACCGGAGTTTTTGCGAGAAAACGCAGGAAAGCAGTTTTATGAAGCCGGGGGCGATACGTTGAGCGTTCGTCATTGGGGGGGTGAACTGCAGCCGGTGGATTTGCCGGAAGGCGTTGTCCGGTTCCACATGATGCGTCAGACCTTGAAGCCCGTATCAGAAAATGCAGGTGCCAGCCTGTTTCATCTTGAGGATGGTATTCGGTTGGTTGAGTTTCATACCAAGGCGAATGCACTTGACGCTGATTGTATGGCAATTGTGAAGGCTGCCGCATCTGATCCAGGGCCTGGCATCATTGTTCATAATGATGCACAGCACTTTTCGGCGGGTGTTAATCTCGAACGTTTTCTCGAGTTTATTGAGGCTGGTGATTGGGACGGTATTGATGCGTTTCTCATTGGCTTCCAAGAGGCCGTCGAGGCACTTTTATATTGTGATGCGCCTGTGGTTGGTGCGCCTTCGGGGTTGGCGATCGGAGGGGGCTACGAGGTGCTTGCGCATTGCGATAAGGTTGTAGCGCATTCCAATTCCGTCCTTGGCCTGGTTGAGGCCAGTGTTGGCCTTGTGCCAGGTGGCGGAGGTGTAAAGGAAACGTACCTCAGATGGTATCATGCGACGGGAGACTGGGAGAAAGCTGCGCGGAAAACTTTTGATCAGATAGGATATTCCCAGACAGCAAGTTCGCCTGATGAAGCGGCACAGCTGCAATATTTTATGGCCGGTCGGGATGCGCAGGTGATGAACCGCGACAGGCTGATAGAAGGTGCACGCGCCGCATTGGCAGCTTTGGGTAACGGGTATCAGCCGCGTACCAAGCCGGAGTTTGAGTTGGCGGGCGGGGCCGCGCACCAAAAAATGGTAGAGTTTCTCGAAGGGGGACGGGAAAAAGGTTGGTTCTTTGATCATGATGTAACCGTTGCCACCGCGATTGCTAAGATTGTCACCGGCGGGGATGGTGCAAACAAAGACACCGTGAGCGAACTGGATATGTTTGCACGGGAAAGGGCGAGCTTCATCGAGCTGGCCAAAACACCTGAAACCCGGGAACGGATTACGCAACTGTTGCGCAATGGCAAATCTATCAGGAACTAGGACTTGATCATTCGATCTTGGAACCCAAAGAGTCTCATTTTTTGATTGGAAACCCCGATTTTTTGCGGTACCATTTTGCATGGTCAGGTCCCACAACCCACACAACCTGATCATGGCCGCAGGTGTTCTGGGATATCAACCCACACACGATAAGGCCAATAGTCATATGTCTATTGCCTACCAGAGCACTTGCGGTATTGTATCCCGAACGCCTCTAATACACGGATTTCCCAATGAAACTTTGGTATGCTTCTGCTTCGCCTTTTGTTCGAAAAGTGCTTGTTCTTGCTCATGAAACCGGGATCGTTGATCGCCTCGAGATCGTTGATGCAGCGACCACCCCAATTGACCCAAATGCAGACCTTCAGCAAGACAATCCTCTGGGAAAAATTCCAACACTCGTATTGGAAGACGGGCTTTCGATTTTTGATAGCCGCGTGATTTGCGAATATCTGGATGGGCTGCATGAGGGCGAAAAAATGTTTCCTGCCGGGGGGATTGAACGGGTTAATGCCCTGGTCACCCAGTCGCTTGGTGATGGCATTATGGATGCCGCCGTTGGGGTGCGTTATGAACAAGCCCTTCGTCCGCCAGAAAAGCAATGGGATCATTGGATGGATGGCCAAATGCGCAAAATCAGCCAGTCGCTGGATGTATTGGAAAACTGGCGTGGAGCCAGAATACAAGACATTCATATCGGCTCGATCGCTGTTGCGTCTGCGTTGTCATACCTTGATTTCCGACATGCACAGTTTGACTGGCGGAAAGATCGGCCGGTTGTCACACAAATGCTGGAAACCTTCTCCAAGCGAACCAGTATGATTGAGACTGATCCGCAAAAGTAATCCCGTTATTTCAGGAAGTGACCCGCAATCCAGCAATGGAAGTGATGCGTTGCTTCGTCCATGACGGGTGAGAAGTGTCCGCCATCAAACCCGTCAGCTTTTCGGCCTTCCTGCATGGCTTCGACGACGCCGATGTCCTCTAAAAAAACTTCTTTCCAGAATGCGGCCAAGCTGTTGCGCATTGCAGCCCATTCCTCATCTGCCATTTCCGGTTTGGCATAGTAAATCTGAATATGCTCATCGGTTTCGATTTCATTTTTCGGTTCAAGGATCAGTGCGAACGCATGATCTTTGTGAACGCCCAGCTGCACGTTCGGGTAGAAGGCGATGTACTCGGCTTCCGTATCCCATCGCGGACTTAGGTCGTCAAAGAAAGCGAAGTTTTTCCCGTTTTCATCTTGGGTCGGCTCGAAGGCTTTTGTAAGCTGCCCGGAGAAGTTACCTTCGCTCAGGATGTTCGCGTGATCCTCCAACTTTGAGCGCTCGTTCAATCCCGGATGCACGAAAGGCAAATGGTAAGCCTCGCAAAAGTTTTCCATTGCAAGCTTCCAGTTGGTTTTTACCTTCAGCATGAAGCCCGAGTCGGCGCCACCGGAGAAAATCGGCTTGCCAGCAAAGTCCTCCCATCGCTGTAGTGCATCTGCGAAATATTCTTCGAAGGGAAGTGCATTACCGGAAATGTTGATGAACACAACATCCTGGAAAACGTGGCTTCTGACTTCGATCAATCCAAGTTGTGTTTTATCAACCCCTGGATGTGTATGAATGCCAGGGCCTCCGACATGTGGTGTTTGCTTGAGTTGCCCCTCAGTGGAGTAACACCAGGCATGATACGGGCAACGCAGTAGCCCGGTCGTTTTTCCCGCCTCCTTGACCAGTTTGACGCCACGGTGCCGGCAAGCATTGTGGAACACGCGAACGTTGCCGTCGCGACCATGGGAAATGATGAACGGATCACCGAGAAATTCGACGGGTTTTACATCGCCCGGCTCTGGCACATCCTTGGCAAACCCGATGCCGACCCAATTTGGTGAGAAAATCTTACGTTTTTCTTCCAGGATTGCATCCGGCGAGGTGTAAAACCAATTCGGCATACCGTTGGCTTTGTCGATTGGGAGGGCGGCTTTTTTGATGTCACTTTTCAAGGGTGCGGTCATAGGAGTACTCCATCATTCCTATATTACCTGAAAATTGTCAGAAGCCGAAATCCAGATTAATGTCTGTCTGCGACATGAATGTCGCCTCCCTTGATTCCGCACAACATCTCACGTTTTTTGCCGAAACCTTTTACTTTTTTGACCGAAAAGCCAGCGGATTGAAGTCCCCGCCTCACAAAACCAGCTGACGTGTAGGTGGCGAATGTGCCACCAGCGACAGTGTGCTTTGCAACTTCTGCCATCAGATTTTCATTCCACAGCTCCGGATTTTTAGCCGGAGAGAAGCCGTCCAGATACCAAGCATCTGCAAGAAATGATGCGTTTGGGAGCAGGGTATTTGCATCGCCGAAATGGATCACCAGTTCGATTTTTGGCATGAAATCGTACGATCTGCCACTTTTTAAGCTATTCCAGGCATCGATCAGCCGTATCCGGTAGGTTTTCAGTTCAGGCCAGATCGAGAGTGCTTGGTCAATTTCATCTGTTTGGATGGGGTATTGTTCGAATGCGATGTATCGAAGGGCAGCGGGTTCATATGACGAAGATTGGTATTGGTGCACCGTTTCAAGAAAATTTAACCCAGTCCCGAACCCCAGTTCTGCAATGGTAAAAGGTGCTGTTGATGTCCAGCGCAATGGTAGCGCGTTTCCTTTGATAAACACGTAGTCCGTTTCTGCTCGGCCGTCCTGGTTTGAGTAGTAAGGGTCGTCGAAACGCATAGAGACTGGCAGATTATTCTCTTTCCATTCTATATCACTCAAGAAAAATCCCTTGTTTTGAATCGGTTACAGCGACACATTCAAATCATGATTCAAGCGCTGCGATCAACCAGGAATTTCGATACCGTTGTTGTTGGCGGCGGTGTGTTGGGCCTATGGGCTGCCCGTCATGCTATTCAATCAGGCGAGAAAGTATTGATCCTGGACAAACGTCATTTAGGGGCGGGGGCATCGGGTGGGTTTCTTGGGGCTCTGATGCCTCACATGCCAAATACCTGGAACTCCAAAAAGCAGTTTCAGTTTGATGGACTTTCCACCCTTGGCGATGCGATTTCTGAGCTGGAGGATGATACGGGACATGCCTGTGGGTTTCGTAGATGTGGCCGTATCATGCCTGTCGCCCATGAAAAACTCCGCGATCAGGTTTACCACAGGATAGAGGGTGCCAAAGCGCATTGGGTGGGCGCATATGAAATGGCTTTATTGGGTGCGGACGCCGCGCAATCGGGCTGGATTAATCCAGAGTTTGCCGAACACGGTCTCCAGTACGACACTTTGTCTGCACGGGTTAATCCGCGTGATTACATGATGGCATTGGAACGCTACATCAGACCCCGCTGTGAGGTTTGGGAGGGTGTTGAGGCGATTGATGTGCAGCCGCATGCCTCAGGCAAAAGCTGTGACGTGGTCCTTGCAGACCGTTCATTGATTTGCGGTGGTAAGGTGATTGTGGCCAATGGCTGGGAAGCCTATGGACTGCTGCAACGTTTTTTCACACAGATCAACAAAGACAAGCCGATCGGGCGCGGGGTGAAGGGGCAAGCAGTTCTGGTTCAGTTTGAACATGGGGACGACCTCCCGATTGTTTATCACGATGGTGTGTATGTCGTGCCTCACTCTGGTAACAAAGTGGCAATCGGTTCTACCTCTTTGAATGATTGGGATGGCGAACCAGACGCTTTTGATGTGAATGATATGACATTCTATACTCGCGCCCTTCAGCTGGTCCCCGCACTTGCAAACGCCCCTATTCTTGAGCAATGGGCAGGTGTGCGGCCCAGAAACACACTTGAAGGGCGGGGAACTTCACCCTGGTTCGGGCCTGTACCGGAATATCCAGGCCTGATTGCGCTGATAGGTGGTTTTAAGATTACCTTAGGTTTAGCTCACAGAATAAATTTTCTTTACAAATCTATATAAGTGTAAATATCATAAAAATATCGATAATAAAGCAATAATATTTTCAAATATGAAAATATATTGGAAAAGTGGGAAAAATGACCTCATTATCTGAGTATATTGAATATAACAATCTGAGGGGGCTTTTCGACTTCAGCGATTTGGCGGAAATTGTGCACTTATCAGAGGATTGGGAGATTTTGGTTGGCTTGCTTCAGGGAAGCACCAATCAGGCAGAAGCGGCTGATGTGGCATATAAGTTGTTGCAGGAGTTTGGCAGTTTGCCAGCAGTGTTGACGCAAACTACCTATACGCTCAATCGGATCGAAGGGGTAACGCCTGAGATTGCGCATGCGATCATGCTGATCAGGCGAACAATTGTTCTGGTTGCCGAGAAAAGAATTTTGAAAAAACCGGCTTTGAACAATTGGCAGTCGATCGAGGCGTATTGTCGTGTGCTAATCGGATTCAGATCAGAACAGAACATTGTGGCAATCTATCTGGATGCTGAATTCAGGCCAATTCGCGCTGAGCACCTTATGAGGGGCACCGTCGATCAGGTTGAAGCGTATCCACGAGAACTTATCACAAGGGCTCTGCAGCTTGGCGCTTCTTCTGTGATTGTCGCAAAAAATGTTCCAACGGGGCGGCTTAATGCGAACCCATGCGAGGTACAATTCGCTGAAAGATTGCAAAAAGTGTGCGAAGCACTGGAGATCTATCTGATGGATTGTGTGCTGGTTGGGAAGAATGGCGTTAAAAGTCTTTTGAAGAACTAAAAACCATCCGTCTTTACCGGTAGCTTGCGGCCGCGTCTACAATCTGTCGCACTGAGAACAGTTTTGTAGGGCAAAATCATTTGATAGTCTTTTCGGATGAAGAAAAAAGGCAATCCGGAAGTGGATTGTTTCTGCGGAGAGATTTGATGGCTGAATTTCCGAAAAAAGCAAAAGTTGTCATAGTGGGCCTTGGCGGTATTGTTGGTGCATCGGTTGCGCATCACCTCATTGAACGTGGGTGGGATGACGTGGTTGGCATTGATACATCCTCCGTACCAACCGATGTGGGCTCTACGTCCCATGCTTCTGATTTTTGTTATGCGACCAGCCACGATTTTCTCTCGTGTTGGACGACGCTTTATTCAATCAACTTTTTTGAAAAGATGGGGCATTACGCAAAAACTGGTGGGCTTGAGGTATGCCGCAACGACGATGATGATCGTTGGATGGAGCTAAAGCGCAAGGTTGCTTCCGGCAAGGCTTTTGGCACCCGTGTTTCCATGATTTCTGCTGCCGAGGCTAAGGAGAAATTCCCACTGTTGGAAGAGTCTGAAATCCGCGGTGCGATGTGGGACCCTGATGCAGGCCTTGTTACGCCACGGTCTCAAACGGTTGCGGGTATTTTGGTTGATGAAGCAGTCAAAACGGGCAAATTGCAAAGTTTTCCCAATACGCCCGCAACAAATCTGATTGTCGAGAATGGTCGGATCAAGGGTGTCGAAACCCATCGAGGAACCATTGAAGCTGAATATGTCATCGTTGCAACGGGCTTGTGGGGGCGTCTTGTTGCGGAGATGGTTGGAGAAGACCTGCCCGTAATGCCTGTTGATCATCCATTGACCTTCTTTGGCCCTTATACCGAGTTTGAGGACACCGGCAAAGACATTGGTTTTCCGCTGCTCCGAGATCAGGGCAACTCAGCCTACATGCGCGATACTGGAGACCCAAAGACACCGGAAGGGGGGCAAATCGAGTGGGGTTACTACGAAACCGATAATCCGCGCCTTTGTCATCCAAGAGATATCCTGTCGAAAGCAGAGGCGCGTTTGTCGCCTTCCCAGCGTGATCTTGAGATGGAGCAGATCATGGAACCTCTGGAACGCGCGATGGAGCTCACGCCGATCCTTGGTGAAATCGGCTATAATGAAGCGTATTCCTTTAATGGGCTTTTACAAGTTACGACCGATGGCGGTCCTTCGATTGGGGAATCGCAAAAGGTGCGCGGTCTTTGGTATGGCGTTGCGATCTGGGTGAAAGATGCTCCGGGGATGGCCAAGCTCTTAGTTGACTGGATGACGGATGGCCGAACCGCCATTGACCACAATCCGATCGATTACGCTCGTTTTTACCCATTCCAAACCGATGAGCAGTTCATTCATGAAAGAACGACTGAAACTGCACAGAAAATTTATACGCCCGCTGTGCATCCGCGCGAGCCGTTTGCGGGGGGAAGAGGCGTTCGCCGTTCGCCGTTTTACGAGCGTGAAGTAGAGCTCGGTGGATATTTTATGGAATTGGGTGGCTGGGAGCGTGCACATGGGTATGCATCAAACGAGCACCTTTTAGACAAGTATGCCAACCAGGTTCCGGTTCGCGAGAGTGAATGGGACAATCGACATTTCTGGCGTGTTTCCAATGCTGAACATCTGGAGATGAGCAACAATGTGGGAATGATAAATCTGTCGCATTTTGCAATGTATGATGTAACGGGGCCCGATCACGTAGCGTTTATGGAGTATCTGTGTGCTGCGAAAGTCGGCGGAGACAATCAGGTTGGGAAAGGAATTTATACGCATTTTCTGGATGAGCAGGGGATGGTCAAAGCTGATTTCACGGTCTTTAGAATGGCTGATCGTTTTCGGTTTGTTGACGGTGCTGATGCCGGAAACCGTGATTTTGTCTACATGAAGCGGATGGCGGAAGACCATGGGTATGATGTGAAAATCACGGATGTCTCGGAAGACTTTACAACGATCGGCCTTTGGGGACCGAATGCGCGGGAAACGCTGAAAAAAGTTGTTGCGGATCCGACGGTGCTCGATCCTGAAAATTTCCCGTTTGCAGCCATCAAGACGCTCGACATTGCTGGTAAGAAAGTTGCCGCATTCCGGATCTCCTATGTTGGCGAGCAGGGATGGGAACTTCATATGGCCTATGATGACGGTCTTGCTGTTTGGGATGCAATCAGGGCTGAAGGCGTGATGCCGTTTGGTGTTGAGACATACGCCAATACCCGTCGCATGGAAAAGTCGTTACGGCTGCAGAACGCAGATTTGCTTACCGAATACAATCTGTTTGAAGCTGATCTGGCGCGGCCAAAGGTGAAAGAAGCAGATTTTGTGGGTAAGAAGGCACATCTTGAGTACAAGGCGCGAAGCCATCAACCTGCGATGCTTTGCACGTTTGTCATGACCGAAAATGTGGACAGTGAAGGCGTTGCCCGTTATCCGGTTGGCACGTTGCCTATCCTCGATAAAGAAAACGGTGAAACAATCATGGACGAATTGGGTCGCCGGTCTTTTACAACTTCGATTGCTTACGGTCCGACGATTGGGAAGAATATCGCACTAGGCTATCTTCCGCATGAACTGGCGGTCAAAGGCAAGGTTTTCCATGTCGATTACATGGGTGAGATTTTCCCGGTAGAAGTTGCAGGTGTAGGATACGAGCCGTTGTATGATCCGGAGAACTTGAAGCCTCGGAGCTAACCTGTCAGGGTTGCGTGGGGATACAGATTTTTCAAGTTTTGGGGGATGCCTTGGACCGTTTTGAACTGGCTTGTGAAGATGACGCCATGATGGCAGTGGTCACCACTGGCAATGGCGGGTATGACAAACTTCAATACCGAAAGGTACCAGTGCCGAAACCGGGGCCAGGCGAAGTCCTTCTCAATGTTTTGGCAGCAGGTGTAAACAACACGGAAATTAACACACGGTTGGGATGGTATTCTTCCAGCGTGAAAGACAGCACCAGCTCAACTTCTAATGCGCAACTGATTGAGGGCGAAGAAAAAGTTGATGGCGGCTGGAACGAAGCAACACCGTTTCCTTTTATTCAAGGCACCGATTGCTGTGGACGTGTGGTTGCCACCGGGGATGCTGAAGATGCGGAGCTCATCGGCAAACGCGTCATTGTCCGTGCCTGCATGCGGCCGAACGGATATGAGACAATGGAAAATGTCTGGATGGCATCCGACTTTGATGGCGCCTTTGCCCAATTTGTAAATGTGCCTGCGACGGAGGTTTTTCCTGTCAATTGTGATTGGACTGCAGAAGAACTTGCAACGATTCCCTGCGCATATGGTACAGCGGAAAACATGCTGCATCGTTGTGGCGTGTCGGCAAATGATCATGTGCTGGTGCCGGGTGCCTCCGGCGGTGTTGGTTCGGCAACGGTGCAACTGGCAAAGCGCCGTGGTGCAAAGGTGACAGCGATTGCCAGCCGTGAAAAGCGGAATGGTGTGCTGGCACTTGGGGCAGATACGGTTTTTGATCGCACCACAAATCTAGTCGAGGCTTTGGGCAGTGAAACTGTAGATGTGGTGGTCGACAATGTGGCTGGCGCAGGTTTTCCGGTTATGCTGAAAGTGTTGAAGCGGGGAGGGCGCTACACGTCTTCGGGTGCAATTGCCGGTCCGATTGTCGAACTTGATATGCGAGACATGTATTTGAAGGACATTTCTTTGATCGGGTGTACTGCGTGGGATGAACCTGTATTTCCCAATTTGATTTCTTACATCGAAAACGGGGAAATCAAACCGCTTGTAGCGAAGGTTTTCCCGCTCGAAGAAATCGTTGCTGCGCAAAAAGAATTTCTGGAAAAGAAGCATATTGGAAACTTTGTGCTGGTTCCGCCGGCCCTTTAGTATTTCATTATGCTGACAGGTTGGATGGCGCTTTAGCATATGATTTTCATAGTGAATTAATATTACGTTTACGTAAGTAAAGCTGTCTTACAATTGTAATATAGTGTGTTCACACGAACACATTTATGACCGTTTTCGCGCCTTTAAGGAATCCAACTGAAACAGTGAGTCATTTGTTCAGGCACAGTAAGAGCTGGTCTGCTACAGGCTGAAATCCCTGTTTCTCCCACAGTTAAAGGAATACTAAGTTGAGCAATTTCGTTCAAAACGGAATGCGTATATTTTTGCGCAAAATTATAGTCGGCTCCCTTGTGATTGGTGTGACCAGTGTCCAGTTGGGTGCGATGAATAAGGCGGATGCCGGGGTATATTCACTGGCGAAGCGCTACCTTGGATTGCATGAAAGAAAACACACCAACAAATTGCAAAGAGCTGTTGGCGTAAATCCGCGCAGCACCCCTTGGTGCGGGGCATTTGTCGGGGCTATTTTGCAACAAGCAGGAAAGCCTATTCCAGCCGGACATTTGCGAGCGGCGAACTGGAAGAAGTATGGAACCGGTGTTTCGCTAAAAGGGGCCAGAAAAGGGGACATCGTTGTTGTTCGCACGAGCTATGGAAACCACGTTGGCTTTTATGCCGGACAGAAGAACGGCAAAGTTCAGCTTTTGGGCGGCAATCAATCCAATAGCGTAAAGCTTTCAAGCTACGCGATCCGCAGCGTACAGTCTGTTCGACGTGCCGGTGGTGCAGCATTCAACAAACTCAGTGAAAAAGGTAAAGATGCGTCTCGAGGGATGCGAAGCCTTCAGGAGCGGCTTGCCACTGCAAAGAAGAGCACCAAGGACAAGAAGCTTAGCGCCAAAACCAAGGTGAACGCCAAGCAAAAACCAATTAAGCCGAAGAAGAAGAAAGCAGACGGCAACACAGTCGCTGAAAAAAACAAGGCAAAGTTTAAAGAAAGAATGGCGGAAAACCGTAAACGTGCCGCCGAAATGCGGTCATCTTTCAAGCAGAAGATGGAAACGCGCAAAAAGAAGAAGAACAAAGTCTCTTCGACTGTTAGACCGGCAAAAGCGCAGGGCTAAACCTGGCTTGGTTTATCATCCGGCTTTATTCTACAGCCTTTAACTTTGGAGGATCATCCGGAACAGCTGCCGGGTGATCCTTAAATTCAAGGTCAGCGATTTTGGTGCCGCGCTTGCTGACTTTGTCCGCCGACGTCAAAATAAGTTCAACATCTTTTTGAGCTTGGCCGAAATGAGTGGACAATTTTCTGACCCGATCATCGAGACGTCCAACGTCCTCCATCAACCGAATGACTTCTCCCTGAATCAGATGTGCCTGCTCTCGCATGCGCGTGTCCTTAAGGACGGATTGAATTACCTGTATGGAAAGCATGAGCAGGGAAGGTGATACGATTACGACCCTCAGCCGATGGGCTTTTTGAATCAATCCCTCGAAGTTTTCATGGATTTCAGCAAAAATCGATTCAGACGGTACAAACATAAATGCTGTGTCTTGGGTCTCCCCCTTTAGAAGGTATTTTTCGGAAATGGCCTTGAGATGAACCTCGACATCTCTGCGAAATGCCTGGGCTGCAATTTTTGATTGCTCAGGAGTCTCCGCGTTTTGTATCAAGTGCCAGGCCTCCAAAGGAAATTTGGCGTCGATCACCAAAGAGGGGGTTTCATTCGGCATGTGTATCAGGCAGTCGGGGCGCGTGCCGTTAGAAAGCTTGGCCTGAAATTCAAAACTTCCCATGGGAAGCCCATCCTGCACGATTTGCTGCATCCGCCCCTCACCAAATGCACCGCGCGTCTGTTTGTTTGATAGGATGTTCTGCAATTCAACGACCTGGCCTGCGAGACTGGTGATGTTGGTTTGTGCGGTGTCTATCACCGCGAGGCGTTCCTGTAACTTAGCCAGGCTTTCCTGTGTGTTTTTTGTGGTTTCGGTAATGGATTGACCAATACGGCCTGACATGTTTTCGAGCCGCTCGTTGACCACGCGCATCATGTCTCCCTGGCGCGTGGAAAATATCTCACTCATTGTCTGTAGTCTGCCCGTCAGCTCATTTTGGCTGGCGACCAGCTCCGCCATTTTTGCTTCTGCCTCGCTGGCGCGTTGGACGGCTGCTGCCTGCGCCAATTCCTGTTTCCTGGCGTTTTTGATGCCGAAGAAAATTCGCACTGCGATGATGGCAGCAATCAGTACTGCGAGCCCCGAGAGAATTCCGAACCCCGTTACTTCCATCTCGCCGATCCGAAAAACAGGTTCAGCTGCTAAGTCTTTCAATTTTACCGCATCCGACATCCAGATACTTTACATGATTCAATCCAACAGGAAAAGAACAAAACAAGAATATCCAGTTCTGATTGGACAGGGCTGGATTTTGTTTGACCCGCTCACAGGGATTTCCTATGTCAGCTACATGGCAATACGTGAGATCATCAAAATTCCGGATGCGAAGCTGCGGGAAATTTCGAAGCCCATCGAGCAGGTCGATGCGGCCGTATTAAAGCTTCTCGATGATATGGCGGAGACCATGTATGATGCACCAGGGATTGGGCTGGCAGCAATTCAGATTGCTGAGCCTATTCGGGCGTTGCTGGTAGACGTTACGGAACGCGCTGAAACAGAAGACGGGGAGGAAAAGACCGAACCGGATCCAGCTTTGGAAAAGGAGCTTCGTAACCCAATCTTCATGATCAATCCGGAAATTGTCGCGTTTTCAGAGGCGCCGTCCACTTATGAGGAGGGATGCCTTTCGATCCCGGACTATTTTGCAGAAGTAGATCGGCCGGCCGGCTGTACCGTGACATACATTGATCGGGACGGGAAGGAACAGGTTCTCGAGGCTGAAGGGTTGTTGTCCACCTGTATTCAGCATGAGATCGACCACCTCAATGGCAAACTCTTTATTGATCTACTGTCAAAGCTGAAGCGGGACATGGTGATAAAGAAGTTCACCAAAGCAGCGAAACAAGCTGGCAAACTGCCTGAAAAGCGCATGATCGGATAGGACCCGTTTATGCCTCTTCGAATCGTCTTTATGGGTACTCCTGATTTCTCTGTGCCTTCTTTGATTGAGCTTGCTGGACATGGTCACGATATCATTGCCTGCTACACGCAACCGCCTCGGCCAGCGGGTCGGCGTGGGCTTGAGCTGAAAAAGAGCCCGGTCCATGAAAAAGCGGAACAATTTGGTATTCCGGTTTTCACACCAACCAGTCTGAAAGGTCAGAAAGAACAGGATGAATTTGCTGCTCTAAAACCTGATGTGGCGATCGTTATTGCCTATGGTCTTTTGTTGCCGGAAGCGATTTTAAACGCACCAGAACATGGGTGCTACAATGGGCATGCTTCTATGTTGCCGCGATGGCGGGGGGCAGCACCTATACAAAGGGCAATCATGGCAGGTGACGCTTTCACCGGTGTTAATATTATGAAAATGGACCAGGGATTGGACACCGGTCCGGTCGCGCTAGGCGAGCGGGTCGACATCAGCGATCATATGACAGCAGGAGAATTGCACGATCGTCTCTCTATTCTTACTGCCGATCTGATGGTTCGTTCGATGAGTGCTCTTGAGCGCGGTAGTTTAAGCTTGTCTCCCCAGCCAGAGGAGGGAGTGAGTTATGCACATAAAATATCGAAGGATGAAACCCGCGTGGATTGGTCCAAACCGGCCCGTGATGTTCATAACCATATTCGTGGCTTGGCACCCATGCCAGGTGCGTGGTGTGAGTGTGTTATAGGTGGTGTCCAACAGCGCCTGAAAATATTGAATTCACACCTTGTAGAGGGATCTGGTGAACCGGGGCGTTTGCTTGATGATCAATTTACGATTGCATGCGGTGATGGCGCTGTTCGACCCATTCGCGTCCAAAGAGCAGGAAAGCAAGTTCAGGATGTCTCCGAGTTTTTAAAGGGTAACGCGGTAGAGGCGGTGTTGTAATGCCACGCTACCGGCTGGATATCGAATATGACGGGACGCCGTTTTATGGCTGGCAAAGGCAAGATAACTTTATCTCAATTCAGCAGGTCCTTGAGGAAGCCATTGAGGAATTTACGCAGGAAAAGGTGACCGCCTTTGCAGCCGGGCGAACCGATACCGGCGTGCATGCCTTGGGGCAGGTTGTCCATGTTGACCTGACAAAAGACTGGCGGCCGCAGAAAGTTCAGGAAGCAACCAACGGATTGTTAAAGTACAAGGGGCATCCGGTTACAGCCCTTGCAGTTTCGATCGTGCCAGATGATTTCGATGCCCGGTTTTCTGCCCTTAAACGACGCTATCAATATCGGATCAAAAATCGGATAGCACCTCTAACCGTTGAGCTTAATCGAGCCTGGTGGATTCGCTTTCCGCTGGATGTGGAGGCAATGAATGTGGCGGCTCAGGAACTTGTTGGTCATCATGACTTTACGACGTTTCGGTCAACAGATTGCCAAGCCAAGTCGCCGATGCGAACTCTGGATGTTCTGCAGGTCAGTCGGGTAAGCGACCATGACATCGACGTTATCGCAGAAAGCCGTTCTTTTCTCCATAATCAGGTTCGCTCCATCGTGGGTTCTTTGAAATTGGTTGGTGATGGGAAATGGAGCCTTCAGGATTTGACGCGGGCACGTGATGCGCTCGACAGAAAGGCCTGCGGTCCGGTTGCACCAGCCTGTGGCTTGTATCTTACAGAGGTTGAGTATCCGACTGGATAAACCGAGTGGGTGCAAAACCATAAGCTTTTGTAAACGCGCGCGTGAACGCATCGCCGCTGCCATATCCGTATAGTCTCGCAATTTCCTTCACCCTTTGGCCGTTCACGAGCGCATTCCGTGCCAGGGTAAGACGCCACTGTTTCAGATAGGCCATGGGAGACTTCCCCACAACCTCCTGAAAATCATGCATGAATTGGGAGCGGGACATGCCGGATAGCAATACCAAATCATCCAAACGCCATTTTTTGCCAGGATTGTCGTGCATGGCGACGATCGGCTGGCTCAGATTTGGGTGGGCAAGGCCAGCCAATATTCCCGATTCAGCGGAATTGCGCTCGATTTGATCGCGTAAAAGGTTCACCAGTAAAAATTCGCATAGGCGATCCAATGCAAATTGGCCGCCGCATCGGCGGGGTTTGGATTCGGAAACAATGAGATGCGCGATTGCCGTAAGTTCGGTTGAGTGCGCCAATTCGATTTCTATGGCATCTGGCAATGCGTTCAGAACAGGATTTGCCTGTCCGCCAAAATCTACATTCAAGGCGACGATGGGGGTGTTTTTAGGCGGACTCTGCTTGGTCTTGTTCGTGTGTAAAACAAGCCATTCAGGCACACCATCGTTGCCGAAGATAGAGAGGTTTGCAGGGGTATCATCTTCGATTACCGTCGTATGAATTTCAAAATGGGAGACGAGACTTGAGAGGCGGTCGATTTGTGGCATTGGACTTTTGATCAGAAAATTTGGAACTTATCTTTCAATAAATCCTGTAACACACCCTACACGTCGATCCAACACACTTTACAACCTAGGAGATTTGCATGCTAATTCCCCGCCAAAAAACACCTGACCTCAGTTTGCCATTGCTTGGTGGCGGCACCTTTGATCTTTCGACAGACGGAAGTGAACGGGGTACGGTTGTTTGTTTCTATCGTGGCCTTCATTGCCCAATTTGTGCCAACTATCTGAAAGAACTTGAAAAACAAACAGCCGCCTTTGCGGAGCGCGGTGTAACAACCATCGCTATCAGTTCTGACGGAGAGGAAAGAACTGCTGAGATGGCTAAAAAGATCGAAGCAAAAGACCTCCGGTTTGGTTACGATCTCGATCTTAAGAAAGCCCGTGAATGGGGTCTTTACATTTCAACATCACGCGGAAAAACATCGATTGGCATTGAAGAGCCTGCACTTTTCTCTGAGCCTGGTCTGTTTATGGTTACGCCAGAGCAAACCCTTTACTATGGCTCTGTTCAGACAATGCCTTTTGTTCGTCCACATTTTTCTGAGCTGGTTGCCGCGTTAGACTTTGCAATTGCAAATAGCTACCCGGCACGCGGGGAATATACGGACGCTGTATAATTGCAAACCGTGCATGTTTTTACCCGCTCAATCAATTTTGAGCGGGTTTTTTTGATCAAAGATAGTAAAACCAGCTGCGAATTCGGTGATCTGGTATATCATCATAATCCCGGTGCGCTTCTTTGAGTGCGTCTTCTCGACTCACTCCAATGTCTCGCAGTTCTCTCGGAGATAATGATTTCAGCTCGTCGCGTTCCTTGCGTATTTGGGCTTTAAGATTTCCCATCTCGTTTAGATGTTTCAGATAAGCAGCAAATCTGCTGAAAATCGATTTTTCAGAGTACTCGACAATTTGCTCAGTCATGTTTGCTCTCCAGTCTTGGGGGGTGATCAATTTGTGCTGGTAACTTAGCGATGATTGATGTATAAGGAAAACGAATGTTTCTTATGCAATACATTAGAGGTTATTATGCAAAGCCTGCCAATTCGCGATATCGACATTACCTTGCTTCGAACCTTTGTTTCAGTTTGCGAAACGGGGAGCATGACAAAAGCTGCGGCCATTCAAAACATGACGCAGGCGGCGGTAAGTCAGCAGATAAAGCGGTTGGAGGAGCTTTTCGATCAGCCGTTATTTGATCGGTCGCAGAAAAAAATACAGTTGACTGTAACCGCCGAGAAGTTGCTGGCGCATGCCAAGCGAATGGTGAGCATGAATGACGAGATTTGGGCAACCATGACAGCACCTGCCTATGAAGGCGAAGTAAACATGGGGGTGCCGCATGACATCTTTAAACCTTTCATGCCTTCGATTTTACGCTCCTTTGGACAGGCTTGGCCGAAGATAAATCTCGTATTGCACAGCAGCGGGACGCTTGCACTTCATGAGGAACTGTTGGAGGGAAAGCTGGATCTTATTCTCACAACGGAAGATCAGCCTGGAAAAGATATGTTGTTGGCCGACAATCTGGTCTGGGCCGGCATGAAGGGTGGGCAGGCCCACCGTCAGTCACCGCTTCCGATGGCCCTTGGTTCGGATCGATGCGTATTCCGCAGCTTTGCGCTGGAGGCGTTGTCTGCTAAGGGCATGGAGTGGAAAGTCTCTTGTCATACCGGGACAAATGATCCGATTATTGCCATTCTTGAAGCTGATCTGGGCGTGGCGCCGTTTATGTCTCAGACTGTACCCAGAGATTTAGAAGTCATCTCTGAAGCTGGCGGACTTCCCAAATTGCCACCCTTTTATATCAACATGTATTTGAAAACCGGACAAAACAATCCGGCAGTCTTGGAACTGGCTGAGCATGTTAGAAGAGGGTTTTCGAAGCGTCTTGCGCTTGCTGCCTAGCTTCTTACCACAGGGTCTCTTTTGCCCGACCATCCCACTTGGCATCATAATCCGGGCCACCAATCGTGCCTTTTGAAAGCTCAGCCAGAACATCGCCTGGTGTTGGCAAACTGGCCGGGTCCACCTGTTGTTCTGGATCCCAAAGTTTAGATCGTACGATTGCCCGCCCGCATTGGAAATACACAGACATTGTTTTGATCACGATTACGGATCTGGGTTCTTTGCCGTTTATCGCAAAAGACTTTTTTAGGTCTTCATCCACTGTCAAATGGGCTTCTCCATTGACGCGGAGTGCATTCAGAGAGCCGGGGATCAGAAAGCAAATGGCAACGCGAGGGTCACGGACAATGTTTTTGAGGGAGTCCGTTCTGTTGTTTCCACGTCTGTCAGGCATCATCAGAGTTCGGTCATCGTGAACCCGCACAAAACCCGGCACATCGCCTCGCGGGGAACAATCCAGGCCTTCAGGCCCTGCCGTTGCTAACGTACAAAAGGGTGACGCTTCGATGTAAGCTTTATATTGCGGGATGATTTCGGGAACTTCTTTAATCAGCGAAGTTTCGCCAGGTTTGCCGTAAATCGCTTCCAGTTCTTCAATCGTAGAGAGAATCGTCATGGCCATATCCCTTTTTCAATTAGGATGACCTTTAAGCACTAACGACGGCCTTTCGCAACAAACGCACCATTTCTGAAACCTGGTTTTCCGTACAAAAAGGCGGTTCCATCCGGTCGCATCACACTTCCACCCGCTGAACGTAATACTGCCTCGCCTGCAGCGGTGTCCCATTCCATTGTGGGGCCGAATCGCGGATACACATCTGCTTCACCGGTTGCCAATAGGCAGAATTTTAAAGATGAGCCAATGGATACAATCTGTTCAACCGCGTTCGCAGCAAGCCAATCGTCTGTTTCCGCATCACGATGGGATGCACTTGCGACAGCAACTGGGCCCGTGTGTGGTGTTAACCGCGCTGATATGGGCAAACCGTTTTCGTTCGCACCATGGTCTATCGATCCAGCGAACATCCGATCGAGCGCCGGGGCATACACAATGCCCATCACAGGCAGTTGATTTTCAATCAGGGCGATGTTGACCGTGAAGGCACCTTTTCCGTCTGTTTTCAGAAATTCTTTGGTTCCATCCAGTGGGTCTACGAGGAAAAATCTTTCCGGTGCCTCGAGGTGATGGCTGTGAGTGTTCTCTTCTGAGATGATGGTTGTTTCCGGGGCGATTTTTTGTAACGCTTTCAGGATGATTTCTTCTGCAGCACGATCAGCCTCGGTAACTGGGGAGCCATCTGATTTGAAGTCCGCAGATACCCCGCGCGCATGAATTTCCATGATGGCTTTCCCGGCCTGTCTCGCGACGGGAGAAAGGTCATCTATCAAGGTTGCGTATGTCATCACCGCATCTTCTTTAGATAATCCACAATCTGATCAGCCAGAGTTTCGACATCAAACTCTCCACCTTTCAGAATTATCTCTGGTTTTTCAGGAGGTTCGTAGTCGGAATCAATCCCTGTAAAATTCTTCAACTCTCCAGCTCTTGCTTTCTTGTAGAGCCCTTTTGGGTCGCGTTCTTCACAAATTTCCAAGGGTGTGTCTACATAGACTTCCACAAATTCGCTGGTTTCCATAAGTTCGCGAGCCATTTGTCGCTCGGAGCGGAAGGGTGAGATAAACGAAGTCAGTACAACCAATCCTGCATCAACCATAAGTCTCGAAACTTCTGCAACGCGTCGGATGTTTTCCACCCGGTCTTGGTCTGTAAATCCGAGGTCTTTGTTCAAGCCGTGTCTCACATTGTCCCCATCGAGGAGATAGGTACGCTTGCCCATGGCATATAGTTTTTGCTCAACCCGGTCTGCGATCGTTGATTTGCCTGACCCTGAAAAGCCGGTGAACCACAGGACGCAGGGTTTTTGCTGGTTGA
The DNA here is from genome assembly GCA_039191645.1 of Pseudomonadota bacterium. GTDB lineage: Bacteria > Pseudomonadota > Alphaproteobacteria > Rhizobiales > Rhizobiaceae > JAALLB01. The sequence goes on along the minus strand of JBCCXO010000009.1, from coordinate 33,689 downwards.
CTTCGGCCCTTACAGCCTTGTCTATTTTCATTTTGTGCCATTCGATATTGCTGGCACGTCTCAGGGCAAAATCGATTGTACCAGCGCCGACTGTGGCATTCGTGAATTTGTCGACCAAAACAAAGCAACCTGTCTGTCGATTGTCTTTGTAAGCATCAAATGGCACAGCCTTGTCCAAAGCCAGTTTACAATAACCGACCTCATTCAATTTTAGGGTTTTGGCAGCAAGGCTTTCATGCGTATTGACATCGATTGAATGAACCAGATCTGTGATTTGTGCAGTCGCCTGTGCGGTTGCAAATCTGATATCATATGCCCTTTCAGGCAGCATTTCCTCATCCCCCATCCAGATGATATGAGCGGCAAACTGGTCTGCAACTTCCGGCAAGTGCCCAGGGGTCGCCAGGATGTCACCGCGGCTGATGTCCAATTCATCCCCCAGGGTCACCGTGATGGCTTCACCCGTGTAGGCTTGCTCCACTTTTCCAGAAGCGCCGTGGATTTCTTTCACGGTTGAACTGCGCTCCGATAGGCTTGCAGTGATGGTATCTCCGGCTTTAATCGTGCCGGAAGCTACGGTTCCGCAAAACCCCCGGAAATTATGATTTGGCCGGTTTACCCACTGAATTGGCAGACGAAAGTCTTGAGTGTTTTTGTCCTGACCCGGCTGCACCGTCTCAAGGTGCTTGATCAACGTAGGGCCGTTGTACCATGCCATCTTGTCGGAGGAGTCAAAAACATTGTCGCCCTTAAGTGCGGACATGGGTATCGCCATAATTTGTTTAATTCCCAATGTGTCCGAAAATGCATTAAAATCGGCAACGATGTCATCGAAGATGGACTGTTCATAATCCACCATATCCATCTTGTTGACCGCCAGCACAACTGACGTGATCCCGATCAGAGAGACGATATAGGAATGCCGACGTGTTTGCTCTAAAACGCCTTTGCGCGCATCGATGAGAATGATTGCAAGATCGGCTGTTGACGCGCCTGTTGCCATGTTGCGTGTGTATTGTTCATGGCCCGGCGTATCAGCTGCAATGAATTTTCGAACATCTGTCTCAAAATAGCGGTAAGCAACATCGATTGTAATTCCCTGTTCCCGTTCCGCTTGCAGGCCATCGACCAGAAGGGCGAGGTCTACCTGATCACCCTGCGTACCGTATTTTTTGCTCTCTACTTTCGTCGCGGAAAGCTGATCTTCAAACACCGTTTTTGCATCGTATAAAAGGCGACCCAGCAGCGTCGATTTTCCATCATCGACAGAACCGCAGGTGATGAAGCGCAAGCTGTCCTTTGCATCTTGCGATTTTAAGAATCCCTGAATGTCGGTTTGCGGCAGAGGCATCAAAAATATCCCTCCTGCTTTTTCTTTTCCATCGAGCCAATCTGGTCTTGATCAATCAGGCGACCTTCTCGCTCTGATCCGCGGGCCTGCAGCAGTTCCAAAATGATATCCTCGACGCTGGTTGCCTCTGATTGTGTTGCACCGGTGAGTGGATAACAGCCCAAAGTGCGAAACCGGACCATGAGTTGTTCCGGTTTTTCGCCGGGCTCCAGCGGTAAGCGCTCATCATCTAACATAATTAATTGATTGTCCCGCCGTACAATCGGCCTCTTTGCGGCGAAATACAGTGGAACAAGTGGAATCTTTTCTCTCGCGATGTATTGCCAAATGTCCAGTTCGGTCCAGTTCGAGAGTGGGAAAACCCGGACGCTTTCACCGGGCGCTATTTTTGTATTGTAAAGGTTCCACAGTTCCGGACGTTGTGCTTTTGGATCCCAGCGGTGGGATTTTGTACGGAATGAAAAAACACGTTCTTTCGCCCTTGATTTTTCTTCATCCCGGCGTGCGCCGCCGAAGGCCGCATCAAATTTATGTTGGTCAAGCGCCTGTTTCAGGGCATTTGTTTTCATGATTTCGGTGTGAAGCTTAGAGCCATGCGAAACTGGGCCGACGCCTTTCTTCACCCCGTCTTGGTTGATGTGAACGATGAGGTCTAGACCATGCTCCCGGGTAAGATTATCCCGAAATGTGATCATGTCTTTAAATTTCCAGGTTGTATCGACATGGAGCAGGGGAAACGGAAGTTTGCCGGGTGCGAAAGCTTTCAAGGCTAGATGAAGCATCGCCGCAGAATCTTTTCCAATGGAATACAGCATAACCGGATTTCGGAATTCGGCTGCGACTTCCCTGATAATATGAATGCTCTCAGACTCGAGCTGATCAAGGTGTGAGGTTTTGTTCATGAAATCTGTTCTTAAAAGACCTATTGCAATCGATGGGCAAAAAGATGTTCATAGTGCGGTAGTGCGCTTTGGTAAACCTCTAAGACGCGGTTGGGCAAGGCATCCAATTCTACATATTTCCTTTTTTGTGGTTTAAGACCATCGGAATCTCTGAGATTTGCATGAAATGATCCTCCATCCCACCAGCTGACTTCATCTCTTGGGCCCGGTTCCCAGCTCAGGGCATCGGGAATGAACTCAATTCCAACCGATCCACACCAAAGTTCGACCATTCGAAAAGGGTCTTCCAGCAGGTCATCGCTGTCGATGACAGAGGGCGGCGTTCCGGTGCTCTGCATCAGTTTATCAAACAATTGACGTTGTTCTGCAAAACCAACTTCTTTTTCATGGAAGTCCGGCCACTTGTTATACATGGACGTAATGGTTTTGGCAGGATCGCGAATTAAAAAAGAATGGTTGAAGTTCGAAAGGAATTCATCATCCCACATATGATCCAGATAGTGAGGAAAGTCTTTAATAAATACCGGGCCAACGCTTGCTGCTTGCAAGAGTGTTTGATGAACACTTTCTATGGTCAGGCCGGGCGTTCGCACGCTGTCTTGGGTTGCTCTGGGCCAGAGAGGGGTTTCACCTTGGTACCAAGCTTCTCCGTAAGGCTCGTGAAAACACTTTAAGTCTCCGCGCTGACGCATCATCCATTCAAATGCTGTAGACGTTGACCGGGGCACGGCCCAAAGTGCTAGTATCTTATTCATTACCTATCCTTTCAGCGAAGATAAAAGGCTGCCTTGTTCGGTTAGTGGTGCCAGGCCGAGCGTCTTGAAAATGCGCCAGTAAAGTGCGTTGTCGTGGCTGATCATGGGTTTTCCCAACATGGCTTCCAGCGAGACCTCCAAATGGACCGGGCGTTGGGCAAGGTCATCAGATGCGCGCCTGAAGTTACACATACCATTGATAAGATATGCATCTGCATTGGGAGCTTTTTCAGCAACGTATTGGAAGCTTTTCCGTGCAAGATCACCATCGAAGCACCAGATACAGGCATTGACTTCGTCTTGAGTTTCAAACCAACCCTGGTCCTGAAAATTGCCGGCCCATAGAACATCAAAACCCGCTTCTTTCAAGAAGCCAACGGTTCCCTGCCACCAGTCAGGATGATGGTATGCGGCGTTTAACGCTACCTTTTCGACGTTGCGATCCCGCAGCGCTTCTACCATGGCATATCCGGCCATGTGAAATGGGGTTTCATACTTTTCTGAAAGTGCCTCGCAATGTTGCCTGATGCCTTCAACACCCAAGCCGGAGGCATGAACCCAATTTGATCCAACCTGACCGCACACATCAGCGCCGTTGTTGGCCATGCATTCCACGAATTCCTCAAGCAAACTGAAATTCTGCTTTCGCTGGTCCAGGCGGTGTTTATAGTCTGGAACGTGGAGCATTCTTCCGTGCACACCCACGGTTTGGGGGCACATTCGAAGGAAGTCAGAGGGTGCTGCATCATAGTCATGTGGTGGACACGTGAACCCGACCTGATGGTGGAAGAGTTTATTTTTCGGATCTGCCCAATGCGCTGGTTTTTGGTACGTCATGTGTCACCTCCCATCGTTCACAATCTGCCAAAGGCACTCTTGACTTGAAACCGCACTTTACGAAAATTCATGCCGCATTTGAGGGGCATAGGAGTTTAAATTTGCCGATCTCTGGGCAATGATAGATTCCGGTTTTAAAAATTTCGCTTAGATGTGTTAGTCTTTCTAATTGATGCTCGCGATCTGTTGAATTGAAGAGCAGGCAGGTGCCAACTACCTAAAGTGTGTCCGAAGGAGAAGATAAATGGCCCACAATATAGTTCCGGAAGTCATCGGTTTTTTTGATGCTGGTACGAATACGATCAGCTATCTGGTTATCGATCCGACTTCAAATGCCTGTGCGATGGTCGATTCAGTTCTGGACTTTGATATGGCATCAGGGACCACGTCGTTCGAGCAAGCTGACAAACTGCTGGCAACGGTTGAAGCGCGGGGTTTGGAGGTGGAGTGGATTTTGGAAACCCATGTTCACGCAGATCATCTCTCAGCTGCTCCTTACTTGCGAGAAAAGACCGGTGCAAAAATCGGAATCGGATCCAACATCTGTGATGTGCAGAAGATCTTTGGAAAAATTTTCAATGCCGGCACTGATTTTCAGATGGATGGCAGCCAGTTTGATCAGCTGTTTGAAGAAGATGACACCTTCAATATCGGTTCATTGACGTGTAAGGCGATGCATACGCCTGGGCATACGCCTGCCTGTATGACCTATGTAATCGGAAATTCCGCATTTGTAGGTGACACGCTTTTCATGCCTGATTTTGGTACCGCTCGCACAGATTTCCCGGGTGGCAGCGCCGAAGAACTCTACAGGTCCATCTGGAAAATTTTACAGCTTCCCGATGAGACCCGTTTGTTTATGTGCCATGACTATAAGGCGCCTGGCAGGGACGAATTTGCATGGGAAACTACTGTGGCTGAACAAAAAGCAGCAAATGTGCATGTTCACGAAGGGGTTTCGATGGAAGAATTTGTGAAGTTCCGAACCGAACGTGATGCAAAACTTTCCATGCCAAAGCTCATCTTGCCATCGGTCCAGGTTAATATGCGGGCTGGGGAAATGCCGCCAGCTGAAGACGATGGGAACACATATCTTAAGGTGCCGATCAACCGGTTTTAAGGCGTTGTCGCGCTCGGTTTTCTTCCCGAAAGGTTGAAGCCTATAAGAATACTCCGTTAGATTCCGGCGTGGCTGGGAAACGATCGGAACTGAAACGGCACACGTCCAACCACCCGATCCCGGCTTGGGGTAACATCAAACCGATTTTTATAAGCACGTGTGAATTGTGCGTGACCTGAAAAGCCACATGCGACTGCCACATCGAGAATTGGTAGTTCTGTTTGCGTAACGAGTCCGCGTGCACGATCCAGTCGGGCTTCGAGATAGTATCGGACTGGCGATACACCGGTATGCCGACGGAAAATCCGATCGAGCTGTCGTTGGGAGATTGCCACTCTTTTTGCGATCTCGCCAATCGCGAGCGTGGTTTCCAGGTTGCGCTCCATGAGAATGATTGCTTCGCGTAATTTAGAAGGTGCAGAATATCCTACCGGTTCCCGCCGGTTTGGAAATTGTCCCTCGCTGCCATCGCGTAATCGAGTGTGAAAGATGTATCGACTCGCCGCATTTGCCAGTTCAATTCCCTGTTGTAATCTGATGATCTCGAGTGCCAGATCGGTTGAAGCCAAGCCCCCACAGCACGTCAGAAACTCTTCATCGATCACGTACAACTCTTCTCCCATGATTACTTTTGGAAACAGTTCTCTGAAGGCTGCAATGTGTTCGTAATGCACTGCCGCGCGCCTGTCTTTCATTAGTCCTGTGGTTGCCAATACAAAGGCACCAGTGTCCAAACCACATAGGGCTGCGCCCTTTGAGGAAAGATCTCGCAACCAGCTTAAAAGATGAGGGTGATTAAACCTTTCCGGCCCCCAACTGGCATTTACCACAACCAGATCGTATTTTGTTTTTGAAAGTGAAATTGCTGTTAGGTTAGTCGCCATCAAGCCATTGCTTGCTGCAACGGTTTCGTCCCTCAGAGAGAGAAAATCCCATTCATAAAGATTTGCGGCTTTTAAGTAGTTTGCGGTCCTGAACGGATCAACAAACGCTTGCATGGCCATTGAGTTGAAACCATCCAATAGCAGGAGTGCAATTTTAAATGACTTCGCTTCCGGTTTCTGAAAAAATAATGGGTACTCGCTCATTTGGCGGAAAATAAATAATAAGCGTCTAAAAAAGTCAATTATTTTGCCTGTAAAATAGTACGCTCCCAAGAAGTTGAATCCTTGAGGGTGGAAAGTATGAAATCATTTCTGTCGACCGGGGAGTTTGAGAGGTTATCAGCAGGCTTTCATGAAAGTCCTTCAAAATCCCTTTCACTGAATGCAGAGGCTTATATTGAGCCACGCTGGTTTGAACTCGATCAAAACGCAATCGTCGCAAAGACCTGGCAATGGGTTTGTCATGTCGAAAAAGTTCGTGAACCGGGTTCTTACATTGCGGTGCATGTAGCCGGTAAGCCAATCGTTGTGGTGCGAGACCGTGAGGGGGTGCTGCGTGCTTTTTACAACGTATGTAAACACCGCGCGCATGAACTTTTGAAAGGCGAGGGGATGTCTACCCGGATCATGTGTCCCTATCATGCATGGGTGTATCGTCTGGATGGTCAACTTGTCCGTGCACCCCATACTGAAAATCTGGATGGGTTTGATGTACGTGACATTTGCTTGTCGGCTGTGCAGGTCGAGGAATTTTGTGGTTTCATCTATGTCAACCTCGATCCTGCGGCCCCCTCACTCAGTCACCAATCGGGGGACTTAGAAACTGAAATCAGACATTGGGCACCAGACATCGAGCAGTTAACCTTCGGGCATCGGTTGACTTACGACATAAAGTCCAACTGGAAGAACGTGGTCGATAATTTCTTGGAATGCTATCATTGCCCGACAGCGCACAAAGACTTTTGTGAGCTCGTGGACATGGATACGTACAAAGTGACCACGCACGGAATTTATTCCAGCCATATGGCTGATGCTGGCAATAGCCCGAACGCTGCTTATGATGTCTCGAATGCTACTGTTCGCACCCACGCCGTTTGGTGGTTATGGCCAAACACCTGTTTGATGCGGTATCCCGGACGTTCTTCGATGATCGTGCTAAATATCATTCCGGCAGGCCCAGACCGCACGCTGGAAACGTACGACTTCTTTCTGGAAACACCTGAGCCTGATGACATGGAGAAAGAAGCCATTCGCTATCTTGATGAAGTATTGCAGGTGGAAGATATTGGCCTTGTGGAAAGTGTGCAAAGAGGCATGGACACCCCGGCATTTGAGCAAGGTCGGATTGTGCATGATCCGGATGGTTCTGGAAAATCCGAGCATGCCGTCCATCACTTTCATGGATTGGTTTTGGATGCTTACAAAGAGGCGGCTACATAATGGGATCGTTGGAGGGGAAAACAGCATTTGTGACGGGGGGTACCGGCGGAATTGGCTCCGCAATTTGCGAACGGTTTGAGCGTGAGGGGGCGCGTGTCATTGCTGCTGATTTGGCAGACAATGGGGGCGCCGGTGTTTTTCGACATTACGATGTTACCAAAGAAGAGGGGATCATTGAAACGTTTGAGGATCTTGCAAGGGATTGGGGCAAGCTGGATATTCTGGTAAACGCAGCAGGTATCGAAATTGAAGAGACGATTGAACATACATCCCTTGAAGACTGGAACCGCATTTTTGCGATCAATGTTACGGGGATGTTTCTCACCTCAAAACATGCGCTCCCACTTTTGAGAAAAGCCGCAGCACAGAACACGAATGGATCAAGTGTGATCAATTTCGGTTCTTACGATGGATACATTGCAGATCCTGGACTGGCAGCATATTGCGCTACCAAAGGCGCTGTTCATGCGCTTACGCGTGCCATGGCCTGTGATCATGGCCCGGAGGGGGTTCGTGTGAATGCGATTTGTCCGGGTTATGTTGATACGCCCATGCTACAAAGCTTTTTTCATGGCGGGCACGGGGGTTCAGTTGAGACCCTGCAAAAGGCAGCGCGCGATGTGCACCCTATGCGGACTTACGGAAGACCGGAGGATATTGCAAATCTGGTCAATTGGCTTGCAAGCGATGAAGCGCGCTATGCGGCGGGTCAGCTTTGGGTAATCGATGGCGGATTGTCTGCCCAAGTTCAACAAATGAACCTGTGAGGCAATCATGTCAAAGCCAGTAATTATTACCTGTGCGCCAACGGGCGGTATTCACACTCCAACCATGTCTGAATATCTGCCAATCACACCAGCGCAAATCGCCACAGCCGCTATTGAGGCGGCTGAGGCAGGGGCCTCCATTATTCATTTGCATGCCCGAGACCCGGAGACTGGCAAACCGGATCCGCGACCGGAGACGTTCAATCAGTTTTTACCCATAATAAAACAATCAACGGATGCAGTTGTTAACATCTCTACTGGTGGCGGGCTTGGTATGTCGATCGAAGAGCGTTTGCGTGCAGCCACCGTCGCAAGTCCAGAAATGGCTTCGATGAACATGGGTTCGATGAACTTCGGTATCTTTCCTATGTTGGAAAAATACACCGACTGGAAGCATGATTGGGAGGCGCCTTTTTTAGAGATGACCCGGGATTTCATTTTCCCTAACACGTTCAAGACAATTGAGTATGCTTTAAAAGAATTGGGTGAGGGGCACGGAACACGGTTTGAATTTGAATGCTACGATTTAGGGCATCTCTATAATCTTGCATGGTTTGTAGATAAGGGCATGATCAAGCCGCCTTTCTTTGTGCAAATGGTGTTTGGAATTTTGGGGGGTGTCGGCGCTGATCTGGATAATCTGATGCACATGCACACCATCGCTCAAAAGCTTTTTGGCAGTGATTATGAATGGTCTGTATTGGCGGCTGGCCGTCATCAGATGCCATTTGCAACCCAGTCGGCGATGCTTGGTGGTAACCTGAGGGTCGGACTAGAAGATTCCCTTTATATCGGACCAAAGGAACTTGCGAAATCCAATGCTGACCAAGTGCGAAAAATTCGTTCCATTGTTGAAAGCCTTGGGCTGCGTGTTGCAACGCCGCAAGAAGCTCGCGCGCGCCTCGCTCTGAAGGGCGGGGATATGGTAAAATTCTAGATGATGCGGGAGTGCGAAGGTGCGTATCTTTAACAGACAAGGGATCAAAGAGGTGTCGATTGAACGGCTGGGTAAAGCGCTCAGGATGATCGTGCCCGTTTTTGGAGGTATAGTTGCTTCATTCAATAGGTTGGGTGATGAACTCACCAATTGCTTTTTTTCGCCATCTCGTGGTCGCGCAACACGATGAGTACTCTGCAGGGCAAAACGGCGTTGGTAACCGGTGGTCGACAAGGCATTGGCCGGGCTATAGCGCAAGCGTTTGTTTCAGAAAAAGCTATTGTAAACGTGTGTGGTCGTGGCGTTAAGCCAATTGATTTTCCTGACAATCTGATCTGGCATCAAGCAGATGTTTCCAGCGCATCAGATGTAGGTGCGCTTGCTGAAAAAATTGGTGGTCTCGATGTGTTGGTCAACAATGCCGGAATACAGATCGAAAAGACGATACCGGACACGACGGATAAAGATTGGGATCTCCTCATGGGTGCGAATGCCAAAGGCGTTTTTAATGTATGTCGCGCATTTATTCCTCACATGAAAGACGGCGGCTCAATCATCAACATCGGTTCGATCTCGGGTAAGGTGGCAGATCCGGGCATGGCACTTTACAACGCGTCAAAGGCATTTGTGCATGGCCTTACGCGCTCTATCGCGGTTGATCATGGTCCCGAAATCCGATGCAATGCCATCTGCCCCGGATGGACTGAGACGGGAATGCTGGATGCTGGATTTGACTTGGCAAATGATCCTGTCCGAGCAAAAAAAGATGCGCTTGATCGGCATGCGAGCAGGCGCTTTGGAAAACCGGAAGACATTGCTGCAATGGCATTGTGGCTGGCTTCAGATGTCTCTTCTTTTGCGACTGGACAATGCTACACCCTTGATGGCGGCCTGACTGCTGCGTCCCCTTTGAACCCTGGATTGTTTTGATGACCCATATAGAAAATACCGCAGTAATCGGTGCCGGTGTAATCGGTGCCAGCTGGACTGCACTTTTTGCGGCAGCGGGGCTGTCTGTAAACGTGTATGATCCTTCGCCGTCGGTTGAAGAAGATGTGCGTTCCTATATCGACACTGTCTGGCCGACGCTTATGGATTTAGGGTTGGCCCGCAACGAGGAAAAGGGAGAAATTCATTTTTGCGATGCCGTGGCTGAGGCTGTGCATGACGTACGGTTTGTTCAGGAAAACGTACCGGAACAGATTGAAATCAAACACAAAACCTTTGCTGAGATGGAACCGGCGTTGCACAAAGAAGCAATTGTTGCATCCTCCGCGTCCGGTTTGATGGTCAAGGAGATGCAATCGGGGTGGAAAGACCCGTCTCGATTTATCTTAGGACATCCCTTTAACCCGCCACATCTTATTCCTTTGGTTGAACTTCTTGGCAATGAAGCAACGGCAATGGGTGTTTTGGAGGCGGCGGAGGCGTTTTACAAATCTGTTGGAAAAGTGACGATCCGGGTCAACAAAGAAGTGCCGGGTCACGTGGCGAACCGGTTGCAAGCCGCGATCTGGCGAGAAGCCATTCATCTCATAAACGAGGGGGTTGCTTCTGTTGAGGATGTAGACAAGGCAGTTTGGGCGGGTCCTGGTTTGCGCTGGGCCGCCATGGGGCCGACAATGCTGTTTCATCTGGGGGCAGGTGAGGGTGGGCTTGCTTCCTTTTGCCAGCGATACACAAACAGTTTCAATCGTTGGTGGGAGGATCTGGGCGATTTGCGACTTAATCCAGAGATTGCGAAGAAGCTTTGTGACGGGGTTGAGGGTGCAACGGACAGCAAAAGCGTTGTCTCGCTTTCCAGCCATCGCGATAAGCTGATCACAGGTATGTTGAAAGCCAAATCCGATATCGCGGATTGATCCGCGTCAGTCATAGGCGTTTGCGATGGGTGGTTATCAAACGGCTACACCTCCTAGACTTATTATGCGTTTTCGCAACAAATCTGTAAACGACTGGGTTAAAAGAGAGGCCGCTCTGAATGCCGGTGTAATCACCGATGATCTGTAGTGCACCTTGGGATAAAATGGTTTAAAGACGATCGATCCCGCAGCACCGCTATAAAGACGATAACTCTCCACAGACATCGGGTCTACCAGTCCACAGGCCAGATTGTTTTCAATAAATGTGAGCAACGGAATGAAGTATCGGGTCGTGAACTTGATGTTGTGGGAACAATTTGCTTCAGAAAACACCCGGTGCATGTTCGAAAAAACCTCATGTTCGGGATACAGGGATGCCAAGGGCCGTCCGTCTAACATGTCCGGCGTAATAACGTCTTCGGTCGTCAATGGATCGTCCCTGTGAAGTGCGCAAAGGCAATCAAACCGAAAGACTTCGCATTTCACAAGGGATGAGTCTTCCGCTTTGCCCTCTATATAATCGGCAATTCCCAAGTCATACTGTTGGGCAGCAACAAGCTGGTAGACAATATCAGAGCTGCGTGAGATGAGTTCACATTCAATATCAGGTTTACCGGAAACGAATTCGGAGACTACATTGGGTAACAGAAACACAGATGGACCCGGCATGGAAACGACTTCGATCCTACCGGATTTCAGAGTTTTGATGCTCTTTATGTTTTCCTGAAGTGTGCTCACTCTTCCCAAGACTTCAGAACACTCCTGTAAGAGGTAATGTGCCTCGGGAACCGGATGAAGCCTGCCGTTTCTCCGTTCGAAGAGTTTTAAGTCGAGTTCTTCTTCCAATCCCGCAATCAGCGCGCTGATTGCCGGTTGGCTGCGATGAAGGTTTCTTGCGGCTTCCGAAACGGAGCCTGTCAGCATAATCTCCCTAAAGGCTTGCATTTGAATGAGCTTCATATCCAAATCCATCGATAAAATTTATAGATTCAAAAGTAATTACAATTTGCATTGATGGAATACCAGTCTTAATCTGTCAAAGGGTTGGTTTTTTAGTATGGCCCAAACGAAAATTTCAGGGAGTGATAAATGAAAAAATTGATCAAGCTTATGAGCGCGCTTGCGGTTGGGGGTACATTGCTCTTCGCCGGCGTTGCCCAGGCTCAAAATCCAACGTTTTTCCGAATTGGAACGGGCGGTGCCGGAGGCACGTATTTTCCAATCGGGGGTACAATCGCCAACGGAATTTCTGCACCGCCAGGCTCCAGGCCATGTGACAGTGGTGGACAGTGTGGTGTGCCGGGTTTGATCGCAATTGCGCAGTCGACGACGGCTTCCGTGTTTAACAATGCCGCTGTGCAAAACGGCGAGCTGGAAGCTGGTCTTGCCGCAGCCGATGTTACCCGATCAATGTATCTTGGAGAGGGCAAGTTTGAAGGTAAAGCACATCCCAAACTGCGTGTTGTTGCAAATCTTTATCCCGAGGACTTACATCTGGTGCTTCCGGCTGGACAGACCATCGATAATCTCGGCGACCTTGCAGGAAAGCGCGTAGGTATCGCGCAAGCAGGCTCTGGAACACAGGTTGCTGTATTGCAGATGCTGGAAGCATGGGGCGTTACCCGAGACAATATGGAAGAGGCTGAACTCAATAACAGTCAATCTGCTGAGCGGTTGGCAGATGGTCAGCTCGATGCTTATTTCTATGCGGCTGGCTGGCCGGTTTCTGCGATGGTTCAACTTTCCAACACAAAGGGCATGAACCTGCATTCATTCACGGATGATGATTTGAAGAAAATCAACGGAATCATTCCTGCTTACATTCCATCGAAAATTCCTGGAGGCGTTTATAAGGGCGTTGATGGTGATACGCTCACCCCTGCTGTGAGTGCGCTTTTGGTAGTTTCCTCGGATCTTTCCGAAGAACTCGTCTATGGGATCACGAAGGCGTTGTGGAATGACAACACTCGCAAGCTGTTGGACAACGGTCACGCCAAGGGCAAGCAAATTACTCCGGACACTGCGCTGGATGGTGTTGCTGCGTTAGGTGTTCCACTACATGCAGGCGCTGAGAAGTTTTACAAAGAAGCTGGTCTTCTGAAGTAAATTCTCTCCCTGGACGACAGCAAAACCGGCCGACCGCGTCTCACTGGTCGGCCGGGTAATCGAATAGTTCCTGAATTTGAGCCAGGAGGGGACCATGGCGCAAAATATGAAAGCCGATCAGCAACACGAACTCACCGCTGAAGAACTTGCAGCTATTGAAGAGAAGTATGATGAGGGCGCTGCAACCCGTCCGGTGTCACAGACTGCAGGTGTTCTCCTGCGCGTCGTTGCCCTGACATTTGCTGTTTATCATTATTTCACAGCAGGTTTTGGACTTCCGGTAGACCACTGGCATATGGGGTTCCACCTCACAGGACTTTTCATTTTAACCTATGCGCTCTTTCCCATTTTCAAAACCAAAAACGCATTCACCATGAAGAAAGTCCGGCCTTGGCGTGTCGGTAACATTCCTATTTATGATCTCCTCTTGATGGTTCTTGGCGTTAGTTCAGCGCTTTATCTTGGGTTTGCTTGGCGGGGTGTTGAATGGCTAGGGATTGAGGAGCAGACCTTTAGAATGGGCAATCCGAATGGCTATGATATGATATTCGGGATCATCCTTATTCTTCTGGTGCTGGATATCGCAAGAAGAACGCTTGGGTGGGTCTTGCCGCTCATTATCTGTGTGTTTATTTCCTACGCGCTTTTGGGACCGTTTTTTCCGGGTATTCTTCAGCATCCGGGTGTGAAGTTTAATACCTTTGTTTCGTCAATGTATTTCCCGCAGGAAGGTATTTTTGGGGTCACGCTTTGGGTGGTTTCTACGATTGTTTTTCACTTCGTTTTGTTTGGTGTCATCGCGCAAAGAACCGGACTTGGTCAGCTTTTTATTGATAATGCAACGATCCTGGCAGGGCGCTATACGGGCGGGCCAGCCAAAGTATCGGTGGTATCTTCAGCGTTTTTTGGGACGATTTCCGGATCTTCCGTTGCCAATACAGTCTCAACAGGTGCGTTGACGATTCCAAATATGAAACGGCTTGGATACCCTGGTCATTTCGCAGGCGGTGTGGAAGCAGCCTCCTCAGCCGGGGGCCAGATCACACCACCCATCATGGGTGCCGCAGCTTTCATCATGGCGGAGTTTCTGGAAATTCCTTATACCACGATTGTGATAGCGGCGATCTTTCCCGCCCTTTTACACTATGTGGGTGTGTTTGCAGTTGTTCATTTGATGGCCCGCAAGATCAACCTGCAAGGCTTATCCCGGGAAATGCTGCCAAAATTTGGCCAGGTATGGCGTGACGGTTGGGCAAACATCATTCCATTAATTGGTTTGCTGGTGGTTCTGTTTTCAGGATACACGCCATTCATGTCGGCGTTTTGCGGCATCTCGCTAGCCATTGTTGTTGGTATGGCGCGATGGAATACGCCTTCCTCCTTGGTTTATCCGGCGGCGTTTATCGCGTTTGTCCTATGGAAAGCATCAGATGGTGGATTTGGTCCGATCATGGCAAGTCTGCTTGTCGCCGTGTCAATTATTGGCCCGTTTAATCCTCAGGAACGGATAAAACTGCCTGAAATGGCTGATGCCATGGAATTGGGCGTCAAATACGCGCTTGCGGTTGGTGCTGCTTCGGCTGCAGTCGGGATTGTGGTCGGTGTCATCAATACGACAGGGGTTGGGTTTAGAATAGGCTTCATGGTCACTCAAGGTGCGGGAACCTTAGCGATGGGGATGTTCGATTTTCTATCGCTTGGTGGTCTGTTGACCTTCTTTACCGTACAGGATTTGCAGCTCTTCATTTCCCTTGTTTTTATTGGATTATCCTGCATTTTGATGGGAGCGGGAATTCCTACCACTGCACTCTACATCATGCTTGTTTCTGTTGCTCAACCTGCGTTGGCCCAATTGGGTATTCCGCCGATCGCAAGTCATATGTTTGTCCTTTACTACGGGGTGGTTTCCGAAATCACGCCGCCTGTTTGTACGTCTGCATATGCGGCGGCTGCGATTGCCAATGCGGATCCTTTCAGGACGGGGGTTTCAGCCTTCACACTAGGCCTTGGCAAAGTCGTTGCGCCCATGGCGTTTGTCTATGCACCTGTCCTTCTGTTCGTCTCAAGCACCGGATTTGACTTCCTTGAATTCAGTTACACTGCAACGAGTTGTATCGTTGGCGTGATTGCACTCTCTGCTGCTGTAGTGGGGTATTGGCTATCACCCATGAACACCATCGAACGCATTTTGTTTGCGTTTGCTGGGTTGGTTTTTGTTGCTCCCAGCTGGCAAGCAGACTTGTTCTCACTGGCACTCATGGCTCCAGCTGTCATTACGCAAGTTGTCAAAAAGGCAAATGGGACGCCTCAACTTGAAGCCGGCTGAGTGAGAATTTATGTCAGATGATCTGACCGTAGACGTGACGATTGTCGGGGCGGGTATCGTGGGTATCTGCTCCGCCTTGTCTCTTCTTGAGCGTGGTTTCTCGGTTCGTATGATAGACCGGGGAGAACCAGGTCAAGAGACGTCATTTGGAAATGCCGGTGTGATTTCGCCGTGGTCTTTCATCCCGCAGTCTCTTCCTGGTGTTTGGCGGAACATTCCTGCATGGCTGCTTAATCAGGATGGTCCGTTGCGGTTCCACATGTCTGTACTGCCAAAGCTACTTCCCTGGTTTTTTAGGTTTTACAAAAACTGCAATCCAGATGATGCGCAGCGGATCTCGGACTCTATGGAGATCCTAACCGCTTCAAGTGTCGATCTCTTCAAGAAACATCTTAAAGGCACCGGACATGAGAACCTGATTGCGGATGCGATGTATGTTCATGCATTTCGCAATCCAAAGAAGGCGAATCTGAATTCGATTGATTATAAAATTCGCAGGGAAAAGGGTGCAGATATTCGCATGATTGGAGCGCAGGAACTTCGTGAAATCGAACCTGCGCTTTCCCCTGATTTTTCTGCTGCCATCCTGATCAAGGGGCAATCTCGTGCGCTTGCGCCCGGTAAGATTGGGTTTGTCTTGTCAGAAAAAGCAAGGAAATCTGGCGCGATTTTTGTGAAGTCTGAGGTTGAGAAGCTTGTTTCACAGGTATCTGGTGGTTGGTGTGTTCGTGCCAGCTCCGGTGATTTTCTGTCGAAAAAGGTGCTGGTGAGTGCTGGTGCGTGGTCGACCAAACTTCTGGAATCTTTGGGTTTTCGCGTTCCATTGATGGCAGAGCGAGGATACCATATTCAACTGCCAGAACCACAGCTTTCCCTTAATAACTCGGTCATGGATGTTGAAAACAAGATTGTCGCAAGTTCCATGCTGGATGGGCTGCGTGTTGCTGGAACATCCGAGTTTGCCCCGATTGAAGCGCCACCGGATGAAAAACGTTTCGAAAGTTTACAGAGGTTGACCCAGCGTATGTTGCCGGATGTGAATTTAGAGAGAAAAACAACCTGGATGGGATGCAGGCCTTCTTTCCCTGACAGCTTGCCAATTATCGGTAGGCTGCCGATTTCGGAGGGCTTGTATGGCGCTTTTGGTCACAGTCATTACGGATTGATGATGGCTCCTAAAACAGGTGAACTTGTTGCCGAGCTTATTTCTGGGACCAATTCCAATTATGATATCAGCGCATTTTCAGCGGAACGGTTTGACTAGGTTTCCATTTGACTTGCATGCGGAGTGTGTGATTTAGGAGGTCTGCATTTCGCCCAATGCTCAGGTATGAGTTTGGCGCGACATTTGGGCCGCTATAGCTCAGGGGTAGAGCAGGTCTTTCGTAAAGACAAGGTCGGGAGTTCAAATCTCTCTAGCGGCACCATTTGCAAGACAAATGGTTTTAGTTTGATCTCACGTCAGTTCGCAATGCTCACGGCTCCGAAGGGGCGGGCTTTGCCCGGCTCGCGCTTTGCTCGCTGGTGCTGGTTGATTTTGGGGGGTTGGGTTTGAGTTTTGAAACCGCACCAATTCTGAAGCATGCGCATATTTTTAGAAATTTCTCATTTAAATCAGTGATTTATAAAAGGCTAATTTTACAACTTTGTTTGAGCTTTTTGATGTAAGGGGCAGAAATTTTCCCTATCCCATGCGATTTAGATTTCATCTTGACTCTTATTGAGGTATGAAAGTAAAAAGAACAAAACTAGAACAAACGGTGCTCAATGGCTCGACGTGAAAACATCGTTGCGGCATTACGCCAATCTGTTGCCAAGATTGATGGTACGCAGGAACGCCTGGCCATACAACATGGTCAGAGACGCTTACGTATTGGTGTTCCCGCTATTGATACATTGCTGGATGGCGGACTTGTGACGAATGACATGCATGAACTGCGCTGCTCGCTTTCTCGCGATATCAGCGCTGCTGCGGGTTTTCTATTCGGCTTGTTTTCAGGTTTGGATTCTAATGATGATATTGCATGGATTTGTGATCCATCGGCGGTGCTGGACAGTGGCAGGCTTTTCCCTGACGGGCTTGCGCATTTTGGGTTTGATTCATCGCGTCTCATTCATATTTGCCCGATGGATTTCAATGATTGTCTATGGGCAGCGGGTGAGGCGGCAAAAACCAGCGGCCTTGCGGCGGTGGTCTTACACTTAAAAGGAAATGTGAAAGCTTTTGATTTATCTGCGACGCGGAAGCTGATGCTTCGTGCACAATCCAGTCAGACACCTGTTTTCATACTTCGTCAAGCAGGAGAAGAAGAGGCATCCAGCGCAGCTACTCGGTGGCATGTTGCGCCTGTGCAAGCTGTTGGGGATGGCATTTATAATAAGGGGCTTGGTCATATGCGGCTGACCTTGACCCTGGAAAAGAACCGTAACGGCCAGACGGGACAATGGACTGTTGCATGGAACCCTCAAGCAAGGTCATACGAACATGTCGCATCAACGCATTCTTTGTTGCCATTTTACCCATCTGCCGACCGACAGGATAGCGCGTCAAAAATGGGGCAAATCGTGGCGCTTGAAAAAGCGTCCTGAGCATCCACCCATTGTTGTTGTTGATACCATCCGCAACGCAGTCCGGCTGGTTGCACTGGAGGATGATAGAAGGCTTTCGGGCATTCGTGTTGAACAGACCTTAAGTGATGCCCGCGCAATACATCCAAACCTTGAATGTTTACAATATGATCCGCATGCAACGATGACGTTGCTTAAAAAGGTGGCGCGGTGGTGTGAGCGTTATACCCCGCTTGTGTCTCTTAGTGGGCGCGATAGCTTGTTTCTCGATATTACCGGCTGCTCTCATCTTTTTAACGGTGAAAAAGCCATGCTTGAGGATATGTTCTCGCGTCTTAATGGACAGGGCTTTGGTGTAAAACTTGCTATTGCTGATGCGGCAGGCGCTGCTTGGGCTATGGCACATCATAGCAGCCATGATATTGCTCCTGCCAAATCACATCAGGTGATATTAGAACCGCTGCCGCTTCATGCTTTGCGGTTGCCACAGGATAAAGTTGTTGAATTGGCGCAACTTGGTTTCAAAACTGTCGGTAGTCTGATTGAAGTGCCGCGCGCTCCCATTTCTGCCAGGTTTGGTCCAGAAGTTCTTCAACGTCTTGATCAAGCTTTAGGTCAGGAGGATGAGGTGCTTTCACCGTTTCAACCTGTTGCAGAACTGGTTTATGAAAAGCGTTTCCCTGATCCGGTTGTTTATGAAGAGGATATTAAAGCAACGATCAGGCTTTTGGCCGCCAAGTTAGTAATCAGTCTAGAGCAACGCGGTCTTGGTCTGAGAAAAGCGCGGTTGCAGCTTTTTCGGGCAGATGGTGATGTGGTATTTCTGGAGGTGGAAGCTTCTAATCCACGCAGAGATGCAAAACAGATTGCCGCCCTGTTTGATGAACGCTTGTCCAAGCTGCACGATGAATGGGATGCCGGATTTGGGTTTGATATTATTCAACTCTGTGTTCTTCGGAGTGAAAGACTGGATGCGCAGCAGGAAGATATGGTTGCACACAATCATGCAAAAGAAGCCGCTATGCATCTTGTTGATCGTCTGACGGCAAGGCTTGGTGCTGACCGAGTGCAGGTCTTTCAAACTTCCGATACCCATATTCCAGAACGCAGATTTAACCTCGCACCCGCAGTTCATTATGCCCCAGAAGTTAAGCCATATGAACGCACCGATCTTGCAACACGGCCGGTTTTGCTGTTTGAGCGTCCTGAGTTGGCCGATGTAATGGCAGAGGTCCCTGAAGGTCCTCCGATACGATTTCGATGGCGCAGAGCGCATTATGAAGTTGTGTGTTCTGAGGGGCCGGAACGCATTGCCTGTGAATGGTGGAGGGATGGGCGTACAGCTAAAACGCGCGATTATTTCCGGATAGAAACCACAGAAGGATACCGTCTTTGGTTGTTCCGTGATGGGTTATATGAGCGGGAAACTGATGCGCCGAAATGGTATGTTCACGGGATGTTTGCATGAACAATTATGTAGAACTCTCGGTCGCCAGCAATTTCTCATTTCTACGTGGGGCATCCCATGCAGAAGAATTGGTTGTCCGTGCCAAGCGGCTTGAACTCGCGGGTATATCGATCACAGACCATAACTCCGTTGCCGGATTGGTGCGTGGACATATGGCTGCAAAAGAAGCACAATTGCCTTTTGCTCCGGGTTGTCGCCTCGTTTTTATGGATGATACGCCCGACGTTTTTGTGTGGCCTGAAAGCAGAATAGCATGGGGTAATCTTTGCGAACTTTTGAGCTATGGAAAACGCAAAGCTCCTAAAGGCGAATGTCATCTTAGCCTTGAGGATTTGCTGGAATATGGTTCTGGCCTTGTGATGGCTATTCATCCAAATGTTGGAAAAAGAAAAGCATCCGGCGCCCAGATACAGAAGCTCAAAGACACTTTTGGCGATTATGTCTATCTTGGTCTAACACGGCCTTATGGTGTTTCTGATCAGCGTGAAATGGTTCGAGTTTCGCGTTTATCGGATCAATATGGGGTGCCTTTGTTAGCGCTGGGAGATGTGCTGTACCACAAGGCGGAGCGCAGGCCTCTGCAGGATGTGATTACCTGCATTCGTGAAGGTGAAACCCTTGCAACGATTGGAACGAGGCTGGAAGTCAATGGCGAACGCCATTTACGCTCCCCTGATGAGATTAAGCGAATTTTCAAAGGCTATGAAGAAGCTGTTGAACGAAGCGTTACCCTGTTCAGGCGGCTCAATTTTTCGTTGGATGAACTCCAATATCAATATCCGGATGATCCGGTTTTTGAAGAGCTTGGGGGCAGGGTTATGCAATCACAAGATGCGCTTGAGGCGTTGACGGAGATTGGCTTAAAACGCCGCTATCCAAACGGGGCACCACAGAAAGTGCTGGAGGCAGTGGCACATGAAACAGCCCTGATCAGGAAACTGAATTACGCCTCTTACTTTCTGACCGTTTATGACATGGTGCGGTTTGCGCGAAGCCAAGGTATTTTGTGTCAAGGGCGGGGGTCTGCTGCCAATTCAGCTGTTTGCTATTGTCTCGGTATCACCGAGGTTGATCCGGATATGGTTGATTTGCTGTTTGAGAGGTTCATTTCCGAGGAACGCAATGAGCCGCCAGACATTGACGTTGATTTTGAACATGAACGTCGTGAGGAGGTCATACAGTACATCTACAAGAAATATGGGCGTGAGCGATCTGGCATTGCTGCCACGGTTGTTACATATCGAGCACGCTCGGCCATTCGCGAAGTGGGAAAAGTATTTGGTATGTCAGATGATGCGATCACAGCAATATCCGGCACCAAATGGGGCAGTTGGTCAAGGGAGATTGATAAGCAAGATGCAATTCGTGCGGGCCTTAATCCAGATGATAAACACCTCGCCCAGATGCTGGATATCGCACAGCAGATCGTTGGTTTTCCAAGGCATCTTTCACAGCATGTTGGTGGATTTGTCATTACCCGCGACAGGCTTTCTTCGCTGATTCCGATTGAAAATGCGGCAATGGAAGATCGCACGATTGTTGAATGGGACAAGGACGATCTTGAAAGTCTCGGCATGTTGAAGATTGATGTGCTTGCGCTTGGTATGCTCACTTGCATTCGTAAGGCATTTGATTTGCTGCAACTTTGCTATGATCGCAAGGAAACACTTTCATCCTTAAAAGACGGTGATGTGCCAACGTATGACATGATTTGCAGGGCGGATACGATTGGTGTTTTCCAGATTGAAAGTCGGGCACAAATGTCAATGCTGCCCCGGCTAAGGCCGCGCTGCTATTATGATCTTGTCATTGAAGTGGCGATTGTTCGACCTGGGCCAATCCAGGGTAACATGGTCCATCCTTATCTCAAGCGTCGGCAGGGGAAGGAGGGGGTGAAATATCCAAGCAAGGAATTGGAAGGTGTTTTAGGCAAGACACTTGGTGTGCCACTTTTTCAGGAGCAGGCAATGAATATCGCAATTGTTGCGGCTAAATTTCCTCCTGGTGAAGCGGACAAGCTTCGACGCGCAATGGCTACCTTTCGCCGTGTTGGAACCATCGGTTCATTTCATAGGAAGATGGTAGAAGGAATGGTGGCCAATGGTTATGAGCGTGATTTTGCCGATCATTGTTTCAAGCAAATTGAAGGCTTTGGTGAATATGGGTTTCCTGAAAGTCATGCGGCAAGCTTTGCCCTTCTGGTTTATGTGTCTTGTTGGTTGAAATGTCATTATCCGGATGTTTTCTGTGCCGCCATTTTGAATTCTCAACCCATGGGATTTTATGCCCCGGCACAACTTATCCGGGATGCCAGGGAGCATGGTGTGGATGTGCGGCCCGTTGATGTCAACTCCTCTGACTGGGACACACTTTTAGAGCCTGATGCCAATCGTTGTCGTATACATCCTCAGCATCAAGAAATGGGTGCGATTATGAAAAACACGCACGCTGTTCGGTTGGGGTTCCATCAGGTCAAAGGATTTGGTGAGGAAGATGCACAGAAACTCATGCGTTTCCGCGGCAAGGGCTACGACAGTGTGCGGGATTTGTGGATGCGCTCGGGTTTGCCTCGAAGAGCAATCGAGAAGCTTGCTGAGGCAGATTGCTTTCGGTCTATCGGGCTAGATCGCCGTGCGGCTTTGTGGGCTGTGAAAGCGCTTGATCCATTATCAAGTGCGGAACGTTTGCCCCTCTTTGCTGCAGCGGGGAATGCCAATCTTCAACAGGAACCGGATGTAAAGCTCACTCCCATGCCATTGGGTGAACATGTAATGATTGATTATCAGTCGCTTACTTTTTCTCTCAAGGCCCATCCGATCAGTTTCTTACGTGAGGAATTGCGCACCCGCAGATACCATCGCAATGTTGATCTTAGAGAGCTTTCTAGCGGTAAGACGGTGAGCGTTGCCGGGCTTGTGTTGGTCCGCCAGCGTCCGGGTTCGGCTAAAGGCGTGATTTTTGAAACCATAGAGGATGAAACAGGTGTTGCGAACATTATCGTTTGGCCCAAGACTTTTGAAAAATACAGAAATCTGGTGCTAGGCAGTAGATGTATAGGGGTTAGAGGCAAACTACAGAATGTCGATAATGTCATTCATGTGGTTGCGCATCATGTGGAAGATTTAACTCCTTTACTTTCTGTTTTGCATGATTCAAACCTTGCGATTGAAAGCCTTGCGAATGCCGATGAAGTGCGCAGACCGGTTGAGGATATCAGACAAAAAATTAAACCTGCTTCACGCTTACAAAGGCTGTTGCGTGATGCGCCTGAGCTAAGAACTGACTATGTAAAGATTGCTGCGCAGCGTCAGGCTTTAAAGACTTTGCCCAAAGGCCGAAATTTTCACTGAAAACCACTCAACTTGTGTGTGATAGACGAAAACAAGCGCTTGTAGCAGAAGATGCATGACGGTAACCTAACCAAGTTCAAGTTCTTGGCACGGGGTTCACTTGGCAAAATCATTGGTTTTCATTTTGACATGCTTGATCGCCATTTCCCAATGGTCGGGTGCACATGCGCAATTGGCAGATGTGCCGGATCGTACAAAAGAAACGGTTGGCGCTTTGCGGCAGGGAAACTGGCAAGAGCTTGAGTACGGACTTAATGTGATGCGGGTGATTACTCAAAGTGGCCTTGTCATTACTGCATACAGAATATCCCCCCGGCAATTCTCTTTCGAGGTTGTTTTGCAAAAACAGCAAAAAGGATCGCGTGCGCAGGTCATCGGTGAGCAAGAGGGAGCTGTTCTGGCAATCAACGGTGGATTTTTTGCGCAGACTGAAAACGGAGCGCTCTATTCGATTGGATATCTGAGACAAGACGGCAATGTTTTGTCCAAGGGATGGAAAGATTCAGGGGGGTTAATCCATTTTACCGAGGGTGGACCGGAACTCTTGCCGACGCATGGAGGAATTCCGCAGACTGCATTTGACGTTCTGCAAACCAGGCCAATGATTATAGAGCCAGGTAGCAAATGGGCAATGGGCAGCAACCTGGGTGAATTGAAGCACAGAACGCTGTTATGCAAATTGAAAAATGGAGAAATGGTCTTTGTCTTAATCACACGATCAGGCATGAGCCTTTATGAAGCGGGTTGGATCCTGAGGCCTGAAAAAGAAGGCGGTTTTTTTGGTTGTGATTCCGCCGTTGCCTTAGATGGCGGCCGCTCAACACAGGTTTGGTACTCAGGACGGCCAGAATACTCTTATGCCGGGCTTGCGCCCGTTCAAAACTTCATCATCGTAAGGCAAATCGAAGACTGATCTTCTAGTCCCTGACCTTAGGTTCGTTCCTGAAGTGGCGATTTGCCATACATTTCGCGGTAGCATTTGGAGAAATGAGACGCAGAAACAAATCCGCAGGCAATAGCGACATCTACCACTGGCATTGTAGATTGCATCAACAAATGGCGTGCTCTGTCCAATCTGATTTCCAGATAGTAACGGGCAGGAGACCGTCCCATGTGTTGTTGAAACAACCGTTCGATTTGCCGCCGAGAAAGGCCCACAAAGTCTGCTATTTCAATCAATTGCAGCGGTTCAGCAATGTTGGCTTCCATATACTCGATAATGGATAACACTTTCGCGTTTTGAACGCCGAGGCGCGCTCTAAGCGGTAGCCTCTGCCGATCGTTCGGGTTGCGCACCCTGTCGGTAAGCGCTTGTTCGCATACGCGGTTCACCAAATCCTCGCCGAGATCATTTTCGATCATCGACAACATCATATCGAGTGCGGCAGTTCCGCCTGCACACGTCCATGTGTTTCCGTCCATCTCATAAAGATCCGCGTACACATCAACATCAGGAAAATGTTCTGCAAACCCTGGTAGATTCTCCCAATGGATCGCACAACGTTTTCCCTTTAGTAGACCTGCTGCTGCTAGTAGGAAGGCAGCAGTGCATAGTCCACCAACGACAACGCCGCTATTCTTGTTTTCGCGGATGTAGGCAAAGAGAGATTTATTGATCGACTCTTCCACATTTATCCCTGAACAAAGAAACATGTTAGACGGGCGTCTCGAGCTGGCCAGCGAATCCCGCTCCTGCTTCAGACTGGTTTCGACAGCGACTTCAACGCCATTTGAGGCTGTCACTGGCTGCCCATCCATAGAGGCAAGACGCCATGAATAGAATTCTCTACCGAGCATCCTGTTGGCGATCCGTAGGGGTTCGACAGCAGTTGCGAATGCGATCATGGAAAAATCTTGAACCAGAAAAAATACGATTGATCGACAGTCGACGTTGGCAGGCCGCTCAACCTCATTTTCAAATACAGCCAACTGGTTCATGCGCCTCAGCTCCCAAAAGTATCGCGTCAGCGACATTGGCAGAAAGTGTCGCAAATGCAATCATAAAATTACGCTATGAGAATAATTTTTTAAAAGAATGGTGAATGCAACCGCTTAAGTTGCGGGAAATTTCAGCAATTCGTCAATCTTTTCAATTACATAATTCCAGTTGGCATTCGGCTCCAGATCAGAAGTTTGTTTCTCGCCATGTTCTATGCGTCTGGGAATAAACGCCGTTTTCAGTCCAACTTCCCTTGCTGCGCGGAGATCATCGTTGTGTGCTGCGACCATGACCACTTCAGCAGGTACTAAGCCTAAGGCTGCGACGGATCCGAGATAGGCTTGAGGATGTGGCTTATAATTTTTGGCAACTTCTGCCCCCACGATGCAATCCCATGGAAGTTTGCCGAACTTTGCCAACCGTGTCATTAGTGCAATCGAACCATTGGAGCAGGGAGCAATGATCGCTCGTTTTTTTAACGCAGTTAGTCCAGGAACGCTGTCTGACCATGGTGGGAGCTTCTCCCATGCGCGGTTGAGTTCAGATTTCTCAACCTCGCTGAAATTTGCATCCAAGTTTCTCTCATTTAGAAGTTCATTCAAGTTTTCCAGGTGCAACGTATCAAGGGGAACATATCCTCTGTTGCCACTTCTGATCCGTTCCATGGCAGGTTGATATTTACTGCGCCATGCATCTGCAAATTCAAACGGATCAAGGTCGAGGCCTTTTGTTTCAAACCACTGCTGTGTTTCTGTGGCAACGCCATTTCGCCAATCTACGATCGTTCCAAAAACATCAAAAATAAAAGCTTTGGGGCACATTTTCATTCCTTTTAGAAGATAAAGGTGGAATGCTGATTGCTTGATCCTTTTCGTAAATCACGGTAGCGGTTGAGACAAAGAAATCAAGTTGTCGGACCAGGCATGGTCCGCAGATCAAACAAGCCGGGTCGAGCCATGAAGCAATTGCAGCAATCTGATGTGCAGAATCTTGGAGCGCTTCTCAATGCAGGTAAGCATCGCGAAGTCGAAGCAAAAGCGAGGAAACTCGCTCGCAAGTTTTCCGATGCCCCGGTTCTTTATGATTTGCTCAGCAAAGCACAGCTGGCCCAATCAGATTTCAAAGGCGCTGCAAAAACTCTCGAAGTATTGGAAAAGTTAAAGCCAGATTATATAGATGGATCATATAATCTTGCCATGGCTTACATGAATTTGGGGCGTACGGAGGAGGCCGTTGCAAAATTCCGTTCTGTCGTTGAGAAAAAACCCGACGATGCTGATGCATTTAACAACCTCGGCGCCGCATTGTTTGAGTTAGAGCGGTTTGAAGAGGCAATTGAAGCCTATGAGACCGCAGTCAAACTAAAGCCGAATTATGTCCCCGCGCTGCGTAATCTGGGTGCTGCGTTGCGTGATATGCGCCGATTCGAAGAATCGGAAAAGTATCTGTCAAAAATACCGTTTTTAAAGCCGCGATTTGCTCCGGGTCATCTGAGCCTAGGGGTAACTTACAGACAACTTGGGAAATTGGAAAAAGCACTCAAGTGTTTTGAGACGGCGTTAAAACTTGATCCAAAAAACCGGGAAGCCAACTATGAGTTGGGAAACATTTATGCACAAAATAGCCGATTTGATGATGCGATAGAAGCTTATGAAAAGGTGAATACTGCTGAGACCCGCGTAAAGGTTTTGGAGGTTCTTCATAAACAGGGTGCAAATCGCGATTCCCTTTTGGCAAAGTTAAGTGCGTTAAACGCGGCAGAACCAAAAAACCTGCGCGCAGCAGCGTTCAGTGCCTTTGCGAGCCACCAATATCAAATTGAAGATACGCATACGTTCGCACCTGATCCGCTTCAGTACGTCTCCATTCGAACCATTGACGCTCATCTGGAGAAAGAAGAGGGCTTTCTTGAAGAGCTGATTAGCGCAGCAGAAACTGTAACTGCTGTTTGGGAAAACAGAACAACGCGGGGCGGATTTCAAACGCACGGCAACTTGTTTGAGCAGGGGGAAGTGTTTGAGAAGCTTGAAAGGCTGATCCGTGAGCAGTTGGAGGCCTATCGAAGCGAGGCAGATGCACGCGACGCGGGCATTATCAAAGATTTTCCAAAACGATTTGACCTCAATGGCTGGCATGTCAAATTGATGAAATCAGGATATCAAAAACCCCACATACATACGCGTGGTTGGGTCAGTGGCGTTTTGTATCTGAAAATTCCAAAAGAGATAAAAGGTAACGAAGGTTCGATCGCATTTAGCTTACACGGGTATGATTATCGCAAAGAGAATGACGCGATCCCGATAAAAGAACATAGACCGCGAGAGGGCGAGCTTGTTCTGTTTCCATCTTCGCTGTTTCATCACACTGTCCCGTTCGACTCCAGTGAAGATCGCCAGTGTATCGCGTTTGATGTATTGCCGGTTGCTTAAACAGGTTGCTGAAGTGCTTTTAGCCAGTGCGGGCTATTTGTTGCAGCAAAGTCATATCCGATACGGGGATTTGTTTTAACTTTGTCGATGTCTTCCAGTTTTTTAATCTCATCACAGGTTTCAACATCTGGATAAAACACGCGCATCCCCAATGTTTCCATAAAGTAGCGGCTTACTTCATGTGATTTGTCTGAGGCATGGTCTTCGTAAAATACAAGGAGGTCTTTTTTCAGAAGCTCTTGTGCTCCTTTCATTGCATCAATCTCAACACCTTCAACATCGAGTTTTAGCATTACTTTATCCGTACCTTGAGCTTCAATCCACGTCGTCAGGTCGTTTAAGGCTAGCGTTTCAACGTTGCCGTTTTGCATGTTGCCATTTTCATCAAGGATTGATCGGGCTTCATGTTTGGTGCCGCGCATATCGACCATTTCACCGCTTTTCGAGAAAATTGCACGATTACGGATTTCAAATCGGTTTTTGTTAATCTCTGCGTTTGCTTTGAGGATTTTGTATGTGTCTGGGTCGGCTTCTATGGCGATTGAGGGTTTGCTGCCATAAGCTTGCGATGTCATGATCGCAGACATGTATCCATAGTTAGCGCCACAGTCTATGAAACAAAATTCTTCGTCCTTTAAGCCCATGAGGAAGTTTTCAACTTCAGGTGAATAGCCTGTGGAGTTGTCCAGCAATACGCCCCAATACGCGTCTCCGTAAGGAAAGACAAACTTGGTGTCCGGCAGCATCTGCATCTCGATAAAGCGGTTGCTTGGAAGCATCGTGCGAAGTAGTCGATGGGCTACTGACATCCCCGTATATTCAATTGGTTTTGTCATCTTGGCCGAGAGTTTCATGAGTTGCAGCCCCAGACCCTCGATCAATCGGGTGTTTTTAAATGTTCCCGCTGAGAAATTGTATTGGATTGCTGAGGCACTTTTGGACATTGGCGAACTTCCTGGCTTCTATCGGGACACTATTGTCACCATTCGTTAATTCGCTGCAAATTCGTTGCCAGTTTGTGTCTCGTGCAATCCAATCTCAAGATTATGGTGAACAAAGTCTTAAAGAAAATCTGTTCATTGCTTTTTGGAGGATTTAAGCGCTGCTATTTCAAGTGCGGCGTTTGTGGACAAAGGTAGGCTGCTTGCCCATTTTACTTCATCTCTCGTCACGCCGATATCAGCCAAAGACCGGTCATCAAGCGAAAGAAGCGTATCGAAAGAATCTCGATCCATTTTCTGTTTTCTGCGGGTTCTCAAAGCTGAGATGGTCTTGCGGAACAAATCTGAAATCGAATGTCGTGTCCGGTGGTTTAACGATGCGGTTTTTTGCTTTTGCTCTGAACGGTCAATCCAAAACGTATCATTTGCTGGATGTACACTCATTGGTCTTCTCCATCTGTGTTGGTGTTGGCTAGACAATGGTGCTGATTTATGTTTCAATCAAACGAATAAATATCAATCTATCTATCAGAAAAATTGAAAGCAGCGAAATGAATATCCGCGATGTCCCATCCAAGCCACTGTTGGAATTGGATTTGTTGAAAACGCTCATAGCAATTGCAGAGACGGGGAACTTCTCGGCAGCGGCCGAGAAAGTTTTCCGCACCCCCTCAGCAATCTCCATGCAAGTTAAACGGATAGAGGAGATTATCGGGCGTACTGTGTTCCAGCGGGACAGCCGGTCCGTCACCCTTACTTCAGACGGGTTATTGTTGCTTGAGCATGCAAGGCGTGTTCTGGCTCTTAACAATGAATTGATATCCAAGTTCATCTCACCCAATATCAGCGGAGAAATTCGTATTGGGGCTGGAGATGATTTTGCTGAAAGGCTCTTGCCTGGAATGCTTAGTCAGTTCAATCGAAGTCATCCGTCGATCGTCGTTGAGGTGATGATGGAAAATTCCAATGAGCTGATCGAACGGGTGCAACATGGTGATTTGGATTTGGCCGTCATTGTATGCAATGCGGGGTATGAAAACGAACATTTGGCTGAGCAGTTGACCACAGAAAAACTTGTTTGGGCCGCCCGCAAAGGCGGCTTGGCTGCAGAACAAACGCCGCTTCCGATTTCTGTGTGGGAAGAGGGCTGTGCATGGCGAAAGTCTGCGCTTGATGCCTTAAACAGGGCAGGGAAGGACTATCGGATTGCATTTCGCAGTGCGTATATCGGAGGTCAAAAGACGGCAGTTTTGTCTGACTTGGCGGTCGCGCCTTTGCCGATTTCTTCTTTGGGGGGTGACATTGTAGAAGCGCCGGCTCGCAAAGGATTGCCTCAACTCGCAGACTATGCGTTGGGTTTGATGGTTAGAGATGATCCTAGTGAAGCAATTCAAGCAGCAGCGGATCATTTGCGTGCCAGTTTTGCCGGCACCACGGTTGATTTTGATTAAAGGTCTAGATTAGCTGCGTGCGCGCCTTCTGCGCCGCCTGCCACCAGCGTTACCGCTGTCACTAGATGTGTCTGACAAGGATTTTTTCTGCGGCAGGTTTACCTGCTCTCCCAACATGGGGAACGGTTCCACTTTGTTCGGTAGCGCCATCGCGTTTACAAAGTGGGCCTGAAAATCTGGCTCAAGCGCTGTCTCAATCTTTTCGATATCCATCACGGTTTCTTCGATTTCCCGACGGAACCCCCGGTTGAGAAGTGCCATTTTTGCGCCATAACCTGCAGCATTGCCAACAGCATTGACTTTTTGAAGGTCACAATCGGGAATCAGCCCCAATACCATCGCGTATTTCGGATCAATAAATGTTCCAAAAGCACCGGCAAAGGAGATCGAATCCACTTTTGATATTTGTTGTTTATCCATCAACAAGCGGATACCGGCGTAGAGCGCGGCCTTGGCCAACTGGATTGCCCGAACGTCGTTTTGTGTAATCTTGAGTACCTGTTGACCTCGCCACAGGACATAGGAGAAGGTCCGCCCGTCTTCTACGATCCGCTCAGATTTAGCGGCCATGCCTCCATCGATCACGCCATCTTCTGAAATGATACCAGACAGGAACATCTCGGCGACCACCTCAATAATTGCTGAGCCACAGACTCCCGTTACACCTGTTACCCCTGACGCAATCTCGAAGCCGGGTTCGTCGGACCACATATCAACGCCAATTACCTTTATCCGCGGCTCCAAGGTATCTGGATCAATTCTTACCCGTTCGATGGCTCCGGGTGCTGCACGTTGTCCGCAGGAAATTTCCGCACCTTCAAATGCAGGTCCTGTTGGTGAAGATGCGGCCACGGTTCTATCTGCGTTTCCAAGAACGATCTCCGCGTTCGTACCCACATCAACGATCAACATCTGTTCATCCTGACGGTGTGGTCCTTCACACAAAGTAACAGCGGCTGCATCAGCGCCGACATGTCCGGCGATACAAGGCAAGACGTAAACACGCGCTCCTTTACTCACTTGAAGATCCAGATCGAGTGCCCAACTGTGCACAGCGCCAGACACAGCAAGCGCAAAAGGTGCTCCGCCCAATTCAGTAGGATCAATCCCAAGGAATAAATGATGCATAATCGGGTTGCCGACGAAGACCAGATCAAGAATATCCTTAGGTTCGACCATTGCTTCTGTACAGACGTTTTCGATCAGGTTGTTCAAGGCCGTACGCACTGCTGTCGTCATTGCTTCGCGACCATCGGGATTCATCATCACATAAGAGACGCGGCTCATAAGGTCTTCACCAAACCTGATTTGGGGGTTTGGTGCGCCCGACGAAGCAATCGTATTTCCGGAAAGTAAAGAGACCAAATGCATGGCAATTGTGGTCGATCCGATGTCACAGGCAATCCCGTATGCCTCGTTTTTCAAGCCCGGATAAATGGAGACAATCGAGGGTCTGGACGTTTCCATATCCATATGAATGACAGCGGTTACCTTCCAATTGCCATCCCGCAAACGCTTTTGGATACGTGGGAGAAGGTAGGAATCTACCATCAAGTCTTCCCAGCCCCAGTCACGACGTAAGGCTTCTTTAAGGCGATCAAGGTCTCCAAGGGGTTTATGCATGTCCGGTTCTTCAACTTCGACATAGCACAGTTGAATCGCGGGGTTTCTCTCGATGATACGCCCATCATCTACTTTACGTACAACGGCAGCGTTAATCTGACCGTCCTGGGGTATATCTACAACAAGATCACCCTCAACCGTTGCAGAACATGATAAGCGTCGGCCCGTTCTTAGATCGCGTTTCTCCGCATAACGTTTTTCTTTTGCGCTGTATTCTGAAATGTTTTCGTTCGAAGAGGTAATGCCGTGTTTTGCAAATTCACCCGTCTGGATTTCGATTTGGCAACGCCCGCAGATGCCGCGACCACCACACACTGATTCCACATAGACGCCGAGGTCACGGGCAGCTTCAATAATCATTGTGCCTTTCGGAAACCTTCCTCTTTTTCCCGACGGCATAAAAAGAACGAGATGATCTTGTTGGTCAGCCATGAAACGATCCTGATATCAAGAGGTTACTTCGCGAAGATTTGCCACTATGTCTATCTACTTTGCGACACATAGGACAGTTTGTTGCTCGAGAGTAGTGGGTAAAGAGAAGATTTCATTCGAAAAAATGCAAGCCTTGTTGCTAGAAGATTTTAGTGGGCGGTTTCGTGATTTCTTCAGTTGGGAGCAGACCCCTTTCAGAACTGGTTTCATAAGGTAATAAGGTCAGAACCAAAATCTGACCGTATCGCTGTCTTGTCCGGGACCAAGCAACCCAATCGGGGTTTCACCTGATCAATTAGGCCGCATCACCCCTACGTGCAGATCTGCCGCCGCGGCGCCGTCCGCCGGTTGTTGGCTTTACCTGTACATCTTGTGCACCGCCAAGTGTTGCGGGCATGGTTCCTTGTGGTGCCACGCGATCTCTATAGGTCATGATCCAGTTAGCGCAATCCATGTCGGTTCCGTTGAGAACATTTGCGCCATGGACGGCTTCCATCTCTGCGGGGCGGCAGGGGTTCATGATGGCGGACGTCATGCCGGAGGCGATCACCATTGGTATGAAAGCCGCGTTGATACCGTGACGGTGTGGCAGACCAAACGAGATGTTAGACAGGCCACAAGTTGTATTAACACCAAGCTCGTCGCGCAGGCGGCGTACCAATTTGAATACCTGTTGGCCTGCAGTGCCCATTGCACCGATCGGCATTACCAAGGGATCAACCACGATGTCATGTGGTTTGATTCCGTAATCTGCCGCATGCTCCACGATCTTTTTTGCTACCGCAAATCTGACGTCCGGATCTTGCGAAATGCCGGTTTCATCGTTTGAAATTGCTACGACAGGGACATCATACTTCTTCACAAGGGGAAGAATTGCTTCAAGCTTCTCCGGTTCTCCGGTCACAGAGTTCACAAGCGGACGTCCTTTCGCAACCTTAAGGCCAGCTTCAATGGCGGAGGTTACGGAGGAGTCGATTGAAAGCGGTGTATCGGTCAACTCTTGAACGATTTCAAGCGTTTTGACCATCAGGGGCGGATCGGTCTCATTGGGGTTGACGGCTGTGACACCTGCGTTGACATCCAAAATTGTTGCTCCGGCAGCAACCTGTTCCAGCGCGTCTTTTTTTACGGTCTCAAAGTTTCCCTCCTGCATCTCCGCGGCGAGTTTTTTCCGACCGGTTGGGTTGATCCGTTCGCCAATTACACAGAATGGTTTGTCAAAACCGATGACGACTTCTTTAGTCTCTGAAGCAACGATTGTGTGGGTCATCGAAGAATGCCTTTGTGCTGAGCCGGGGGTGTGCCCGGATGATTTCGTAAATTTGGGATTTTGTGCACTTTTATTTGTGGTTTCCCGCTTATTGCCGCGACATGCCATGCCGTTTTTACGACCCGCCTGTCAAGCCGAACTGCGGTGCGAATACCAACACAATTTTAAGATAAAATCAATATATAAAGATATCTTTATATATCTATTTACAAGATGCTTGCTTCGTGATAAGAATAGGTAATGTCGCTAAAGGAGAACGAATATGGCATCTGTGAGCTTTGAGTACTTTCCGCCCCGCAACGAACGTTCAAAGGGATTGCTGGAAGAAACAATTGAGATTTTGTCGGCATTTCAGCCAGAATTTCAAAGTGTTACCTATGGCGCGGGAGGTTCAAACCGGGGTGGCACCCTGGATACGCTGAAGTTTGTCACAGATGTTTCTGGCGCAGCGACTGCCAGTCACCTTACCTATACAGGCTCGACAGCCAGTGAAGTTGCTGATTTTGCGCATGCGCTCTGGGAAAGTGGTGTTAAACGTATTGTGGCGTTGAGAGGCGATGTTCGAGAGGAGGGGGGATCTGAGTATTTTGCGTCCACGGCTCAATTCGTTCAGACGTTGAAACGACACCATCCCTTCGAAATAGCTGTATCTTGTTACCCAGAGATTCATCCTTTAGCGCAATCAAGGCAAGCAGATTTGGCGGTTTTAAAAGAAAAGCAAGATGCTGGAGCATCGTTGGCAATCAGTCAGTTCTTTTTTGACAATTCTGTTTTTTATGATTTTGTGGACGAGGCGCGGGCGGCTGGAATAACGATTCCAATTGTTCCGGGTATCCTTCCAATTTACAATTTTCAAAAAACCAAGGCTATGGCCGCACAATGTGGCGCTGTTATTCCATCGTTCGTGCAAAAAGCATTTGACGAAGCGACG
>JBCCXO010000008.1:0-83452 GCA_039191645.1 Pseudomonadota bacterium | reverse complement strand
GAAGCGTAGACCAACGACACTTGATCCAGTTTTTCAATGGCGTTGCGATATTCATCGAAATGTTCTGATTGACGATAGGGTTTCTCGTCCCATTCGAACCCGATCCATTCAAGATCTTGGAGCATTTGTTTTTCAAGCGCTTGAGTGCAGCGAATGGTATCAATATCTTCAAGCCTGAGCAAAATTTTCCCACCCGCCTTCCGTGCAAGTTGCAGGTTTTTTAGTGCGGAGTAAGCGTGGCCGAGATGCAGTTCTCCATTGGGACTTGGCGCGAAACGAAAGATGGGTTGTTTGCTCATCAAACGAAACTCTGCGGGTCTATATCGATTTGCAGGCGGATGTTTCCCTTTGGTCGCGGCGCGTGATTAAACCATGCGCGTAACCAATCCTGAAGGGCAAAACTTCTTGGTGCATGCACTAATAATCTGAAACGATATCTGCCTCGAATCTGGGATAACGGGGCCTCGGCGGGGCCTAAAACCCTCAAGGTTTTTTCATCCGGGCAGGCGACGCGGACTTTACGGGCATAGTCTTGGGTATCACGCCGGTCTGTTCCTGATATGATGATGGAAGCCAGTCTGCCAAACGGGGGAAGGGATGCTTGTTTTCTGGTGTCTACCTCCCGGTCATAAAACCCTTTTGGATCTCCAGATACGATGGAGGCAATAACGGGATGATCAGGTTGATAACTCTGTAACAGCCCCACGCTCTGCCCACCTGCGCGCCCTGCACGTCCCGTAACCTGGTGGAGCAGTTGAAATGTACGCTCCGCTGCACGCGGGTCTCCATTTGAAAGGCCTAAATCGGCATCGACAACCCCAACCATTTTCATTAGGGGAAAATTATGTCCTTTGGCGACCAGTTGCGTTCCAATCACAATGTCAGCATCTCCTTTGGCAATGGCTTCGAGCTCCACTCGCATTCGTTTCACACCGCCGGCCATATCCGAGGAGAGCACATAGGTTCGTGCTTCGGGAAAGCGTTCTAAAATTTCTTCGCCAAGTCGCTCAACGCCCGGACCGCAGGGGACCAAGTGATCCAGTGCTCCGCATTTGGGGCATGCTTCGGGGGCTGGTTCATAATAGCCGCAATGATGGCACTGTAGTGTTTTGCGGAATCGATGCTCGACGAGCCATGCCGAACAGTTTTTGCACTCAAATCGGTGACCGCAAACCCGGCAGAGTGTGAGGGGTGCATATCCCCTTCGGTTCAGGAAAAGGAGTACCTGCTGGTTTTGTGATAGTGTATCTGTTATTGCGTCGATCATTACAGGTGAGAGAAATTTTCCTCTGGCGGGTGGGTTTTTTCGCATATCAATCACCGAGAGTTCGGGGAGGATTGCTTCACCGTATCGACTTTCAAGAACTAGATGTTTGTAACGCGCAAGGCTGGCATTGACCTGACTTTCAATTGAGGGTGTGGCAGAGCACAAAACTACGGGACACATTTCAAGGTGACCTCTTACAACTGCCATATCTCTGGCGTTGTAGAAGACGCGATCTTCTTGCTTGTAAGCCTGATCATGCTCTTCATCGACAATGATCAACCCCAAATTTTCAAAGGGCAAAAAAAGGGCAGAGCGTGCACCAGCAATGACTCTGAGTTGGCCTGTCGCGATTTGCCTCCATGTTTTTTCGCGCATGCGTGGTGCCAGTTCAGAATGCCATTCAGCAGGTCTGGAACCGAAACGATTTTCAAAACGGTCAAGAAAACTTGCTGTCAATGCGATTTCCGGGAGCAAAATGAGTACTTGTCTTCCTTGTTCCAAACATTTTGCGATCGCCTCAAAGTATACTTCTGTCTTGCCGGAACCGGTAACACCTTCCAAAAGGATCGGGCCAGACTGTGCTTGGCTGACAAAATCCCGTAGCATTTCTGACTTTTCTTTTTGATCTACTGTGAGTTCCACCTTACGAAAGCCAGGCTCAGGGGCGGCATGAAGCGGTCTATGCGGCAGGTCTACTGGTTCCAGAACATTTTGGGCTGTCAGGCCATCTACAACCGATGGCGTTACACCCGCAGCGTGGGCCAAGCCCGACTTTGTCCAGTAAAGTCCCTGTTCCTGGAATTCTAAAACCTGTTTGCGTGCGGCTGTTAAACGATCGGGGCTGTTGCCTGTAAACTTCAAGCCGCTAACAGGCGGCTCCGGATCAAGGGCTGTTGGCGTTCGTAACACCATCTTTAACACCATTCCAGGGTGGCTCAGTGTATATCCGGCAACCCATTCTATGAAACGGCGCATCTCTTTATTCATGGCAGGGCAATCGAATTTTGAGATTACAGATCTCAGTTTTGATTCATCGACCGCATCGACATGTTTATCCCAAACCACGCCCGCTAATTCTCGGCTTCCAAGGGGCACCTGAACGTAGTCACCAGGCGATAAATCCAAACCCTCCGGCACGGCGTAAGAATACGGACCGTCGGTCGGTATGGGGACCAGCACTGAAACTGTTTTTCTATTGATCAAATTTAGCTTTCAAAACATTTGAATAAAGAGTCGTTTCTGCGTATGGGATAGGATGAATTTGTCTGGAACAAAAGGGCACATAGGACATGAAATTCTTTGTTGATACAGCGGATGTGGACGAAATCCGTGATTTGGCGGCAACTGGACTTCTGGATGGCGTGACCACAAACCCATCTCTCATCTTGAAGTCGGGGCGTGATATATTTGAAGTCACAAAAGAAATTTGCTCGATTGTCGATGGTCCGGTTTCTGCGGAAGTCACGGCGCTGGATTTTGATGGGATGATTTCCGAAGCAGCGGTGCTTGCGAAAATTGCGGATAATATTTGCATTAAGCTGCCGTTGACCATGGATGGATTGAAAGCTTGTAAAAAGCTAACAGCAGAAGGCCATAAAACGAACGTCACGCTTTGTTTTTCAGCAAATCAGGCGCTTCTTGCGGCTAAAGCCGGGGCCACGTTTGTTTCTCCCTTTATCGGACGATTGGATGATATGGGAATCGACGGTATGGAATTGATTGAAGAAATCCGAATGATTTACGACAATTATGATTTTGAAACCCAAATTCTTGCAGCATCCATTCGCACCGTCAATCATGTGAAGGATTCTGCTCTGGCGGGGGCTGATGTGGCAACCATCCCGCCGTCAACACTCAAGGCTTTGGTTAAACATCCGCTTACCGATAAGGGGTTGGATGCGTTTCTTGCAGATTGGGCAAAAACCGGACAGAAAATCGGGTAAGGCTTTTCTAACCACACTCCCCTAGGATTGTGGCATGCCTAAATCAAATGAAAATCCGGAATACCTGGTTTACCACTCCGCTTCGCTTGCCCGAGAAATACAGGAATGGCTTTCTTGGCTTACGTATGAAAAACGTGTGACGGCCAAAACACTGGATGCTTATGAGCGGGACATCAGGCAATTTCTTCAATATCTGACGGGCTATAATAGCGAGCCGGTGGATATTCATCATTTGGCAAACTTGAAACCTTTGGATATGCGTGGGTTTTTGGCAAACCGGCGTAAGACGGGGGCCAGTGCGCGCACCCTAGGGCGCGGTCTGGCGGGAATTCGTTCCTTCATTCGGTATCTGGAAAAGAAAGGTCTCGCAAATTCAGCGGGGCTTGCCGCGACCCGAAGCCCAAAACAGCCTAAAACTCTCCCCAAGGCATTGGAGGCATCTAAGGCGATCAAGTTAACCGAAGCGTCTCAGCAACTTTCTGAGGAGCCTTGGATTGCTGCGCGGGATGCTGCGGTTATGACACTCCTTTACGGGTGTGGCTTGAGGATTGGTGAAGCACTGGCGTTCACCAAGCGGGATTTTGAAGCGGCAAAGTCAGGTAGTATTCGGGTCACGGGGAAGGGCGGCGTTACAAGGTTGGTCCCTGTTTTGCCGGTTGTACTTGAAGCGCTGAATGCGTATTTCAATCTCTGCCCGTTTGTTGTTGAAGCGGATGACCCCGTTTTTCGCGGTGCAAAGGGGGGTGTTTTGCAGCCGGGGATCCTCCAAAAGACTTTAAGGAAACTGAGATCAGCATTGGGTTTGCCAGACACCGCGACGCCACATGCATTACGACATTCTTTTGCTACACACCTTCTGGCCAAAGGCGGAGACTTGCGAACCATTCAGGAGTTGCTTGGGCATGCCAGTCTCTCAACCACGCAGATTTACACAGCAGTTGATACGGCTCGTTTGATTGATGTTTACCAAAAGGCACATCCCAGAGCGTGATTGTTAATCCTTTGTAAACCTTGGCGCTTAGTCTGATGTTCAGCATTTTTGCCGATACTCCCGCAAAAAGGGGAAGTTGGAAATGCGCCTTGAAAAAGTTTTGGCCTGGTCGGAGAATTCTCTGCTGATCCTCGGATTTGCAAAGATGACGTTGCTCCTCCTGTTTTTTGCCAGTTTTTTTCTGGTTCAGTTGCCTGCACCTTATGCGCAGTCCTCAGAAGCCTGTTCCGGGAAGAACCTTTTATCTGAACTCCGTGAAACCCGTCCCACAGCTTATGAAGCTGTATTGAATGAAGCGCTTGAAACCAAAAATGCTGGTTCGATCTTTTGGAAAGTGCAGCGAGAAGGGCGCGAAACATCTTGGCTGTTTGGGACAATGCACTTGGCAGATCCAATGATTGCCGCGATTCCCGAGAAAGCCAAGAAAGCGATCCTCGCGAGTGATCAGCTTGTTATTGAATCGGTCGAGGCGCTGGATCAACAAGCTGCCGCAAAAGCGATGGCGGGTCTTGCACATCTCACGTTGCTTAAAGAGGGTACTCTGCGAGATCTTGTTGCCGATGACCTTGAAGATGAACTGGAAGAAGCGGTGACGGCGCGTGGTGTGCCGATGCAGTTAGCCGACCGTATGCAGCCTTGGTTGATCGCAACAACCGTTGCGCTTCCCGTGTGCGAGATTCAGCGCAAACAGACGGGTGAAAAAGTACTTGATAGCGCCCTTGCTGAATTTGCGGAAGAAAACGGCAAACAGGTGCTTGGGCTAGAATCTGTTTCGGAACAGCTGACTGCGATCTCTTCTCTGCCGGTGGAGTATCACGTATCCGCGCTGGAAGAGACCCTCGCATCCGGCAGTTTGGCCTTGGATATGATCGAAACCATGAAGATACTCTACCTCGAAGAGCGCATAGGATTGGTCTTTCCCTTGATGAAAGCGGTCATGCCAGCGGCTGGAAGTGAAAAAGGTGTTGCCGATTTTCAAGAGGCTCTTATTGATCAACGAAACCAAACAATGGTTGAACGCGTCGAGCCGATCCTAGAACAGGGTCCAACGTTCGTTGCTGTTGGCGCCCTGCACCTGCCCGGCGAAACCGGCTTAGTGAACCTGCTTCGGAATTCTGGTTATACTGTCACACCTGTGAATTGATTTCATATTTTGACGCATGACACGGCAATGGTTTCACGTTAATGATCCATGCATGGCTGTTCGATTCTTACTTATAGTTTTCTTTGTGTTCGCGGTTGCGTTGCCCACCAGCGTGAGTGCACAATCTACCAATGGCGGCGCTCAATCGGGTCAGACCAATGCATTTGTTGATCCAACAGCCTGGCTGCGTATTCTGGATAGCACAGAACGCGCTGTTTCACGGGAAGGGGTAACAGACAAAGAACTGGATCGGTTGTTTGATGAGACCAATTCTCTGAGACAAGCTGCCAATTCTGAGGTTGAGAGCCTGCAAGGTCGGGTGAACCGGCTGCGGCAACAACTTGATGAGCTTGGGAAGCCGCCAGGTGAAGGTGATCCTCCGGAAACACCGGAAGCACAGGAACTTCGATCGTCGCTCAACCAGAGTTTTGCCGATGCGGATGCTGAACTCAAAAGCGCGCAGAATGCGGCCATTCGTGCAGGTCAGGTTATTAAAGAGATCGCGGATTTGCGACATGGACGGTTTGTCCAATCCATCAGCATTCGAACACCGGGACTCACGACGGCGACGTTTTGGAGTGAATTCTTTGTCGGCTTCAACGGATTTTCAAAAAGTCTGAGCTTACTGGTTCGAGATTCGTTTTCGGTTTTCATAAGAGAATTAGCGTCCAACAGTCGGAGCCAAATACTACTGCCGTTTCTCCTTTTGCTGCTTGCTTTGGTTGTTGTGAGAACGCGTCGGTTTTTGGCAGGCCTTAACGAACATGAGACGTCGATTTTTCATTCATCCAACGCAGGGAATGCTGCTTCCGGGCTGATCTATTACTTAAAGAACGGTATTCTCACAGCGCTTGTCCCATTTGCAGTTTACGGGATACTCTCCCGGCTGGGCTTGCTTACCAACCGTCTTGATCTGTTGCTGCATGGCATCGTGATTGCGGTGGGCTTCATGATTGCCGTAATCGCGTTGTTCCACGTTTTCCTTGCGCCAGGGCGTCCCAATCAACGACTTACGCATATTGGTGACCGTGCAGCCAACCAGGTCTTTTCCATTTTGTCCACCGGCGTCGTCATGGCGATCGTGATTTTCGTGATGAATCGGATTGCCGTAGCATTGGTTTCTCCCTTGGAAGTGAGCGTAGGGTTGAGCTTTATCTTCTCGCTTCTGATCGGTGGTTGCAGCCTGTGGGCCCTTTACCTCGCCCGGATCGAGCGCAAACGGCGGGTACTGGAAAATGGAGCCGCAGAAAAACTCTATGGGTTTTGGTCCTATCTTGTTTGGGCCATCTGGATTGCTGCAATTCTGATTCTGTTTTCCGCGGTCATTGGTTATGTGGCATTCGCTGAGTTCTTGAGCCAGCAACTGCTTTTCGGACTTGTGGTGATCCTGTCGGCCTGGTTGTTGCTTCGGTTTGTGGATTTCGTGTTTACAAGGCTCTCAGCGGAGTCCATCGCCAAAGCTTCTGAGGCGGAGGCTGCTGCTGGCGAAATGCCAACATCTGGTCAAACCATCATTCTTGGTGCAGGTGTGCTCAAGCTTGGCGTTTATTTGATTGCTGGTTCCCTCCTGCTTTTGCCTTGGGGATATCGCACAGCAGACTTTTTCGAAATATTCCAGAAACTGTTCTTTGGTTTTGAAATTGGTGGCTTGAGCATTTCGGTTGCGACTCTGCTTCTTGCCTGCTTCCTATTCTTTGTCGGATACACAGCAACCATGGCGTTGCGGAACTGGTTGAACAACAAGTTTCTACCGACTACCCAATTGGATATTGGCATCAGCAATTCCATATCGACCGTTTTTGGATATATAGGATTTATCCTGGCTGCGATCCTTGCGATCAGTGCCGCGGGATTTGATTTGTCCAACTTGGCGATTGTCGCTGGTGCTCTCTCCGTGGGTGTGGGTTTTGGACTGCAGAGCATCGTCAACAATTTTGTTTCCGGTTTGATATTACTCGCAGAGCGTCCGATTAAAGCGGGTGACTGGATTGTCACCGCCGGCGGAGAAGGTTACGTCAAGAAAATTTCAGTCCGCTCGACTGAGATTGAGACCTTTGATCGTGCCACAGTTATTGTTCCGAATTCGACGCTTATAACAGATACAGTAACCAACTGGACGCATGACACAAAATCGGGGCGCATTATCATCCCGGTAGGTGTTGGATATGGCAGCGACCCAGAGCAGGTGGAAGAAATCTTGCTCAAATGTGCGGAAGATCACCGTATGATTTTGGGGCGGCCAGCGCCTGTTGTCTATTTCATAGACTTTGGAGCAAGTTCTCTTGATTTCCAATTACGATGCTATTTGAGCGATATCAATTATTCGCTTAGCGTCAAAAGCGAATTACGCTTCCGCATTTTGAAAATGCTGCGTGAGGCTAATATTGAGATTCCATTCCCTCAACGGGATCTACACATTCGCAGCAATCAGGCCAATGTTGAGCCGGTAGAACCGAAGCCCAAGCGAAGGAAAAGAGCCCCGCAAACGCGCAAAACTCCGCCACGGCAGAGGGATTCAGAGTGAGCGGCCGAGCTTCTTTTTGAGGGATTTTTTTAGTTTTGTAACCAGTTCCAAATCGGAAGAAACCTTAAGTGCGTTTCTCGTAGCATCTGGCCCTAGACCAATCACCATGCTGGAAACTTCCATCTGATCCGGCCAGAACCTTTTTGCAGTATCGTTCAGATCACTTGCCAGTGAGTCCAGCAGTTTGAAATCAGATTTTTTG
Source organism: Pseudomonadota bacterium (assembly GCA_039191645.1). Taxonomy (GTDB): domain Bacteria; phylum Pseudomonadota; class Alphaproteobacteria; order Rhizobiales; family Rhizobiaceae; genus JAALLB01. Next base: position 75,381 of record JBCCXO010000008.1, on the reverse strand, counting down.
CTCAAAATCTCATTCACGTGAGCAAGAAGCACGTTTCCGGCGGAGTATTTTGCATAGGATTCATCATACGCGATTTTCCACGGAAAATAGTGGCCTTGTGTGTGGATCAGGATCATTGAAGCGATCATGGTATCATTCAAACGAAGGGCGTGTATCTCGCACTTTCCGTCGGTAGACAGATTAGAGACCAAGCTTCTCACCATTATGGCGGTTGCATTGTTCTTAAGAATTGAGGTGCCTTTTCGACTTTTCCACCCGGTGTCTTCAAGACTTAGATGCTCTTCCAGACTCTGTAAAATCATACGGTGCCTGGATACGTTTTCAAAAGTTAGCTTGCCGAAGGATTGCAGTCGCTCCTGTGCTCTACGCAGCCGTTGTTTGCGTTTTCCGGTAATTTGTGTGACCGCGCATTGCATCGCATTAAGCCCGTCAACGCCCGCCCGATTGCTTGCAGCGAATCTTAAAAGACGATCAGAGAACCGAGGCTGTTCGAACAAATTTTTCGAAAATTTCGAATGTTTGGGCAATTGCTCAAACATAATAGCCTGTCCGTATTGGTCTGATGCGGCTTCGATGCAGTTCATCAATTCGTGGAGAGTATGGGCAAACTCTTTTTTGCACATCAATGGCGTGCTGATTGGGGCAAAAGGATGGCTCCAGATGCGGAGGACTTTCGTTCTTCTCCATCCGGTATGTTCGATGGCAGCAGGTGCGAAAAATTTGAGTTCCCTATGATCGCCCGTGATCTCTGAAAGACAGAGCAGTCCAATTTGATCCATGCCCAGATTTGTGATGGCTGGTTCGAGGAACGCTGCTTCGAAGAAGGGATTTGGGGTCTCGCTCGTTTTCACAAGTGTTTTAAGGGACTTTTTGACCCGATTGAAATCGCCTGCGTCAATCAACTCGAGAAACCAAGTCGTGCCTTCAATGCCTGCGCTGTAGCCGATTACCTTTGAATGCTCGGGCCAGTCTTGATCTCTCAGTATTTTCAGTTGCTCTGAATTGAGAAAGGATTTTTTCAGATCGGTCATTTCCCTCTCTCCAGCGGGTTCAAGGAGGGTCGGATCAGAGGGAGTATGAATGCATGAATGCCTAGTTTTCTTTGCACCATGGCGTAGAGCGAAACACTTTCGAACCCTAACGCTATGGCCGTGGCGATCGCGGCTCCAATCATGCCGTATAGTGGGATCAGTGTGATGTTCAGAACTACATTTACAAATAAAGCACTGCCATAGACGACGGCGCAGATGTTTTGCTTGCCCGACATGACCAATAAGGCTTCAGCCGGACCAATGCTGGCACGCATCACGATTCCTGCTACCAAAATCCATAGGACACTTTGACCGGCAACGTATTCAGGGCCAAACAACATTAAAAGATATTTACCCAGAACGATCATGGCGATGCCGAGTGCCAGGGAAGGCCAGAAAGTCCAACTTACCGTCTTGCGAACGAATATTCTGTATTCCTCGATTTTGCCAGAAGCGCTGTATGCTGCAAATCTATGGGACACCGACGCCCTTACTGCGAAATATACAAAGTGGACCAACGCCAGAATCTTGGTTGCAGCAAAGTAGACGGCCGTCTCTTCGGGGTTGGTAAGCCAGCTCACAAACAGAACATCAACCTGTGTGACGAGCACGTAAAAACTTTCAACGAGAAAAATTGGTAAGGCTACGGTCAGCCAATAGCCAAATTTGTATTCTGATTTCTTTCGCTCCACGGTCTTTTTCAGTTTGCTACGCAGCAGCAAGAACTGGATGATCGTTGTCGAGTAGGTTGCGATGATTGCAGAAGACATAGCCGTGACCGCAGTCGCTTCAAACCCGATCAAGATCGCAAGCCCCATCAGCACCAAAATAGCCAGCGGGCGAATGATGAAGGTTGGTAAAAAAGCGATCTTCAACCAATTGAAAGGCCTGCCAGTGGAATCATTGATCCCTTCAATGCTGAAGGCTGGAAGACATAATATGCCCAGAAACAAAGGCATCACGAAGTAATGCGTTATGATCTGAGGATAGATGTAAAGCAGGGTTGCGCCTACCGCAGAGGCAAAGGAAGCAGCCGCCAGCGATAACCACATGCTGCCGTTGACGATGCCCCAAACCAGTCCGGGTTCATCTCTTTCTTTGTATTCAGCGACAAAACGTACGACAGCCGAAGGTAGGCCAAGGCCAATCAAGGTACTGCTGATTATCATGCCAGCCCAAACTGCTACAAAGATGCCGTATTCGAATGTTCCCATCCATCGGGCCAAAAGCACTTGCGAAAAAAACGCGATTGCCGCACTTGCAACCCGGATGATAAACACCGACATAGCCATGCGCTGGGAAACCGCATTTTCATCTGATCCGGCCAGAATCTGATCCGTCTTGTGCAGGATTGGTTCCAGGTGTGCCTGCAAGGCATCCGGGATCAACTTCTCCGCAAATTTAACTGTTCTTGTTTGCACAACAATCCTCACCTTAGGCAGTGTCTTAGCAGAAGTGACTTAATAAACCGTGGAGTAAAACTGGATGTTATTGAACAAATGGTCGGTAAAGCATTGAAACTTAATTATTTTTTTGAGTCACTTTAACCAATTGGAAACCATGCTTATGTTTATCGCCGATCCCGCAGCAAACTAAGGCAAAAAACGATGAATGATGTGGCAACGAAACTTGATTTAAAGGGTCTGAAATGTCCACTTCCAGTGCTGAAAACAAAGAAGGCCATGCGGTCCCTGGAACCTGGAGATTTCATTGCGTTGGAAACAACGGATCCGTTGGCCGTGATTGATATTCCCGCTTTCTGTAATGAGAACGGACATGATCTTGTTGAAAGCAATGAGTTTGATTGGGGTCATTCCTTTGTGCTCAAAAAAGGGGATACCTAGAGGCCTGGGATTGACAATGGATTTCCGGTGATTGCTTCGCGGTCGGGGGTATCAATGTTCATGATACCAAAAAACCCCTCAAAGAGCGTCTTTACCTTTTTATGATCAATGCCTTTGCCAATAACAACAAGCCCGGTTCCATCCGTCCCGTTTGGCCATTGGGGAAGCGATATCGGATCATGTACGATCTGTCCGGACATCTGGATCAATATCGGTTTTTCAATGTTTTCCGGACACTTCACCAATCCTTTCACGCGTAAGAGCGTTTCACCGCAATCATTGGCCAGCTGGTGCAGGAAATCACAAACGATGGGTATTGGAAGCAAACGTTCGGTTTCCAGTATGATGGAAGTGTACTGATCGCTATGGCTGGCGTTCCCATGTGCCGCCGTCGCCTTCGCAACCAAGTCAATTGCATCTGGTCTGATTTCTTCGGGGTTCATCGTGATGATGGCTTGTGGGGAATGTTGCGAGATAAGTTGTTGTGCGGCTGTACGATCTCCGTTTCGGTCTACCATGGTAAGGAAAACGATATCGGCCAGTGCAAGTTGTTTTCTGGCTTCTTCGTGTGCTTTAAAAAGTGCCGCTCCGCTCAATGTATCAAACACTGTGATGATGGATCCAGCGCGCAGGCCCTTTGCCAGAACTGGCTGTGCTGTAAGACTTTGATAAACGGGTATTGGGTCTGCTATTCCGGTAGTTTCGACAATTACTCGATCAAATTGCGATGTGTCCAGCTCAAGTAAGAGGTCTACCATCTCACCGCGCACAGTGCAGCAAAGACACCCATTTGAAAGTTCAACAATCGTATCTGTGCTCTTTTCTATCAGGTGATGATCGAGTGGCACTTCACCGAACTCATTGATGATTACCAAGGTATTGGAAAACTCTGCTTGCGACAAAAGCCGATTGAGCAGTGTGGTTTTTCCAGAACCCAAAAATCCGGTTAAAATATGGACTGGTTTCAAGGTAATAGACATAAACTAACGTGGTCTTGGTGTTGGTATTGCAATTTGTCCGGTTTCCCGAAGACCGATTGCTGCAAGAACGATTTTCCCTGCAATTGGGTCGTAATTTGGCCGTTTGGAGGGAACCGGCACGTTTCTTTTTGCCGCAAATTTTTGAAAAATCCAAGCGTCACTGGGTTTTCCATCAATTCCGCCGGTGTTTACCGTTAGTATTTTGTCAGAAACCTGACGAGGGTTGAGATGTGCTGATTTTATAATCGCTGTTGAAGGGGTTGGATTGTATCTGGCAGCCCGCGCTGCCTCAGTGCACAAGACGGGTCTCATGTTTTTGGGTGCTGCGCCAACGCTTCTTGGACTTAAAACGGATGGACCATCCACATTCAAGAAATTCTCCTCAAGCAGCTTGGCAGCTGTGGTTGCACGATCCGTTTGGGAATCTCTGCCAAGTACGACCGCTATCAAATGTCGCCCGGACGATTTTGCAGATGCGACCAGATTGAAGCCTGACGCACAAACAAATCCTGTTTTCATTCCGGTCGTTCCGGGAAACCTTTCCAAGAGAAGGTTATAGCTGTAGTGGGTTTGTTTAGGTGTTTTGATTGCAACGGATGAAAACAGATATGCGTATTGTGGGAACTCCTGAATAATATGCCTTGAGAGCAGTGCCATATCCCGAGCTGAAGAAAACTGGTTGGTATTGTGAAGTCCATTGGCGTTGGCAAAACGGGTATTGTTCAGTCCCAAACGCGCCGCCTCATAGTTCATGCGTTCGACAAAATTTTTAAGATCTCCAGTGACTGCTTCGGCTAAGGCTTGGGAAACATCATTCGCACTTTTGATGATGATAATTTTTAAGGCTGTATCTATTCGTAAGTTGGTACCTTTTTTGTAGCCCATTTTACTGGGTGGTTGGCGGGTTGCCGCGGCAGAAACCTCCACGGGTGATCCCAATTCTATTTCACCAGCTTTAATTGCCTGGAACGTCACATACGCTGTCATCAATTTGGTCAATGATGCAGGATACCATCGATGATCCGGTAGGTGTTCGGAAAGGATCGTTCCGGACTCGACATCAATGACGATATGTGGACGACCCACAGCGTTCGCGTTGACGATTGCGGACAAAAGGAACCAGAGAGTTGAAACTATGAATAGGCAGCGATACATTTTCAGACATCATTTGCGGAATTTTCCGCGTTTTACAAATAATAATCAAACTTGTCAGGAACAAACATGCCAATTATCAACCGTATGGCTGAACTTCACGATGAAATTACCGAATGGCGGCGGGAATTCCACTCTAATCCAGAGCTGCAATATGATGTTTTCCAAACCGCAGCAAGTGTTGAGGAAAAACTGAAGGCATTTGGATGCGATGAAGTCGTAAGCGGGATTGGACGAACGGGTGTCGTTGGGATCATTCACGGGCGTGATCGCGGTTCAGGGCATGTTGTTGGATTTCGCGCTGATATGGATGCTTTGCCAATTAAAGAAGCAACCGGCAAGCCTTATAAGTCCAAAACTGAGGGTAAAATGCATGCCTGTGGTCACGATGGCCATACGGCAATGTTGCTTGGTGCCGCCAAGTATCTTGCCGAAACACGAAACTTCAACGGGAGCGTTGCCGTCATTTTTCAACCCGCAGAAGAGGGGGGTGCTGGTGGGAAAGCCATGGTTGATGATGGTTTGATGGATCGGTTTGGAATTAAAGAGGTCTATGGGATGCACAATCTACCGGGGCTTCCAGTTGGCGAGTTTGCAATAAATTCAGGTGCAGTTATGGCTGCCACAGACGAGTTTCGAATTACTGTAACCGGAAGAGGTGCCCATGCGGCTATGCCGCATGAGGGCATTGATCCGTTGGTCACAGCTTCTCAGATTATCATCGGCATTCAAACGATCGTTGCACGTAATCTAGACCCCTTTGAACCGCTTGTTGTCTCGGCGACTCAGGTACATGGGGGAACCGCGTTTAATGTTATCCCGGATGCCGTGGAAATTGTTGGAACCATTAGAAGTCTCTCTTCAGAGTCTCGCGCGTATGCAAAAGTACGCCTTAAAGAGATATGTGAGGGCATTGCCAGTTCAGCCCGAGCTACGGTGTCGATCAATCATATTGAAGGGTATCCGGTTACTTACAATCATGCGGAAGAAACAGATAAAGCCGCTGAGATCGCTAAATTGGTAGCCGGAGATGGGAAGGTAGATACGAAAAAAGAGGCTACGATGGGTGGAGAAGATTTCTCTTATATGCTTCTGGAACGCCCTGGCGCGTTTATTTTTATGGGCAATGGCGATACCGCTGGACTTCATCATCCTGAGTATGATTTCAACGATGAGGCCATTCCACACGGCACTTCATACTGGGCAAAATTGGCAGAAAACCTTATGCCGATCCGATAAGCATCTGAATTAATTGGGTAAAAATGGCATTGTGATCAACTACACATCTTTGTGAGCTGGAGTTTACTATCTTGTTGGTGTCGGAGGGGCACAGGCCCTTCACAAACCAGAAGAAGGACCCTAGTGATGAAAACTACTACTTTTAAAAAGACTACAACCGCCGTTCTTGCTGCTGCTACACTTGCTACCAGCTTGACCTTTTCAACAACCCAAGACGCAAATGCTGGAAGCCGCGATTTTTGGGCAGGTGCTGCTGCAGGTGTCGTAACCGGCGTTATTGTCAATGAATCAGCACATCGTTACCGCGAGCGCCGCCACTATCGTGAACCAGTTCGCCGCGTTTCATCTTACGATGCACATGTAAACTGGTGTTATAACCGCTACCGTTCTTACCGTGAATGGGATAATAGCTGGAAGCCTTACAGCGGCCCACGTCGTACTTGCTTCTCACCTTATTACTAAGAGACAGCCTCTCTGACAAAGATCCCCGGCATTGTCCGGGGTTTTTTGTGTCTGAATTCATGAAAACGGCGCTTATTCATCCCATGCTTCAGAGATGCGTCTTTGTAATTCTGCCACATCCGTGAGAACCAACGCGCCGCGCGTCTTTTCGAAAACACCTTGCTTTTGAAGAGCGTTAAGCTCTCGAGAAACCACTTCACGACGAGTGCCTATGCGTTCTGCCATTTCTTTTTGGGTTGGTGGCGGAGAAATGCTGCGCTGTCCTTCATGGCCGAGCCGAGGTCGGGAAAGCCGTATCAGTTCTGCATAAAGACGATGCTTGGCCTGCAAAAAGGATTGTTCAGCCAGCCTCATGTTCAGCGTTCTGATGCGTTTGGTAAGAACCCGCATAACTTCCAGACTTACTTCCGGTGATTTTTGCAGCAACTCTAGAAACAATTTTTGCGGAACAATGCAAATTCGACTGCGATACAAGGTCGTAACATTGGCACTGCGCGTATCGCCATCAATTGCCGCCAGTTCACCAAAAAATTGACCAGGTTTCATTTCACTGAGGATCACTTCTTTTCCAACCGAAAATCGGTTGATGACCCTTACTAGCCCTGAAACGATAAACCGTACGTCTGCTGTTTCCTCATCCACATCGATTACGAGCTCATGTGCATCGTAGTCTTTCCAAAGGCAGCTTTTTCCGTACCGCTCCCCGTCTGATCGATCTAGAGACTTAAACAATGGTATGTCGCTTAGATTTTCCATGCTTTGCCCACAAAAAATATATTTGGATCAGGATCGCCCATCCATTATCAATGCTTTTTTGCAAAATATTTTCCGGGCCACATGTCCATGATTGCTCAAACTAGACTGGAACTCAAGTGCTTCATTTTTTTGAATATTTGACACTGACGGAATTTCTCCTTTGTTGTGGCGTTGTTACAATTGCATCGATCCTTCAAATCTCGGTTGGAATGGGGTTTGGGATGCTGGCTTCCCCGCTCATTGCGCTGATCAAGCCGGAGATTGTGCCAGGAGTCGTTTTGACCATGGGGCTGCTCGTCGCCTTTTCGGGTGCTTGGCGAGAACGCAATCATATTTCCGTCAATGAATTGAAACTGGGTGTCGGTGGGCGGATCATTGGCAGTATAATAGCCCTTGTTGTTTTGATCCTTATTCCTGACGTGAATTTCTTTTTAATCCTGTTCGGATTCGTGATGATGGTAGCTGTTTTACTTACAGCGTCTGGTTTGAGATTGATGTTTAATAACAAAACGTTACTTAATCTTTCGGTTGTTTCGGGCGTGATGGGAACCATTACCGCAGTTGGTGCGCCACCCATGGCGCTGATTTACCATGATCGGCCGCCTGAGGTTGTGAGACCAACGCTAAATGCCTTTTTTGGGGCGGGCTCTGTGTTGGGTCTTGTAAGCCTCGCGTTGAGCGGGTGGCTCTCCCTCAATCACATCGTAATTGCTGTATTTCTCTTGCCTGCAATGTTTATTGGAATTTTTGCCGCCGAACCGTTCAAATCCGTGCCGTCAATCTGGCTGTCTCGTGTTTTATTGTCCCTGAGTGCTGCTGCATCTCTTCTGCTTGTCCTGCGTGGCGTTGTTGGATTATTTTAAGTTGCTGATATTAAATAATTAAATTTGATGATTATTGCACTGCAGCAATTGAAGAACGACCATTCTACAGTAAGCCCATGTTAACCAAAAACTCACATATACATGTGAATATAGGAGACCGTGTCGGGAGGCTGTTTGCCTGACTGCTTGGGGCTATTGGAATGGACGACAAAACCTCACCTGTTGAGGAACTTGATAGCGGGCACTTGCCCGACAACATCTATGCATCGGTCGTCCGATCGCTTTATGCTGATGCACAGACGTTGCTTGTCGGCGTTCTCAGTATCGCGATTGCCCCACTCGTTCTTTACTGGAAAACTGCAGACAACGTGCATTTGGTGTTCTCTGCCTTCTTTCTTGTTTTCGGAATATTTCGACTGCTTCTAGCCAAAGAATTCGAGTTTAAGACCAATTCTGAAACCACCCGGCAAGAATACGAAAAATGGGAAAACAGGTATATTAACATCAGTTCGCTTTATGTGGGCTTGTTAGGCCTATGGTTCCTTGCGGGCGTGATGCGATCCGATGATCCCTTTGTTCATCTCATGTCGTTTAGTCTCGCCTTGTGTTTTTTGATCGGGGTCATCGGCAGGAACTTTGGCAGTGATAAACTGGTTTCAATCCAGGTGCTGATTGCGAGTAGCCTTTTGATTTCTGGCCTCGTTTTGCTGGATAGCTTCTACTATGTGGTACTGGCTGCGTTTCAGGTGCCATTTTTCATCGCTATTCGCTTGATGGCCAGTCGGCTTCGCCGCATGTTGTTCGATTCTGAAATCAAGGCACAGGCGAATAGGATCATTGCTAACCGGTTTGACACTGCGTTGGAAAACGTCATGCACGGGATTGCCATGTTCTCCCGTGATGGAACCATTACGGTAGCAAATGAGCGCTTTCTTACGCTGGCTGGTCTTGAAGGTGAGGATATTGTTGGGAGTGATGTATCTATCCTCAATGCAACCGGTAACATCGCGGATCAGGATGAGGCCTTTTCGGCGCGTATCAAGACGTATCTCAACTCCAAAAAATCACAGAAGTTTAACTTCCAGCTTCCCGGAGGCAGAACCATTGAGGCAGATTATAACTCAATGGACGAGGGAGGCGTGGTCGTGCTGTCAGATATCACCGAACGGGTGATCTCAGAAAAAGCAATCAAAGATCTGGCCAATTTTGATGCCCTTACCAAGCTGCCAAACCGGCGATACTTCATCTCTGAAATCAAACGGACATTGGTTCGGAACGGGGAATTGCAGCCTTGTTCCATGTTTTTTATTGATCTTGATAAGTTCAAGGAAGTGAATGATACGCTTGGCCATGCGGTGGGTGACAAGCTTTTGAAAATTGTGGCTGCCCGATTGAACATCGTTTTAAAGTCCAGAGATCTGATTTGCCGCTTTGGTGGTGATGAATTTATCGTTGTCGTTCCCGGGCTTGCAGAAGTAAACGGTTGCTCCGAGCTGGCAGAGGTGTTGATTAGCCAGTTGAATAAACCCGTTGAAGTTGATCATCATTCCATTACGATCGGTGCCAGTATCGGCATAGCCTGCGCGCCTCATGATGGGAAAACGGCAGAAGATTTGCTGCAGCACACCGATGTGGCCCTTTACGACGCAAAGGCAAAGGGGCGGGGGACGTATACGTTCTATTCAGAGGATTTGGGTGAGACGATCCGTTTACGACGCGAACTTGAAATTGATCTGAAAAAAGCGTTGGAAGATGAACTCCTTGAGGTCTATTTCCAGCCTTTGATTAACATCAAACTCTGTAACATCACCACCTGCGAAGCGTTAATACGGTGGAACCATCCCATTCATGGAAATGTTTCACCAGAAACATTCATTAAGATTGCCGAAGAGTCTGGCTTTATAGAAAAATTGGGTGAGTACGTTCTGCGCAATGCAATGCTTCAATGCGCCTCCTGGCCCAAAGATGTGCGCGTTGCAGTCAATGTATCTGCCATTCAGTTTTACCGCTCAGATGTTTTCAGCATGATTTCCCGATTGCTGGATGAAATAGGGCTGGAACCTCACAGGCTGGAGATCGAGGTTACTGAAACGGTTATGTTGACCAGTTTTGATGATGCAACGTTTACGCTCAATCAATTATCTGAACTGGGTGTTAAGATCTCACTGGATGATTTCGGGACTGGATTTTCCAGCCTAAGTTACTTGCATCAACTGCCCTTGGATAAGGTCAAAATTGATCGGTCGTTCATTAAAAACGGGATTGCTGACAAGCGATCTTACACCCTGCTCAAGGGCGTTGTTGAATTGACCAAAAATTTGGGGCTAACGGTTGTTTTGGAAGGTATTGAAACAGAAGAGCAACTGGGTCAAATCTCAAGCGAAATTAAGATTGATGAAGTGCAGGGATTTTTATTTTCCCGGCCGCTTTCAGCACGCGATATTCGCACTTTACTGGGAACGCGACCGGCCGAGACTGAAAATACCAGCCACACTTCTACAGTATAAAACTTTTATTCATTGTATAAATTTGCGTTGCAATAGTCCTCATCCATACAGCTAATTATATGAAAACGTGTGCTTTTTTGGCGGATTCATTCTTTTGGCGTTAACCATACCCGTCAATTGTGGGTTAATATTTCATTAAAACTCTTTACTTACGTTAACATATCATTAACCTAAAGGTCTGCGCTGGCTGAAAGCGTTTAGGGGCATAAAGTATGTATGTAGGCTCAAATGGGTCTGATTTTGCGGAAAAACTTTTGGGGTATCTCCAAAAAGTTGATTACAAAGTCGCTCACACAAACGTCGAACGAAACACGATTTACCGGCTTCGTTACGATGCATATCTAAGAGAAAAAACCATCAAACCAAATCCGTCGTTGATGTTTCATGACGAATACGATGATTTTGAGAATTGCTGGATTTTTGGGATCTACATTAACGACGAGTTGGTCAGCTCCATTCGTTTTCACGTTATTTCACCAGAAGTGCCAAAAGGTCCCGCACTGGATGTGTTTCCTGACATCGTAGGTCCAATGGTATTTGATGAAGGCTATACGTTGATTGATCCGACCCGTTTTGTGGTAGAGCCGCAGGCGGCAAAAGATTATCCGGAAATGCCTTATATGACACTTCGGGTTGCCTGTATGGCTTACGAATTCTTCGATGCTGAATATGTGCTGGCAACCGTCCGAAAAGAACATATGGCTTTTTATCGGCGGGTCTTTAACGCGGAGATCCTGAGCCAACCAAGGCCATATCCGTTGCTGGAAAAACCCATTGCCATTATGCGTGCGCATGTTCGCGGGGTTCGTGAGAGAATGGCGCGCAGGTATCCAATTTTCGAATCAAGTCTGACAGAGCGCAGGATGATATTTACCAAGCCGGTCGTTTCTGAAGAGAAAAAATCTCCAATGCTTGTTTCTTCCCTTGCGGGGTAATGTGACCTTGGGTATTCAACCGACTGTCTGGTGTCTGGTCTGTTACCAAGCTATGTTTCGAAAGCGATAGAATAACAGGGCAAACAATTGCCATGGGTGCTCTGAAAACCTCTTTTATTGTTTTACGACGTGGCATGTCCGCTGTTGGTGGATTGCTGGTTATCCTGCTTTTTTTCTCGGTAATATCGGCTGCTTTGCTGCGATACGGGTTTTCAGCTGGTTTTGTTCAGCTCTACGATTTTCAACATTATGTTTTCGGCTGCCTCGTATTGTTCTCGATCGTTTATGCGTTTTGGAAAGACCGCCATGTCAGGGTCGAACTTGCGCCGATCAAAGATCGAACGTTTCGACGGCTTTGGTTGTTGTCGCTGGTTTGTTTTCCAGTGCTTTACATAGGATTGCTTGCCTATCCTGAAGTTGCGTTCTCCTGGAAAAATTTCGAAGGTTCTGCTGAACCCGGTGGGCTTGGTGGACTGTTTTTACTCAAAACGCTCCTTCCGATTTCGTGTTTTGTGATCGTGCTCATCGGAATTCGCAAAATATTAAAGACAGAAAGCTGAAACTGTAATGCAGACTTTTCTGCTCCTGACGATGATGTTCTCAGTCTTTGCCGGTATAGCGATCGGTATTCCGGTCATGATGGTTCTGCTTGGAATTCCCATCCTTTTTGGCCTGTTCGGTGCTGTGTTTGGTGTGTTTGACACGGTTTTGTTCTCGGCCATTCCAACCAGGATATTCGGGATTTTGGGCAATCAGATATTGTTTGCTGTTCCCCTCTTTATATTGCTGGGAAAACTTGTTGAACATACCGGGTTAGCCGAACGTGCGTTACAATCCATCACCACATTGTTTTCCCGCAGTGGAAAGACTTTGTCACTGGGTGTTATTGGCATCAGTGTCGCGATTGCTTGTTCTAGCGGTGTCGTTGGCGCTACGATCACCATGCTTGCTGCGATCGCACTTCCGTCGATGCTCAAATATCAGTTGGGCGAGCGGTTTAGCGCTGGTCTGATTACGGCCTCCGGTTCTTTGGGACAGATAATTCCACCCTCCATTGTCCTTATTTTGTTGAGTGACCAGGTGTCTGGAGCCCATATCGCCAATCAATTGGAGAAAGGGAATTTTTCACCTGAGCCAATCAGTGTCGGCCATTTGTTTGCGGGGGCTTTGGTGCCAGGATTTTGCCTTGCGTTGGCGTATGCAATTTATGTGGTTTTTAACCTTCGAAACCAACCCGAAACTTCGTCGGTTGATGAAACGCTGCCCAGTGAAATGACTGTAGACTGGTTTGGACTGATTGCGATCGGAAGCCTGCTGCTTGTTCCTGTTTCCATTTTGCTTGGTGTGGCAACGGCAACTGAGGCCTCGGCAATTGGAGTTTTGGTGGTGGCCATTTTAGCGGTTATTGGTGGTCGCCTTTCAGATCTCCGACTTGTACTTACGCAAACGGTTGAATTAACCGGGGTAATCTTCGGAATCATTGTATCGGCATCCGTATTTGCCCTTGTGTTACGGGGCTTTAACGGTGACGAATTGGTCTATGCGCTTTTTGCTGCTTTACCCTCAGACGGCATGCTGGCGCTGATGTTGGTCATGGCCGTCGTGTTCGTATTGGGTTTTCTGATCGAGTTCATCGAAATCACCTACATTGTTGTACCGATTACTGCACCGGTACTTTTTTCGCTGGGCATTGACCCGATATGGTTTGCCATTCTCATGGCGGTGAACCTGCAGATATCCTTCCTCACACCTCCGATGGGAATAAGCCTTTTTTATTACAAATCGGCGACCAATATCTCGTCTGTTGATCTTTATAAGTCCGTCATACCCTACATTGCTATCCAACTGTTTTTCCTTGCCATTTTGTTTTTTTATCCTCCACTTGCGACATGGTTGCCATCAATTCTGATTTGACACGGGTGCTGGCAAGTTTAAGGATAAATCCTGATATGAATTTTACAGCGCAGGAGCCCTGAAATGGGAGAGGCAGTGAAACCACTAGATGCGAAAAGCAACCCATCCTTGGGAAAGTTTGCCTGGGAAGATCCGTTTTTGATTGAGGATCAGCTCAATGAAGAGGAGCGGATGATCCGTGATTCTGCCAAGGCATTTGCTACCAATGAACTTTTGCCCCGGGTAACAGAGGCTTACTTAAATGAAACCTCGGCGCCTGAATTGTTTCCTAAAATGGGAGAGATTGGGCTTTTGGGTGTTACCGTACCCGAAGCCTACGGTGGGATCGGCGCTTCTTATGTATCGTACGGCTTGGTTGCTCGTGAAGTGGAACGCATTGATTCTGGTTACCGATCAATGATGAGCGTTCAGTCTTCTTTGGTGATGTATCCGATCTATGCCTATGGCAATGAAAATCAGCGCATGAAGTATTTGCCGAAGTTGGCCTCTGGTGAATTCATCGGGTGTTTCGGTCTAACAGAGCCTGATGCGGGCTCAGATCCGGCGGGCATGAAAACGTCTGCCAAAAAGACTGATGGTGGCTATGTCCTCAATGGTTCGAAGATGTGGATTTCCAATTCACCGTTTGCCGATGTTTTTGTGGTTTGGGCAAAATCTGAGGCTCATGGCGGAAAGATTAAAGGTTTCGTCCTTGAAAAAGGAATGAAGGGCCTTTCTGCGCCCAAGATTGATGGCAAGCTGTCTCTCAGGGCTTCTACCACCGGTGAGATTGTAATGGATAATGTTGAAGTCGGGGAAGAGCATTTATTGCCTAATGTGGAGGGGTTAAAAGGTCCGTTTGGATGTTTAAACCGAGCCCGTTACGGGATTTCGTGGGGCGTAATGGGAGCGGCCGAAGATTGCTGGTTCCGTGCACGTCAATATGGTCTTGACCGTAAACAGTTCGACAAGCCGCTTGCTGGAACCCAACTCTTCCAGAAGAAACTTGCAGATATGCAGACAGAGATCGCGTTAGGATTGCAGGCCTCTTTACGGGTAGGACGGTTGATGGATGACGGACGCGCTGCGCCAGAAATGATCTCGATTGTGAAACGAAATAACTGTGGCAAGGCTCTTGATATTGCGCGCATGGCTAGAGATATGCATGGCGGAAACGGTATCCAGGCCGAATATCAGGTGATCCGCCATGCGGCGAATTTGGAAACTGTGAATACCTACGAGGGTACACATGATGTGCACGCCTTGATTTTGGGACGGGCACAAACTGGTATCCAGGCTTTTTTCTAATGTCAGTAACCCATGCCGGCCATTGAAAATTCACTGTTGCGCCGGGTTATAGCTTGGACTGCGATGCTTGGGTTTGGTATTGCCTGGGGCGGTACCATACCGCTTACGAAAGTTGCGGTTTCCTCTGGGCATGGTTCTCTTGGTCTTATTTTCTGGCAATTGATAATCGGGGTTTTCGTATTAGGAATGGTTTTGCTTGTGAGAGGCTGGCGACCAACTCTAAGCAAAAGACTGCTAACTTATTTCTTGGTCATTGCGATGATCGGCACGATCATACCGAACGGGTTTTCCTATCTGGCATCGTACCACTTGCCAGGGGGTGTGATGTCTATTGTAATCGCCTTGGTTCCGATGTTCACCTTACTATTGGCTTTGGGGTTGCGGCTAGAGTCGCCATCCAAACTGCGCTTGGCCGGCGTTTTAATTGGGTTTGCATCGATGGTATTGATAGCCGCTCCTGAAACCAGCTTACCCAATCGAGAGGCTGCTGTTTTCGTGCTTGTCGCGCTCATCGCACCCTTTTGCTATGGTGCCGAGGCCAACTATATTGCGTTGAAAACACCTGAGCAGACGGATGCCGTTTCAACCCTGTTTATGGCATCTTTTCTGGGGTTGTTTATCACCGCGCCGCTTGCTTTGCTTTCGGGACAATGGATCAATCCGTTTGAACCTTGGGCAGCCCCTGAATACGCGTTGATCGCTGCGTCGGTTATTCACGCTATAACGTATTGTGGTTACATCTGGCTGGTTGGTTTCGGCGGGCCGGTTTTTAGCGTTCAGATGGCTTATCCCGTAACCCTGTCCGGCGTTTTGTTGAGTATTGTGTTTTTGGGAGAAAGTTACTCTGGTTGGATATGGGCTGGCCTCGTTCTGGTCATAATTGGATTGGTACTTGTTCAACCGAATCTGGAAGATTTGAAGAAGGAAGAAATTCATGGTTGAGCTGTCAACGGAAGAACATCCGAAAAAATTTGCAGACGTCTTGGGAAAGAAGATGGCGTATGTCGAACTGGGTGAAGGGGACCCAGTGGTTTTCCTGCACGGAAACCCGACTTCGTCTTACCTGTGGCGCAATATTATGCCCCATGTGTGCGATACACATCGTGCCATTGCACCGGATTTAATCGGAATGGGCAGCTCCGAAAAACTCGATGATCCTGGTCCCGAAAGCTATCGGTTTGTCGAACATCGGGAATATCTCAACGGTTTTCTGGATGCAGTAGTTCCTGACGGCCAAGTTGTTTTGGTAATCCATGACTGGGGTTCTGCGCTCGGATTTGATTGGGCGCGCCGCAATCCCGACCGTGTCAAAGGTATTTGTTTCATGGAAGCAATTGTGGGGCCTATCAACAGTTGGGATGATTGGCCAGATGCTGCGCGTGAGATTTTCCAGGGGTTTCGCTCACCTGCCGGGGAGGACATGGTTTTGGAAAAGAATATTTTTATCGAAGCGGTGTTGCCCGGCTCAATCCTCCGGACACTCACAGATGATGAAATGGCTATGTACAGACGCCCCTTCGAACAGGCGGGGGAAGACCGCCGGCCGACGCTCACCTGGCCGCGGCAAATCCCGATAGAAGGATCGCCAGAGGATGTCCATACGATTGTCTCTGATTATGCCGCTTGGCTTCCGCAATCAGAGTTTCCGAAACTGTTTGTCAATGCAGCACCGGGTGCAATTTTATTGGATAAGGCACGTGGTTTTGTTCGGAGTTGGAAAAACATAAGCGAAATTACGGTCAGCGGCAGTCACTTTATACAAGAAGACAGCCCGCATGAAATTGGCGAGGCCCTAAAGTCCTGGATTGATGAGATCTAACTGGTCAAGCGATCTGATGTTTTCCAATCTGGATTGATCCACGGCTGCTGATTTGATCTTGGTAAAAGGTCTTTCCCCAGAATGTGATCGGAAGCTTTTTCGCCTACCATGATGGAAGGGCCATTTAGATTGCCGTTGGTGATCCTGGGAAAGATGGAGGAATCCGCCACGCGTAATCCATCAACGCCGATCACATTGCACTCAGGATCGACGACTGCCGATGGGTCATCTGGGCTTCCCATTTTGCAGGTACCGCAAGGGTGGTAGGCACTTTCTGCATGCTCGCGAATGAATTGATCCAGCTCGTCATTGCTTTGGATATGTTCTCCTGGCTGAATCTCTCTCCCGCGAAATGGATCGAAGGCCTTTTGTCCAAATATTTCCCTAGTCAGACGTATGCAATGTCTGAAATCGGTCCAGTCTTCCTCTTTGCTCATGTAGTTAAAGTGGATAAGCGGTGCAGCTTTCGGGTCAGATGAAGATAGGCGCACATTTCCACGCGAAGCTGATCGCATGGGCCCTACATGTGCTTGAAAACCGTGCGTGGGCGCTGCTGCTTTACCATCGTAGCGGATTGCAACAGGCAAAAAGTGAAACTGAATATCGGGATATTTGATACCCGGTTTTGAGCGGACAAATGCACACGCTTCAAAGTGGTTGGTGGCGCCATCTCCGGTCTTGAACAAAAGCCATTCCAATCCAATCAACCCTTTGGAGAACAGGTTGAGCTTGGAATATAGCGAAATGGGCTGGGTACATTCTTGTTGAATGTAGAGTTCCAGATGGTCCTGGAGGTTGGCGCCAACGCCGGGCCGATCTGCGATAACCTCGATGCCGTGTTCTTTCAGATGTGCTGCGGGTCCGATTCCAGACAGCATGAGTAGTTTTGGTGAGTTGAACGCTGAGGCTGCCAGGATGACTTCTTTGTTCGCAGCGACGAATTGCGTTTGTCCGCCACGTAACACGTCTACCCCAACTGCTTTTTGATTTTCTATGTGTACCCGACTTGCCATCCCGCGGATGATGTTTAAATTTTGTCGTTTCAGAGCTGGTTTAAGGTATGCATTCGCAGCAGACCATCTTCTGCCCTGATGGATGGTGTGCTGAAACCGCGAGAACCCTTCTTGCTTTAGTCCGTTATAATCCGGCGTTATTCCAAAACCTGCTTGTTTCCCTGCTTCGATGAAGGCGTCAAACAATGGATTTGGACTGTCTCCCTTTTTTACATTCAGTGGACCATCAATGCCGCGCGAACCATCCTCGTTTGAAGTCGAAGTCTCCATGCGTTTGAAATATGGTAAGACGTCTGCATAAGACCAACCTTTGGCACCGGATTGATCCCAATGGTTAAAGTCTTCCGCATGACCGCGCACGTACACCATTCCGTTTATAGAAGATGACCCGCCGATTACTTTGCCACGGGGTGCTGCCAATTGACGGCTGCCTAAGTGTTCTTCAGGAAGGGTTTTGTATCCCCAGTCATAGGTCTCCATGTTCATAGGAATGGAAAGAGCGGCTGGCATTTGAATGAACGGCCCTATGTCAGAACCGCCGTACTCGATGACAATTACCGAGAACTTCCCGTCTGCTGAAAGTCGATCCGCCATTACGGAACCAGCGGATCCAGAGCCGATTATCACATAATCTGCCGAAAATTCGGGTATTACGTTTGCGGATCCTGTCATACGTTCTCCTGAGGATTTGGCTGTTTGTTTCCTTCACAAGCCTTATACTGTCATTTTTTCGTGGATAGCACGGTCCAATTTGCGCCGTTTATATCATCTGAATCGAATTTCACAGTTACATAACTGTTACGAATCAGTTAACTTTTTCCGCGAATCACTCTGAGTTTGGCAAAACTTAGGCGTGTTCCACCGGGCTCAATATCGTTTCGCGTTCAGCTCTATTTTAGTTTATCGGCTGCTGAAAAGTACGCCGACCATGCGGATTCGGGCGGCAGGCGGCATGTTCGAGTTAACGAGGAAATTCAGCATTAGCAGTGCTGTTCGAAATGGGGGATAAAACATGAAGTCTGTGGCTGAAGATGCCGGTTTAGAAAGATCAACACTTCTTTTAAATATGGCTGGCAACAAGCTGACGGTCTCAGCGGTAGCGATTGTGACGGCGCTTGCGGCAACAACACCTGCTTTTGCGACAATCGACAACACCGTTACAGCAACAGGTTCGTCTCCTGGGAATACCGATGATGTTGTTGCGAATGCTTCTGAAAATGTGGATGTAGAGGATGCTGACCCACAAATTGTGGTGACGAAGACAGCCACCTTGCTTAACGGTGCACCACTTGCGGACCCATCCACTGCAAATGCTGCAGCGGGCGACATTATCACGTACGAATACACTTTTGAGAACACTGGCAATGTGACTTTGACCGGCATCAGTCTGGCCGATGTTCATGAGGGAAATGGCACCCTTACCCAAAACGATGATGAAACACTTACGGATAACGGTACGCTGGGAGATTCGACCGATGCTGTTGCTGCCAACGGGGTTTGGACATCCTTGGCGCCAGGCGATTTGGTAACGTTTACATCGACTTATACGGTTGTTCAGGCTGACTTGAATGATAATGGCGGTGGCGACAATGATCTCGACAACACAGTTACGTTCTCTGCTAGCGCTGCTGCCGGGACGATTGATCCAACAGACCTGACGGATACCGAGGAAGTTGATCTGGAAGATCAAAACGCATCACTGGCGGTGCTCAAAACTGCTACCTTGCTTAATGGTGCACCACTTGCTGATCCGGACACCGCAAACGCTGCCGTTGGCGATATCATTACCTACACCTACCAGGTTACCAACGATGGTAACGTCCCGATTACCAACATCAGCCTTGCTGATAGCGTGACGGCTGGTTCCGGTGCTGCGCCGACGCCGGGCAGTGAGTCCCTGTTGACCGATAACGGTACACTGGGTGACTCGACTGACGCGGCAGTGGATGGCACATGGGATACGCTTGGAATTGGTGACGTGATCACCTTTACCGGCACATATACCGTTACTCAAAGTGACGTAGATACCCTGCAGTAAGAAGGGTACCGCCTAAATCAACAGACCCGGTCGGAAGAGATTTCGACCGGGTTTTTTTGTGTCTACAAGGGAGCAGAAATCTTCATGCCTCCCTAAGGTAAGTTTTTTGGCTAACTTCCTAATATCTTTAACAGTTATTTAACCCGACTCACGGCTACTCCTATGCAGGGGGTTGCTATGAGCAACATGAGCAAAAGACAGTGTAAGCTGGTTGGGCGGACCGCGTATGAAAATACGCTGTTTGCTTTGGTATTTTTGTTCTCAATTCTGGTTCAATCTCCAGCCTTCGCGACAATCGACAATACCGTAACGGTGACCGGGACTCCCCTCGGAGGGCCCGTCGACAGTGTTGTTGCCACTGATTCTGAGTCCGTTGATGTGCAAGATGCTGCACCGCAGTTGTCGCTTGTCAAATCCGCCAACCTGAACGATGAGATAAATGCAGACGGGCTGGCGGAAGCAGGTGAAACTACAACCTACACCTACACAGTTACGAACAGCGGAAACGTAACGCTGGTGAATATTGCTATTCAGGACACGCATGAGGGTGTTCTTCTTTCGCCTGCCCCCTCAGGCGAGACAATCGTTCTCGAAGGCCCGAATCAACCCTCCGATATAGGCACACCCAATGACGGTCTGATCAACCTCTTGGATGTCGGAGCGGTCGCGACCTTTACGATCACACTCACCGTCACACAGGAGGAAGTTGATAACCAATAGGTTCGAAAACGCTGCAAACTGAATGAAACTAAGTCAATGGAACAGAAATACGGAGTGGCTGGTCCGCAGACTTTGGTCTGCGGTTATGCTGTTTTTTGCGTTCAGTTTTTGGCTTGTGCTCACAGTGACGGCTTCAGCAGATATCGACAACACCGCTAGAGCGCTTGGGGTTTTTAACGGCAATATCATCAATTCCAATGACAGCTCACAGGCTGTACCGGTTATTCCCGGAAACCCGCAAATCGCCGTCAGCAAGACCGGTGTGCTGAATGATGATGATGGTACACCGGGTCTGACCGCTGGCGACACGATTTCCTACACCATTGAGGTAACCAATCCCGGGAACATCAGTCTTGATAATATTTCTGTTTTTGATCCGTTCATCACGCTGACTTTCCAAAATGGAGATACGGATTTAGACAACGAGTTAGATCCCGGTGAAATCTGGCTCTATACCGGTTCTTACATCGTGACGGCCTTCGATCTGGCAACCAATGGCGGTGGCGATGGTGATATAGATAATACTGTTACGGCAAACTCTGATCAGGCTGGTCCAGTCAGCGACACAGAAGAGACACTGATAGATCCCAATGTGGCCATGTCGGTTATCAAGACCAGCACGCTTAACGATGACGATGGGACGCCTGGCCTGTCAGCGGGTGACACAGTTGATTATCAAATCAGCGTTCAAAACATCGGTGTTACCGATCTTACCAATGTCAGCATCGTTGATACGCTTGATCAAAGCGGCACGACCACACCGCTCGTTCCGGTTTTCTCAAGTGGTGATGTTAACACTGACAACGCAATCAATGCAGGTGAGACGTGGATATACACCGTTTCATATACGCTTACCCAGGCGAATCTGGATGATGGGGGTGATTTGGTTAACACCGCTTCGGTGACGACGGATCAGATCGGTCCGAGGGACGGAGTTGATACTTTGCCCCTCACCGGATTTGTCGATTCTTACACCATGACTAAATCTGCGAATTTGGTTGATGGGGACGGTGATAACCTTGGTGATGCCGGTGAGGTCATCAATTATACGTTTAGGTTCACCAATACGGGTAACCGCACGCTTGCCAATCTCTTGGTCAACGATCCATTGCCAGGTCTGTCTGCCATTGTCTGTGCGAATGATCTCGACGCTGATGGTGATATCGATAGCCTGTCACCAGGCCAAGTGCTCGATTGTACTGCAAGTTATACGATCCAAGCCAGTGATGTCGTCAATGGTTTTGTTACCAATACTGCAACAACATCAGCGACACGGCTGAATGGTCTGGTTCCTGTAGCCGAAGACGACAGTGCGAATGATAATTCAACCACGACCCCAACCGATGGAAATTTTGAGCTTGATGTTGATAAGGTTGTGTCTTCGGCTGTTGAGATCCTTCCGAATGTGGTTGAAATAGAATATCTGATTTCCGTGACGAACCTCAACGCGGTTACGCATGGCAATGTCAGTGTTCAGGATGATGTATCCGCCGCGATATCTGCACCAGCTCAGTTGATTGGGCCGGTTGCGATTGTCTCTACGACCGGGTTTACTGGAACAGGTACGACAAATGCTAGTTTTGATGGCAGCACCGATATTGAAATTTTCAGTGGCGATGTCCAGCTTGCACCGCTCGCGACAGGAGAGATCAGACTGCGTGCTCAAGTAGACCGACGTTCTCAGTCGCTTGATTCCTTTAACACAGCCATTGCTACAACCAATCTTATACCAGGTGGTGTACCATCGGATGATCCAGGTGAAACCCCTGGCGATCCAAATGATATAAATCCGACTCCGTTTGGATCGCCTGATACAGACGGAGATGGATCCCCTGACGGCAACGAATCCCCGATTGGTGACCGGGATGGTGACGGGATTGCGGATGCACAGGACTACGATCCGACAGGTTACTTCTATTGTGAGGCCGATGGTAGGATCTTGAACAGTGGTCTCATCGCTGTAGAGAACTTAACTGGCGGTGGAATTCAAACCGGAGTTGGTTCTAGCAACAACATCACGATTTTGCAGGATGGCAGTGCTGGCTTCTATCAATTCTATGTAACAGCGCCAGGTACATACCGCTTGCTTTTAACACTCCCGCCGTCAGGTGTAGCCAGTACAACCAGATTAAGTTCTGGCTCCCTCGATGTGACGAGCCTTTTACCAGCGAATCCTGGTGTACTTGGTGCAGGTGAAGTGGGTGCGACAGGTATCTTGAGCGATTTTACAGCGGGCGCAAATCCGTTCTTCACAGAGTTTGTTATAGAAAATGGCGATCCCACAGTCTTTAACAACAATATCCCGCTGGCCCTTTGTGGTACACCAAGCGTTGCGGCTGCAAAGGATGTTGCATCGCCGCCGGTTCTTCAGCCGGATTTGACGAATAATTTGACTTATCGGGTAACAGCGGAGAATAACGGCACGGACCGTGTTGACAATGTTTCATTGGCAGATGACCTAGACGCGGTCTTTGGGGCAGGAAACTTCACGGTTACCAATACAACGATCGAGAGCGCTCCGGCAGGATTTGGGGCGACGATAGACCCGTTCTTCAATGGTGCAGGCAACAACGCATTGTTGACTACTGGTGGCGATCTGGAACCGGGAGAGACCGTATCGGTTCTTATTGAATTGAATGTGGATGTGGTGCCTGCCAACTATACCAATACTGTGGTCGTAGGAGGCGAAAACCCGTTAACTGGTGTGCCACTTACTGAAGATACAGCCTCAGTCACCCTTACTATTTCCGGTGCCAGTGCAATAGATGGGGTTGTTGCCACCAAAACAACACCCGTTGATTCCGCACCCTTGGGCGCGAGCATTCCTTACACCTTGACCTTTGAGAATACGGGCACGTTCCCGGTTGTTGGGGCAGACCTTGTCGATTTGCCACCCTTTGGCTTCAGGTACGTGGCTGGAACAGCCTTGGTCAATGGGGTTGCGGTTGAGCCCGAGTTGCGCGGAAGCGAACTTGTATGGCCAAGCCAGGATATTGGGGTTGGCGGAACAACGACGATTACGCTTCAATTGCTGCTGGGTGCGGGTGTGACAGGAACTGAATTCACGAACACAAGCTTCGCAAGAAATCCTGCAGATGGCTCACTCCTTTCCAACCGCGCCCGGGCAACCATAAGGTTGGAGATCGAATCGGTCTTCCAGTGCAGCCATATCATTGGCCGCGTGTTTGATGATCAGGATTATGATGGCTATCACGACACTGGCGAACCTGGCCTTGCTGGTGTTCGGCTTGCAACCGTAAACGGCTTGCTCATCACGACAGATCAATTTGGCCGGTACCATGTGGCTTGTGATGCGATCCCAGATGATCGCATTGGCTCAAACTATATTCTCAAACTGGATGAGCGGACGTTACCGAGCGGGTATTCTGTCACGAGTGAGAATCCGAGGGTTATCCGTGTAACGCGCGGTAAACTATCGAAGATGAATTTTGCCGCTGCAAACTTGAGAAAAATCACGCTTGCGCTTGAAGAAGCGTCCTTCAAAACAGGGGGTACAAGTTTAACCCCGGAATCCATCCGCGATATCGCAAAAATATTGCCGTTGCTAGAAGAGCAGCGGTCCGTACTTGAGCTCTATTACAGCGGTCGTAAACCCGATGACAAAGCATTGAAACGCGAGCGTCTGGAGGCGGTTGAATCCCTCATAGAAAAGGCCTGGAAGTCGCGTCAGAGACCCCATAAGATTGTCATCGAGATAGTCGAAAAAAGATAGTTTTTTCAGTTACTTTTTATGATTCTTACGTTACGTAAGATTAACCTCCTGTAAACCATTCGCGTTGCATAATTCGTTAACCATGTTGGGTAACGAAGTGTTCATACTTCGCCGTCTGAGCAGGGCAGGCACCTCGATGGTTGGCGGACTCATGTTTGCTGGCCTTTTTGTCATGTCTACCGTTGGTGACGTTAGCGCCGAATGTAGCGGTTCAATATGCGATTCGGACCTGGATTTATTACTTGCAGCGGAAGACGCGCTTGAGGCTGGACATTCCAACCAGCAAGACAATTCTGGTGTATCGATCAGCGTGGACGGTGAAACCGTTGTTGGGAGCCCAACTGAACGTGACCAGATTGTCCGCACCGACAAAGCACTGGAGGCCGTTGATATTCAGGTCAAATTTGACGGGCTTGATACAACCCGTCGATTAAATGTTTCTACCGAGGACATTCGTCGCACTTACAAGCCGGGAGAGCAGGTCACGTTTATCGGGAGCTGGAACTACCCGGACTGGATTGAACGGGCTGAAATCAGGATTTTTCGTCAGATTGACAAATATGCAGCTGAGGCAATTGCCAAGCCGATTGACGTAATCGAAATGGCCGTTGATGGCTCAGGATCGGGAACTGCAACATGGACCGGACCGGAACAAATTAACACGCTTGATCCGGAATCAGATCATCTGACGTATGTCCTGCGTGTGTATGACCCTTCTGGTCGGTTTGACGAAACCCTGCCATTGGGATTGAGAATAAGCGAGCAAGACGTTGCGATCGAAGACCGTATCGGAACCGTGCCGGCCGTTCCCGGGGAGTCTGAGGATCGGACTGGGATCTCAAACATTCCCCTTTACGGAGGTTCCGTTACTGTCCATGGCCGCAATATTCCACCGGGTTACACCGTCAAGGTACTCGGAAGTGATGTTCAGGTCGATGAAGGACAGCGTTTCGTTATTAGCCGCATTCTTCCTCCCGGTGATCATGTTGTTGACGTGAATGTCGGTGGCGTGACCAAAGATTCTGGGTTGCAGTTTGAAAGGGATATCAACATTCCGGATAGTGAATGGTTTTATGTCGGCCTTGCTGATGTCACAGTTGGCAAGCGCTTTGGTTCCGATGTCGACTCATTGGCCACGACCTACCCTGGCGAATTTGCACAAACCTACGAACGCGGGAGAGTTGCATTTTACCTAAAAGGCAAGGTCAAGGGCGACACTTTGATTACAGCAGCGTTTGATACGACAGAAGAAGACCTTGATGACCTCTTTAGAGACTTGGATGAAAAGGATCCCCGGCGTCTGCTGCGGAACCTCGATCCGGATGACTTTTATCCGGTTTATGGTGATGACAGCACAACCGTTGAAGACGCGCCCACATCCGGTAAGTTTTACGTGCGCCTAGAACGGGGGAAGAGCCATGTTCTTTGGGGGAATTATAAGACGCGTATAAATGGAACCGAGTTAACCCGGTTTGAAAGAAGCCTGTATGGCGCGCATGCTGTCTTACGTTCACCGCAATCGACATCGCATGGCGAATCCAAAACAAAAGTAGAAGCATTTGCCGCTGAGCCAGGATCACTTCCTCAGCGGGATGAGCTGCGTGGCACAGGTGGATCTGCTTACTTCCTTCAGCGGCAGGATATCAATCAGGGAAGTGAGCAAATCACCATCGAAGAGCGGGACCGCGTGACGGGCCAAGTCATAACCCGGACGCTTCTGCGTCCCGACGAAGATTACGAAATTGACTATGTTCAAGGTGTCATTCTCTTGAAACGGCCGCTTCAGTCGACGACGGGTTCGGATAGTGCTGTTTCACAAACCGCGATCGGCGGTAATGATCAGTATCTGATCGCGGTTTATGAATATACGCCAACGCTCACAGACCTTGATGGCTTCACCTATGGTGGCCGTGGTGAGGCATGGATCAATGATCGTGTCCGCATTGGTGCCACAGGATATCTTGAAGATACAGGATTTGCCGATCAGACCCTTTATGGTGCCGATGTGCTTCTTCGTTTGTCTGAAAAGAGTTTTATAGAACTTGAATGGGCAGAATCTGAAGGTGATACATTTGGTGCCGTTACCTCCACCGATGGCGGGTTTATTTTCAATCCAATTACCGGCACCAATCCAACCGGTGGTAGGTCGCAGGCGTGGCGAACGCAATTGTCCGTTGATCTGGGTGAGCTAACTGCGGGGCGAACGGAGGGTAGTGTTGGTGGCTACTTTGAACAGCGGGATGCCGGGTTTAATGCACCCGGCCGTTATACCCAAGTTGAAGAGCGCCTCAGCGGCGCTTTTGCTGATGTTGAGGTGAGCGAAGATACGACTTTACGTGCAAAGTATGACGAAGTTCAGCGTGCAGATGGTCAGGATCGCCGTGAAGTCAGTGGTGAGGTAATACAAAGGCTCAACGCGGAATACACCGTCAGTGTTGGGGCAACACATTCCGATGAAGCAACCGCTGTCGGTTCGAATACCGGGTTTGGAGAACGCACCGATGTCGGCGCCAGGCTTACCCGAACCTTTGAAGAAGGCAACAGCATCTGGTTGTTTGGCCAGGCAACGGTAGACCGCGCCGATACCCGCGAGCGCAATGACCGGGTTGGGGTTGGGTTTGAACGGGATTTAACGGACAAAATCTCAGCATCAGCTGAAGTTTCCTACGGAACCCAGGGTATTGGAGGCCTCGCTGCGCTTAACTATGCACCAAACGTGGATGATCGGTATTATGTCGGCTATCGGTTAGATCCTGACACAACTGCAGGTGACCTTAACGGGTATGATCCTTTTGGGCGTGATTATGGTTCGATTGTCTATGGCGCCAATCGTCGTGTGAACGATCAACTGACTTTGTTCTTTGAGGAAAACTATGATTTCACGGGAACACAGCAATCGCTTACGCATACCTACGGTGTCACTGTAACACCGGATGATAAATGGACAGTCTCCGGTGGGTTTGAAGCCGGTGAAGTGTATGATGAGTTGAGTGGCGATTTTGATCGTGTTGCTGTTTCCGGAACCGTAAGTCTGAGGGAAGAGAAGCGCACCGCATCTCTGAGACTGGAAGCGCGTTTCGAAAATGGCGTGAATGCATCCGTTCGGGATCGTAACACCTATCTGTTCAGCAGTAATTACGGTTATAAATACAACGATGACTGGCGGTTTATTGTCAGCGCTGACGCGGTTGTTTCGGAATCAGATCAGTCTACGTTCCTTGACGGTGATTACATCGAAGGATCAGTGGGTTGGGCATATCGGCCAGTGGACGACGATAGTCTCAATGCCCTTTTCCGCTATACGTATCTGGAAGACTTGCCAGGGGCGGAGCAAGTTAATGCACAAAATCAGATTTTGGGGCCACGGCAACGCAGTCACATTCTTGAGGCTGACTTCATCTACGATCTTACTCAACGGCTTTCAGTGGGCGGGAAATACGGCTTTAGAGTGGGCGAAATCTCTGCAGACCGAACCAGTGATAATTTTGTTGACTCCTCAGCACATTTGGCAATTGCGCGCACGGACATTCATGTGGTCGAAAAATGGGATGTGTTGCTGGAGGCCAGAGCACTGTGGCTGGATGAGGCAGATCAAACCGATATTGGTTACCTAGCAGGTGCGTATTACCATCTCGGTGAAAATGCGAAAATCGGTGCGGGGTACAATTTTGGACGCTTTTCTGATGACCTCACGGATCTGACCCTCGATGATGAAGGTGCATTTGTGAACATCATCGGTAAGTTTTAGGGGACTCCCAAGGTTCAGGGGCTTGTCTCAAGAACATCCAGTTCGAAAAAGACACCGGTGTTAAATGCGGTTTTTGGGAATGTGAACATTCTGACGGTTCCGCTTGTGGTGAGAATCGCGCAACCATCGGTACGGAAGGTAGCTGCATAAAAGCTGCCAGTTCTGCCACCGAAATGCCAATAGACCAATGATTGACCGTCTTCTGCACGTTTGATCCGAAATTTTGGTGAATCGTGGCCCTTCTCTGTCGCCTCTAACTGGACTATTTTTATTAAACCAGGATGTTTCACGCATTGGTTGAGTGTGTCAGCATTTGCCACGCCGGGGTTCAAAAAACAGCTTATTATCAGCGCTGCCAAGCAATTTCTGTTTAATTTGACATCTTTTTTCATCACCAGATTAAAGCACAGAACCCCAAACAAACCAGAATCACGATTATGAGAATTCGTTTCCGTTGCAAAGAATTTTCATATGCTGAAAAAACCTTTGTTAATGACTTGGGAGTACGGTTCTGAAAGGCGCGGCGTTTTATTGCTCGAGGCAAAAAGTGTTCGGAAGAGTCATTTCATTTCTTAATCCTGAGAAGAAGAAGCGTTCTCAAAAGCTTGAGATTTCAGAAGGAACACGGAAATTATCCAGATCCTACATTGGGCTGAGATATTGGCTAGCTTGCTTGATGATTGCAACGGTTTGCCTGTTTTCAGCGCTTCTCACCTTTGATCTGGAAACAAAATCCTACAGTCTAGACCAAAGGATAAGCTCTGTGGTCGAGATCAGTATAACGGCCAATGAAAGCCTATCTGCAATGGTTTCGTTGATATCTCTTCCCAAAGACGATCGTGCCGGATACTTACAGCCAGCCCGGACCCAGCTCGATGCGTTAGAGAAGCAAAAGGAGACTTTTCTCAATCAGGTCACTCGGTCAGGATTTGATCCGGCGTTTTCCCGAGCGAGTATGTCCTTGGAAAAGATTTTTGCAGAGTATCTCGACAAGGGAAGATTGCTCATTGGGAAAGCTGAAAATGGTGAGGATACCCCAGCGGATCTCTATGCCTTCAGCGCATATAACGGGAATCAGTTTCAATTGGTTCTGAATGAATTGTCTGATGGCCTCGAGGCTGAGAAACAAACCCTTGCGTTCCAACGCATTTATGTTCAATCGGGCAGTGCCTTGATTATTTTGCTGTCCATTGCGATCAGCATTATCTGGATATTCAAACCGCTTGAAAATTCTATTGTGACGACTCAGGCGCGGCTCTCTGAACGCTCTGTTGAGCTGGAACTGGCAACGCAAGAGGCAGAGGCTGCAAACAATGCAAAGAGTGATTTTCTTGCAAGTATGAGCCATGAAATCAGAACCCCGATGAACGGCATTATGGGGATGACAGAACTGTTGAAAAACTCTGAACTGTCGCGCCAACAACAGGGGTTTGCAGAGGTAATTCTGAAATCATCAAAATCTCTGTTGCGGATTATTGATGATATTCTGAGTTTCTCAGAGGTCAGTGCTGGCCGAATTCATCTCGACAACCGATCGTTTAGAATCTCAGATGTGCTCGACAATGCGAATGAGAAGTATGCCAATTTGGCAAAATCAAAGGGTTTGGAATTGATCTGGGAGTGCCAGCCTGGATTGCCGGAAAACTGCATTGGCGACCCCGATAGAATAAGCCAGGTTCTTAATCAATTGCTCGATAATGCCATCAAGTTTACCGATGAGGGGCATGTAAAGGTGGTCTTCAAGGAGAAATATGCCTCAACGTCGGTCGATGAAGATTTCAAGCTTCGGGTCTATGTTGAAGATACGGGGATTGGTGTTCCTAAAAATAAGAAAGACTCTATTTTTGAACAGTTTAGCCAAGCAGACAACTCAATCACCAGAGCCCATGACGGTTTGGGGCTAGGGCTTGCGATTGCAAACAGCATTCTTCATGCAATGGGCGGGCAGATCGGCTTGGAAAGTTGGGAAAACCGTGGGTCCGTCTTTTGGTTCGAGGTGCCATTGAAAAAAGCAGAACTTGCTGAAACGTCTCTAGCAGAAAAGCAGCCTGGAGAAATACAAGCACAGAATGTGGTGTTGGTTTCTGATGAGCCAGCGCTGGTTCAGCACATCGGAACACAACTTGATACCAGTACCATCGATCTTGCGGTCGCAAGGGGAATCCCAGAGGCGCTTAGTTTAATCAAGGCAGCCGGCCAACACGACGTGGTTGTCCATGGGATTATCCTTGATGGGCAGGCAATGGATGATGAAGCATCACTCAACGCATTTTTTTCAGAATTGCCCCAAACCTGTAAAACAATTGCAGTTGGAAAAGAAGCAAACTGGCAAAACTACCAGGTTGATTGCGTTGTCGCGCGTGAGGTGACAGCAAGAGAGTTGTTGCTGAAGCTTAAGAATCCAAAAGGATCCTTGGTTGCCACCTCTATTGCCGCATGATTAGGGTCCGACATCCAGCCAGCTTGTAAAATCTGAAAGTGCGCGTTCGCTCATTGCCATCTTTTTGGCAATTGACTTTTCCTTACCGCGCCAGCGTTTAACACCATCTGGTTTTTTGAGCGTACCATCCGGCAAGGGGGGTAACAGTCCGAAGTTTACATTCATCGGTTGGAAGGACCGCTTGGACCGCTCATTGCTTTCCCCGCTTTCGTCATAGCTTACATGCCCTGTGGTGATGTGATGAAGCAGACTACCCATTGCGGATGTAATAGGCGGAATGTTGGGTGACTCCCCGTTTAATTCAGCTGCTGCAAACTTTGCGGCAAGTATTCCAATTGCAGCGCTTTCGATATAGCCCTCGCAACCGGTTATCTGGCCAGCAAATCTGATATGTGGCTTTGATTTCAGGCATAGGCTTTCATTCAGCACTTTAGGGGAATTCAAATAGGTATTGCGGTGTATGCCGCCTAACCTTGCAAATTCGGCATTTTCCAAACCGGGTATCATTTTCAAGATGTCAGTTTGAGCGCCATACTTGAGTTTCGTTTGAAACCCAACGATGTTGTAGAGCGTACCCAAAGCATTGTCTTGCCTCAGTTGGACGACCGCATAGGGTTTGACTTCCGGATTATGTTGGTTGGTCAGTCCCATGGGTTTCATTGGACCATGGCGTAGGGTTTCACGTCCGCGCTCAGCCATGACTTCGATTGGAAGACACCCATCAAAATAAGGCACGTTCTCCCATTCTTTGAACTCAGTTTTGTCACCGGCAATCAGCGCATCGATGAACGCATTGTATTGATCTTCATCCAACGGGCAGTTGATGTAGTCTTTCCCTGTTCCGCCGGGACCCACTTTGTCATACCGGGATTGAAACCATGCTTTTTCAAAATCGATTGAATCAAAGTGAACAATTGGGGCAATTGCGTCAAAAAATGCGAGCTCTTCTTCTCCTGTTGCAGTGGCAATTTCAGCAGCAAGCGAGGATGCGGTTAATGGACCGGTCGCGATGATTGTCTTGCCAATCGTTTCAGATGGTAGAGTTCTGACTTCTTCTCTGACGATCTCAATTAGAGGATGTTTTTCAAGAGCTGTGCTCACGGCGCCTGCAAAGGCATCTCGATCCACTGCAAGGGCGCTCCCCGCCGGAACTTTGTTTGCATCCCCGCATTTCATGATCAAAGAGTTGGCGAGGCGCATTTCTGCATGCAGAAGGCCCACAGCATTTGTTTTTGCATCATCTGATCGAAAAGAATTTGAACAGACAAGTTCTGCAAAGAGGTCTGTTCCATGCGCATCGGTCATTCTCAACGGGCGCATTTCATAGAGTTTGACGTTTACGCCGAGTTCGGCTGCTTGCCACGCAGCTTCTGATCCCGCTAAACCGCCGCCAATAATGGTAAGAGTATTATTCAATTGCATATCCGGAATAAGTTTTGATCAGAGATATATTCCCGGTTGGTAAAAACAACAACACCCATTGCATTCCTGCAATGGGTGTTGATTGTGGGGCCAATTTGGAGGGGAGGGTTGGCCCACGGTCCGGTTGGGGTACCGGATAAACTATTTATCGGGTGTTGCGTGCAACAAAAGGAATGTCGCCGCGGCTGATACCCAGATCGTCGAGTTCACGGTTTGAAAGAGCATTCAACTCGTTAACAGTCCGACGATAATTACGCCATTTCTTGAAAGAACCGAATACGTCCATTTTCTCTCTCCAGTGTTTGTGTTTGATCATATATAGGCTTGGAAAATCTGATTTACGAATGCAATTTTTGTAAAGCTGATATGCAATTCCTGCAGGGCAAGATTAAGAAAAGGTAAAGGCGATTTAACGGTGTTTTTTGGGCTATATAATGAACCCGTATATAGTGCTAAGGTGTTGCCGCATCTGATTTTATTTCAGACGAATTGCCGGAATTGCGCGAATCCAACAGTTTGAAAGATCGCCAAATCAAAGGATCAAGAAAATGGTTCAAATCTCTTTCGGGTTGCGTTCTCAATTGCAGGATTGGCACGCCAGAGGACTGATAGATAATGAACTTTTGAAGCGTCTTGAGAGAGATATAGAAGCGCACAAATCCAAGCGTTCATTTTCCTCCATTGCTGTAGTTTTAGGTGTGATTTGCCTGTGCTTTGGAGCGATGAGTTTTGTTGCTGCAAACTGGGAAGAGATGCCACGGGTTACAAGATTGTTGATCCTTTTGACGGCAATCGCAATTTCCTATCTTCTCGCTGCGCAATTTGCGAAACGCGATATGAAAACCTTTGCTCATAGTTTCGTACTGTTGGGGTGTGGTTGTTTCGGCGCTACTGTTATGCTCGTCGGTCAGATGTACCATTTGCCCGGGCATGCAAGCGGAGCGATGTTGCTCTGGTCGTTAGGAACGCTTGCCGCTGCCATTCTTGTCAGATCTGTTCCAGCCCTTGTTTTAGCCACTCTCCTTGCGACGCTCTGGTCATGTTGGCTGATGGAAGACCGGAGTGAGGCAGATGGTATTCACTATTGGTTTCTCATTTTTTGGGCCCTGTGTGCTGGCCTAGCGTGGCTTTTGAAAAGTCGCCTTTCTGCCCATGTCGCGGCGCTTTGCCTCCAGGTCTGGGTCCTTTTCACCATATTCGATACTAGCAAGGAACATGTGTTTCCGATTGTGGCAGCAAGCTTCATTGTCATCGCCCTTGTGTCGATATCGTTTTTTATTTGGAGCAAGGAGAGCAAAGAATTGCTTCGCGGTTTTGAACTGTCAGCGATTTTTCACCTTTCTTTGTTTACGATTGTTCAGATGGTTCTTTGGTACGGTGCGCAGTTTGATCGTGACTGGTATCGCGGAGAGACCGTCCTCGATATTTTCACAACGACTGCTATGGGTGTTCTTTTGCCTCTGACGTTGTTGCTGTCCTTGATTTTCTGGTTCTTTGGAAACGGTAAAGGAAAATTTGATCATGTTGTCTGTTCTGCATTGATCGGGCTCACAGGAATTGTACTTTGCCTTTCAGCAATTGGTTTTCCTTTCGTTCTCGAAGGCTTTTCTTTGGTGTTGACGATTTGGATGATCAGGATGGGTACACGGCAAGAAAGCCCGTCAATCACCCGTTTGGGGTATGTTGGCTTTATTGGTGCAATGTTGCTGATTTATGCAGAAGCAGCCGGTGGGCTTCTTGGTACCAGCCTATTTTACATTGTTGCGGGCGTATTGCTCGTTGCGGGTGCACTTCTTGCACCGAGAATTTCCAGATCAAAAAGGGAGTTGCCGCAATGACGTATTTTAAAACGGGATTGCTCGCCGTTTTTGCTGTTCAGCTCCTTTTGGTCGGCGCTATGTTGTTTGACCGTGTTCAAACCATCAGAAACGGCGAAGAAGTGGTTATGCAGTCACGCTTTGTCGATCCACGTGACATTTTTCGCGGACACTATGTGCGGATAAATCTGGTTGCTGGGACAGTGGGGAAAAACCTTCCTGGCGGATCTGAACCCTTCGTTTTCAATGAGCCTGTTTTCGTCTCCCTTCAGAAGTCATCTAATGGGTTTTGGGTGGCAAAGGCCCTATATAAGACTTTACCGGAGAACATTGACGACCCGGTTCTTCGAGGCGTTTACGCCGGTACCGCCGGGAATACCCTTCGCGTGCGCTTTCCCTTTGACCGGTACTTTGCGCAGAAAGAGCGGGCTTTGGAGTTGGAAAAACTTCATAGTGCACAAAAACTAGGTGTTGTCCTGGCGCTTGATGGAAGCGGTGGTGGTGTGATTAAAGGCATTACAATTGACGGTGACATTATTTACGATGAGCCTTTGTTATGAAGTATAAAAAACCCCATTTGCCTACAAAAACCTGTCCTGTTTGCGGTCTGAGTTTCTCATGGCGGAAAAAATGGAAGTCAGTTTGGGCTGACGTTGTGTATTGCTCAGAACGATGTCGGAGAAACAAGCAAAAAGCTTCTTAGTTTTGTTTCGGTGGGTGTTTTCCCAACTCTTCTAGTATGGGGCATTCTGGTCTGTCATCACCAGAACAGGAGTTTACCAGAACAGTAAGCGTTTTCCGCATGGAGTCTAATTCTGCAAGCTTCAGTTCGATCTCTTTTATCTTTGATTTGGCGATCTTTTTCACGCTGGCACTTGATCTGTTTTTGTCTTCATACAGAGACAGAAGCTGCCGACAATCATCCAGAGAGAAGCCGAGACACTTTGCTCGATTGAGGAACTTCAATTTATGCACGTCATTTTCAGAATAATCACGATATCCGTTGCTTAAACGTGCCGGTTCCACGAGTTTTATCTCATCATAATATCGAACTGTTTTGACAGAGAGGTCAGACTGTTCTGAAGCTTGTTGAATGTTCATCTTGAGCCTTTAGTGGCATGATTTTCCAAGGACTTTCAATCGCCAGTAATTGTAAGGCAAGGGTGTAATAAAGCCTGCGAAGAGCATGATGGGGACAACCCACCATGTTAACCTTGCACCGCCCGTCAATACTACGTCTACCGTATTCATGGCGACTTCCATTGCGATCATGGATATGAATGACATTCCGATTGCAGTTTGAAAAGCTGCTTTCAGGCTCATTTGACGCGATAGTATGAAGGTTTCCAGCGCTATAGACGTTAATAGACCGTTGATCACCGCCAAGGTCATAATAGCAAGTGTCGGCCAGTCAATTTCCATAAACTGAAAGTAAGCGATAGTGCCGAGATCGCCGATTGCGCAACCGAGCAAACACCAGGATGTGTTGATTGAAGCCCGCTTCCAGGTTGGACGGCACTTCCAGTTCACGGTTTTGGTTTGTTCGACGTAGGTCACGATCATCGTCTCGCGTTGTAAAAATCAGAAGTAAGGCTTCCAGCTACTGGAAGGTCAAGGGCCAAAACTTCAACTTTAAGCGATTAGAGGAGATCTTTTGGTGTCTTTCCTGAAAAGAAAGCATCGAGATTGTCCAATGCCCGGAAACCCATAGCATCTCTGGTCTTAACGGTGGCACTGCCGATATGTGGGAGCATAAACACGTTGTCATATCCAGATAGGTTTGGGTTGCCACCGGGTTCTGTGACAAAACAATCCAATCCGGCGGCTGAAAGCCTGCCGGTGTCGAGCGCTTCGATCAGAGCATTTTCATCTACCAAAGCACCGCGTGCCGTGTTTACAAGGACGGCCCCGGCAGGCAGTAATGCGAAACGCTCTTTATTCATCAATCCAGTTGTTTCAGGAGTGGCCGGGCAATGGAGTGAGAGAAAGTCGGCGACTTCCAACAGGCTTTCAATGTTTTCATGAAACTGGGCACCTTGCTCCTTTTCAGGCACCAAGCGGGAACGATTGTGGTAATGCACTTCCATATTGAAGCCGCGGGCATTGCGTGCCATCGCCTGGCCCACACGTCCCATGCCAATAATTCCAATTCGGCTTCCAGATACTTCCTTGCCGACCATGAAGGCAGGAGACCAGAAATCCCATTCGCCTTTGCGCACAAGTCGGTCCCCTTCAACAGCACGTCGGGCTGCTCCCAGCATTAACAGGAACGCAATCTCTGCGGTTGCATCTGAAAGAACGTCGGGTGTGTTCGTGACCGCAATGCCTCGGGCTTTCAGAGCGGGTATGTCACAGTGGTCAACGCCAACCGAATGATTTGCGATTATTTTTACTCTTGGGTTGAGCTGGTCAACGGTTTCATCCCGGAAAATCTCAGAGTGGCAAGGCAGTATTGCATCCACATTTGCACTCATTTCAACTATTTCCTCGTTGGAGTGCAAACCATCTCCATGGTTTATGATGCAGTCATAATCCCGTTCGGCACGCTTTAGAATGGCGTCCGATAATTTACGGGTTATCCAAAGTTTAGGTTTTTCCGACATGAGAATTTCCGGCGCTATCCCGATTGATTTTGGGGCATTTTTGCAAGTTTCCGCATGACCAAGACAAATGTGAGTGTAGCGGCGAAGAAGGCAAAGACCATCCAGAAAACCTCATAC
The DNA here is from genome assembly GCA_039191645.1 of Pseudomonadota bacterium. Classification (GTDB taxonomy): domain Bacteria; phylum Pseudomonadota; class Alphaproteobacteria; order Rhizobiales; family Rhizobiaceae; genus JAALLB01. The sequence continues at coordinate 38,980 of JBCCXO010000008.1, read as the reverse complement.
CAGATTGCTGGCGCTGTATAATTACCAAAAAATGAGCTTCGTACGAGAATTTCATCTTTTTCCGCGAAGAGGGTAGAGGTTCCCCAACCTGCATACGTGAAAGCAGTACCGCAAAATACGATACCAGCCAGTTGCATGAAAAACTTTGTTCCTTCAGAGACGTTCAGGCAGTCATCGAGAAAATCGTAGAATGCGAGGCCCATCACAAACAGGACGATCACCCAGAATGGAAGACCACCATAAAATCCTGCGAAGCCGGAAGAAATGGATGCAGCCAACGCGAAAACAAATATACCAATCCCGGCTGTTGCGATTAGCCCCATAATTATTTTTGTTTTATGGCCCAACATCAAACTTCTCCTCATTTAAAAACAGCATTTCAGCCGAGTTCCGTCAATAACCAGCTTGCTGTTCTGAATAGTCTATCGTCTTCTTCATGCCCGCCGACCAGTTGCACACCAATTGGCAAATTGTTCTCTCCAACCAAAAGAGGCAGGCTCAAGCAGGGTAATCCTGCCAAGGTCCAAACCTGACAGAATGCCGGGTCTCCAGTGTGTCCCTCATCATATCTGGGAGCTTCCCCTGTTGCCGCGGGTGTGATGATCGCATCGAAATCCATAAAGAATTCTCCGAAAAATTCGATTACCTGTCCTCGCAACGCCTTCGCATCATCGTACTCTGCCTGGGTGATGCTTCTCCCGCGCTCAACGTTTGCTTTAAGTTTCTCGCTGATGTTTTCCCAGTTTTTGTTCAATAAATCTTCGAGGTGATGGCATAGCTCATATTCATGGATTTTTTGTTGGGTTTCGAGCAGGCCAGCAAAAAAATCGGGCGCTTGAATGCGTTCGACGCGACCATCCAAACTGCTAACGATTTCTTCCATGCCATCTCTACAGTCTGAAGACAGCCGATCGTTAAAGGGAAGGTCTATCCAGGCGAAATCCGGTTCTACCGGTACGTCAGCCAAAAGGCCTTTGCTTAGCTTAGGTCGTGGTCTTGGATATGAAGCCGCGTCTGTAGGGTCATAACCAGCCAGTGCATCACACAATAATGCTACATCTTGCAATGATCTTCCAAAGACCCCTGGCTGATCCAGCGTATTTGAGGTTTGTAAAATGCCTGTTCTCGGGATTACCCCGCTTGTGGGCTTGAAACCGAAAGTCCCACAATAGGAAGCGGGGCGGATAACGGAGCCGCCGGTTTGAGTGCCAATCGAAAGGGGTACATGATATGCGGCAACGGCTGCAGCTGAACCGCTGGAGGAGCCACCTGGAGAGTGCTCAGGATTATGCGGGTTGCGGGTTTTGGGCGGTGAAACATAGGCCAGTTCCGCGGTAGCGGTTTTTCCGAGGATAACGGCACCAGCCTCTCGTAGATGATTGACGATTTGGGCATCTGCGTCCGGTTGCCGGCCCGCACAGGCTTTGGTTCCGTACTCGGTCGGGTAATCAATCGTATCAATGATATCCTTTAAGGCGACTGGAATGCCGTGGAGGGTGCCCAAAGGTTTGCCTGCCCGACGAATGGCATCCATCTCTTCTGCCTGAGCCAGGGCCATCTCATGGTCAACCTGTACCCAGGCATGAACTTGGTCATCTGTTTGTTTTATCCGCTCAAGGCAAGCTTGTGTCAGCTCTACAGAAGAAACCCAGCCTTCCCGGATTTTTTCCAGAGCATCCGTAGCAGTCAGACCATTGGGTGGCACGTCAGACATGTTGGTTTCCTAGGGGATCCATTTGCCGAACAAATAGTCTGGGAACCAAAGCGCAATTCCCGGGAATTGATACATCAAAACCATGCAGAAAATGACGATGGCAAGATACGGCATAAGGCCTTTGAAAATCTCCACTAACTCGATTTGTGTCTTAAGCACGCCTTTCAGATAGTAGGCGGACATGGCCATCGGTGGTGTGAGGAAGGAGGTTTGCAGATTCAATGCAACCAACATCGCAAAGAAATAAGGATTAACGTCAAAAAGCGGCAGCATGGGCAAGAATATCGGGATGAAAATGATCAAAATTTCCGACCATTCCAGTGGCCAACCCAATAGGAAGATGATCAACTGAGCGATTACGAGGAACATCCATGGTTCAAGATCGAGACTTAGGACCCATTCTTTGACAAGTTCTTCACCACCTAGCAGCGAGAATACGGAAGTAAAAATCCATGCACCGATAAACAGCCAGCAAACCATGGCGGTAGCCTTGGCAGTTAGGAAGACACTTTCTTTCAGTTTTTGCCAGGTTAACGAGCGATACAGCCAGGCAAGCACGATCCCCCCAGCAGCACCCATTGCAGCTGCTTCTGCCGGTGTCGCCAATCCGCCGAGGATAGAGCCAAGCACCAACATGATCAGAACGGTAAGAGGTACAAAGGATACGAGCAGTTCCCGCCATATTTGTGAGGTGGGCGGTAAATCTTCATCCTTTGGTTTTGGCGCAAGTGAGGGATTTATCAAAACGCGTATTACGACGTATACGATGTAAGAACCTGCCAACAGCAAACCGGGAAACACTGCTGCTGCATATAGGCGCAGAGGAGAGAGCTCTGCAATCGCAGAATAGACGATCAACATGATTGAGGGAGGAATAAGAATCCCAAGTGTGCCACCGGCGCATATCACGCCCGACGCAAATTGACGATTGTAGTTTGCGTTGGCCATTGCGGGAAACGCGAGCAGTCCCATCAAGGTCACAACAGCGCCAACGATGCCGGATGCGGTAGAGAACACCGCGCATGTTATCAGTGCTGCAATTGCCATAGATCCCGGGAGGTTTCGCGCAGCGAGGTACAGAGAGAAGAACAGTTTGTCGACAATACTGGCCCGCTCAACGATGTAACCCATAAACAGGAACAACGGAATTGCCACCAGAATCGGGTTGTCCATCACTTCAAAGGTTCGGTCCGCAAACAAAAAGAAAATACGGTTGCTGAGAATATCAGCCATTGTTGCGACTGTATCGCCCTGCGTGGTGTAATAATAAAATCCAAATCCCAACCCCATGCCAATTAGGGTGAAGGCAACGGGAAACCCGAGTAAGACCAGAAAAATAAAGCTGGTCAGCATTAAAATCGCGACTTCAGGATTAGACATTTTTAAACTCGATAAACTGCAAGTGTTATATTGTTTGTTATTTCTTTAAGTGTTGGTCGAGATCTGCTTCGGCCAGTAGATCTTCCGTCTCTTTGACATCGTCCAAGCGCGGCATCCATTCTCCGGTTTTCATTGCACGCCAACAGCGCAGCATCTCAGCCACACCTTGAAGCATCATCAAAAGCCCGACGACGGGTACCAGTGTTTTGAAGTAATAAATCTGAATGCCGGCTGGGCTGTTAAGGCTGACTTCCTTGAACCGCCAGCTTTCGTCTGCAGCCAGCCAGCCGGCGAAAAAGAGCGCTGCCATCCCTGGAAAGAAAAACAGGATGTACAAGATGAAATCAGATAAAGCCTGCCGTCTGACCGGGTACAACCGGTACAAGAAGTCACCGCGTACATGGGCCCCTTGTGCCAGGGCATATGGTCCCGCCATCAAGAACAAAGCGCCATACATTTGTATCTGCATATCGAGTGACCAGACCGTTGGCGCGTTTAGCACGTAACGGACAAAGACCTCGTAGGCCACTGCAAGTGTCAGAATTAGTATGCACCACCCAAATGCACGGCCGACCCATACATTTAAGCCTTCAATGGCATAGATGAAGCGTTCCACAAAAACCTCCCCAGGATGGTTTGCCCCTGACTTTCTGTCTAAACCAGATTTATATTTAGGGTATGCAAAGGGGCCGCGATATGCGGCCCCACAATGCTGTTTTCAATTTCGGGATTAACCGAAGTAGTGCTCGTAAGCCAGCTTGTAGTCAGGCTGGTTCAGGTTGAGGTAGTTCATCACATCTTTTGCGTATTTCTTCTGTGATTCAACAACCTTTGCGAAGAATGGATCTTCACCTGAGATACGTTCAACAACCTTGTCCCAAGCTTTAAGCTGTTCCGCCATCACTGAGTCTGGTGTGCGGTATACGTTGACACCTTGCTCATCACGCAATTTCACCAGATCTTCCGCATAGCGCTTGGTGTTGTGCCAGTAGAAGTTTGAGCTTTCAGCTTCGGAAGCATGCTTCAGAATTGCCTGATGCTCTGCGGGAAGTGAGTTATACTTATCCTTGTTAAAGGTAACCTCAAAGAATTCCTGAGACTGATGGAATGAAGCAAGATGATAATGCTTGGAAACATCCTGCATTCCGAAGTCACGGTCTGAGGTTGGGTTGTTAAACTCTGCAGCATCAATAAGACCTGACTTCATCGCGGGCTGAATTTCACCGCCTGGCAACTGAACAACGGACATTCCCATTTCGAGAAGAACGTCAGCAGCAAGACCAACCGTACGGTACTTAAGTCCAGACATCTGCGATGCATCTTTAATCTCTTCTTTAAACCAACCCATTGGCTGTGCTGGCATCGGAGAGTTGAAGAACGAGACAACGTTGAGTCCCAAATTGCCCATCAGCTCATCAAACAGCTCTTGGCCGCCACCATAATGGATCCAGCCCAACACTTCGTTTGAAGACCATCCAAAGCAAGGACCTGTTCCGAATAGGGAGGCTGCTTTTGATTTTGAGTACCAGTATGCTGGCACGTAATGTGCGCCATCCAGTGTTCCGCGGTGAACAGCGTTTTGCATTTGGCCTGTCTTAACAACTGAGTTCACAGCAAGCAGGTCAATTTTAAGGTCTTTACCGGCCATTGCATGCACGCGGTCGACATAGGATTTTGCATTCTCCAAGAAAATGCCACCACCCCAAGCGGCCTGAACTTTCAGTACCGTTGGTTCAGCACGTGCTATGGCTGGTGCTGCTAGAGCACCGGCTGCAACTGTCGATGCAACGGCGCTGCCCTTAAGGAATTTCCTGCGATTAAGTTTTTCTGTCATGATTTATTTTCCTCCAAACCCTGAAAAGTGGGGCACAGTTCCTTCTGTATCCCCGTACAGACGTGTCGTTAAATCAGGTTTTGGCGACTGCGGCAAGCTGCCGCGCGTATAAGTGAAGTCGAAAAATTCACTTTTTCATTTTTGGAAAAAATCAGTTTGAGGAGATTTGTTCTTTTTAAACAGAGTGATGTGAGTGAATTTTTCATTCCGTTTTAAAATCCAAATGCATGCTAATCACCATGTTTTGAGACTAATACTCGCCATTTTTGCACAAGGATGGAGTGCAAACGCTCGATTATCAGTTCTGCTTGACGTTTTAATCGTCCTGTTACAGTCTACCGCCGAAGGAAGGTTAGTTTAAATTCAGCGGGTTCAGGTAGTCCCATCTTCAAATCCTTTCTTACAAACTACCAATGGGAGTGAGACTTATGAGAAAACTATTTGGTGCGCTTACAGCTGTCGGTTTGGCTGTGGCCATGACGGGAGCAGTTCAGGCTCAGCAGAAATTTATATCGATTGGTACGGGTGGTGTTACCGGGGTTTATTATCCAACTGGTGGCGCGATCTGCCGCTTGGTAAACAAAGACCGGAAAGACCACGGTATTCGTTGTTCCGCAGAATCGACCGGCGGTTCTATTTACAATATTAACACCATTCGTGCTGGCGAGTTGGAGTTTGGTGTGGCTCAGTCAGACTGGCAATACCACGCCTATAACGGCACTTCCAAGTTCGAAGACCAGGGTAAGTTTGAAAACCTGCGTGCAGTTTTTTCTGTGCACCCAGAACCGGTGACTGTCATCGCCTCTGATGCTTCCGGCATCAAAACGCTTACCGATGCAAAAGGTAAGCGGTTGAACATTGGTAACCCTGGCTCCGGTACACGCGGTACTTGGGAAGTCATTGAAGAGGCCCTTGGTTGGCAGCGTTCAGACCTTAAACTGGCAGCGGAAATGAAGTCAGCTGAAACGGGTCAAGCGGTGTGTGACGGCAAGATTGATGCCTACTTCTGGCTGGTTGGTCACCCTTCTGCGCTCACGCAGGAATCGCTTGCTACTTGCGATGCACATCTGGTCTCTGTCGAAGGCGAAGCGATTGACAAGCTGGTTGCAGACAATCCGTTTTACCGGAAGGCTGTTATTCCAGCCGGCATGTATAACAATGATAACGATGTTCAAACCTTTGGTGTGGGTGCAACGTTTGTCTCCAGTGTCGATGTGCCTGAGGAAGTTGTTTATACGGTTGTAAAAGCAGTGTTTGAGAACTTTGACGATTTTAAAGGTCTGCACCCAGCGTTTGCGAATTTGAAGCCGGAAGAGATGATCACGGATTCTCTTTCTGCTCCGCTACATCCTGGCGCAGCGAAGTATTATAAAGAAAAAGGCTGGATGTAATTTTTGTCATCCAGATGCAGCAAGGCCATTCGTGGCCTTGCTGAATGATATAAGTTTGAGTTTTGAAATTCTGAATTCGAACTGGTGAAGTGCCGGTTCATCGCCGGTAAAAGGTTCAGGGGAGGAGCCGGGATGGCCAATTCAGATACTGCGAGCAATGATAATCTGGAACAGTTTACAGCTACGGATACCGGAGGGCGTAACCCTGTCGGTTGGCAAAAAAACCTGATTTTTTGGGTTGCTCTGGCTTGGGCGTTCTTTCAACTCTACATTGCTTCAAACGTGCCGTTTCTGGTTCAGGAAATGATTGGCGTCGGTGTTGTTACAAACTCCAATGCCAGGCTCATTCATTTGGCGTTTGGTCTGTTGCTCGCGGCGATGGCCTTCCCGCTTTTCAAAAACAGCCCCAAAGACTACATCCCTTGGTATGATTGGGTACTTGCGGCACTTGGGGTAATTTCTTGCCTTTATATTGTTTGGTTCAGAAACGAGATAGCTGTGAGAGCCGGTCTGCCCACGACTGCTGACCTCGTTATTTCGACGATTGGCATGATTATCCTGTTGATCACGGTTTATCGTGCGCTCGGACTTCCACTGGTCATTGTTGCCTGTGTTTTCCTTTTATACACCTTTGGGGGTGATGCGCGTTGGCTTCCTGAAGTCATGCAATGGAAAGGTGCCTCTTATGGAAAGGCTATGTGGCACTACTGGATGCAGGGAGAGGGGGTCTTCGGGGTCGCTTTGTCGGTTTCCGCGTCGTTGATTTTCCTATTTGTTTTATTCGGTTCCATTCTCGAAAAGGCGGGCGCAGGGAACTACTTTATCAAAGTTTCCTTTGCACTCATGGGGCATTTCCGTGGGGGGCCAGCAAAAGCCGCTGTTGTTGCTTCGGCTATGAGCGGTCTGTATTCTGGGTCTTCTATTGCCAACACCGTGACGACAGGAACTTTTACAATCCCTCTGATGAAACGGACGGGTTTTACACCTGAAAAAGCAGGTGCTGTGGAGGTTGCTTCATCTACAAACGGTCAGCTCACGCCTCCAGTAATGGGTGCTGCGGCGTTTTTGATGGCTGAGTTTACCGGCGTTAGCTACACCGAAATTATCAAGCATGCGCTTGTTCCTGCGTTGGTTAGCTACATTGCGTTGGTTTACATTGTGCATTTGGAGGCGATGAAACTTGGTCTTAAAGGCTTGGACAAGCCAAGTTCTACCATGACGGTGGGATCCAAAATTATTGGTGTCCTCTCCGGATTTATCGGGATCGCTCTTTTGGGTATGGCTGTGTACTTTGGCATGGGCTGGATAAAAGTTGCGCTTCCCAATTTTGCCTTCCCGGTAGTGATTGTGCTTTGTAGTGTCGCTTATCTGATTTTGCTCTGGTTTGCATCCAGATATGATGACCTGGTGATTGATGATCCCAACGCGCCGATTACCGAGTTGCCGCGTGCAGGCGCAACCGCAATGACAGGGCTGTATTACATCTTACCAATCGTTATTTTGATCTGGTGTATCGTGATCGAAAGGCTTTCACCTGCTTTTTCTGCCTATTGGGCAACGCTTGCCATGATCACGGTCGCGCTTACCCAGCATCCTTTAAAAGCAATCATGCGAGGCCAGGGTGATTTAGGTGCAGCGTTTAAACGTGGATGGGGTGAGTGGATTGAAGGCATGATCTCCGGCTCCCGAAACATGATTGGGATCGGGGTCGCAACCGGTGCAGCAGGGATCATTGTCGGGACCATCTCGCTGACTGGTGCACATCAGGTAATTGGTGAGCTGGTTGAATACGCTTCTGGCGGCTATCTCATGGTAATGCTTTTGATGGTTGCGGTTATGAGTCTCATCTTGGGAATGGGATTGCCGACGACCGCGAACTACATCGTGGTTTCATCCCTAATGGCGCCAGTCATCCTTGCGTTGGGCGCTAAAAGTGGACTGATTATTCCATTGATTGCTGTGCATTTGTTTGTCTTTTATTTTGGTATTCTCGCGGATGATACGCCCCCAGTTGGTTTGGCGGCGTTTGCGGCTGCTGCTATTTCCAAGGGTGACCCTATTAGGACTGGTATCCAAGGATTTGCGTATGATATCCGGACTGCACTTTTGCCGTTTTTGTTTATCTTCAATACTGAGCTGCTGTTGATCGATGTCAGTTGGACAAAAGCGATTTTTGTTTTTGTGGTAGCGGTGATCGCGATGATGTTGTTTGCATCGGCGACACAGGGTTGGTGGTTGACGCGAAACAAGGCGTGGGAGTCTGCTCTTCTCCTATTGGTTGCGTTCACGTTGTTCAGGCCAGGATACTGGTTGGATCAGGTGTACCCACCTTATAACGATACAGATCCGGTTAAAGTCTACGATGTCGTAGGCGAAGCAACACCAGATGGGGTACTTACCTTCGTAGTCAGCGGACCTGATTTTGATTCTGGTGAAATGACACAGACCACCTTGCTTGTACCCCTTGGGGATCGAGCAGATGCGGTCGCTCGATTGGAAAAGGCAGGGCTCACGATTATCCTGGAGGATGGATTGGCAAAGGTTGAAGAACCCTTCCCGCAGACGCCGTTTTTTGAAAAAATCGGAAACCTATTTGATTTCTATGGCGATCAGCCCGTGGTTTTGTCGAAAGTTCGCGAGGCGGCGGAAAGACCTGCGAAAGAATGGTTCTATATTCCTGCTTTGTTGATTCTGGGCTTCGTCTATTTGATGCAACGCAGAAGGGTTAATGCTACAGCCTAGTTGGAGGATATACGCACTTGCCGCTTGAACGTCTCAAGGATTTTCCACGGGCAAGCTTGTGGCCGGATCCAACTCCGCTCGAATCGCAGCATAACCTTGCCAGCGCATTGGGTGTGCACTCGTTTCACATTAAACGCGACGATTGTAACGGGCTGGCATTTGGCGGGAACAAAGTTCGACAAATGGAGTATTATTTGGGCGATGCTTTGGCGAAGGGCGCTGATGCACTGTTGATAACAGGTGCGGTGCAATCAAACTTTGTACGAACGGCTGCGGCTGCATGTGCCAAGTGTCGTGTTGAATGCCATGTCCAACTTGAAAACAGGGTTGCGAAAAAGTCTCAGAATTATACTCAGTCTGGAAACGTTTTGCTGGATCATCTTCTAGGCGCAACGGTCTATAGCTTTCCCAAAGGTGAGGATGAAGAAGGTGCTGACAGAAATCTGGAGGCGATAGCCGAAAATTTGAGGGATCAAGGCAAAACACCTTATGTTGTTCATTTGCATCCCGCGCATCCTCCTCTCGGCGCCCTTGGTTATGTTGATGCGGCTGTTGAGTTGGTCAAACAACTGGAAACCTTGGCTGAACAACCAGATGTTATTTTCGTACCATCTGGTTCTGGAAACACGCATGGCGGCTTGCTCTACGGATTGCGTGCGATGGGATGTGATATTCCGGTTGAGGGTGTGTGCGTGCGCCGTTCCGCGGAGCAGCAGAAACCGAGAATAACAGAACGTCTCAATCAGATTGCGGAACTGCTTGAAGAGAGTTCTGTAGCTGTCGCGACAGATGTTTCCCTTACGGATTCATTTCTGGCGCCTGGATACGGCGTTGCAGGCCCCGAAACAAAAATGGCAATTTCCTTATTGGCGCGACAAGAGGGTCTTATTCTTGATCCAGTTTATACCGGGAAAGCGATGGCCGCTGCTATTGCGTGGGGTCGTCAACACACTGATAGCCGGATTTTGTTTGTGCATACCGGCGGAGGTCCTTCCATATTTGCCTACGATGAGGATATGATGAACGCTGCAAAACAATATTGAGTCTGTTCTGATGTCCCACGTTTTTCACCGCCATACAAAAGCAAACCCACCTACGATTTCCCATGGTGACGGATGTTATCTGATAGATACAGATGGCAAACAGTATTTTGACGGGAGTGGGGGTGCAGCGGTTTCCTGTCTTGGACACAGTAATCAGGACGTGACAAACGCGATCAAAACGCAATTAGATCAAGTTGCGTTTGCTCATACCGGATTTTTTACCTCTCAACCTGCTGAAGAATTGGCAGAGACGTTGATACAACGAGCGCCGGACGGGCTTGACCGTGTATACTTCGTATCCGGTGGTTCTGAAGCGATGGAGTCCGCTATCAAGCTCGCCCGGCAATACTATCTCGAGATTGGTGAAAAAAGCCGGCATCGCGTGATCGCGCGAAGACAGAGTTACCATGGTAACACACTTGGTGCTTTGGCCGCTGGCGGCAATGAGTGGCGTCGTGAACCTTTCGCACCTCTCATGATTGAAACAACGCATATTGCTCCGTGCTATCAATATAGAGAGAGATTAGAGTCCGAATCTGAGTTTGAGTTTGGCCAGCGGGTCGCAAATGAACTTGAGGCGGAGATTGTGCGTCTAGGGCCAGAAAATGTAATGGCGTTTGTCGCTGAACCCGTTGTTGGAGCAACTTTAGGTGCAGTCCCGCCGGTTGAGGGTTATTTTCAGAGAATTCGTGAAATCTGCGATCACTACGGGATACTGCTCATTTTAGATGAAGTGATGTGTGGGATGGGGCGTACCGGTTCATTGTTTGCAAGTGAGCAGGACGGGATCGTCCCGGATATCGTTTCCATCGCCAAAGGATTGGGAGCAGGATATCAACCGATTGGCGCCACGTTATGCAGTAAGAAAATCTACGCAGCAATCGAGGCGGGATCGGGTTTCTTTCAGCATGGTTACACGTACATTGGGCATCCGGCTGCCTGTGCAGGAAGTCTGGCCGTCTTGAATTACATGCATGAGCATAACCTCATCGACAAGGTGGTGGAGATGGGGGGGCAACTCATGGCAGAGTTACATCGCGTGTTTTCCCAACATCCGCATATCGGAGATATACGTGGGAGGGGTTTGTTCCTTGGTCTTGAAATCGTGGAAGATCGGAACACGAAAGCCTGTTTTGATCCGTCCTTGCAGATAAACAAAAAAATTAAAAAGAATGCGTTTGAATCTGGTCTTATGTGCTATCCGATGGGAGGCACCATTGATGGCAAGCGTGGCGATCATGTCCTGCTTGCGCCGCCTTTCATTATGGAATCGCAGCATGTTGATGAGATTGTATCGAAACTATCAGATGCTATTGATGCGGCGCTTTCCTAATTCATTCTTCGTATGTTATTTCGGAATTCGAACTGGCAACAAACAATCCATATTCTTCCATAAGTGGTTGTAGCAGTTCCAGAAATTTGACGGCGATTTCTTCGCTTACATATGTCAGCAGGATTACTTTGCTTCCGGCCCCACCAGTCACTTGGTCGTCATGCCATCTGCCTCTCTCGCCTTGTCCTCCAAGCGTTGGCAATATTGTATACTCAACCACTCCAGCCTCCGCTGCCACATCGCGAATACGGCGCAGAAGCGGTTGATCGACAAAGACCTCGATACGTCTTGAATTTCTCTCAATCATTTTCAGACCACCAGTTTCACCAAATTATAGTATAGCGGGATGCCAACCATGATGTTGAATGGAAATGTAATTGCAAGGGACATCGTAAGGTACAAACCCGGATCAGCCTTGGGCAAGGCGAGGCGCATGGCTGCGGGAACAGCGATGTAAGATGCACTGGCACCCAAAATACCAAGGGCCGTCGCTGTGCCAGCATCGAGTCCAAGCATGACACCGATCAAACATCCAATCGTGCCATTGATGACCGGAAAGGCAACACCCAAAAAGACCAGTCGAAAGGTCAGGGTTCGGGAATTTCTCAAACGCCGCGCGGCAACAAGCCCCATGTCTAAAAGGAAAAGGCAAAGAAGACCTGTAAAACCCGTTTCAAAGACAGGGCTGATTGGAATGAACCCGTCCTTGCCTACGATCAAGCCGATAAAAAAGCTCCCTGCCAGCAATACGACAGAGCCGTTTAGCAATGTTTCACGGACAAGATCATTGTTTTGTTGAACATCGTCCGCAGCGTATCGTCGCGCGAGAAAAAGTCCAACGATGATCGCTGGCGTTTCCATCAGAGCGAGAACAGCAATCATATAGCCTGCGGGTGCTGAGCCAACATCTGTCAATATTTGATTGCCTGCAATGAAGGTCACAACGCTTACGGAGCCATAGTGTGCAGCCACTGCAGCCGCGTTGGTCGCATCCAGCTTGGCAAACATCCTCAAGATGAAAAAGGCCCCAACCGGAATGATACAGCTTAAAAACAAGCCTGCTGCGGAAGCTGCAATCAAGTCAGAGGAAAACCCGTTTTCCGAAACCAGGACACCGCCTTTTAACCCGATTGCGCACATCAAGTACAATGAAAGGGTTTTGGAGAGCGGTTCTGGAAAGGATAAGTCTGACCGTGCAAAAGCGGCTAGCGCACCGAGAATGAAAAACAGGATGACCGGAGAAAGCAAACTTTCCATTTACAAGTTTCCAGCCATGTTATCCGCTTTCTCTTCATGCTGTGTTCAACGACGCAGGGTTGCCGGCGACATTTTCCTTACTGGTAATCCTGAGGATTGTGTATCCCAGCACTGCAGAAGCAAATGACCCCATCAGCACGCCCAATCTCACCTGGTTAATAAGCTCTGGGTCGCTGAACGCTAATGTTCCTATAAACAAACTCATGGTAAAGCCAACCCCTGCCAAACAACCTGTACCATATATTTGCACCCAGCGAACGTCTGCTGGCAGTTTTGCCACGCCTATTTTCACTGCCAGGAATGTTAGCGTGAAAATGGCGATCTGATTGCCGAAGAACAGACCAAGTGCGATGCCAAGGGGTACTTTTGAAGTTAGGTCCGCCAAGGCAATGTCTGCGAGGGTGACACCCGCATTTGCAAAAGCAAAGATCGGAAGAACCATAAACGCCACCCAAGGGTGAAGCGAGTGCTCCAAATAGTGCAGGGGAGACTGTGATTCTTCCGTCTTGCCTTTCATAGGGATCGCGAGGGCGGTCAGGACACCGGCTAGTGTGGCATGAACGCCAGACTTTAATACGCAAACCCAGATGAACAATCCGACCAACGCATAGGGCGTGATCGATTTGATGCCGAAACGATTTAATCCGATAAGCAACGTAAACCCAGCAAGGGCCATACCCAGCATTTCTACAGAGAGGTTCTCGGTGTAGAAAACAGCGATGATTGCAATGGCGCCGATATCATCGATGATCGCCAAGGCGAGCAAAAAGATTTTTAAAGTAACAGGGACTCTACTTCCAAGCAGGGCGAGAACGCCCAAAGCAAAGGCAATATCGGTTGCGGAGGGGATGGCCCAACCACGCATGGTTTCCGGATCTCCCCAATTGATGAAGGAATAAATGATTGCCGGGCCTGCCATGCCGCCGATGGCAGCCAGGAAGGGCAGAGACGCTTTGCTAAAACTGGAGAGTTCACCACTAATGACTTCGCGTTTTATCTCTAACCCAACCAAAAAGAAGAAGATCGCCATTAGACCGTCATTGATCCAAAGCAGAAGTGGCTTTGCCAATTCCAAAGACCCGATCTTTATCTCAACTGGAGTTGAAAGGAAGCTTGCGTAGTAGGGGCTCAGGAATGAGTTACTTGCAAATAGCGCCAAAGCAGCGGCAAACATCAAGACAATGCCAGCCGAAGTTTCGAGTTTCAGGAAGTCATTCACTTTGTTTACAATGTTTGCCATGGTCTTCGAGATCTAAGTGCTTCTAGGTTTCAGTTCTGTGGGGCAGAAACATTTGATGCCTGTGGTCCTGTAGGTTGGGCACAGTTGGATCTAGATACTGATCGCAAATAGATATCTGAAAATTATTTCTAGCCGTTGGTGGTCAAATGTATGTTGATGTTCAATAATTCAAATCGTAAATTATGATGATTAGAATAGGAAAAACCTATTGAAGAGTGAATGGTCAGATGCGTCCAACCCTTAAGCAATTACAATATCTGGTAGCAATCTCTGAAACCGGCAGGTTTAACGAGGCTGCGAAACGTATGCATGTATCACAGCCGAGTCTTTCTGCTCAAATTGCTGATTTAGAAATGGAGTTGAAAACATCGTTGGTTGAGCGTGGACGACACGGTGCAGTGCTTACTCCGAACGGGGAAGAGGTTGTCCGGCGGGCCCGTGTGATCTTGCGTCAGGTAGAGGAGTTGAAAGTCGCTAGTGTGCATAATGATGCTTCTTTGGCGGGCAGAATTCGCCTTGGCGTCATTCCCTCTGTTGGCCCCTATCTCTTACCACACGCGACCAAAGAACTTCATCAGATGTTTCCTGAACTTAGGCTCGGTGTTTATGAAGGGCGCACCGTTGATATCGATCGGCAATTGCGCGATGGACGTCTTGATGTCCTCATTTCGACTGCGGAAGACCATCCTGATAGCCTTCACATACCGTTGTTCTTTGAGACGTTGTGGATTTGTGTTCCGATGGACTCACCGCTTTCGAAAGGCGGGGCACCTGTCAAATTGCGGGAGTTGAAGGGGCAGCCCCTGCTAAGCCTTGGACACGGTCATCATCTAAATCTCGCGATCCATGCGTTGGCAAAGCAATCTGGCGCTTTTGTGAGTTCAGAGTATGAAGGCACAAGTCTGGATGCCATTCGCCAAATGGCGGCCATGGGTGCGGGCATTGCAGTCTTGCCAAGTTTGTATGCGCTTGTAGAGGCAAGCAGAGACAGCGCCTTGGTTGTGAAACCCATCGATCATGCGCAAGCCCGTCGACACATATCTTTGATATGGCGTGACACCTCTCCGCTTGGCAATAACTTTGCACAACTTGCAGAGATCTTGAAAACCGCTTCGGAGGCAATTCTAGGGGGCGCTACGAAGGCGAGGTAAACCTATTTGAAGCGCAACACATCTGCGTTTGTCGTGGCGTTGGCACCGGCACTGGTTCTGCCGGTGCCTGAGCGTCGATTGTCATACCTGTTGGTATCGCTGCAGGGTAGAATCGAAGGCAAAGCGCGTTTCGACCCCCTGTATCTCAGCGATCAAGTCATAATTGTCGCTCCCGGTCGATGAAAAGCCTTCATCTATGTACAACTGTCCGAGCCCATCGGCGTCGATGCTGCCCCAATAGCGATATCTGCCACCGCCGACGGGTCCCGCAATCTCAATTGTTTGACCGGCGAGCGTGGAAATTCGAAACATGATAACCAGGTCTTGCAAGTTGACGGCACCGCTGCGCATCGATTGCGCCGAGACTAGGGATGCCTGAAGTGAACCGGTGGTATGTGCGCTTACAAGTTGTGGACTGATGTCAATGAAAGCCCGAACTTCCAGCGGACGCCAGGATTCAACTTCCCGTCTAAAGGCTGCGGGTTGTTTGTTCCCGCCAGATGGGAACAGTAATTGCGACAGCGCACGAATGTCGGGACGGTTGCCGATCCGTTGTGTTGCCGGCCTTCCCGGCGCATCTTGTTGAGGAGAGCCGGTTGTGCGCAAGGCATCTTTGATTTCCGTTGGTGTGAAAACATCTCTGCCACGCGCTTTGGCCATGCCCTGAATACACCCAATCGTACCGACAATGATGGGCGAAGCGCTTGACGTTCCTGAAAATGTGTCTGTGTACCATAAGTCTTCATCCAAGCCGCCTTGCAGATCTCCATATCCGCACGTGGTTACTTCGCGACCCCAACCCTGCGCGTCGATCAGTGCGCCGTAATTTGAAAACCCGAGACGTGATCTGTCTGGTCCATGGTCACGCCCGTGCGTTCCCGGGGGCGGTGCGCCTGCACCGACAACAATGGCGCCAGAATCCCGATTGTTTCGTCGGAATGGATTTGTCCAATCAGCCGGAAAACCAAAGGGAGGGGTTTCATAGATTGGATCATCTAAGTCTTCTGCACCATTCCCGGCAGCCTCCACCACGATGATGCCCTGTCTGGAGGCATTTAAGATTGCTGCGAAATCATCCGGCCACCATTCGATTGCGATGTATCCCCGCTGGTCTGGGCGGCCTTGGAAATTATGCCGTGGACCTGGCCGATGAAGTTCCAGAAGCAAGATATCTCCGGCCCTGAGATTGGAGGCAGCAAGGTTGATAGCACCGCTTGTTCCCAAGCCACTGAAGGACACCGCGCTGGTGATCGCGTCTGAGCAAATTCCCTGGATGCCCAATCCGTTTATGTCGCCTCCATATTCTCCGATTACAGCTGTCCCGTGATTTCTCCAACCAACATCATCAATAACGGAGCCACCAATGACACCTCCCTGCTTTTGCATCAGGTCTTCATGGGTAAATCGCCAGCTGCCTTCCAGATCGACAATGCGTATATCTTCCCCTCTTCCCCCAGCCTGGGTCCATGCCCAACGGGCATCAACGCCAGCTGGTGCTGCATTCAGATAGATTTGCCTCGCTGAAAAATCGGACGTTGATGAAGGCGGTGCGTCTGCTATTGCGATCATTGAGTTGATTTCCTCAGGCGCCTCAACCGGTGGTTTGATGTAAGCGCCTTCAAATAAATCCTCATCCAGTAGGTCTTTTTGGATTTTCTCCAAATTCTTTTCCTCTGCCTCAACGCGATAGAAGCTTGAAAGGGACATTAGTGATGTCGAAGACATTGATTCACGCGCCATTCTATGGGTCTCAATTCTCTCCTCGCTTGGACCGAAAAGAGGTTTCATGACGGCATCATATTTATTGAGTTTTCTCTCCGCCTTGGCGGTGGGAAGACCTGCTTGTGATGTTAATCCTCTATTCCTTGTCCGCAATGCGGCAGCCGGCTTGGCAAGGACAATCAATTCTGGCTGGGAGCCGCTTACTGATGTAACTTTTGTGGTTTTGCGTGCCATTGGACTTTCCTCTCCTTGAAAAGAATCGGCAATCCGGCGCCAGTGTTATGGCCGTTCCACACCCGGCTTAACATAGGAGGCGTAGACGCCTTCCAGATTACGAACAGTTTCCGCAAACGCTTGTGCCTGATTGTCGATCATGATTGTGAGATAGACAGTTCCTGGTTGCTCCGGATTCGGGGTTGCAGAATCATAATTCATGATCCCACCATACCGGTCAGCTTCGCGTATGAGTGCTTCCGCATGCGCGTTGGCGCTCGCGTCGTTTTGTATATCCGCAAAAAGAAGTGATGATATCAGTATAACTACTTCGGTCACGACCAGTCCGACTTGCTCACATTTCTGGTTCGCCCCTATCGTTAAAGTTCAAGTCTAAACTACGGCAAATTTGAGGCAATATCGTCTTTTTCGGCGGAAAATAAATCTAACTTTCCTTTTTACAAAGATTAATATTCCAATTTTTGTCTGTAATTTTTTTAAATTTGAGTCTGTTGCGATCCTATATTGGCCATGTAAATTATATTTTCTGCGTATTTTGAATAAAGTCAAAACTCTACTTAAATCAGATTAGATAATTTGGAAAATCCGCTTGTTTATCTCGACTTAGTTACCGCCCTTCTGTCGTGTATTTGAACGTTGTAATGGCTCGCCAGTCTGGCTTGGCATCCGATTTGACAGTTCAGACCCTTATTGAAAACGATGGTGTGCTGATAGTAACGTAACACCAAAGAAGACTTGCGAGGTGCATTCGTGAACGAAAAGCCGAATATTGTGTTGATCATGGCGGATAACCTGGGGTGGGGTGAGTTGGGTTGTTACGGGGGCGGTGCGCTTCGCGGCGCACCAACACCCAGAATTGATGCTTTGGCAAAAGAAGGATTGCTTCTTCAAAACTTCAATGTGGAGAGTGATTGTGTGCCAACCCGCTCAGCTTTTATGACCGGTCGGCATCCGATTAGGACTGGTGCCCTTCAGTCGCTTGCACCGGGTCAACCTCAAGGCATTTCCCCTTGGGAAGTTACTTTGGCACAAGTGCTGAGAGATCAAGGATACCGCACCGCCATGTATGGGAAGTGGCACCTCGGTGATCGGCCCGGTCGGTATCCAAATGACCGAGGTTTTGAAGACTGGTACGGTATTCCGCGAACAACTGATGAAGTGATGTATCAGACCGGTTTTCGATATGATGCGTCGGTTGTAGAGCCAGCGCAAATTATGGCTGGAAAAGCAGGTGAACCTGCAGCTGACGTGTCCGTTTATGATGAAATTGCACGCAGGATGATTGATGAGGAGCTTGTTCGTCGGGGGATTGAATTCCTCAACGCGGTCCATTCCAAAGCTGCGCCGTTTTTCTTGTTTTTGCCGCTTGTCAATCTTCACTATCCCACCTTGCCGCATCCGGATTTTGACGGGAAAAGCGGTTATGGTGGTAGCGCTGACTGTATGATGGAGCTTGACCATCGGGTTGGATCGGTTCTGGACGCGCTTGATGCACTCGCATTAAAGGAAAAGACCCTTTTTATCTTCTGTAGCGACAACGGGCCGGAGTTCCGCGATCCCTGGCGCGGAACCGCCGGGCCCTGGCGCGGGACATATCATACAGCGATGGAGGGAAGCCTACGCGTGCCTTGCATCATGCGCTGGCCGGACCATATCCTGCCGGATCGAACCAGCAATGAAATTGTACATGTCACCGATTTGTTCTCAACACTCATCGGCGTTGTAGGCGCTGAGGTTCCAACAGATCGTCCCATTGATGGCATTGATCAATCAGAGTTTCTGTTTGGGAATGCTGAAACGTCAAAGCGAGAGGGATTCCCGTTTTTCATAAAGGATGAATTGCGTGCGGTAAAATGGCGTGATTGGAAACTTCATTACTATTGGGAGCCTGAAGTGAATGAGAGTAAGGGCAAGCTTGAATCTCCCTATCTGTTCAATATTACGGTCGATCCAAAAGAAGAGCATGATATAGCGACGGCGAACAGCTGGGCGTGGGTCGCGATGAGCAGGTTGGTGGATGAGTTCAAAGCCAGCATGAAGGAATTTCCAAACACCGAACCGGGCGCTGAAGGACCGCCAAAACGTTAACGCCGTTGGTCTTGCCGCGATGCTCCACTCTGTGGAGCATATATGTGATGCAAACAAAAAGAGGAATTCAGAGGGTGGGCTTTAAAAAATGCGCTGGGTTACATTTGGCAATTGGATAAGACCCCAAACTCTTTGGCCTCTTCCTCTTGCAAAAACGAGGAATATTGTCATGGTTTAAAACTGGTTGAGCTGCTCATTTCGAAGGCGAGTGTATTTTCATTTTCGAGCATCGGGCCAGTTGGTCAAAAGCGGGTTGAATTTTGTGATTAGATTCAATCAAATGTGACTTTAAAAGGGAGAGACCTAGAAATGGAAAATTACAAGAAGTTTTATATCAATGGCGAGTGGGTCGATCCCGTAAAAGGCACAGACTTTCAGGTCATTCATCCTGGCAATGAAGAAGCAATTGCAACGATCGCGTTGGGTTCAAAAGAAGATGTCGATAAGGCGGTGGACGCTGCGAAGCGGGCTTTTGAAACGTGGCAGTTCAGTACCGTAGACGAGCGCGTGGCGCTGCTTGAAAGAATGCTCAAAGCCTATGAAGCACGGGCGGAGGAGTTTGTGAAAATGATGCCGCACGAAATGGGCACTACACTTTCGTTTTCGCGAGAAGTGCACATGCCAGTCGGCATTGGTCATATGGAAGCGGCTATTGAAGCTGTCAGAGCGCATCAGTTTGAAAGACCATCTTTGCGCGGTGGCTCCACCCTGGTTGATGAGCCGGTGGGGGTGGTCGGTATGATCACGCCGTGGAACTGGCCGGTGAACCAAATCATCATCAAGGTCGCTCCAGCGCTTGCTGCGGGGTGTACGATTGTACTCAAACCCAGTGAATATTCTCCTTTAACCTCCATCATGCTTGCTGAAGTGATTGATGAGGCTGGCTGTCCGCCTGGGGTATTCAACATGATCAATGGGGACGGCCCAGGAGTGGGCGAAGCGATTTCCACCCACCCGGATATCGATATGGTCTCCTTTACTGGATCAACGCGAGCCGGAAAGGCCGTTACCAAGGCATCTGCAGATACGATCAAACGGGTTACCTTAGAGCTGGGAGGAAAATCCCCGAATCTACTGTTTGCGGACTCCAACCTTGAAGAAGCAGCAAAAATCTCCGTCGACAGTTGTTTTATCAATAATGGTCAGAGTTGCGATGCGGCGTCACGTTTATTGGTAGAACGGAGCGTTTACGACAAAGTCGTGGCATTGGTGACTGAAGAAGTCAAAAACACTCAAGTCGATGATCCGATGAAAGAGGGTGATCATATTGGTCCGGTTGTGAACAAACGCCAATATGAAAATGTCCAGCGCCTCATTCAGGCTGGCATTGATGACGGAGCAACGTTGGCCGCGGGAGGATTGGGCCTGCCTCCGGGCTTTAATAAAGGATATTACGTTCGGCCTACGCTTTTTACCGATGTCCATAATGATATGAACATTGCGCGCCAGGAAGTATTTGGACCGGTGCTAGCTGTTTTGCCATTTGAGAGTGAAGATGAAGCCGTGGAGATTGCAAACGATACGGTTTACGGCCTCGCGGCATACATTCAGTCGACAGACAAGGAACGTATCAACAGGGTAAGCAGAAAGCTGAGAGCGGGTGTGGTCAATGTCAACGGAAATGCTGGTGACTATGACGTGCCTTTTGGTGGTTACAAACAATCCGGCAATGGCAGAGAAGCGGGGCCATTAGGGTTGCATGATTACCTCGAAACAAAGGCAATCACTGTGTAAGCCTTTTGATTTTCACAAGCTCAACGCATTAATCTGTTTGGTCCCTCGCCATTTTCCTTGTTGAACAAGGGAAGCAGATTAGTGCTTTGAGATGCCTTTTCATGCTTGGAAGACGCCCTGTCGAAATTGTGTCTATATACATCGGGGCCGATATGCTGCGGTTGGGTTTAAATGATTTTGCTCTACTCCCCTTGCGTGAAAAACGTTGAAGGGCAATGATCCCGGAGACATCTGACAACCTGTTCGTCAATAACGCGTGGCCAGTATGGCTTCCACTAAACGTTTGATGTTGCATTTTTTGCATCACATCATCCAAAAATTAGCAATAGACGGCAACGGTCGATTCCGGCATACGGTGCTTCGTTATTCTTTTTCATTTTATCAACCTGCTTTCGGTCGAGTCTATTTTGTAGATCAACCTCCGAATGCAACTTCGATTTATGAAAACAGAATGGCGTATCAAAACACTATGAAATGTAGATTTGCTGTCGCGACACAAGGGAGGCCAACATGCTTACTAAACCGGATCAGGTCATTGTTGAATCGATGGTTGGAAGAGCGCGAGACGTGCTGCCTGAGCTTTATGCTAAAACCCAGGAAGAGGTGGATGAGATTGTGAGGCTTATTGCCAAGGCAGTTTATGACAATGCTGAGATGCTATCTGAACTGGCAGTTTCTGAAACGGGAATGGGTAATGTTCCGGACAAGATCATTAAATGTCATATGAAATCGCAGCTTATCTATGCGGATCTAAAAGACCGCAAGACGGTGGGTATGATCGACTACAATCCGAAATCAGGGGTTGTTGAGATTGCCGAGCCGGTGGGTGTGGTTGGCGCATTGATCCCCACAACAAATCCGGCTGTAACAGCAATGAGCAATGCGATGTTTGCGTTGAAAGGCCGAAATGCAATTGTCCTTTCGCCGCATAAGCGCGCCTTTAGAACCATTGCTAAGACGGTCGAGTTGATGAAAGGCGCAGCCCGTGATGCTGGACTACCGGAAGATGCAATACAACTTGTCAAAACCCCGTCACGGGAGGGAACTCGAATCCTCATGGCGTCCGTAGATGTTGTCTTGGCTACGGGTGGCCAGGCTATGGTCAAGGCATCCTATGAGAGTGGTACACCGTCGTTTGGGGTTGGGCCAGGGAATGTCCCCGTCGTGATACATGAAAGTGCAGATATCGATGCTGCTACGGCCCGTATTGTTACTGGACGTGCTTATGACAATGGCCTCATTTGTGCCAGTGAGCAAGCAGCGTTTGTTCCGCGCGCCAAAGCTGATGCGGTTTTAGAAAGCTTCTCAAACCAAGGTGCACATGTTGTAACAGAGGAAGAACGCGAAAAATTGGAAGCTCTCATGTGGCTCGATGACCATCTCAATCCAGACATTGTGGGAAAATCGGCTTCTGATATTGCAAGAATGGCGGGCTTTCACGTTGATGGTCGCACCAAAGTCCTTTTGGTTCGCACATCAAAGATTTCCGCTGATCATGTTTTCTCTCGTGAGAAATTGAGTCCCGTACTTGCGCTGTATGAGTATGATGTATTTGAGGAGGCTATTCAGGGAGCCATTTCCATTTTAAAGAACGGAGGCGTTGGCCACACTGCGGCAATCCATTGCGAGGACAAGGAAATTGCAACCCGCTTTGCCATTCATGTTCCAGCAAGCCGCGTAATTGTAAATCAATCGACGGCTACAAATGCCGGTGGGAGTCGTGAAAACGGGTTAGTACCGACAACCACCATGGGATGCGGTTCCTGGGGTAACAATGCGACGACAGATAACGTAACGGTTGATCAAGTCATCAACATCAAAAGGTTAGCGTTTCGGCATGAAGAACCGCGTGATACGTCACTGGTTTTTGCAGCTTAACGTTCCTTGGGGACGCAACTCAATGATGCGGCCGATATGGTATCGTGACTTTGTTGGTTCTACCCGATGAGTGACGGCCCATGGACGGGGCCATATCCTCACGGCAAATAAATGCCGCAATTAAAAAGGTAAAAATGATCCTGCTCACAAATGCTGAACGTCTGCTGGTTTGGGTGGGCAAATTGGTTGCTAATTTGCCATCGCTACGTTTTCTTCTTCATCGAACGTCTGCAACGAGGCTAGAGCACACGTCGCAAAGACATTTCCAATACCGATAAGAACTGGATCTTGAAAACCGATCTCCGCAATCCCAACGTCCATTACATGAAGTGTGCCGTACCATATCTATACTGAGGGTCTACTAACAGACGATCAGACCACAACCGTCGTGTTTGACGCCATGTGCATCTTCAGTAATTTTTTTTGAATTTCTAGTGCGGTTCTGCCACCCATGTAAAAGACGGTACTTGTGTCTTGCTCCGATAGCGCCGACCAGTTTATTTGTTCGGGCAACTTCCCGTTTTTTGAATGTCCAGTCACAAACCTTACGCTTTGTGCAAAATCACGGTGTGTGAGCGAGACACCCAGTCTGGCAGCCATGGCTGAAGCTGCAGTAATTCCTGGAACAATTGAAACTGCAATACCTTGTGCTTCAAGTGCCATGATTTCTTCACCGGCGCGACCAAATATTACCGGATCGCCTGACTTTAAACGGACTACGTTTTTACCGGCTTTTGCAAATCGTATCATCATTTGGTTGATATCGTCTTGTTTACAGGAAACGCGACCGCCTCTTTTCCCAACAAGCATCTTCTTGGCTTCTCGTCTCGCCAGTTCCAAAACATCGTCTGAGACAAGATCGTCAAACAGAATGACATCGGCTGCCTGCAGTGCTCTGACAGCCTTTATTGTCAACAATTCACCATCGCCTGGTCCTGCACCGACGAGAGTTACATTTCCGCGGTTTTGGTTTGCGCTGATCGATGAAATCGACTCCATTAGGGAAGCGGCGATTGGCTTTGTGAGCGTTTCGGAAAATGCCAGTGTTGAGAACGTTTCCCAAAAAGCACGGCGTTCTTTTCCTGGTTTTAATCTCGATGAGACGGTTCCCCGCACCTCTTTGGCAAATTGGGCCCAGGACTTTAAAGAACCAGGCAGGAGTGTTTCAATTTTTCTACGAATGGCTTGCCCAAGGATTGGCGCCGCACCGTCAGTTGAGATTGAAACAATTGCTGGTGAGCGGTTGACGATGGAGCCGAATTGAAACTCGCAAAATTTTGGTCGGTCGATAACATTTACCGATACGCCGGCTGCTTTGGCACTGCAATAAAACGCTTGGGCCTCTCCATCCGATTCTGCATCCGCAATTGCAATGAGGGCTCCTTCAAATATGTCAGTAGACCAAGATCTTTGATGAACGGTAAAGGCATGTCTGCGTGGGCCGTTCAATAGCTCTTGAAATTCTGGTTCAAGATGCTCGGCATAAACATGCACCTCAGCATCACAAGCTGCCAGTAGATCGGCTTTCCATGCTGCCGCAGCTGTCCCACCGCACAAAATGACACGCTTGCCTTTCAACTTGTAGAAGACAGGCAACAGAGCCAAGTCTTCAATGGCTTTAGGCTTTCGCGTTCTATTCCGCAGCAATTTTGGTTTCTTGTAGGTGTTCATTGATCATTCCCGTAATCTCTGCACGGCAGGAACCGCAATTCGTCCCTGCTTTTAAACACTTGCCAATCTGTGAAATCGTAATACTACCTGAGTGAATAGCAGCGTTGATTTCATTGGCGCCGACTTGATGACAGGAGCAAACCAAGCGGCCTTTGTCCGGCATTGCCGCATCGGCTCTGCCGGCCAGGACTTTTTGCCGTTCGGACGTGTTTGAATACGCATTGTCGAGTTGGCTGACCAACCATTCCCGTGAGAGCAATACTGGTTCTTTTGAAAGATAAAGGGCCAGTTTTAAATGCTTTTCTGAAAAGGCGGCGATCCTATGCCCGCTGGAAAGCGGGTCGTTGTAGTCCAACGTAAAGGTACCGTTTGCGGCAATAGCGGCGCTTTCGCCAAAACGCATTGCATCGGCCATGGTCGCAAATGCGAATTCTGTTCGCCAACCGCCATTGCATTTCGCGGTGGCCCAGTATTGCGGTTGCGTATGTTTCAGGTTGGGTTTAACCCGCGAAACCATAAATCCGTACGCGCCCACATTGACGGGCGAGATTTTTACTGCAACATTTTTTGATGCCGGTTGTCCTGAAGAGGGATCTAATCTTGCCGGGACCAAAACATCAACTCTGGCGGAAGACGCAAATTGATCGGTCCAATGCATTGGCACGAAAAGCGACCCCTTCTTGACTTTTGTAGTAATGAGAATGCGCACGGTAATGGTGCCGTATTGATTTTCAATATTCACCAATTCAGCTTGTTTTAAGCCCAGGTTGACGGCATCTTCTGAATGCATCTCGCAAAAAGGCTCTGCCATATGGGAAGAGAGGCGGGCAGCACGCGCTGTGCGTGTCATTGTATGCCAATGATCTCTCACCCGCCCCGTATTCAAGGTGAACGGTAAATCGAGAGATGTTATGGAATGTGAAATTGGTTTGACGGCAACAAACCTTGCTTTTTGATCGTCGGTGTAAAATTTTCCATCCGCAAAGAAGCGTTGATCGTTCGTTTCATGACCAATGGGCAGGGGCCATTGGAATGGCTCGAGGTTTTGAAAAGCGTCCTTGCTTACCCGCGCCATTTTTCCAATATCAAAATCGCGGGAGCCATTGTTTTCAAGTGACGATAACTGTGCGTGTTCTCTGAAAATTTCGACTTCCGAAGAAAAATCAAACGCTTCTGAGTAACCCATTCTTTTTGCGACTTCCGCAAATTGCCACCAATCCGGGCGAGCAGCGCCTGGCGTCTCAAGGAATTTTCTCTGCCGCGAGATTCGCCGTTCCGAATTTGTGACGGTCCCATTCTTTTCTCCCCAGGCCGATGCAGGGAGTTTTACATCCGCAAACTCGATCGTATCCGTCTCTTCAAGAATGTCAGAAACAACCACAAATGGGCATGTTTCCAGTGCTCGCTTGACCGTGTTTGCCTCCGGCAGGCTATCTACCGGGTTGGTGGACATGATCCATAGTGCCTTGATCTTGCCGTCCGCTGCTGCTTGAAACATGTCGACGGCTTTTAACCCAGGTTTCTTTGGTATCGTCGGAGCTTGCCAGAATTTTTGGACCATAGCCCTATGCGCATCATTCTCGATGTCCAAATGGCCTGCCAACATGTTTGCTAGTCCACCGACTTCACGACCCCCCATTGCATTGGGTTGACCCGTCACGGAAAAAGGACCCATGCCAGGTTTCCCGATCCGACCAGTGGCAAGATGGCAGTTTAGAATGGCACTTACTTTGTCAGTACCGCAAATTGACTGGTTTACGCCCTGACTGAAAACCGTAACAACTTTGTCGGTTTTCGCGAACAGCTTGTAAAACTGCTGAATGTGATGTTTTGGGATGCCGGTTTGGTCCGCGACTTCTTGGAATGATAGGGCGGATGCGGAAGATAGGGCAGTTTCAAAGCCTCTTGTATGATCCTGAACAAAGCCCGTGTCGATAAAGCCGTGCATCGAGAGATAACAGAGCAATCCACAAAACAATGCAGTGTCTCCATCTGGATTTATGGCCAAATGTAAATCAGCGAGGTTGGCGGACGATGTTTTGCGTGGGTCTATCAGAACTACTTTCATGTCGGGTCGTTCTGATTTCGCCGCCTCTATCCGCTGATAGAGAACGGGATGGCACCAAGCCAAATTCGAACCTACCAACACAATCAAATCTGCGAGTTCGAGATCTTCGTAGGTTCCCGGTACGGTATCAGAGCCGAATGCTTTGCGGTGTCCTGCCACGGTAGAGGCCATACAAAGCCGTGAGTTCGTATCGATGTTTGCAGACCCGATGAAGCCTTTCATGAGTTTGTTTGCTACGTAATAATCTTCGGTGAGTATTTGGCCAGAAACATAAAATCCGACTGAATCAGGGCCATGCAGCCGAACCGCTTCGGAAAATTTTTCCGCAACTAAATCGAGGGCGCTGTCCCAATCTGCACGTATTCCATTGACTTCCGGAAAGAGGAGGCGGCCTTCCAGGGAAATTGTGTCTGCCAATGCAGAGCCCTTTGAACACAATCGCCCAAAGTTTGCCGGATGTTCCGGGTCTCCTTTTATATCAACTCCGCCATCTCTTCTACGGGTTGCCAGAACCCCGCATCCGACACCGCAGTATGGACAAGTCGTCTTTACAGACTTTTCTTTACTGCTCGTCATCTTACGCAGCTCAGATCGAACAAGACCACATCGCCCTTGCACTTTACTGAGTAGGTTTCTGTTGATCCTTCATCTGCACCTTGAGCTTCCCCGGTTTTGAGAGAAATGACCCAGTTATGCAGCGGGCAGGTCACGCAACCGTCATGCACGATCCCTTGGCTCAGCGGCCCCTTTTTGTGCGGGCATTTGTCTTCCAGCGCAAACAGTTCGTCTTCTTGTGTTCTGAAGATCGCAATTCTATGTTCCCCGATGATGATACATCTGGCGCCTTGTCTTGGAATGTCTGACAAGTGACCAATCTCGACCCAAGTACCTGAAACAGCATTCATTCTGCGGCCTCCAGGTTTAGCTTGGCCAAGGGTTGGAACTCGTGTTTATCCTTGCCGGAAACGCGTTCGTTCCAGGGATCTACCTGAGCAAATTTTTGGCTGAATACGAAGCGTTCGTAATAAGCTTGTCTTTTTTCGGCGTTGTCCATGATTTGAGTGCGAACCTCGTCATAACCAATCCTTTTTGCCCATTTATAAATACGCTCCAGGTAATGCCCTTGTTCGCGATACATTTGCGTCAGTGCAACAATGTGCTCCAAGACTTCATCTTCTGTTTTGACAAGCCCCAAAACCTCTGTTCCCTTGATATCGAGGCCAGCTGCACCGGCGAAGTGGATCTCAAAACCTGAATCTACGCAAATAACGCCAACGTCTTTGCAGGTTGCCTCGGCGCAGTTTCGAGGGCACCCAGATACCGCCATTTTGACTTTGGCCGGTGTCCAGGATCCCCACATGAACTTTTCAATTCGAACGCCCAAGCCGGTCGAATCCTGTGTTCCGAAACGACACCAATCGGTTCCCACACACGTTTTGACAGTTCTGAGCCCTTTCGCGTAGGCGTGGCCAGAAACAAAGCCCGCTTTTCCAAGGTCGGCCCACACAGCAGGAAGATCTTCCTTTTTGATTCCAAGCATATCAATGCGTTGACCGCCGGTAACTTTCACGGTCGGGATTTGGAATTTATCTACAACATCGGCAATGGCACGTAGTTCTTTGGAAGAGGTTTGGCCGCCCCACATTCGCGGAACAATTGAGTAGGTGCCATCTTTCTGGATGTTTGCATGCACACGCTCATTGATGAATCTGGATTGATAATCGTCCGCGTATTCGTCTGGCCAATCACACACGAGATAGTAGTTCAAGGCCGGGCGGCACTTGGCGCAGCCATTGGATGTTTTCCATTCCAGTGCCTGCATTACAGCGGGAATGGTCTTAAGCTTCTTAGCCTGGATCAATCGCCTGACGTCCGAATGTCCCAAGTCCGTGCAACCGCACATTGGGACGACAGCATCGGGATTATAACGTTCTCCTAGCGTAAGAGACATAAGCTGCTCAACCAGCCCTGTGCAAGTTCCGCAAGATGCAGATGCCTTTGTATGCGCCCTTACTTCATCAAGCGAGGTCAATCCCAGTTCTGTGATTTTGCCGGTGATTTTCGATTTACAAACGCCATTGCAGCCGCAGATTTCTGCATCATCCGGCAAGGCTGCAACGGCTGCCAACGGGTCCAGCGGTTCGCCCCCTTGATAGGCTTGACCGAAAATCAAAGTCTCCCGCATTTGAGAAATATCCGCCTGCTTTTTAAGGAGATCGAAGAACCATGGGCCGTCTGCTGTTTCACCATATAAAACAGCGCCGATTATCTTGTTATCCTTGATAACCAGTCTTTTGTACACACCGCCGCTGGCATCCCTGAGCACGATTTCTTCGCGCCCTTCACCATCGGAAAAATCTCCCGCGGAGTACAAGTCTATGCCTGTCACTTTAAGCTTTGTCGCTGTTACCGAGCCGCTGTATTGGGAGGTGCCATCGAGAAGATTATCCGCGATGACCGTCGCCATTTCGTATAGCGGGGCAACCAATCCGTAGCACTGGCCCTGATGCTCGACACATTCACCCAAGGCAAATATATCTGGATCAGAAGTTCGCATATCATCTGAGACGAGAACGCCACGGTTCACAGCAATTCCACACGATTGTGCAAGGTCACACGAGGGCTTAATTCCGACAGCCATCACCACCATCGTGCAGGGCAGTTCAGTTCCATCGTCAAGTTTTACAGCAGCAACTGATCCGTTTTCGCCAAGGATTTCGTGTGTGTTTGCTTTCGTTTTGACGGAAATTCCGAGATCTTCGAATGCTTGCTCCAGCAAGTATCCGGCCGCTGTGTCGAGTTGGCGTTCCATCAACGTGGGCATTAGATGGAGGACGGTCACATCCATGCCTTGAGCTTTCAATCCGGCCGCGGCTTCAAGCCCCAATAGGCCACCACCAATGACAATCGCATGACCACCAGTTTGCGCTACTTCGATCATTTTTTCTACATCATCCAAATCTCGATAGGTAAGCACGCCGTTGAGATCATTGCCTGGCACTGGAATGATGAAGGGGTTGGAACCGGTAGCAATTACGAGCTTGTCATATGAGCACTGCAATCCGTTTGTGCTCGATACGGTTTTGTTTCCGCGATCAATTGCGGAAACTGGCGAGGCCTTGTGCAGTGTTATGTTTCGCTCAGCGTACCATTCATCATCATGTGTGATGATATCGGCATACTGTTTTTCTCCAGAAAGCACGGGTGAAAGCATCAACCGGTTGTAATTCACACGGGGTTCAGCATTGAATATTGTGATATCATAAGCTTCGGAATCTGCTTCCAGCAAATCTTCCAGCATCCGACCTGGTGCCATGCCATTCCCGACAATGACGAGTTTCTTTTTCATTCAGCCGCCTCCACGATCGTGTTCCGCTGACGTGCTATGCGCGCGGCGCGTTTTTCTTCAATTGAACGGAGTTGTTCCTCGGTTGGATGTGCCCCACCTTCATAAGCTTCAAGGAAATCCAGGAGTTCTTCACGATAGGCATAGTAATCGGGATGATTGAGCAACTCCTTGCGAGACCTTGGTCTTGGAAGGTCCACCTCCATTACATTTCCGATTTTGGCGTTGGGACCGTTCGACATCATGACGACCCGATCGGCCAAAAGGATTGCCTCATCCACATCATGGGTGACGCATATCGCGGTAACCTGCGTTCTTTTCCATACGTCCATCAGGACATCTTGCAGTTCCCAACGGGTTAGGCTGTCGAGCATCCCAAACGGCTCATCTAACAGTAATAGCTTGGGTGACAAAGCGAACGCACGGGCGATGCCAACGCGTTGTTTCATGCCGTTTGAAAGATCCACGGCGGCCTTGTCCATGCTATCAGCCAGACCAACCCGCGCGAGGTAGTATTCGCAAACGTCTCGTTTTTCTGCTGCCGTTGCTTTGGGATAAACACCATCCACGCCCAAAGCCACGTTTTCATAAGCTGACAGCCAGGGAAGTAAACTTGGAGCCTGAAAGACGACCGCCCGATCCGGACCCGCATTTGCTACATGCTTTCCGTCGAGAATGATTGAACCTTTGGTGATCTCATTGAGCCCTGCAGCCATGGTCAGGGCAGTCGACTTTCCGCATCCAGAATGTCCAATAAGGGTGATGAACTCACCTTTACGCATTTTCAGGTCGACATCTTCAATAACCGTCAAGGGCCCCTTTGGCGTTGGATAGACTTTGGTAAGTTGTGAAAACTCCAGATAACGGGCATCGAGTTTTGATTCTGATGCTTCCTGATACGCTTTTGGAAGTGTTTCATCTTGAAAGAATGGAACGACATTTGGCAATTCTACGGCAGATTTTAATTCCGCGCCACGTTCGCTCCCTACGTCCATCAGGTACTGGGTAACCTCCGAGCGCAGACTGATAAATGCTTCGCTGGAGTTCATTGCTGCGCGATCTCGAGGTCTTTGGAGGTCGACTTTGAATTCAGGCCCTAATGTGGCATCTGGTCCGGGTTTAAGCGGAATTATACGGTCCGCCAACAGTATCGCCTCGTCGACATCATTGGTGATGAGGATAATTGTTTTCTTTTCTTTTTCTGAGATCTCCGCGAATTCATCTTGCAGCTTTGATCTTGTAAGGGCGTCAAGCGCTGAAAGCGGTTCGTCCAGCAATAAAACTTCCGGCTGCATTGCCAGAGCACGGGCAACCGCAACCCTCTGTCGCATGCCACCGGACAATTCAGCTGGCTTGCGCTCTTTTGCATGAGAAAGTCCAACCATCTCGATATATTTTTCAGCAATAGCCAACCGTTCAACCTTGGGTTTTCCGCGGAATACTTCATCGACGGCTAAGCAAACGTTTCCCAAAACCGTAAGCCATGGCATCAGAGAATAGGATTGAAAGACGATGCCTCGCTCGGGTCCGGGTTCGGTGACTTCCTTTCCCTTGAAAATGACCCCTCCGGCATCTGGTTTAATCAAGCCGGCAAGGGCGGAAATCAAAGTTGTTTTACCTGAACCGGAAAACCCAACGATTGCGATGAATTCGCCCTCGCGTACCTTCAGATTGATATCGGTAAGTACATTCGTGCGCTGATCCCCGTTAGTGTAATGTTTGGAAAGCCCAGATATTTCCAAGAAACTCATTGTCTTCTCCTAACGGTTCGCTGAGAAGGTAAAGGCGCGTTGCAACGCATACATCAAACGATCGAGCATGAAGCCGATTAGGCCAATGGTCAGGACTGCCACCATGATCTTTGCCAGGGATTGTGATGATCCGTTTTGGAATTCGTCCCAGACAAACTTCCCCAGCCCAGGATTTTGCGCGAGCATTTCAGCAGCTATCAGCACCATCCAGCCAACGCCGAGAGAAAGGCGAAGGCCTGTGAAGATCAGCGGTAAGGACGAGGGGAAAACCAGTTTGGTAATGGTTTTCCACGTTGGGAGTTGGAGAACACGGCCAACGTTCATGAGGTCCTTGTCGACAGATGCCACGCCAAGCGCGGTGTTGATCAAGGTTGGCCACATCGAGCAAAGTGTGACGGTGATCGCGGAGATCAACAGCGATTTTGGCATCCACTCCCATGGATTTGCATACGTGGCTGAAACGATCATTGTCACGATTGGTAGCCATGCCAGTGGAGAAACCGGTTTGAAAATTTGAATGAGAGGGTTGATCGCACCGTTAAACGTCCGGGAAAGGCCAGACGCGATACCAAGTGGTACAGCGATGACGGTCGCGATCATGAAGCCAAGGCCCACTGTAAACAGAGAGGTGATAATTTGGTCGATGTAGGTAGGCTTGCCAGTGTATTTACGCTGCTTGACCTTATCGGCCTTTCCAGCCTCGATCAGCTTCGCGTTACGTTTTTCCTGACGCTCGTAAAACGCAGTTGCCTTTTCGCGCTCTCTTTGGTGGTCTTCCCAAAGATTGCCGACTTGTTCCCAAACCTGAACTGGGCCCGGTACGGCGCCCAGAGAGGTCTGGACTTTCGGTGCTAAAACTGCCCAAGCCATCAAAAAAGCCAGAATGCCAATCAGCGGGATCAGAAGAACCCGCCGTAATTCAACGAGTTGTTCTCTTGGACTTTCGCCTGCTACAAGCTTGACGATGGGCACCAGCCAAGCAAATCCAAGCGCGTCCATCCAACCGCTTGCTTTATTAATCACCGAGAACATTTTTTCTCTATTTTCTGATTGGCCTGTTTTTTCCGTGGCCACGCTTGCCTCACTCATGATGCAATCCCATTAGCTTTGTTTGAGGGTTCTCAGGGCCGTTGCGCTAGCCCTGAGTGGTTTGGTTATCCGCCAATAACTTCGTTGCCATTGACCGTCTGGCTGGATTTGAGGCCGATTTTCAGGGAGTCGATGTAAGCGTTTGGCTTACGGCCGTCATACGCAATGCCGTCAATGATATCTTCTGCGGGTGTGGGGTCCTTGTAGCCATCTGTTCCAAACGGGAAATCTGCTTTTTGCACATGACCTTCCTCAATCAGCATCTCGGCAGCTTTCATGTAAATGTCAGGGCGATACACAGATTTGGCTACTTCATCGTACCATTCATCAGGCTTCTGCTCTGTAATCTGGCCCCATCTGCGCATCTGCGTCAGGTACCAGATTGCATCTGAGTAGTAAGGATAGGTCGCGTAGTATCGATAAAAGACGTTGAAATCGGGGATATCGCGCTTATCGCCTTTTTCGAACTCGAAGGTTCCCGTCATCGAGTTTGCGATCACATCATAATCAGCACCGACGTATTCTGAGCGAGACAGTATTTCAACTGCTTCCGGTCGATTGGCGTTGTTGTCTTCATCCAGCCATTTAGCCGCTCTGATCAATGCTTTTGTAAGCGCTAACGTGGTGTTTGGATATTTCTCGGTGAATTCTTTTGTTAGTCCGAATACCTTTTCAGGATTGTTTTTCCAGATTTGGTAATCTGTAATCACAGGAACGCCAATGCCCTTAAATACCGCCTGCTGGTTCCAGGGTTCTCCAACACAATAGCCGTAGATTGTTCCAGCCTCGAGGGTTGCAGGCATCTGTGGTGGTGGCGTGACGGACAGTAAGGCTTCGCCCAATATCTGCCCGGAGACATCCGTTGGGGAGTAAAATCCGGGGTGGATGCCGCCTGATGCTAACCAGTATCGAAGTTCATAGTTATGCGTCGAGACAGGAAACACCATTCCCATGTTGAACGGCTTACCTTCGGCAATAAAGGAATCAACAACTGGCTTGAGAGCATCAGCTTTGATGGGATGAAGCGGTTTGCCATCTGCCTGCTTGGGAACGTTTGGTTTCATTAATTCCCAGATTTCATTTGAAACCGTGATGCCGTTTCCGTTCAGGTCCATTGAGAATGGCGTTACAATGTGAGCTTTCGTGCCAAATCCTATGGTCGCTGCAAGGGGCTGTCCGGCCAACATATGTGCACCGTCAAGCTCTCCTGTGATCACTCGATCAAGCAATACTTTCCAGTTTGCTTGCGGTTCTAATGTGACGAAAAGCCCTTCATCTTCAAAATACCCTTTTTCGTATGCAACTGCTAAGGGCGCCATGTCTGTCAGCTTTATAAAGCCAAACCGGAGCTCATCTTTCTCGATATCAAGCAATTCTGCCCTTGCTTTTCGGGGTGATAGGAGACTGGCAGCTGACAAGGTTGCTGCGGCACCCAGCCCCGCAAGGAAAGTACGTCGGTGGATCGTGGTTGAATTGCGTAATGACTGCACGATTGCAGATGAAGATTTTTTCTTCATGGCCCTGTTCCTTTGCATTTCAGTTAGCCGGAAAATAAAAAAGCCGCCGATTAGCATGCACGATTCTGACTGTAGAATGTGCGGGCTAATAGGCAGCTTTGCCGAGATAAGCATCCTTCGTTGGATGCTGAAATGTTTCACCAATCACTGGCTCGATTCAAGGATGACCAAGATCGATCCCCATATCAAGCGAAAAAGCGTTGCATTCGCTGTTAAATCAGAAACGATGTGATGCAAAAAAAGCAACACTCAGTCTTGGTCGTCGGACATTGGGCTAACCCCGATCAAAGTCAGCGATGTACTCATCAAGCTTATCTGGATCAAATATTCGATCGTCAAAAAACCCGTCTGGTCCGAGCATCAGACGTCCGGTGGAGCCGACGGCTGTGGGGACTTCCAGCGCGCCTTCCACTTTCATGTTTGCTGCCGGAACGGCTGCGTTCGTGTTCATTAATGCGCGCCGATACAAGTCTGGTCGATAGGAATTTCTGGCAATTTCGGCGTTCTTTTCGGAGTGTTGTATTTGCCCCCACCGGACCATTTGCGAGTAGAACCAAAGGGCGTGGCTCTGCCATGGAAATGTAGCAGCGCGATCAAATGGAACGATGATATCGTCGCCCTTTAGTATCTTTCCGGGACCCGTACTCAAATTGCCAGATAAAGCAGGCAAGATTGTTGATGCTGGAACACCGATAAAGGCTGGTTTAGAAAGTATTTCCGCGATTTCCTGCTGATTTGAACGTTGTCCGCACCATTTTGCAGCTTCAAACAGGCTTACCAAAAGTGCGTCCAAAAGATCGGGATTTTGCTCCGCCCAAGAAACCTGTACGCCTAGAACTTTTTCAGGACTTGAATGCCAGATGGCCGCTTTGGTTGTTGTGATCTTACCAATGCCGGATTCAACCGATACACTGTTCCAAGGTTCTCCCACACAGTAACCATCAATGCGTCCGCTTGCCAGCGCATCTGGCATCAGGGGAGGTGGTACGACCAGGATTTCTACATCGGTATCGGGATTAATACCACAGGCAGAAAACCAATATCGCAATTCAAGATTATGCCCAGAAAAGGGATGCACGACCGCCACTCTCAGTGTCCGGTTTTTTGGCTTTAACTCCTCTTCGATCAAAACCTTCAACGCTTTTCCGTTCACTGAAGGGTCACATTCCTCTGTTGCTCCCTTGTCCAGCGCCAGATCCCATATTGCATTGCTTAAGGTCACTGCATTGCCGCCGAGTCCAAGCGCCATTGGCGCGAATACAGGAACAGAGAACGGTGCAAGTTTTGTGTTAAAGGCAATGGGCATGGGCGCAAGGAGATGGGCAACATCGTAGTGCCCAACAGCCATGTGATCGCGAATACTCGCCCAGGATTGCTCTTTAGACAGGATGAGATCAATTCCATTTTGCGATGCAAAGCCTTTCTCGCGAGCAATCGCTAAAATCATGCAGTCTGTCAGGGGTAAGAAACCTGCCGTAACGGTGCGCTTTACGTCCATTTACTTGTCTCCCATCATGTCGGCCGCCATGACAAGGCTTTCAGCAACATCTGCTATCTTCCGATTTTGATCCATCGCTGTTTTGCGCAAAATCGAATAGGCCTCTTCTTCTGATATCTTTCGGACGCTCATCAAAATACCCTTGGCGCGATCTATGATCTTTCGGGCTGCGAGTTCCCCCTTTGCCTGTTCTAACTCCGTCATCATTCGGGTGTATGCATTAAAGCGGCTCACTGCCATGTCCAAGATCGGCTTGATCCGATCCGGTCTTAGACCGTCGACGACGTATGCAGAAACGCCAGCATCGATTGCCGCCTCCATTGAGGCACGGTCTGAGCGGTCTACAAACATCGCAATAGGTCTTTTGATGGATCGTGTCAGTTGGAAGAGACTTTCGAGCATGTCACGGTTTGGATTGTCCAGGTCTATGACAATGACATCCGGCTGGATTTCTGAAATTTTTCCGGCCACACCATCGATAGCGTTCACAACAAAAACCTTTTCATGACCCTCTTCGCGAAGCGCTGATTCGATTAGCAATGCCCGCGAGACGTTCTCATCTATGACGAGTATGGAAAGCGAAGATGAAGCCATCGTCTTGTTTTTGCGCAATGCAATTTTTTGTTCAATGAAAAAGAGTTGGTCAGTCGCAAGGTGCGGCAATTTATTGCGGAGTGCAACACGTTACGGGCGTATCAATGCCACGTATCGCTAGAGGGGCTGGGTATTTCAAGGCAGTACGTTAAGTTTCTAAAACCCTATTCTTTGATTTTGTATCCTGTTGAGAATATCCAACCCGTAACAGCAAGGCAGGCAAACAAAAACAAGAAAATCGCCAAAAGACTGTAGCCAACCCCAACATCTGCCAATCCAAAAAAGCTCCAGCGAAACCCAGAAATAAGATACACTACGGGATTAAAGAAGGTTATCGTTTGCCAAAATGGAGGAAGCATGGATACCGAATAAAAGCTTCCACCAAGAAAGACCAAAGGCGTTATCACCAGCAACGGAACCAGTTGTAGTTGCTCAAAATTTTCAGCCAAAATACCTATGATGAAACCAAGCAGGCTGAAGCTGATGCAGGTTAGGATCAGAAACATCAACATCCAAACCGGATGCTCGATTTGAAGATCCACAAAGAAGGTTGCTGTTCCTAAAATAATCAAGCCAATTACAAACGATTTTGTCGCAGCGGCACCAACATAACCCAGCACAATCTCCAGGAAAGAGATGGGTGCAGTGTTCAGTTCGTAGATTGTGCCGATAAATTTTGGAAAATAGATTCCAAACGCACCATTGGATACACTCTGGGTCAGAACCGTGAGCATAATAAGTCCCGGGACTATAAAGGATCCGTAGCTCACCCCTTCTACTTCTTGAATTCGTGATCCAATCGCAGCACCAAAAACAACAAAGTAGAGTGATGTTGATATAACAGGCGAAACGATGCTTTGAAGCAACGTACGAAATGTTCGTGACATTTCAAAAATGTAGATGGCTTTTACAGCTTGCAGATTCATTTTCCAGCCTCCACAAGATCCACAAAAATTTCCTCAAGCGAACTCTGAGAGGTTTGGATATCAGCAATTTGGATGCCTGATTTATTCAGATCATTCAAAAGCGATGTAATCCCTGTGCGTTCACCTGTTGTGTCATAGGTGTAAATCAGTGCGGAATGTTCATTGCTTGGGGTTAATCCATACTTGGTGAGATGGTCAGGAATTTTGGTGATCTTTGATTTCAGTTCAATTCTCATTTGCTTGCGACCCAACCTGCCCATCAGAGATTCTTTGTTTTCTGCCAAAATCAGTTTGCCGCCGTTGATTATGCCGATCCGGTCTGCAATCGCCTCCGCCTCTTCGATGTAGTGGGTTGTTAAAATGATGGTGACCCCATTTTCGCGCAGTTCCCGGACAAGCTGCCACATGTCCTTACGGAGTTCTACATCTACGCCTGCTGTTGGTTCATCCAGAAACAATACTTGCGGTTCGTGCGACAGCGCCTTAGCGATCAGTACCCGGCGTTTCATGCCTCCTGAGAGCTCCATGATTTTTGCACTCTTTTTGTCCCACAAGGAAAGTTGCGTTAAAATACGCTCAATGAGTTCCGGATTTGATCCTAATCCAAACAAACCACGAGAAAAGCTGACGGTGTTATATACTTTTTCAAACGGTTCCAGAGTGATTTCCTGGGGTACCAATCCGATCAATGATCGGGATTTCCGGTAGTCATTCACAACATCAAATCCACCTACCAGAACCGAACCCTTGGATGGTGAAATAAGTCCGCAAATCGCAGATATTAGCGTTGTTTTTCCAGCCCCATTTGGTCCAAGGAGCGCAAAAATCTCTCCCTCGTGTATATCAAGAGACACATCTGTAAGCGCTTGATGTCCACCTTTGTAGACTTTGGTTACGTCTTTGATTGATACGATTTCTCTCATTTTTGGATGTCTATTCGGGTAAAGATACTCGGTCAACAGGCGATTGGGCATAAGCTGGAATTGGAGAGTGAATTATACAGTAAACAGCAGTGTTGTTGTATTGTGTGTATCCGGGAGAAATATCTCTTGTGCTTGCAAACCCAACCTTCCGGAAAACCGGTCAAGGTGCTGTTTTTTACAGTCCCCGCCTTTCTTTCCGCTGGGCTAAGCAAGGATTGAAACAGGCTGTAACATGGCCGATCTACTGTAGAATTCCATTCTAAATACCTAAGGCCGCGTATGAGCATGTAAACGAATGTGCGAATGAAGTTTCGTACGATTACATTGATTTTTGAATGTCTGTTTTAAGAATTGATACATGGGGATATATCCTGATTGAGCGCTTAATTGAGAATTGCTTGTGAATATTTTGCCAAGTTCTGTTGTGTTTCCGCAGGCAGAGAAGCGTTCCGGACAAGCCTTTAAAGTGCATTTGCAACCGGTCTTATGATCAGACTGATTGGCTGAGCGGCGTCGCAATCGGTGATTTTGCGGGGGTCAGGGTTTTTTGAACAAGCGCGTTTTTTAAGGGTACTTAACGCCTGATCCCTTGGTTCATCAAAGACATTGAAAATTTTTCCGCGAGGGTTGTAGCGCTCAAACACAGCTAAGATGGGCGTTAAAGAAGCACTTGAAAATACCTATGCTATGTCCGGAGATGTTTATGTTCCGTCTATTACGCAATTGATATACATGTGTAAGTCGGAGGGCTCTGACAAAGTCACTTATTGGCTTTTTCTTTATAAGGATGTGTCAAACTCGTCACCGGTTTCTTTTGAATTGAGAGGCGAAGAACTGATTTCCTTTCTGAAAGATG
>JBCCXO010000007.1:0-89356 GCA_039191645.1 Pseudomonadota bacterium | reverse complement strand
GAGGCCTTGCATCTGTTCAACAAACGCTTCTACGCATTGTTCGTAGGTTAAACTGCCCAGCGGAGCCAACAGCTCACCGGTGGGGCCGACAGATCCGGCAACTATCACCTTTTTATCCACTTTACTTACGACGTCACGGGCAAGCTCAGCAGCTTTCCGGTTCAGTTCATGGACTCGATCTTGAGCATTGTGCAGTTTCAGTCGGTGACGGGTTCCGCCAAAGGTGTTTGTAAGAATGATGTCAGAACCGGCTTCTACAAAATTTTGATAGAGTTTTATGATCTTTTCAGGTGACTCATCATTCCAAAGTTCGGGTGCCCCACCAGCTTCCAGCCCCATTTCAAAAAGGTTTGTCCCAGTTGCGCCATCGGCAAGTAGTACGCCCTTCTCGGCGATTAATGCTCTCAGTGGATTTACCATTTCACGTTCCTCTGCAGGCAGGCATGATTATATAAACATTTGTTTATATGATTATTCCATCTTTGTGAAGAGAAAAGTTTGGATCGCGAATTTAATGTCGGAAAAAAATGCGCCGTTAATCAACAGGTAACCGATTTCTAACTCTGTGTTTACCAACGTGGCTTATTTTAGGATTGTTCGCGACAAAGAGCGGATCAATCCCGGATCAGGTATTGCGTACCGGGAATATGTATTTGTAAAAGCGTTTTTGAATGATCGGATGGCCAAAAGCCCCGGTCATTTTGCTTTTTGGTCCGATCATTTTAGTTTTGACTCCCGTAAGCCTCAGTGTCATTAAAGCAATTAGAAGTTGCATTTAAAGCCAAATGCAATTCTCTGTGGTTAGGGGTAGATAATTGTATTCATCTTTCAGCGACCTATTGGATAAACTGGAAGCAGGTGACAGCAAAGTCATCACTTATAAAAAGAATGACAATCGGCTGGCACTGGGCATTCTGCTTTATAGAGTTATACTGGTTGATGGTCGGGTAAGGCCTGAGGAACTGGAATTGTTTCGCAGCATCGCTGAGACGTATCTGGAAGTGTCTGAGGAGGAGCTTTCTAGTTTTGAACAGTCTGCCAAGGAACTTGCAACCTCGAAAGAAGTTTACAGTCAATTCATCCATGACTTGAAAGAGCTTTCAGATGATAGAAAAAGCGAAATAATTGCCTTTATGCAGGATATTTCGATTTCTGATCGTGAATTTCATGAGCTGGAAGTGAATCTTGTTTCGCAGATCCATGCGCTTTTGCATGGTTGATGATCGGATCTCGAGTTTACACCGGTAAATTATCGATCAACCTGACGTCTCCAAGCCATGCTCCTGCAAACAGGCGGCCGTTTTTTTCATATTTTTGCAGTTCCGAAAGCGTTTCCCCTGAGCGGTACTGAAGATATTCCACGTTGAATGTACTGTTGTTTTCCAAATTGTTTACGGCCGTGGTGCAGGCGTCGAGCGGATTTTTGCCGTTTCGAATGTGATCAGCGGCTTCGCGCATTGCAGCATTCAATTGTGGCGCGATTTTTCGGTTCGCGATGCTCAGGCGCGCATTTCGAGAAGATAGGGCAAGGCCATCCTCCTCTCTCACCGTTTTGCAAGGAACAATTTCGACCGGAAGATTGAGGTCGCGGACCATGGTACGGATGATGAACAATTGCTGGTAGTCTTTTTCGCCGAAACAGGCAAAATCCGGCTCAACCTGCATAAACAACTTGGCGACAATGGTTGCAACGCCTTCGAAATGGCCGGGGCGAAAAGCGTCACACAGAATTTCTTTCGCGGCTGATACAGAAACATGGGTTGCGAACCCTTTAGGATACATCTCAGAAGCCGTTGGTGCGAACAGTAAGTTGGTGCCAGTATCCCGGAGAGATTGGATATCATCAGCTTCGTTTCCCGGGTACGTTTCAAGATCTTCGGGATTGTTGAATTGGGTTGGATTCACAAACAGAGATACGATTACGACGTCGGCAGTTTGACGGGCTACTTCCACCAATGAAAGGTGTCCTTCATGTAATCCGCCCATGGTTGGAACCAGTGCAACCGTTTTTCCACTTTCTGACGCAAGGCGCGAGAAACGGCGCACTTCGTCGACAGTCCTGACAATTTCAATGGTCATGGCTTGGTTTATTCTTCACCAGCGTAGTCATAAACGTGCTCAGGTGCCGGGAACTTGCGGTTTCGGACTTCTTCTGCATATTCGCCAGCCATCTCATTTACCTTCTCGCCCAGGTTCGCGAAACGCTTCACAAATTTGGGTTTGAATTCAGTGAACATTCCCAGCATGTCGTCAATCACAAGAATTTGGCCATCGCAGTAAACGGATGCACCGATGCCGATCGTTGGAATGTTTATTTCCCTTGTGACTTGGCGGGCCAATGGGTCCGGCATTTTTTCACAAACGACCGAGAACGCACCGGCGTCAGCTACAGCGTGTGCGTCCGACAAAATTCGCCCGGAATCGTTGCCTTTGCCCTGTGTTTTGTATCCGCCAAGCACATTTACGGATTGTGGGGTCAAGCCCACGTGGGCCATTACCGGGATTCCTCGCTTTACAAGGAAATCAATGGTTTCAGCCATCTCCTCGCCCCCTTCAAGCTTCACAGCCCCGCATTCTGTTTCGCGCATAAACCGGGCAGCGTTTTCGAACGCTTGCTGTGGGCTCTTTTCATAGGTGCCAAAGGGCATGTCAATTACAAGAAGCGATCGCTTGAGGCCACGGCGTACAGCTCTGCCGTGCAGTAGCATGATATCCATTGTCACGCCGAGTGTGTTCGGCATCCCGTGCATGACCATTCCGACACTGTCACCCACCAAAACGAGATCAGTATGTTCGTCGATCATTTTGGCGATCGGCGTTGTGTAGGCTGTCAGGCATACAATTGGTGAGACGCCTTTCATATCCTGAATGTCAGGGGGGGTGAGTGCCTTTGTTTTGCCAGTCACGCTCATTTTCAGAGAATCTTTCGCTTATTACTCATGTGTTTATATGATTAGCCGACCCATCTATAGCAAACAAGGTAGCAGTTTAAGTGCGTTTGATCCGCATAATCTGTTCTGTTTACCAATACAAGCTGTGTGATTAGACGAAAATTGCCCAATGTGTTACTTCTTATGGGGGCTGAAACACGGGAGAAGTATTATGCGTTCACTGTTCGTGGTATTCGTTTTTTTGCTGGTAACACTTTCAACACCGTCCTTTGCGGCAAGGGTTGAAGCACATGTCGATCTTTCTGAACAAAAGATGCGGGTTTATGACCGGGGTGTATTGAAATATGTATGGCCCGTTTCGACGGCACGCAGAGGTAAAGTCACACCAACCGGAACCTGGCGTGCAAAGTGGTTATCGAAAAACCATCGCTCGAGCCGGTATAACAATGCACCCATGCCGTATTCAATTTTCTATAGTGGGAATTTTGCGATACATGGGACTAATCAGATCAAACGTCTTGGGCGTCCAGCCTCTGCTGGTTGCATTCGGTTGCATCCAGAAAATGCTCGTATTTTGTACAATATGACTGCCAGGGCAGGCTTGAAGAACATGAAGGTTCGCGTGCGATATTAATTTAGGCGCGTTTTTGCGTATTTGACTTGGCTTTTTGAGCGAGCCTCTCGGCTCGCTTTTTCATGAAGTCTGGCCTCCAACGTTTATGAAGCCACAGCCATTGATCTGGATATTCACGAACCCAACGTTCCACACAAGCGTTTACATCCTGGGTTAATCGGTCGGTATTTAACGATCCGTCCTCGCGATAGTGTCGTTTTACTTCGGGTTCGATATCGATTTTGAAACGCCCGCCAGGCAGTCGCATGCAACGGGCTGGAAAAACCGGGCAATCGAATTGACGTGTCAGTTTGGCGAGTAGGGGATTGGCCATGGTTTGGCGGCCAAAAAAAGTTATTTCCGTGCCCCTTCCAAAAAACTGATCGACCAGCATTCCAACCGTTCCTTTTTCCTCCAGAATGTTTGCGAGTGACCAAGAAGCTCCTACTTTTGACGGGACCAGATGACCCATCGCTGTGGTTCGGGCTGAAAGCACCCGACGTGCAATGAACCGATTGTTTGGCGGACGAAACAAAGCTGTAATGTTCAAACCGTACACAGCTGATGCGATTGGAAGTAACTCCCAGTTTCCAGTATGGCCTGTGAAACAAATCACCGGACCATCGTGATCCTTCATGGCGTGAAAATTTTCTGCTCCTGTTATTTCTACACGGCCTTTGGACTGATCATCTTCGTCGATGTCAAAGAT
The DNA here is from genome assembly GCA_039191645.1 of Pseudomonadota bacterium. GTDB lineage: Bacteria > Pseudomonadota > Alphaproteobacteria > Rhizobiales > Rhizobiaceae > JAALLB01. The sequence goes on along the minus strand of JBCCXO010000007.1, from coordinate 85,143 downwards.
CTGATCCAAGTAGACGTACTCGGCTGCAATGCGACCCATATTGGCCCACATTTCGCGTAGAATGTCCTCAATTTCATGCTCGGATTTCTCTGGAAATGCTAATTTTAGATTTTGACGCGCCAGTTTGGTCCTAGGATACCACATTCCCAAACCACGGGTCGCTTCTGCAACAAACCAGATTGCGCCGTCTGCCGGGAAAAGTTTCAGAACTGCGATGAACCCGAAAAACAGCTGCGCCAATGTCCAATCGCGGATGTTGCGTAGTGCGATCACCAGCTTTCGTATTATGAGCTCAGTCATTCACCCGCATAATGATTTTTCCGAAAACCTTTCGGCTTTCCATCCGTTCCAAGGCGGTTTGAATATCGCCGAATTCGATTTCTGTATCAACGACCGGTTTTACGATCCCCTTGGCCATTTTCTCCATTGCATTGGTCAGGTTTTCCATCCGGCACCCGAAAGACCCAATAATGCGTAACTGACGCTGGAACAACATCATGAGGTTTGTTTCTGCTGAAACACCACTGGTTGAGCCACAGGTTACCAGTCTTCCTCCGGGGCGCAAGCTCAACAATGAACCCGCCCAGGTATCCTTCCCAACGTGTTCAAAAACTACGTCTACGCCTTTCTTTCGGGTAATTTTCCGAACTGCGCCTTCGAAACGATCCTCCCGGTAATTAATGACATGATCTGCGCCAAGTTCTTTACAACGCTCTATTTTGTCATCTGAGCCTACGGTCGTGATGACTGTACAGCCAATTTTCTTGGCGAGTTGAATGGCGGCTGAACCGATGCCGGATCCACCAGCATGAATGAGCACGGTCTCGCCAGATTCAAGCTTTGCGTTGTCAAAGAACATGTGTTCTACGGTTCCGAATGTAACCGGTGCAAGTGCTGCACCGATTTCGTTCACTCCTATTGGTGCTTTGATCAGGTTGCGCGCAGGCATGTTGGAGAGTTCCTGCGCATATCCATCCAAGTGAAACCCATGCACTCCGGTTGGATTTTCACAGTGATTGTCTCTGCCTTCTCTGCTGGGTTTGCAAAGACCGCAGGTTTGAGCGCCATAAATAGAAACCAAGTCGCCCGGTTTGAAGCCGACAACGCCGGGGCCGACTTCTGTTACTTCGCCGGAGGCTTCTGCCCCAACCGTCAGCGGGAGGTTACGTTTTGCAAATGCCATTCCTCTCCAACCCCAAACATCGATGTGATTGAGAGCAACAACTTTGGTTTTGAACTGGACTTCTCCCAGGCCTGGCGGCGTGGGAGGAGGTACATCATTAATTTTTACTTCGCGATCCGAAACAAGCTGAAGTGCGCGCAAAATAACCCCCGATGAGCAGTGTTTTAGTTGAGCTTGGTTAAGCCACTTCGCGGCCAAAAACAAGGCAGGCGTTTTGTCCGCCGAAACCGAAAGAATTTGACAGAACGTTCGCTACGCCTGCTTCCCGACTGACATTTGGAACAACGTCAAGCGGGATATCCGGGTCGGGCGTCTCATAATTGATGGTTGGTGGAATAACACCCTCCATCATCGTTTTGAAAGAGAAAACAGCCTCGATGGCTCCACCAGCTGTCAACGTGTGTCCGATCATCGATTTGTTAGAGGAAATAGGCGTTTCATGGATTTTATCCCCGAAGACGGCGTGTAGGGAATTGTATTCCATGCGATCATTTTCGGGCGTAGACGTGCCGTGAGCGTTCACATAGCCGATATCATCGACGGTCACACCAGCGTCTTCGATGGCAGCGGAAATGGCAGAAATAACCGGGGCACCATCTGGGCTTGAACGGGTCCGATGGAAACTATCGGCCTTTTCACCAACACCTCGAATGGTGCCGAGGATTTGTGCTCCTCTGTTTGTCGCGTGCTCCAATGTCTCCAAGACCAACGCCGCAGAGCCTTCTGACATGACGAAACCACTGCGATCTTTAGAAAATGGGCGTGACGCTTTTTCTGGGGCATCATTGTTTGCCGTGGTTAAAGCGGACAAAAGCGAGAAGCGGATGAGCCCTTCAGCCGTTACAGACCCGTCTGATGCCACACAAAGAGCTGCTTGTGTATCGCCGCGACGGATGGCTTCAATTCCTTGTTGAAGTGCTGTAGCCCCGGAAGCACAGGCTGTCGAAAGTGAAATTGGCAAGCCTTGTGTTTCATATTTTTCAGCGAGGCGGAACGCAATGGTGCCGAGCTGTATCCTGCTATGCATTTCCTCCTGCTTATGTTCCTGAGCGGAGTTGAGCATGCGCTCGTAACCCATCTCTCCTTTTTCAGAGTTTCCGATGAGTTCAAAACGATGTTGCCATTCCAGCTCAACAGGTGGTGCTGCAAAAAATAGTGGACCGGGAAAACCATCCTTACCAAACCCGGCCATGGCAAGGGCTTCTTCGGTTGTTGAGTCTGCCATCGCATAAGAAATACCGGGTGCCGATACTTCTTCTGGATTCATGAAATCGACAGTACCGGCGATCCTCGTGCTCAATCCTTCGGTTGAAAAGCGCTTTATTTGATGTATTCCTGATTTGCCAGCGGTCAAAGCCTGCCAGTTTTCATCGATTCCCTGGCCAAGCGAAGAGACGGCACCCATTCCGGTCACGACGATGATCGGGCGGCCCTTATGATCTGTAAATTTGGCAGACATTCAAGCTCTCCTATGCTTTTTCAACAATGGCAAATCCTTCACCACAAACGTGGCCAATAGATGTTACCAAAATACTTGATACCGATTTATCAGTGGGCACTTCTTCGTTCTCAAAAGGCGCGTAAAAACCATTGTTTTTTAGAGCCAGCGCTGCAAGGGCTACCCCCGCGGGTAATGTGGCTTCTAACGGTTGGCCTATTAACGTCTGGAAAGATCGGATTGGAACATCCGCCCCAAGTGTTTCTTTCAGGTAGGAATGCTCAAATTGTGTTGCCTCGACCACTCCCGTTGCGCCTGAAATGACAGCATCCGGTGTGCTTGCCAGTTTGCTATACATTGCATTCAGTCTTGCTTTGCCTTTTTCACCATCCCGGCTTCCAAGATCAGAACTCACCGCAGAAAGTTTTGCGTAGGGTTGAGCTCCGCGCTTGCGTGCGTGCCCGGCTTCTTCGAGCACCAAGAACGCGCCCACGCTTCCCAGTCTCATCCCGCCGCCTTTTTCCAGTCTTCCGAGTATCCCATCTTCGCCACCGGCATACAGGTGGTGGCCTAAAACATGCGGTAACAACGCATCGGGGCGATCTGCATTATAGGATCCGCCGACCAGCATATGACTGCTCTGACCAGAGGCAATGCGGGAAACTGCATTTTGGATCACGGTTACACCGGCGGACTCCTCACCCATGTAGGTGCGCGAAGAGCCTGTGACTTTGTGGACGATAGAGATGTTACCTGCGAGCAGGTTAGATAACTGCGCTAAAAACAGGGTAGGACGCAGGTCAGATGGAAGGCGTTCCAACAAGAGCGCTTCTCGATCGCTGCTACCGGCTGCGTCACGCATGATGGCTTCGTCAGTCTCCACATCGCGCTCACCACCACCAGCGGCGACAACCAGGTCCATTGTAGAGACCAGATCTGCGTCTTCTTTCATGCCTGCATCGTCTAGAGCCAAGCCTGCCGCGTAGGTTCCAAGGCGTTGCCAGTTTTCCATTTGCCTTTGATCGCCACGTCGAGGAATTTGGAGGGACCAGTCCATTTCCGGTAGCGGATGTACGCCATAGGGGGGAACAATATCCAAGTCTACTATGGGGGCGGGTGCATCTTTACCGCCCAAAATATTCCAATGATGATCAGCGCCTTCTCCATAGCAGGAGACCAGGCCAATCCCTGTGATCCAAACTTCTTTATTTTCGGCTGATGACATGGGTAGATGTTCCGGGAAGCGATGAGCTTGAGTGGGTGTAAACTAAACGGAGTTTTTCATGTCCGCAACCTGTGCCTTGATCATGTTTTGAAGGTCAGGACTAGGAAACGGCATGATTGTAAACGTGAGTTGCGCATTTGCCACGCGTTTGCCTGCAGAACGGATTTCCGCTTTTGTTACGGCAAAGCCGGAGCCCTCGTGTTCGATTTCCGCTTTGATTTCAAGTTCCGTCTTCGGACCGACGAAATCTCGAAGTTTGCCCTCTTTCACACCGGCCAGCAGGGGAATTTTCTCAAAGTTTATTGTGTGCATGATAAGTATGCCAGAGGCTTGTGCCATGGTTTCAATCATCAAAACACCGGGAACGAGCGGGTGCCCCGGGAAATGTCCCTCAAAAACAGGGCTTTCATCGGGTACCACGGAGGTGGCATTTAAACTTTTCGCCTCAAGATCAACCTTCGGGATCTTGTCGATCATCTGAAAATATTCTAGCTGCATACATTACTCTGCCAAATACGCAAAAACCCCCGTTTCCGGGGGTCAACTCTCTAACTGGTAAATCTGTTTAGCCTTTGGCGGTCACCAGTTCATCGATTTTTCCACAGAGGTTTTTCATTACGAAATACTCCTCAGTGGAAGCTTTGCCGTCATTGACTTCCTGGGTCCAGCTTTCCAATGGAATTTTGATGCCAAATTCTTTGTCTATCGCGAAAACGATATCCAAAAAATCGAGGCTATCAATGCCCAAATCATCAATTGTGTGGCTCTCCGGTGTGATGTCCTCGCGAGGAATTTCACTGGTTTCAGAAATAATATCTGCGACTTTATCAAAAGTGGACACGTCTTTGCCTCTTAATCTCTTTGGTTTCCGCGATTTATCTGGAATTTTTGCGGTTCAGATGCAACCAGGAAACAAGCTTTACCAACCACATGTTTAAGTGGAAATTTGAATTATTCGCGCTTTTATCCAGAGTCGAATGAATTGTCCAGACTTCGTTTGTCGCATATTAAATTATCCTCTGCCGCGATAACTTGAAACACCCTGGTCTGGAAGCCATAAATCGGCCAAAGGCGCACCGGTTTGCCAAAACACATCGATTGGAATTCCGCCTCTTGGATACCAGTATCCACCAATTCGCAGCCAGCGTGGTGCCAAGAAATCGACGAGCCTTTTGCCGATTCCGATTGTGCAGTCCTCATGGAACGCGCCGTGATTTCGAAAAGAGCCTAAAAAAAGCTTTAGCGATTTGGATTCGACCAACCAAGCATCCGGAACATAATCGATCACAAGATGGGCGAAGTCCGGTTGGCCGGTCATGGGGCACAAGGATGTAAACTCAGGTGCAGTGAACCTTACAAGATAATTTGTTTCCCCTTGCGAGTTCGGGACACGTTCCAAAACCGCTTCTTCCGGAGATGCGGGCCTCTGCGAATCTGCACCTAGTTGTGTCAGGCCCGATGTATCGGTTGTTTTCATGGTATTAACTCGCTTTAGCCAACAGGATAAATTGTCTTTCCACACTGCAGCGGTTGGTTTCGCAACGGTAACGCTGAATCATTTCTGTCAAATTCCTTTGTATAAGAACCAACTAACGAGCATTTTGACCAAACGACACGTCGGCAAGGTGGGAAATTCGGCAAAAATGACGGATGGAAGGAAATGCCTAATACACAGGGACGCTATATTCAAATCTCCAATATGATTTTCGGTGCAGCTTTTCCATGATGAATGTCTTCAAAGCCTATGCCGCCTTCAGAAAGTGGCCGGATTTCCGACCAACCTTGCCGCGAGATGTGACCATCCGCGAGGAGGTCAAGGGCCTCAGCAAAATCTTGGTTTGTATAGCAATACGTTCCTATAAACGAAATTTCTTGAAGTGTAAGGCGCCTTGTGTCCAACCCTTCCTTGTCGTCCTGGAGGCCGATATGGATGATTGTGCCTCCGGGTTTTGCGTTTTCAGATGCTGATGCGCGTGTGACCCCTGCACCTACACAATCGATTACCAAATCTACTGGTTCGGGGTGCGATGCTTTGATAGGGTCGTAAATCTCAGCTTTCGTAACTTTTTTAAGCATTTCCCGACGTAGGGCGTTGGTCTCTGCAATTGCCAGAGTTTTCAATCCATAATGCTCTAAAACTAGCGCAGTCAGGAGGCCAATTGCACCGCCCCCCAAAACGAGTGCTGATTGAGGCTTAAGGGAGGTGTTTCCCAGGCCAAGCTTTACAGCGTGTACACAAACAGCCAAGGGTTCGGCCAATGCAGCCTCGTCAAAAGCCAGGTGATCAGGCAAGGGATAGAGATTTCGCTCCTGAATGGCGACTGCCTCCGCAAATGCGCCCGGAACCCGCATTCCAATTAACTCTCTTGAAGGGCATAGGTGTTCGCGTCCAGATTGACAGAACGCGCAGGATCCGCATGTCATCAATGGGTTGATCGCAACCCGTTGACCTGCAAATTTTCCGGTACGAGCCACGCCGACGGCCTCATGACCTAAAACAAGGGGAGGGATTCGACGCGCATCATGTCCATGCCATGCATGCATATCTGAGCCGCAAATCCCGCAGTGTGATAGATCTACGATTGTTTCGCCTGATGCCGCAACAGGAGCCGGTTCGTCGCGAAATTCTGTTTGCATGGTGTCGGTGTAGACCAGTGCCTTCATTTGGCCGTGTATCCTCCGTCAACCGCCAATACTTGTCCCGTGACATAGCCGGAGGCTTCTGATGCGAGAAAAACGGTCGGTCCGTGAAGATCTGACAATTCGCCGTTCCTGCCCATACAAGTCATGGCGGCATGATGATCAGCGACTTTGTCATCTCCGAAGACCGGAGCTGTTAACTCAGTTGGAAAAAACCCTGGTTGGATTGCGTTCGCGGTAATTCCGAACCCTGACCAGGCTTCGGCCATCGCGCGCGTCAGTTGGGTGATGCCGCCTTTTGAAGCCCCGTAGGCAATTCCATTCGTAAACGCGCGCTCTGATTGCAAGGATGCAATGTTGATGATCCTGCCCCAGTTTTTCTTTTTCATATATGGAACAAAGGTTTGCGACAGAAAAAAGGGGACCGTCAAATTCAAATGGATTGTTTCTTGCCAGACTTCTGGCGTCACTTCATCTGCAGATTTGCGGGGGTTGATGCCGGCGGCGTTCACAACAATGTCTGGAAATGTGCCATGCGTTTCGCATGCTTTTTTGATGATTGACAGCGGACCATCCGCGAAAAGATCAACGGACACGGGTAGGCCGTTTCTTCCAACGAGTGCCTCTTTTAGCAGTTGTTCACGCCTGCCGACAACGATCAGGTAGGCTCCAGCATCTGAGAGCGCGTGAGCCATTGCTTTGCCAATCCCCGAGCCTCCACCAGTAACCAGCGCGGTTTTGCCTTCCAGAGAAAACAGATTGGCTACCATCAACTAGTCCAAACCAAGGTCAAAATTCTCGCCCTCAAAGTACTTGCGCAAACGAGCATCCCCCGCACGTGCATGTCCTTCCATACCTTCCAGTCGGGAAATTCGCGCTGCGGCCACACCAACTTCCCGGTTTGCCTCTCTGGTCATGCGCTGAGTAGTGACGACTTTCATAAATTTATGGACTGAAAGACCTCCGGTGTAGTGTGCTGCACCCTTCGTTGGCAAAATATGGTTCGTACCTGAGCACTTATCGCCATATGTGACGGTGGTTTCCTCGCCAATAAAAAGTGAGCCATAAGACTTCAGATGATCGGTGTACCATTGGTCCTGTGATGTCTGAACTTCCAGGTGTTCTGACGCGTATTTGTCTGAAATTGTACAGATCTCTTCGCGGGTATCGCAGAGGATCACTTCACCGTAGTCCCGCCAAGCAACAGTCGCAGCATTTTTGGCTGTTTCTGGCAATGCATTGATCAATCCATCCATTTTCGCCATCACAGCGTCAGCGAGTTCTTTGGAGGTCGTGAACAGCCAAGCAGGGGAATCGAAGCCATGTTCAGCTTGCGAAACTAGATCTTCAGCTACGATTTGTGGATCGGCTGTTTCATCTGCAATGATCCCGATTTCGGTTGGGCCTGCGAACATGTCGATCCCGACCCGGCCGTAAAGCATGCGTTTGGCTTCCGCGACAAACCGGTTACCCGGGCCCGCAAGAAAATTTGCCGGTTTGCCTGTGAACAGGCCGAACGTCATCGCAGCGATGCCCTGAACACCGCCAAGCGCAAGAATATGATCCGCGCCACACAAATCCATAGTGTATAGAATTGCGGGGTTAATCCCTTCGCCCGGTTTGGGTGCAGAACAGGCAACAACATTTTCCACCCCTGCTACTTTGGCTGTTCCGACGGACATGATGGCAGACGCTACATGTGCATATCTGCCGCCCGGTACATAGCATCCTGCAGTTTCCATAGGGATCAGTTTTTGGCCGGCCCAAAGGCCCGGTGAAAGCTCAGTTTCAAATTCCTGGATCGACGCTTTCTGTGCTTCAGCGAACTTTCTGACCCGATCATAGGCGAATTGGATGTCAGCTTTTAGCTTCTCGGGAACTTTGGCGGAAGCAGCATCGATTTCTTCACGTGTTACGACAATATTGCCTGTGAAGTTGTCCAGTTTCTCACCGTAGGCTTTGGCAACATCTTCACCACCAGCCTCAATTTCCGCGAGCATATCGGAGACAATTTTCCGCGTTTCGTCCTCGCCCGTTGCCGGTGTTTTCTCTGCTTTCTTCAGGTACGTAATAGCCATTGCAAGTCCTCATTAATGTCTTGCGTTCGAGCTAATTCCAAACAACGTTTTTAGCAACCCGAAAGCAAAGTCAGTTCGTGAAAATGACAGGTTGTTTCGGAAAAACTGAACAAATCCAATACCATCAACGTTCAAACATCGTATATTCAAAAAAGCCCTGGAGATTTGAACTTCCCGACAGATAGTCTGGTAGCCACAGAGCTACACCGGGGACTATGAATATGATTGCAAGACCGATGACCTGGATCACCATGAATTGCATCATGCCTAGATAGATGTCTTTCAAGTCCCATTCCGGAACCACCCCTTTGAGGAAGTAAGCGGACAGTGCAACTGGTGGACTGAGCCATGCAGTTTGCAAATTGACGGCCACAAGAATGGCAAACCAAACCAGATTTATGTTTAGATCCACCAGAAGAGGCACGAGGATAGGAACAATAATGACGACGATTGGCACCCATTCGAGTGGCCATCCGAGGAGGAAGATCAAAGCCATGATAAAGATCAACATGGTCACCACTGACAAGTCGTAACTCAAAAGTACTTCTGTCAGGAATTTTGGAGTACCAAGCTCAGAGAAGACAGCACCAAAGTAGTTTGAAGCTGCAACCAGGAACATGATCAGGACAGTGATTTCCAAAGACTTTATAAGCGCATCGTAAAAATCAGGGATCGTAAATCGGCGATACCCAACCGATAGTACGATCGAACCGAACGCACCGCATGCAGCTGCTTCTGACGGTGTTGCCCATCCTGCAAGGATCGAGCCAAGCGCAAATGCAATGAGAATTGTTGGAGGAACCAGTCCAAGGAAAAATTCTCCCCAAAGGTCTGAAAAATAAAATCCGCCTGGTTGTGTTGCACGGACCCAACGATAGGTTGCAACCATTGCCCCGAACCAGATCAAAGGTACAAAAAAGCCGTCCAATGGAAAGAGACCAAATCCGCTATTTGTTCCAACAAACATCAACCAGATCAAAGCTATTATACTGCCTAGAACAAGGCCTACTTCAGCGAGATAATATGGCGAAGTCTCGGGTTGTTCGTCTGGCGGCAGGATTGGACCTAGGTTTGGATTGATCATGCAGCGTCCGATTGCATAGATCATGTACAAGGTTGCAAGCATGATCCCGGGAATTATTGCTGCTTGAAATAGCGCAATGACATCTTTTTCGAGGACCGGTCCCATAACAATCAGCATGATGGACGGAGGAATAAGAATGCCGAGTGTCCCACCAGCGGTGATGGTTCCGGCGGCCAGTTTCACGTCATATCCAGACTTGTTCATCGTGCGTGCCGCCATGATCCCCAAAATTGTGACCGAAGCGCCCACAATACCAGTTGCTGCCGCAAAGATGGTCGAAACGATCAGAACGGCAATGAACAGTGCTCCGCGTGTTTTGGACATCATCATCTGGATGGAGTTAAACAAACGCTCCATGAGCCCGGCTTTTTCCATCATGATGCCCATGAATATGAACAGTGGTACCGCGACTAGCTGTGTGCTGATCATTGTCTCGTCGGTCTTCAACGTCAGTAGGTAACTGGTCAAACCGGAGTTACTGCCCCAAGAACCAAAGACAAATCCCAAGAAGATCAGCGTAAAGGAAATCGGGAACCCAACAAAAATCGAAAACAACATCGCGGCCAGCATCAGCAGGCCAATTGTCGGTTTGGAAAAATCGATGCTTGCACCGCTGAACAAAGATCCAAATGTGTCGGTTAGCCATACGTATGCCAGTGCGAGTGAACTAACGTCTTCTCCGGCTCTGCGGATGTATCGAGAAATATCACGATCAAAAAAGACAACCACAAAAACAAAAGCCAGAATTATGAAATAGGGGAGCAGAATCCTCACAAAATGCCGCTCGCGCTGTTTCCCCATCTGGTGGAAACATCGGAACAATTCCGGAAACCCTTGCAGAAACAGCAAGAAAGCACCAACAGGCATTGCCAGCCTAGCTGGCCAAAGGATCGGAGCCCAGGTGGAGTCCCCAGCACGTTCGTTTGATTCAAAGGCACCCCACCAAAAATCAAACGCTGCCCAGGAAAAGAACAGCATCGCAGGAAAGTAAAATGCTAGATACAGTGATGCATCAACGGTCGCTTGGGTCTTCGCTGACCAATTTCGATATAGAAAGTCTGCGCGGATGTGAACGCCTCTCATCAATGCGTAGGCAGCTGCAAGCATAAAGAATACACCGCCCGACATTCTGGAAATATCAAAAGCCCAAAGAGTAGGGCCCAGGCCGAGGTCCCGTGCAAGTTGGTCCATGCCATAGCCTGCCAGCACACCGAACGCTTTGCGCGAAACGACCTCGTAGACCATAACGAAGATTAACGGGACCAATAGCAGGCATGTCACGCGACCTACCCATAAATTTATCACGTCAATCGTTGCTGTGATCGGACGTTGCCAAGGCGTCATATCCGCCGGGGTTTCGCCGGGTTTTTCCGCACGACGTTCGGCAATGGACTCATCCGTAATGTCTAATTTGCCGATCTCTACATCATCTGCCATGGTCGGATCTCCCCCAATCCTATTCCTCTTCATCCAAATTCGACAAAGTCGCTGAACCGGCTTTCTCGAAATGGGATTTCAAAAGAATTGCGGGATGGCAGGTAGGCTGCCATCCCAACAGATGATTACTTCACTGAGTCTGCAAATGCTTTACCCAAAGAAGCGTTTGATGCCTGAGCACCTGCCCAGAAAGGTACTGCAATCGCAGCAAAGTCTTTCTGTGACTGCCATACTTTAGCAAAGAATGCATTTTCTGCAGCATTCTTCTCAAGAGAAGCGCGAGCTGCGTTCATGTAAGCTGGGAAGTAGTCAGCAGGTGTATCATGGAGAATAACACCGTGGTTCTCGGTCAGGTCTTTCAAAGCCTTACCATTTTCGTAAATCCGGTAAGAGATTGCTTTTGACAAAGAAGCATTGGCTGCAACTTCAATAGCTTTTTGTTGAAGCGGCGTTAGTGCGTCATACACATCACGGTTGATGTAGATGTCTGCGTTAACAACGACTTGGTGAAGGCCCTGAAGGTAGTAATGCTTCAGAACTTTTTGGAAGCCAAACACAGAGTCTGGTTTTGGGCAGCACCATTCGGCTGCATCAATTGTCCCGTTCTGAAGCGCGGGCAGGATATCACCACCACCCATGGCAACAGAGGCTACACCAATGTCTTTGTAAGTCTGACCAGGAATTCCCGGAGGTGTGCGGAAGCGATATTTCCGGAAATCATCCATTGAAGTGATGGGCTCTTTAAACCATCCGAGCGCTTCCGGGCCGACCGGCTGAAGCATGAAGCCCTTAACGTTCATGCCCATTTCGTCCCAAAGCTGATCGTAAAGCTCTTTTCCGCCAGCGTACTGGAACCAGGACAGGAATGCGATGTTGTCAATGCCAACGCCTGCGCCTGCAACGGGTGAACCAAACAGCATTGCAGCAGGATGTTTTCCTGACCAGTAGTGTGTCCAGGCAAAACCGGCTTCAACAAGACCTTTGTCGACAGCATCAAGAATGTTGTTCTTCGCTGCAACAGCGCCATCTGGCAATACTTCGAACTTCACTTCCCCATTGGTAAGCGCCTCAACATCTTTGCCAAACTCGTTCAACATGAATACTTCATCCGCCTTTGCGGGAAGCACAGACTGGATACGAATGACTGTTTCCGCAAACGCAGCGGAAGCAGTTAGGGAAAGAGCCACAGCAGTACCAGCAGTGATCTTTCCAACTTTAGATAGAATAGACATGGTAATTCCTCCCTTTAGTCCGTTCTCCTCCGAAACCAATGTGGTGAATGCCATTTGTCCCGCCGAAGGATCGGGATGGGTTGATATCACCACAATTTTATTGGCAGGTCACGTCTGCCAAAACTTTTTTCTTCCGGCGATCAAGTTTTTACTTGTCGCCGGATTTGAATTAACTGAATCCGGGTAAACCTCCCGACTTGCTTAGGTAGTCTAAAATTCCTCTGTCAGGATCAAAAATTCCCTTGTAGAGCATTTCTGCCGAAACATAGAGCAAAACAAAAAGACCAAGCCAGGAAATCCATGGATAGCGTGTTAGAAGTTGCATGATGAGTGTTGCAAAGCATGCCATTGCGATAATAGCGATCGCCAGACCAATAACAAGCTTAGTCTGATCTCCATCTGCAATTGCGGCTACCGCGAGCACATTATCAATGGACATAGAGACATCGGCAAGGGTGATGGTCCAAAGTGCCGATGCCAGGGTTCTTCTGGGAGCACCTGTATACCCTGCTTCCGGATTCCCTGCGTCTTCTAACGCGTGCGCTGCGCGTTCATCCGCCTGATCCCGAATTTCCTGATACAATTTCCAGCAGACCCAGAAAAGCAGGATGGCTCCGACCAATAGAAGTCCCGGTACGCCCAGCAGCTTTGTAGCGATCAGTGCGAACACAATGCGCAGCCCAGCCGCCACCACCATGCCGAATAAAATAGCGTTCTTTCTCAATTCTGGAGAAAGACCTGCAGCGGCCATGCCGATGATCAAAGCATTGTCCCCGGATAAAACGATGTCGGCGACGATAATTTTAAAGTAGTCGGCGAAATTCGCCGCGAGCCATTCCATCATCGCGCATCCTCCAAAATCATGTCCGAAGCTTTTTCTCCGATCATGATTGCCGGTGCGTTCGTATTTCCAGAAACAATTATTGGCATGATTGAGCAATCAGCCACCCTCAGCCCCTCTATGCCGTTCACCCTTAGACGCTCGTCAACAACGGCCATCGGATCATTGCCCATTTTGCATGTACCCGTAGGATGATAAATTGTGGTCGACGTGTCTCTCGCCCAATTCAACAATCCATCATAATCATCATCACTAATCTCATCCCGTGGCCCGTGGCTTTCTGTAATGATTGATTTTAATGGTTCACAACGGGCAATTTTTCGTGCGATTCGAATGCCCTCCACCAACGTATCGCAATCCAGTTTCGTGGAAAGATAGTTTGGATGGATTTTTGGGTAGTCACGCATGTCGCTTGACGTAAGTGCCAGGTGGCCAGCACTTTCCGGACGCATTTGCAGCACCGAAGCTGTGAACGCGGAAAATGGATGGGGTCCTTCAGCTGGGCTGTCCGCACTAAACGGTTGAATGTGAAATTGAATGTCGGGAGTTGCCAATTCCGGTCTGGTTTTTAAAAAGCCGGTGCCCAAGCTTGCTGCCATTGTCATTGGACCGGTACGGGTTAACATGTATTGGACACCAATCATGGCCTGTTTAACGATGTTACCGACTTCGGTGTTAATTGTTGGTACATTTACTTTAAAGACCGGTCTCGCCTGCAGGTGGTCTTGAAGATTTTTTCCGACCCCTTTGAGCTCTTTTTTCAATTCAATTCCATGTTTTGCGAGCGCTTCTTGCTCCCCAATTCCTGATACCATCAACAATTGTGGAGACCCGATGGCACCGGACGACAAAACAACTTCGCGGCGGACGTTTATGGTTTTTATTTCCCCACCTTGTCGATACTCGACGCCTGTTACTCTGTTTCCTTCAAAAAGGAGTTTTTCAACCTGAGAATTGGTAAAGATTTCGAGATTTGTTCTGGATTTGGCAGGGTTTAGGTATGCAACTGCAGATGAACAGCGTCGTCCTTTTTTTGCTGTGAGCTGGAAATAGCCAACGCCTTCCTGGTCGGCGCCATTGTAGTCGTTGTTCTTTTTAAATCCTGCGTTTTCTGCTGCATCAATCCAGGCATCGACGACATGGCGTTTTAGTCGGGTAGGGGAAACGTTGAGCGGACCAGACGTGCCCCTATAATCGCTGGAATTGTTTTCCCAAGTTTCGGCTTTTTTGAAAAATGGGAGGACATCGTCCCAACCCCAGCCGGTGTTTCCAAGTTGCCTCCAGCCATCGTAGTCTGCTGCTTGGCCGCGGACATATAATAATCCGTTGATTGAGCTTGATCCGCCAAGGACTTTGCCTCTCGGCCATGGGATAGATCTACCATTAAGCCCGGGATCTGGTTCCGTTTTGTAACACCAGTCTGTGTTTGGATTGCCCATGGTTTTGAAATATCCAACCGGGATGTGAATCCACGGAGAGGAGTCCTTGCCGCCAGCCTCCAAGACCGCCACGGTATATTTTCCGTTGGCTGATAAGCGGTTTGCAAGAACACAACCCGCTGAACCCGCGCCAACTACCAAAAAATCGAATTCCAAAAAATTCTCCCCAAGCACTAGACAAAAAACTCAAAAAATGAGACTTTTTGTCCCGTAATTAATAGAAACATGCTTTTTTGACTCGTGCAAGGGGTTTATATGTTTTTATCGAAAATCTTGAAAAAGGGGGTAGCGGCAAATGTCAAGCGAATCGCGAATTCCAACAAATTTGCGGACTTTGATGATTTTGGAGATCATTGGTCGTTCTGACAGAGCGATGACCGCAACGGAAATAAATCAGCAACTGGGTTTGCCCAAACAGACCGTGCACAGACTTTGTACTACACTCGAAAAAGAGGGTTTCCTGGTTCGTGAGCCAAACGGCAAACGGTTGCAGCCTAGTGTACGCACGAAGAATCTGGCTTCCGGAATTTTGTTTTCATCGCGAGGCGACTTTGCTCGGCGTCAGGTTTTGTTAGAAGTCGCAAGCAAAATCAGTGAGACTGTCAACCTCGTTATCCCTGAAGAAGATGGGATGATGTATCTGGACCGGGTTGAAACAGATTGGCCTTTCAGAATTCAGTTGCCAGTGGGTTCACATGTTCCGTTCCATTGTACAGCCAGTGGGAAAACGTTTCTTGCGAGTCTTTCGCCCGCGCGGCGTCGATCGATGGTTCGAAACTTGCGGCTTGAGACCATGACAAAAAATACCCACAGCGATCCAGAACAGTTTTTGTCTGAACTGACCCGGGTGGCAAAGCAGGGTTATGCGCTCGACAATGAGGAGTTTATGGAAGGTATGGTTGCTATTGCCGTTCCGGTTCTTGATGAGACGGGACGATATTGTGCATCTTTAGCCTTCCATGGTCCGACGCAACGCATAAGCGTGGATTTGGCGTTGGAACACCGGGAAACACTCGTTCGCGGTGCAGATCAGCTTTCATCAGTGTTTTTCAGATGATCTGTTCAATTCTGTTTTCGGGGCTTGCAAGGTAAAATCTGAGGTTTATGGTTGATCAAGTCGTCTAATTGATTTGCCCGGCGGGGGCCGGATACTGTGCGGCTTGTTATTTCGCTCTCTGCATTGTTGATATCAGTGCTTTTTGTCCAGGTGGGTTCTGGTTCCCTAGGGCCTCTTGATGCCCTTTCGGGGCTGGAGTTAAATTTTTCTTCTACTGCAATTGGCTATCTTGGTTCCGCGCACTTTGCCGGCTTTTTTCTGGGATGTGTACTTAGTCCTTACATCGTGGTGCGATCGGGGCATGCGCGTGCATTTGCTGTTATGGCTGCGATTTCTGCAATTGCCATCTTATTGCATCCAGTTCTAGAAGAAGCATGGTTCTGGATGATTTTACGGGTTGGTTCAGGATTTGCTGTTGCGGGCGCTTACACTGTGATTGAAAGTTGGCTGCAATCGAAGCTTGATAACAACAACCGTGGACGGGTCTTTTCCATTTACCGAATGGTTGATATGACCGGCACCCTGCTTTCCCAGCTGGTTATCGCAGGGCTGACACCTGCGCACTACATTTCCTACAATTTGATTGCTGTCGTTGCATGTCTTGCTCTTGTCCCCCTTGCGCTCACGCAAGCAACAATGCCGGCGCTGCCTAAAGCGCCAAAGTTTCAGCCGTTTTTTGTCTTTAGCCTCTCGCCGCTTGCCGCACTTGGTATCATTGTGGTTGGGCTCACAAATTCATCGTTCAGAATGGTAGCACCGGTATACGCCAAACAATCAGGGCTTTCGCAGTCTGGCATTGCTGTCTTCCTGGCCCTTGCGGTTGTTGGTGGGTTAGCAGCGCAATTGCCAGCTGGCATCATCGCTGACCGCATTTCGCGCCGTCTGACTTTGATCTTTTTTAGCGTACTTTCTGTCATCGCCTGTTTGTCAATCACCTGGCCACCGGTATCCAGTATCGCGGGTGTTGAATATGTCTATATTGGTGGTTTTTTATTTGGTTTCGCCACACTGCCGATTTATTCAATTTGTGCTTCGCATGCCAGTGACTTTGCGCAGAAAGAGGACCTATTGGCATTGAGCGCCTCGATGATCTTCTTTTATGCATTGGGGGCTGTCGTGGCACCAAGTTTTGCTGGATATCTGATTGATACATACGGTCCGCCGTCGATGTTTACCTTCATCATGGTGGCGCATCTCGCACTTCTACTCTACACGTTCTGGCGTTACTTGAGGCGTCCGGTAACGCAGCGGCAAAGACCTTACAATTACATGCCGCGTACCACGCTTTTCATCGCACATCTTGCAAGGCGCCGTAAAAAGCGGCCCGAAAAGGACAAAGGCGTTGTTCGGGATTGATGTTTCCATCATCGTTTGGGTGCTGGCCATATTCCTTTTTGCGGGCGTCATAAAAGGCGTTCTGGGGTTTGGGCTTCCCATTATCACGATGTCATTGTTGCCCTTTATCATGCCGATTGAAAAGGCAATCGTCATCTCCGCTTTCGTACAACCGGCTACGAATGTCTTCCAATTGATTTCCGCAGGCGGTGTTGGAAAATCCTTACGGCTGGTTTGGCCTGTCTTGCTGATGTTGGTTCCGGGCGTCGCAATTGGCGCATGGTATCTAACGTCGCTCGACAGCAAATCCCTTTTGCTTCTCGTAGGGCTAACGATTGTTACGTTTGCGTTGGTCAACCTTATGGGCTTCAGGATTGATATTCCCGCGAGGCATAAGGTTCTTATTGGTGGCGCCTTTGGATTTACCGCAGGCGTTTTTGGCGCAATGACTGCGCTCAATGGCTGGGCATTTATTATGTATCTTGTTGGTATCGGCGCGGATCGTCCAACCTTCAGGTCCGCAATCGCACTTCTCTTTCTGGTTTCCGGGGCTTTGATCAGTTCATCATTTTGGGCGATTGGCTGGCTTACTTGGGAAGCTGCCTTACTTGGCGCGATTGCGTTATTGGGTGCGTTTCCCGGCATGAGCCTTGGCAATCGACTGGGGGAGCGGTTGCCAGGGGAGAGTTTTAGAAAGGGGGTATTGATCGCACTGGTGTTGATTGGATGCGTTTTGGCAGTTCAAAGCGGATAGGGTTAGCGCATACGCTCATTCTGCGGTATCCGTTCGACAAAACTTTTGATTGAGGTAGAGTAGCGGCTTTTGATCGCTAATCTGGACGTTGCCAACTGTACCAATGAAAATGAGGTGGCTGCCAGCGTCGATGGTTTGGACGACATCACAGGAAAAGGACGTGACGCCCGTAAGCGATGGTGGGGTCTTGGGATCTTCGGACCATTTCTCGTCTGTAAAGCGACCAAATTCGGTGCCACCACGCATGCCGGCGAAATGCTCGGCCAAATCTACCAGGTCTTCAGAAAGGACATTGACACAAAAAGTTTTGTTTTCGCGTATTGCATGCGCTGTATGGCCTTCAATGTTCAGGCACGCGAGCACAGTTGGAGGATCTGCTGATACGGAGCAAAAAGAACTCACCGTTGCACCGAACTTTCCGGCAGGACCATTTGTCGAGACGATCGTCACACTGTTGGCGACGCTTCTCATTGCACCAATAAAGGCTTTGCGCAATTCCATTTCGTTTGTCATTTCGAGCACAGATACTCCTGCGTAAAGAATGCAATAGTTAGTGCTTTCTTGGCTCCAAGACAAATTGATTTTGCGCGTTGATATTGTTGTGCCCAAATAACAAAATTGATCAAAGTCGAGAAATTTATGATACTAGTTTATTAAAATAAAATCGCCGGAGAGTCTTTGCGATGGAACTTAAGGACGAAGTCAGAATCAGTGCACCCCGTGAAAAAGTGTATCAAGGGTTGAATGATCCGGACGTGCTGCAGCGGTGTATTCCGGGTTGTGAGGAAATCACAAAGAACTCGGATACCGAGTTAGATGCCAAGGTTGTCTTGAAGATTGGGCCGGTAAAAGCAAAGTTTTCAGGCTCAGTTACGCTCGATCCAACCGGGGCTCCTGGCCAATTTTCGCTCGTTGGCGAAGGCAATGGCGGGATTGCTGGATTTGCCAAGGGCGGTGCTGATGTGGAACTTGAGGAAGAGGGGGCTGAGACAATTCTCCGTTATACGGCAAAAGCCGATGTGGGTGGTAAAATTGCCCAGTTGGGGAGCCGGCTCATTACAAGCACATCGCAAAAACTCGCAAAGGCGTTCTTTCAAAACTTTGCAGAGGTTTTGAACGAAGTAGAGGCATAGAGCTCGGCTTATCCGGGTTGATCTTTCCAAACCGGATTTGACCATGCCCGCTTGCCTGCAGCGTCAATGACGGTTACCCGCATCCAGTTGGATTCCTTAAATCTCGATAACTTCACTGAATTTCTGGTCATCGATTCTCCATGTACCACGACGGCCGCCGATCCTTGTCCTTGTACAATTATTGATTTTGCAGGTGAACATTCAATGGTCACCTCTCTTTCACTCCATGTAATATTTTTTAATTCCGGTCCCTGACTCGAATAGAAATGTCCTGCTTTCAAAGCTTCCAACAGCTGGGCGGGGTCGTTTGCTTCGGCCTTTACCATCACCCAGCCACCAAAATGATCCGGTCCATTGAAATGGGCATCATCTGTTGCGCAAAGGTGAAGTCTCTTTCCTTCGCTCAGCAGCAGGTCAAGCGTATGAAATCCTCTCCCACGATCACATTCGACATCACATCCATGGTTATAAATTTCCACGGCATGCGCGGCATCGATTGATCTAGCATCTTCCATCGTAAGGCCGGACCACTCCGGATGCGCAATAGCAACAAAAGCCCCTGACTGCCTGGCACGCCGTGCGAGTTGTGGCCCCGTTTCTTGATCCGGTATCGGTGTGAAATTCGGTGAATTAGAAGGGGCAAAATCTGCTGGTAAGCCAACAGCCAGAATGTGCCAGAGTTCCCCGTTCTGCATGGCGCCGGAATGAATCTCCGCTCCCAAAATTGTTGTAAACCTGTTGTTCCTAAACCCTGTTGTGTCCGTAATGGGATAGTTGAAAACACCGACAAAGTGATCCGTTAGCGCGATAAAGTCATATCCCTCATCGCTATATCTTTGGCAAACTTCTGCCGGAGACAGGACACCATCTGACTTGTCCGAATGGGTGTGCAAGTTTCCTCTATAAAAATTTCCGGGCGAATTGAACGCTGGATCAATCAAGAGTTAGCTCCAAATACTTGAGACAGAGTTCTTCGATCATCGAGAAAAGAATGTCTGTGTTGAATCAGCTTTGTCACTTGTCTTTTACTACGGTTTCCCCGTCAAAATCAGAGACTTTTTGTTCAATCGCATAGCAGGCAAGGCGAATGTATTTGGGAATGTTAACGCGCTTGCCATCGCGTTCTCCCTTCTCGTAATATTGAATCATCCGTTTGTTCAGTCCAAGCTTTTCAGCGGCTTCTTTTTGCGCCAAATCAAGCGATTTTCTCCATTTTTTGAACTGCTTAGGCGACATACCCCACCACCTGTATTTCCCTGACTGTGCCCGATAGGCGCACAAATTGCGCTTTTTTGTTTGACAAATGCGCACTGAGTGCGCATATTGATATGCACTGAGTGCGCTTTAGTCGTTCTACAATGGTGTAGCGAGCAGCGCAAGTGGTTGAAAAGGATAGGGTTAATGCTTACGCACATGCTATACGCAAGAGCTGCAAGAGGCTATCAAAAGCCTGATTTTGAGGCCCATGCCAACTTTTCATGTAGGGTAAACAACCTGGGACATCACATTTCATCCGGAGTTGGAAGAATTGTTTCCCGTATCAATGGGCTGTTTTACCGCTGAGTTAAAATTCTCAAACAGGCCGGTTTAATACCGGCCTGTTTGTGTTCATTGGCCAAGTTTGAGAGATCTCAAGTGCCACTCCCACTACTACTTCCTAAGTTGGCAGACGCATCACCAATGATCCGACTGCATTCTGGTTCGTCCACATGTCTGGGTGCCTTTTGCCTTTGATTTCAAATTCGTGAATTGCAATTTTCAGTAGAGTCTATAAAATTAGACAAAATAAAATGTCAAAAAACTTTTACGCCAAAGGTTTGGCGTTTAAGTTCCTGAAGCTGTCAGGATACAGATTCACCGCGCGAAGGCGAGCTCCCTGTTTGTCGGTGCGGTGACAGCGAGTGCCACGGCTTGGTGACGCAATCAGGTTTTGGCACTCGCTTATCTCTTTATTAAAAAGCAGTAGAACGGCAAAACATGTTTCCCTGCATGAAGTGGGCAGGGGAGGTTTTATTCAATCACCCATTGCATGAAGTTTCAAAAAGACATCAGACCAATTTTGCCGGATGCAGGAAGAATAACCTCAAAAGTTCAATTATTTAATAAGACTTCTTTCGAGGGAAAGACAGGCCACTAATCAAGTGTACGATGGTTATTGTATCTTGTTCCTGAACACTGATGATGAGACCAACAGCGATGGTAAGTACAGCAAATGCTGCACCTATCCCAAGGGTGTGGTAAATACCCCAAACCAATAGGGCCAGTGAGACGGTTAACAGACAAGCTCTCATTTTGCACACTCCGGCACAACGTTTCGTTTATCCGTCCCGTTAACAGTTTGTCAGGCAATTCCTAACGGTTCATTAACCTTCGCGTTAACCTTAACGGGTATCGAATCAGTATTCTGAGAAAACACGGTCGTAACGCAACGGGTTATCCCGATCTACAGTTTCTTCGAGTTCTCTGGCATAGCGATGGCCAGAATACACAGCGGCTGCAATGATAGCTGGTGCATCGCAATCTCCGATCATCCGCAAGGACTTGAGATGATCTGGCGGAGTGTTTGATATCGTTGTCTTCAGATCATGATACAGTTCATCTTTAGGCTTGCGAGCGGTGACCAATACCAAGGATTTTGCCTCTACGTCTGACTCCCGCATTGTGTATGCGCAGGCGAGGCGGGCTGTATTGCCATCAAATGCAGTTAGGAGTTGCCCAACTTTCAGTGGAATATCCATCTCCATAAGCCGTGTTTGTGCTCTCCACCTATCATAGGTGTAAGCGCCCCATTCAGAAATTCTGTCTTCTGGAGTTACAAACGTCACGTGCAACCCCTTGTTTCGAAGCAATTCGGCCAAAACTGACGCCATGTAATAATGGTCATCATCATAAATCAAAACCGGTCCGCTAGGCATTCTACCGTTCATAATATCATCTGGTGTAAAGATGTTTTCTGGTGCCGAAAGTCCGGTGATTCCAGACAGCGCGTTTGCTCCATATCCGTTCCGGAGCCATTCTGCCCCCGTCGCAATCACGATGTGCTCGGCATTGATTTCCAGCACATTATCGGCATCCATTTTGCTTTCCCGGAATATTTCCACCGTGTCGAGTTTTTCGAGTTGTTGGAGCCGGTAATCGCGGACACGTCCCCACTGGTTTAGGCCAGGAAGCTTGGCTTCGCGACTGACCCTGCCCCCTAGCTCTCGGGATGCTTCTGCCAACATAACTTGATAACCGCGTTTGCCGAGCGTGTGAGCAGCTTCCAACCCTGCGGGTCCGGCACCGACAATTAAGACCGTTGAATCCGATCGTTTCCGGTCTACGATTTCAGGATGCCATCCACGACGCCATTCTTCGCTCATGGTAGGATTTTGGGTGCAACGAATGGGGACGCCCTTCCCATCGCCAGTATAGCATATGTTACAGCCGATACATTCGCGAATATCATCGAGGCGTCCTTCCTCGATTTTTTTGGGCAGAAACGGGTCTGCAATTGAGGGCCGTGCAGCGCCAATCAAGTCAAGAATGCCTCTTTTGATCTGACTGGCCATGGTGTCGGGTGAGGTAAAGCGGCCTACACTTACAACTGGCTTGCTTGTTAGGGACTTGATGGCTTTGACATAGGGCTCCAGCGAAGCTTCCTGAACAAATCGTGAAAGACCCATTTCCATTGAGTAATCGTTGATGTTGACATCCCATAAGTCTGGAAGCTCTCCGAGCATGCCGAATACATCCTCAGTCTCGCCGGGCATGGGATTTCCGTCTCCACCGTCATAGCCACCATTGATTTCAGAAGAAATTCTGACTGCCACGGCCATTTTGTCGCCAACCGCGTCTTTAGTATCTTCAATGATTTCACGCAGCAGTCTAATTCTGTTTTCCAGCGATCCGCCATAATTGTCCGACCGCGGATTCATGGTTTTTGAGATAAACTGCGATAGAAGATACCCGTGAGTTGCGTAAACATAAACCAGATCAAATTCCGCTTCTTTTGCCCGCAATGCTGCATTTCGGTGCCAACGTCTTGCTTCGCGGATATCATGCTGATCCATCTTGCGCGTTTGATAAGGATTTCCCGCAAGGTTGGGTAAGTTCGACACGCTTAACGCGGTTTCCCGCGATTCAAGATTTGCCATTCTTGCTCCGCCTAACACGAGTTCCACGCCTGCTAGAGCGCCATGTCGATGGATTTTTTCTGTCATCATGGCATGGGCTTTGATGTCTCTGTCATCCCAGAGGGTAGCGCTTGGATGGGGCAAGTCATCGGATGAGGGGTGGACTGAGCAATACTCCGTGTTCACAACCGCCCATCCACCTTCCGCTTTGGTTTCCCTTAGTCCTGCCAATATTCGGGGGCGCAGTGATCCACTGCCAGTACAGTGAGGCACTTGATAGAATCTGTTTTTTGCTGTGACGGGCCCTATTTTTATCGGTTCGAAGAGTATGTCGTAGCGTTTATCTCTCATGGGTAAGCCCGAACTATCGCGTCATCAAAGTTGGAACATTGGAGCTAGTTGCGATCACAGGGTCTGCCTGGAAGCATTTCATAATTTTCGAAGTGCTTCGGGAAGAGCAGGCCCAGCGTTCGAAAACAGTCATTTCTGCATTGAATTCTTTTTGCGTCAGAGGGGTAGAGCATCAAGCTCAACCAAAGGCCATCAATAAATGACTCAATCGTTCTTGCGGCCTCGTTCGAATCCAGTTTTGTGTAGCCCCCTTGCTCGATAAGTGTTTCGCATAAGCGCCCGATTTCTAAAAAGCGCTCTTCATCATACTTGCTGTGTATTTTCAGGTAGTTTGGTCTGTATTTTGCCTGTCCCCAAAATGCAAACCAGACCGCCAGTTTTTTCGACGTGCAAACTTTCTTGTCAAAGTCAGCCTCCACGATCGCCGCCAGCTGTTCTGCTGGATCATCACCAACCTTTTGTTGGGATTCTACCCAAAGCTCATAGTGCTCTTTGGCCAGATAACCCAAGGTTGCGTTGTACAAAGCTTCCTTGCTTTCGAAATGGTAGTTTACCACTCCGTGTGAGAGCTTGGCTTTTTGTGTCACATGCTTCAGTGTTGTGTCGGAAAAGCCGCGTTTCGAAATTGAATCAATCGCTGCCATGATCAACTGCTTGCGTCGAACATCTCGCGGTGCTGTTCGTTTGCTAGGTTGGCCGCGTTTATTGGGTTGCATCATCGCGTGCCCTGATTTGCTAATTGTTCATCCAGCATTTCGCGTTTTTGTTGCCGGAACATAATGACAGCAGCGATAGCAACGCATATTGCCACCACCAGAATGATGATCGTTGCAAGGGCGTTGATATCAGGACGCAAGCCGAGTCGGATTCTGGAGAAAATCAAAATTGGTAACGTGTTTGCGCCAGGGCCCGTTACGAAGCTGGCGATCACAAGATCATCAAGCGATAGCGTAAATGCCAAAAGCCAACCAGAGATCATGCCTGGGGCAAGACGCGGTATGGTGATCGCTGTCAGGACCTTGAATGGTTTAGCACCCAAATCTGAGGCCGCTTCCTCAAGCGTTTGGCCCATGCCGGTTAACCGAGCTTGTACGATCACCGCTACATATGCCAGCGAGAAGGTGATATGGGCAATCGTTATTGTGGTGAACCCACGTTCGACGGGCCAACCGATCGCTTCCTTTAGAGAAATGAACAATACCAGCAAGGAAAGTCCCGTTATGACTTCGGGCATTACAAGGGGGGCTACCAACATGCCGCCAAATAGGGTTCTGCCCCTAAACCGACCGAAACGCACCATCGCCAATCCTGCCAACGTGCCAAGGATTGTGGCGAATGTGGCGTTGATGACGGCAATCTGAAGGCTGAGAGCAACAGCATTCCATACCTCCTCGGATGAAAAGAGGACTTCGTACCAACGAAGCGACCAACCGCCCCACACTGGCACAAGTTTTGAATGGTTGAAGGAGTAAATTACCAACAAGATCATCGGTATGTAAAAGAATGCCAAGCCAGCGGTGAGCATTATGGTCAGAAATCCTGATCTTCCTCTAGACATTGTTTTAACGCCCCTCCGCTTCTTTGCCCTGGTAGTATTGGAAAATGATCATCGGGACGACGAGCAACACCAACAGAACAATCGCAACAGCAGAGGCGACAGGCCAATCTGTGTTTCTGGAGAATTCATTAAAGAGGACACGGCCTATCATCTGAACGTTACCGCCACCGAGCAGGTCGGGTATTACATATTCTCCTGTTGCCGGGATGAAGACAAGTAGAGATCCTGCAATGATGCCGGGCATTGTGAGTGGTAGTGTTATTTTAAAGAAAGTGTTGGTCGGTCGCGATCCAAGGTCCGCGGCGGCTTCATTCAGGCTTTCATCAAGTTTTTCCATGTTTGCATACAAGGGCAAAATCATAAATGGCATGTAGGTATACACAATGCCGATATAGACCGCGAACTCCGTGTAAAGCATACGAATGGGCTCATCGATCAAACCAATCGAAATCAGCAGGTTATTGATGGTTCCCTGATCTGCCAACAGGCCCATCCATGCATAAACCCGAAGGAGAAACGAGGTCCAAAAAGGAAGTATGATGGTAAAAAGCAGTATCTTTTTAGCGACTGGGCCAGACCGGACAATCCCATAGGCAATCGGATAGCCGAAAAGCAAACAAATCACGGTTGATGTAACCGATATCTTGAGCGAATTGATATAGGTGCTGGAGTAGAGGTCATCCGTCAGAATGTACGTGAAATTGTCGAACACCAGCCGAATGTTCATTATTCCAGTGTCCGTCCATTCGATCATTTTCGTAAATGGAGGACTTGCAATCGCGAGCTCGGCCAAGCTGATTTTGGCAACGATAAAGAATGGCAACAGGAAAAACACCAGAAGCCATGCATAGGGTATGAAGATTACGATTGATTTCCAACTGGCTTGCAGTTTTGCAATTAACCGCTCAACCATACCATCTTTTGCGCTGGGGTCATTTGCAAAGGCTGATCGGGATACATCGCTCATGAATTCAACAACATTGCGCTAGAGGGTTCCCAGTTGAGATACACCGTGTCTTCCCATGTTATCCCGTGGCTTCTGCTCATCGGGCGAATAAGGTTGGGAGCTGTCACATCAATAATCTCACCGGCTTCAAGGCGAATTTTATAGATGGACGTGTCTCCAAGGTAGCCTATGTCGTCCACAATGCCCTTAGCCTGATTTGGCCCTTTCTTTTTTGGCGGAGCGGTATTCAGGTAAATTTTCTCGGGGCGCAGTGCGACCCAAATCTGACTGCCCGCAGTCACAGATTGGCCGTGGTCAATATAGATTTCACCCAAACCGGTCGAAACACGGACATGATCGGCGCCTTCCTCGATAACCTGTCCTTCCAGTATGTTCGCTGATCCGATGAAATCAGCCACGAAACGGGTTTCAGGAAATTCGTAAATCTCTGTCGGTGTTCCGATCTGTACCAGATCGCCGGCATCCATGACTGCAATTCTGGTCGACAGCGTCATGGCTTCTTCCTGGTCATGGGTCACCACAATGAACGTGATCCCGACTTGTTCCTGTATGTTTGCCAGCTCGAATTGCGTTTGTTTCCGTAGCTTTTTGTCCAAGGCACCTAACGGTTCGTCTAACAACAGGAGCTTGGGTTCTTTGACCAAAGCACGTGCCAATGCAACACGCTGGCGCTGTCCCCCAGAGAGCTGTTGTGGCTTTCTTTTTTTGTAATCCTGCAACTCAACCAGTTTCAAAATCTCATGAACGCGATGTTCAATTTCATCTTTTGGCACGTTGTCCTGTTGAAGTCCGAATGCGATATTTTTTTCAACTGTCATGTGTGGAAAAAGCGCATAGCTTTGAAACATCATGTTTGTCGGGCGTTCATAGGGTGGAACGGTTGACATATCGATTCCATCGATACTAATCGTGCCGGATGTTGGTACTTCAAATCCGGCTAACATGCGCAACAAAGTTGTTTTTCCGCACCCGGACCCACCAAGTAGGCAAAAAAGCTCTCCCTGATAAATATCCAAATTTACATTATCGACGGCTGTGACTTCACCAAATTTCTTAGTCACGTTGTTAATCTGGACGAGCGGCTTGGCGTCTCTGTCAAGCCATGGAGTATGTGTACCCGCTGTTTCTACGGTCATCGAGAACCCCTCATTGTCTGATGACAAATCAAAACCGTATTGGTGGCAATGAAGTTAAGCACTGCCACCAACACAACATTCAACTGTTTATTTGCCAGCCTTGAAGTTGGTCCAAGTCCGCGTCTGCAAGCGCTCCACTTTTGGAGGGAGGACTGCAGTCGTGTACATTTTCCCGACTTGATCCGCAGTGGGGAAGGCAGCAGGGCTGGTGGTCACGGCTTCATCTACCAGTGGCTTGGAGCTGGCATTTGCAGTCGCATACCAGGTAAAGTTACTGTCTGCAGAACCGACTTCTGGACGCATCATGTAGTTTAGGAACAGATGCGCATCTTCTTTGTTTGCTGCATCGGCCGGGATCAACCAACCATCAATCCACAACTGTGCTTTGCCTTGTCCCTCAGGCAGGAAAAAGTCCAGAACAACGCCCGTATTTGCTTCAGCAGCGCCCGACATTGCAAGAAGTCCGTCTGGTCCCCAAGTTGTTGAAAGGCAGAATTCTTTCTGCGGCATTCTTTGGTACGCATAGTTGTCGAAGGTTTTGATAAATGGGCGAATTTCTGCAAGCAGAGCCCCAACTTTTTCATAGTCTTCCGAATTGGTTGAGTTCGGATTTAGCCCAAGATAGGCAAGTGCCATTGGAATGATATCGCCTGGTGAGTCCAGGAAAGAGACACCACATTTGGAAACTTCTTTGAGATGCTTCGGGTCAAAAATCAGATCCATTGAACCGATTGGAGCGTCTGGATACGTCTCCAACACGAGCTCCTTGTTGTAGGTAACGCCGTGCGTGCCCCACATATATGGGATAAAGTGTTGGTTGTCTGGATCCCAATCGCTGGCAAGCTGTTCCATGATTTCGGGGTCCATGTGCTTCAGATTGTCGAGTTTGGCCTTATCCAATGGCGCGACAATCCCTGCCTTAATCAGGCGTGCTGTATCACTTCCCGCATGGCTTACCACGTCGTACCCGCTGTTACCGGCGAGTAGTTTTGCATCGATTGCCTCAGCTGAATCGTAGGTATCGTAGATAACTTTGATGCCATATTCTTTTTCGAAATTCGCGATTGTATCCTCGGCGATGTATTCTCCCCAGTTCGTTACTTTGAGCACCCGCTCTTCGGCAATTGCGTTTCCGACCAGCATTGCGCCAATAGCAGTTGCGCATGCCAGAATTTTCCACTGTGTCGTGATTTTCATTTTTTCGGTTTCTCCCTCAGATTTGATGTCCTCATTGAAGCGCTTATTTTCAAAAAAATCTATCCCCTTGTACGAAAAATTTACCGGGCGAAGGCTTTGTATCCTCAAGAACTACAAGGAAATTTAATCCACACGCTTACATGTTGACTATCTGAACGTTCAGTCAGAAGATAGATAAGCTGTGCGTATTGCCATAGGTCCTGTGGAAATCTTCTGTGTCCGGTCGAGACTGAGGGTCCTGTGCGATGCTACTTGAAATCGGGTCTTTTTTGTTGGTTTGGGGAAGGATGCGGATATATGTTGGGTCAAAACGTCATTCGCCTTGAATTTGAAGGGCCATCTGATGTTGGCCTGACCGCTTTGGAACTCGATCCAAATGATTTCCAAAGTGAACTCCCAGAGCAAAATTGGCATGTGTATTACGAAGACGCTGAGATTGGTCTGAGTGTGGGCGTGTGGACTACGACGAGCATGCAAGAAGCTTTCGGACCTTATCCCGGCAATGAATTCATGACTGTTCTGGAGGGACAGGTTGTCTTAGTCGATGGCAATGGAAATGAGACAACCGTTCGCACAGGCGAAACCTTTGTTGTTCGAAATGGATATCCGGTGAGTTGGAAACAGGAGGGGTTTTGTCGAAAGTTTTTCCTGATCTATCATCCTCCGGATGAACAGGAAATCGCTGATGGGACCAATCCCGGTGTCATGGTAATGCGCAAGAACGAGATTACGGAAGCTTTGAAGACAGGTCCCGACAGCGCTGTGCATGAGAGCAGCAACGACGCAAATTCTTTGAAAGAAGCAGTTTGTTTCAAAAACAGCACTGATAAAATGTCAGTGGGAATGGTCGAGTTTACCAATATTGGGTCCCCGGTAACCCCGAACCCGTTCCATCAACTCATCCAGGTTCTCGACGGGGTAATCGAAGTGACAGAAGAAAACGGTAGTGTTTTCCGGTTTTCCGCTGACGATGCGTTCTTCATACCCAAGGGGACCCGGTGTTCATGGAAAGCAGAAGGAGGGGGGCGATACTACTTTTGTAATGTCGAGTAAAGCCATTCGGTAGATGCCTTGCAACCATCCATGATTTACATGCTGTCCAAGTTTGATCTCAGTCCAGATGTTGACTTCAAAGCTTTTCAAAAGGACTACTCTGAATTTGTTCAGGACATGAGGTCAATGGACCTTGCTGTTTCGACGGGTAACGTTGGGACCCGTATTGCTGATACTCCCATGGATACAGATTTGGACGATGCACCAAGATTTTATGTGATTATGACGTTTCGGGATCGCGATCAGCTGGATAAGGCCTACCGCTATATCGCCACAGGCCAGGCCAAGCCGGAACATCTAAAATCGCATCAGCGGGTTCATAACGCGATCTTGAACCCAGTTTTCACCTGCTGGCAGGATGAAACATGATCGTAGCCGGTAAAGATGAATCATCCATGCTTGTTTTTGAGAGTGAGCGATTGTTATTCAGACCACTGGATCACGGGGATCTAGCGCTATCGCTTGCCTTATGGACAGATCCTGAAATCACCAAATATGTTGGCGGCGCACAGGACAAGCAGACGTTAATTTCAGAGCACACCAAATACATGCGCCGTTGTGCTGGCGGATGTATCGGAGTCTGGACGTTAACAACCCTCGGTTCTGGTGAGCAGATCGGCACAGCGATTTTGCTTCCAATGCCGATTGAGGAAATCGATACAGACTGGGACCTTGTGGTTGGTGAAGAATTGCCCGATTGCGATATAGAAGTGGGTTACATTCTTAAAAAATCGGCATGGGGTATGGGATATGCTACGGAAGCTTGCCTTCGATTGGTTCAGTTTGGGTTTGAAAACACGGATCTTCAAGCCATTGTAGCCACGACTGATTTTGACAACCTGGCTTCACAAAACGTGTTGAAAAAATCTGGTTTTATTTTTGAAGGGGTCCGTAGATCTTACGCTGAAGATTGCCCGGGGTTCCGAATTACACGAAGTCAGTGGGAGGGTTCTTCATGAAAATGCGCGAAACATTCGTGTGTAAAACGGATGTACTTCTGAATGATCATTCAGTCAAAATGCAGTTTATTGCTTGTTTGCAAATACACGGGGAAACAACATGAAGACTGACGCAAACCATACCTTGCTGTTTGAGCCTTTGGCGATTGGGCCGAAGAAAACAAAAAACAGGTTTTATCAAGTGCCGCATTGTAATGGAATGGGACACCGATGGCCCAGAACGATGGCAGAAATGCGCGGGGTAAAAGCTGAAGGGGGCTGGGGTGTTGTTTGTACCGAAGAATGTTCTGTTCATCCATCCAGCGACCTGACGCCTGCCACGCTCATGCGAATTTGGGATGATTCAGATTTGCCAGTTCATGAGTTGATGATTGAAAAGGTGCACGCGCATGGTGCATTAGCTGGTATCCAACTTGTTCATAATGGACAATCTGTCAGCAATTACCTGTCGCGAACGCCTTCGCTCTCGCCATCAGCAGTGCCCACTGAAACCAGCAACTCCACCCAAGCCAGAGCGATGGACAAGGAGGATATCCGCGAGTTGAGGCGTTGGTTCCGTGAGGCTGCCATTCGGTCAAAACGAGTTGGTTACGACATTGTTTATGTTTATGCCGCGCACGGGATTATGACATTGCTATATCAGTTCCTGCTGAGACGGTTTAACAAGCGGACGGATGAGTATGGTGGCAGCCTTGAAAATCGTGTGCGCCTGATCCGCGAGGTGCTGGATGATACCAAAGATGCTGTAGGTGCAGATTGTGCAGTTGCTTTTCGGTTTGCTGTGGATGAACTTTTGGGCGAAGCGGGGATGAACCCCGCAGAAGCTGAGGATGTCGTTGGCATGCTGGCTGAACTTCCAGACCTTTGGGATGTGAACGTTGCAGACTGGGGGAATGATTCACTCCCGTCTAGATTTGGAACGGAAGGTGCGCAGGAACAGTTTGTCCGTTTCGTGAAGCAAACGACTTCCAAACCTGTTGTTGGTGTTGGGCGATTTACATCTCCAGATACAATGGTCTCGCAAATTCGCCGTGGTGTTCTCGATTTGATCGGTGCAGCGCGTCCCTCTATTGCAGATCCCTTCCTCCCAAAGAAAATCGAAGAAGGTCGATCGGATGAAATTCGCGAGTGTATCGGTTGTAACATGTGTACAAGCGGCGATTATGTAGCCTATCCAATGCGCTGCACGCAAAACCCCACGATGGGTGAAGAATGGAGAAAAGACTGGCATCCTGAAAAAATTTCCCGGGCTGTTTCGGACGATACGGTTCTGGTTGTTGGCGCAGGGCCGGCCGGATTGGAGGCAACTTTGGCCCTCTCAAATCGCGGATACAACGTGACCTTGGCTGAAGCAGGGGCTGAATTTGGGGGACGGGTCCTTCAGGAGACAAAGCTTAACCCATTATCACAATGGAAGCGTGTGGCAGATCATCGTACCTACATGCTCTCTACCCGCAGCAATGTGCAGATGTTTACGGACAGTGAGCTCGATGTTGACGCAATTCTCGAATTGGGTGCCAATCACGTTGCAATCGCGACAGGAGCGTATTGGAGTAAGGACTTTTTGGGCATTCACCATCGGTTTGCGCTAGACTCTGTAGATGCAAATACGGTTGCCTCTCCTGAAGATGTGATGAATGGGAAACTAGATCCTGATCAAACGGTCATGATCTTTGATGACGATCATTATTATATGGGAAGCGCTCTTGCCGAACACTTGGCTGAAGCGGGCAATGACGTCATTCTGGTTACACCGGCTTCCGAAGTGTCTGGATGGACACATTACACGCTCGAGTTCGAGCATATTCAGGTCCGACTTCGAGAGCTTGGTGTCTCGATTATCTGTAACAAAGGCATCAAATCCGTAGGCAAGGATTACGCTGAACTTGAATGCATCTATGTCGGAGATACAGAGCGGGTTGAGATTGACAGGATTGTGCCGGTAACAGCGCGTACGAGTGTTGATACGCTTTATCAAGAGATGTTGGTCCACGAGGAAGCGTGGCATGATTGCGGCGTAAAAACCGTTTCAAGAATTGGTGACTGTCTTGCTCCTGCGACCATTGCGATGGCTGTCTATGGTGGACATGAATTTGCGCGGGAGTTGGAAATGCCTGAAAGGAAGGACGTGCTGTTTCGGCGTGAAAATGATTTTGAAACGCAAAAGATTTGGCGGGAATTTCATTCATGAGCGCGACGGAGCATCAAAATGCCTGGTATCAGTCTGCTTGCCATGTGCGAACCTCTCTTTGGGGCAAAACGTCTGAACCGCTGTCCGAGCTTGAAGTTCTGCAACAAAAGGTCCGTGCTGATGTTGCCGTTGTTGGTGCAGGGTTTTGCGGCCTTTCTTCGGCACTGCACTTGGCGAAAAAGGGCGTGAACGTAGTCGTTGTCGACGCGCATGAACCGGGTTGGGGTGCATCAGGACGCAATGGCGGTCAGGTCATTCCGGGATTAAAGATATTTCCTGATGAGATGGTTCGGCGGTTTGGCAGCGATCCCGGTGAGCAAATCGCGAGAACAGTTGGCGCAGCGCCGCAACTTGTCTTTGACTTGATTGAGCAACATGCCATCGATTGTGATTTGCGAAAAACAGGGTGGATCCAGCTAGCGAAGGGACCGCAGGGAAGAAAAACAACGGATGCTCATGTCGAACAATGGGGGCGCCTTGGTGCCCCGGTTTCTGGGCTAGATAAGTCAGAGATCGAAATGAAGGTAGGTACGGATGCTTATTTAAGCGGGCTCTTGGACAAACGCGGGGGAACCCTTCATCCTTTAAAGTATGCGAGAGGGTTGGCGAGAGCCTGCCTATCGATGGGGGTGAAAGTCTATCGCGACAGTCCGGCTATTTCGGTAGAACGGGACCCGCAGTGTTGGACAGTCAAAACGATGGAGGGGAGTGTTGAAGCAGAAAAAGTTGTCGTATGTACGAACGGTTACACCGGAAACATGTTGCCGGGACTTTCTGATTCTGTTGTCCCGGTATTAACCGGGGTCGTTGCGACAGATCCGCTAACTGACAACCTGAAAAATAAGATTTTGCCGGGAAGGCAGGGGGCAGCAGACACCCGCAGGCTTTTGTCATGGTTTGGCATTGACCGTGATGACCGACTCATTTTTGGAAGCCGCATTAACACGCAGAAAGAACTTATTGATCCGCAGAATTTCTCTTTTGGAGTCAGCAGGCTGCATGAAATATTCCCTGAAGTTGCGGACACACCCTTGCAGCATATGTGGACCGGCCGAGTGGCGCTTACGCTGGATCATGTTCCGCATATTCATAAGCTTGCAGAAGGGCTTTACAGTGGTTTGGGCTTCAACGGGAGGGGCGTGGCAATGGCTACCATGTTTGGAAAAGTTCTGGCCGGACATTGCACAGATCAGCCTGATGTGGAAAGTTTTTTGCCAGTTACACCGGTGCCGAAGGTTCCATTGAGCCGATTTAGAAGCCAAGGCATTACGATTGCACTTACCTGGAAGCGCTTGATGGATACTTTGCAACCCTGAGATTTTGCAGAATATTGGCAAAAAACCCGTGGATGATGGATAAGAAAGATGGATCAACAATTCAGAAATATTGAAGTTCCGGCGGAATGGGATCGTAAGGGTTTGCCGGGCTGGTGTTATCACAGTCCTGCTTTGCTGGATTTGGAAAAAGAGGCTTTGTTCAAAACCCACTGGCAGATTGCTTGTCATGTTTCTGATGTGCCGGAAGTCGGGAGCTATCATACCTTTGACTTGTGTGGAGAGCGTGGGATTATTCTGCGCGACACCTATAATGCGGTTAGGGCATTCCATAACATTTGCAGGCATAGAGGGTCACGCGTTGTCGCGGATGAGCGAGGGCAATGCAGGAATGCACTCGTCTGCCCTTTTCACGGCTGGGTCTATAATCTTGATGGTACATTAAGAGGGGCAGCCAAGCCGAACAGCTTTCCGCCTTTAGACAAAAAGGAATTCGGTTTGAAGCCGTTGGAATGTGAAGTTTGGAACGGGTTTGTTTTTGTTCGTTTCAGCGATGGTCCACAGCCCTCGGTTGCGAAGTTGATGAGTCCTTTTTCTGAAGAGGCGGCGGCATATCGTATGGACAAGAAAATCCCAGTGGATCAGATTTGGACAGAAGAGACACCTGTTAACTGGAAGTCGGTTCGAGATGTGGACAATGAGGGATATCACGTTGCCATGGCACATCCGGCGCTTCAGGACTTATATGGTTCGACCTATTTTGATGAACCCTATGTCAACGGTGTTTCTCGATCGTTTGCTGAGTTTCATCGCGCGGGCGGCCGACGGTGGGCGGTTCGCAATTACACTAAGTTTTCCAAGCCCCAGAATGACTTGCCTGAACACTTGCACCAAGCCTGGGTTTACTATGGAATTTTTCCGAACGCAGTGATTGCAATGACCCCCGAGACCGCAATTTTCTATCAGGAGTTCCCGATTTCAACCAATCGAACACTTTTGAGAAGTGGCACTTATCGGAACCATGACGAAGACCGGCAGCAAAGGGCTGCGCGTTATCTTGCCAACAGAATAGACCGGGAAACGGTAGAGGAGGATATCCAGTTGACGATCTGGTCTAATGAGTCGATGGAAGCAACCTCTTTTGAGGGGTTTTATCTGTCAGACTTGGAATATGGTGTTCGCACCCATCACGACCATCTGCGTGAGGTATTGCCGGTCTACAATGTTGATGTTGCTCCGGGAGAGGACAAGGTTGAGGTTCTTAACAAAAAGCTAGGTCAAAGCGCTCAATGAACGATTCCGAGACTTGCAAATTTTTTGATATTGAAACGCAGCGCGCGATGCTTGCGTTGAAAATCGGAATTCCCGGTTCCGGATATGACCGATATGCTGCTGCGATGTTTCTTTATGCTTGCGGGGAACTTTCGCATGAAATGCTGGAGATATACCGGCGCTGTTGCAAATTTGATTTTGAAGACCCCCATGCACTTGCCAGACATGAGGGCCTTTTAGTCGATTGAACCCACCTTACTGTGTATCACCTTCCGTTTCCGGGTGGAACATCGAGGGCCGGGTTCTCAGTGAAAAACCCGTCTGGCATCCAGTGAAATCCTGCATAAACGACGGGTTGAACTGGCCAGTCTTCCGGTCTGGGAAGGTGGTTAAATCCCAACGTGTACCAGGTCACGATATCTGTGTTTTCAATTGAGCGCTTTGCTTGCGTCCATTTAGGCAGTCCTTCACCAGGATTGCTTTGGTTTGGGTACCAGCCAGCGGGATAGAGTTCCTTTGGATGATAGGGTGTGGCCCAAAAGTGTTTGAACATAAATCCAGCACGTTTCGCAACGGGTGCTTCTGGATCCAAAAGGGGAAGGGCATTTGTTCCCGGTGCCAGTTTGTAGGCCACTGGACTGCCCAGCGTATTTATTGAATTCGGGTTTACAACTTTCCAGTATCTGCCTTTGGCAAGATCCAATTCTCTTCTGGCGTCCGCTTCGTTTTCAAGGGTTCGGTCGTGAATTTTTACCGCATTTCCGTACGGGTTGGCCGCGCCCATAGGGGCTGCTTCGAATTCTACCTCGTGCACTGAATTGTTTTCGCCATCAACACACATGTCAAATCGAAAGCTGAACGTGTGTTGATGCATGTGGGATTCTATGCCGGGTGCAACCAAGGCTCCGAATTGTGGTTCTTTGCCAGGCGCGATACCGGTTGGGAACGGGATGCCGGTTGCTTTGATCTCAATCCCAATCGTTCCGTCCTGATAAAAATACCAGAAAAAGCCATACACATAATTCCCGATTGTACATATAGAGGAAATTACCAGCCTTCGCGATCTTACAGCGCGCATTTTACCTGTGATTTTGTCAGTATGTTTCCAAAGGATGCCGAAGTCTTCTTCATGCATGCAAACCGCATTTTTGGTCTCTAGCGGTGTGCCTTTCCAATCATGCGTACACAGGTCAAAATAATGAATGTATCCAAGGCAATCGCATCCAAGCGTCAGTGAATCAAGGCATGCGCCAAGGCCATACTCGCCGGTATCGAACGCGTTGCGACGATAATTTCCATTTGTTGGGTCGCCGTAGGGGACAACCATTTCTGCCATGGAGGCGCGGCGCATGATTGGCCTGATTTTGCCGCTGTCGTTGTAGGCTATGTTATGAAGAACCAATCCTTCGCGTTGATTGAATCCTACTCTCACATGCCATCGCTGCCATTCGACGCTGTAGCCATTTACTTTGAAGCTGGGGCCATCTGGTTGGGAGATTTCAAGCTTTTTGATGTCATCCCGCAAGTTTTCTGTTGGACGAATTGGTTTGGAGTCTGGCGGTAACGGGACCACTCCAAAATCATCAACACGAATTACTTTCTTTCGTCTTAGGTCTAATACCGGGTGAAGGTTTGCAATCGGTCTGCCGTATCTGTTGTCGCCCGCATCGTTGCAAACCCAGCAGTGGCAATAGGCGATGCGTTCTCCTTGCTCTTCTTCAATGCCAAAATTGCCTGCAGCCCAGCTTTCGACCAATACGCTGTCGAGATCTGTAATTCCTCTTTTTGCGAGCGCCTCCACAAATCGCGCATCTTGCTTTGCGAGTTTATCGCCCATATCAAATTCATCCGGGACGATCCGTGCTTGTGCGCCCTCTACATGTTCCCATTCTTCAATGCTGTCATGATCGAGGTTGACGATGCCTTTTAATGTTCGATTGGAGGACGGCTCGTAACAACAAACAAATGCCCTGCGGTCGACGGGATCAGATGGTGAGATCGCTTGCTCGATTGGAAGGCGGGGTTCTTCCAGCGTGATCGTTTCGAACCAGCCGGTTTCATCTAAAGCCGATTTTTCTTTTACAACCTTCACCGCTTTTGCGATTTCATTTGCACTTAACGGATCCAGAGGGTGTTGGGGATAGTGTTCTGCCATTGTTTATTTTTGCGCTGTGGAGCAGCGTTTGGCAACCTTAGAATTGAGACGGTTGCTGTGCCCTGAAAATGACAACTGGTGAACTTCGCCTTACGCTATCGAGGCTACAGAGCTTAAGTTATCAAGCGCACCTACGGCCTCACTCACAATGCTTTTTGCATCGAGGCAACCAACTTCGATCATGCGTGCTGGGGACATCTGATCCATATAGATATCAGGCATCGTCATGGTTCTAATCTTGAGCCCTCGGTCCAGTAGACCTTGCCCTGCCAGGTGATGGAGCACCAATGCACCAAACCCGCCTTGTGAACCTTCTTCAATTGTAATGAGTAATTCATGCTCGCGGGCCAGCATTTCGACCATTTCTGTATCGAGGGGTTTCGCAAAGCGGGCATCTGCTACCGTCGTGGAAAGACCGTAGGTTTCCAATTGTTGTGCCGCCAATATGCTATCTTGAAGTCTCGAGCCAAACGACAAAAGCGCGACTTTTGTCCCCTCTTGTACGATGCGGCCTTTTCCTATTTCAAGGATTTCTCCCTGTTCCGGCATGTTAACGCCGACCCCTTCGCCACGCGGATATCGAAATGATATTGGTCCTTCGTCATAAGCAACTGCAGTTGCGACCATGTGTTTCAATTCCGCTTCGTCGGCTGCTGCCATAACCGTGAACCCTGGCAGGCAAGAAAGATATGCAATGTCGAAAGAACCTGCATGGGTTGCGCCGTCTGCACCAACAAAGCCCGCGCGATCTATCGGAAAGCGGACAGGTAGTTGCTGAATGGAAACATCGTGTACCACCTGATCGTAAGCGCGCTGCAAAAACGTTGAATAAATTGCACAAAATGGCTTGTATCCCTCTGATGCCATGCCGGCAGCGAAGGTGACCGCATGCTGTTCTGCGATCCCGACATCATAGGTTCGATCCGGAAATGCTTTTTCGAAAATATCGATGCCGGTTCCAGATGGCATCGCGGCAGTAATGCCTACGATTTTTTCGTCCCGTTCTGCTTCCTGAACCAGCGATTGTCCGAATACCTTCGTATAAGAGGGGACGTTCTGTTTTGATTTTTGCTGTTTTCCGCTGATCACATCAAATTTGGCAACTGCGTGGAGTTTGCATTCAGCTTTTTCTGCGTGCTCATAACCCTTACCTTTTTCTGTAACGATGTGCAGTAAGATTGGGCCTTGCTCGGAGTCGCGGACGTTTCTCAGCACCGGCAAGAGGACATCCAGATTATGGCCGTCAACGGGCCCGAGATAGTAAAAGCCCAGTTCCTCAAACAGAGTGCCACTGTTGAACAGGTTCCGCGTATATTCTTCGGTCTTGCGTGCTTTGTCCGCAATGAAACGGGGCATTTTTGCGTTGATGCGTTTGGCGGATTCGCGCAAAGACCGGTAGGTTTTTCCTGAGACCAGGCGCGCAAGATAGTGGCTCATGGCGCCGGTAGGAGGGGCAATCGACATGTCATTGTCGTTTAGAATGACAATCTGTCTTGCATCCATTGCACCTGCATTGTTCATGGCTTCATACGCCATCCCGGCTGTGATCGCGCCGTCTCCTATTACTGAGATCACATTTCGTTTTTTCCCTGCGAGTCGAGAGGCTTCGACCATTCCCAGGCCAGCTGAGATCGACGTTGACGAGTGAGCAGCGCCGAATGGATCATAGGCGCTTTCTTTACGCTTTGTGAATCCGGACAATCCGTTCTCCTGACGGATGGTTCGAATTCGGTCACGGCGTCCGGTCAGAATTTTATGGGGATAGCACTGATGACCAACATCCCAGATGATGCGATCATGGGGCGTCTCAAACACATGATGTAATGCGACTGTAAGCTCCACCACGCCTAGTCCAGCGCCTAAGTGGCCACCGGTTACTGATACCGCATCGACCAATTCCGTCCTGAGTTCATCAGAGAGTTGGGTGAGTAACTCATCCTCTAGGTTTCGCAAGTCTTCAGGGTTTGTGACCGTATCGAGTAACGGTGTTTTGGATTTCGTTGGCATGTGACCTCCCTGAATGTAAATTATTATTTACACTCATATTGTCCATAATTTTAGTCACAATTTGCATATTAGCAAGCTAATTTTGGTTGATTTGGCAGGTTGTAGTGCAAACCCTGACTGATTTGTCTGCATGTTCGGGTTTCTTTCAACCTGCCATTTTAGGGTTTTCCTCAGCGGTGGCTGCTGGCATGGTGCGCAGTTTTTTATATCGATTTGAGCTAAAGGCTTTTGAATCCCGCATGACTTTCCCACGCGGATCATGCCTAAGAGATCTCAGATCTCACTTGGTCAACACATTCGTTAACATGAAAAGATTATAGTCTCTGTACATGTCAAAGAAAATAGACATAATAGAGTGTATATTTGCCCGCAATTCAAGCGGGGCAGGTTATCGCGTTCGGGAAGGGAGCCCAATGAACGAAAAAAGGGAAGTTTACCCATTTGCGGCGATCGTCGGTCAGGACGAGCTTAAACATGCGTTGATACTTTCAGCCATTGATCCCTCTCTCGGAGGGGTTCTTGCATTAGGCGATCGAGGAACCGGGAAAACCACCACTGTGCGTGCGTTGGCGGCTGCATTGCCAACCATCGAAGCGGTTGCCGATTGCCGTTATCGGTGTGATCCAAGCGACACTACGAGATTATGTGAACAGTGTTTGGAAACAAATCGCGCCTCCCAAGCCAAGAAAGTGTCTGTACCTGTTGTCGATTTGCCGTTGGGGGTTACCCAAGACCGCCTCTTGGGTTCATTGGACATCGAGCGTGCTTTGGTGGACGGCAAAAAGGAATTTGAACCGGGTTTGCTCGCTGACGCAAATAGGGGATTCCTCTATATTGATGAAGTTAACCTGCTTGAAGACCATCTAGTTGATGTGCTCTTGGACGTCGCAGCTTCCGGCTGGAATGTTATTGAACGAGAAGGCTTGTCAGTTCGCCATCCTGCCAGTTTTGTTTTGATTGGCAGCGGAAATCCAGAGGAAGGGGAGTTGCGGCCGCAACTGTTGGATCGATTTGGTCTCTCAGTTGACGTTGAGACGCCCATGGATATCAAAAAACGTGTCGAGATCATCCGAAGGCGCGACACTTACGATGCTGATCCTTCGGCGTTCATTCGCAAATGGAAACGTGAGACGACAAAACTCCGCAATCGAATTGATCGCGCTCGGGAGTTGATTGGATTCGTAACCGTGGATGATGACGTGTTGGCCTTGATCGCTGAAATATGCATCGGACTTGGAACGGATGGCCTCAGGGGTGAGTTAACCCTGATTAAGGCTGCGCGTGCGGATGCGGCTTGGAGTGGTGATACGGTCGTGTCTTCCTCGCATGTTCGAAAACTGGCGCCTTTGGCATTGAGTCATCGACTGAGAAAAAATCCTCTGGACGATGCACGCGGATCTGTACGGGTAGAGCGTGTATTGGAAGAGATTTATGCAAGCCGGGATGCGGCTTGAGCTCGGGTTACAGCATGGCTCACCTCGATACTTCTTCTCAAACGTGCTCTCCGCAATCAGCGGCCTGGAACGATGCCTGTTTGGCTATTGAGCTTGCGGCTGGAATGGTTTCCTCGCCCACATCACGTATGCCGACATTTTGTGTTAAAGCGCAGGCTGGGCCGGTTCTGGACGCTTGGCTTGAACGATTGCAGGATGTTTTGCCCAGAGATTCAACAAAACAGCTTCAAGGCACTGCACGTTTCTCCGATTTGTTAGGAGGGCTTGATTTATCGGCGACCTTGGCAGCCGGCAAACGGGTATATGAAGAAGGCCTACTTTCTAGGTGTCACGAAGGGGTTCTCATTATCCCGCTGTCAGCCGCAATGATGCCGGAAATGGCTGCCGGATTTGGCGCTGTGCTTGAATCCGGTAGGGTTTCTGTTGATGGTTTATCGCCCGCCTCTGATCAGGATTTAAACCTAGGTCTTGTCATCATTGATCAGGGCGAAGATGGTGAAGAATTTTTGTCAATCGGGTTACGTGACCGGTTGATGTTTCATCTGGACTTGTCTCAGGTTTCGCTGCGTGACATTGGTAAGCGAGATGAGAAAAATAATCGTGGCATTCCCAAGCCGGCTTTGTGTGATGCCGCTCTCCTTGAAGAACTTTGTGCGGTTTCCCTCAGTCTCGGGCTTGCTTCAATCAGACCACCACATCAGGCCTTGCAAGTGGCGTCGTTTCATGCCGGTTTGCAGGATAGGAGCACGGTAAATCGAGAAGATGTGTCAACGGCAATTCGTCTAAGTCTGGTCAATCGCGCTCTTGTGTATCCCATAGAGGAACAGGATGAGGCTCTTGAAGAAGAAGCGAATACGTCCAATCCCGATGAAGAAAAACAAGAGAGCAATCGTAGCACCTCCGACACCATGCCCAATGAGATGGATGTCAACAGTATCCTTGCTACTCTGCCGCCCGAACTTCTGATGGCGTTGAAAAGCAATACAAACAAAAGGCGCGGTAAGCGGCTTGCAGGCCGGAGTGGGGGTAAGCGTATCAGCTTTACACGGGGTAAACCTGTCGGCAGCATCCGCGGTTCTTTTGATCATGGTAAGCGCCTCGATCTTATTGCAACCTTGAGGGCGTCTGCACCATGGCAAACAATGCGACGTCAACACAGTCTGAACCCAAATCGGATACAGGTCCGAAAGCGCGACTTTCATGTTAAACGTTATTTGAAACCTTCTGAAAGCACCACGATTTTTGTGGTAGATGCCTCCGGTTCAACTGCGATCAATCGATTGGCTGAGGCAAAAGGTGCGGTCGAA
This sequence comes from Pseudomonadota bacterium, assembly GCA_039191645.1. Taxonomy (GTDB): domain Bacteria; phylum Pseudomonadota; class Alphaproteobacteria; order Rhizobiales; family Rhizobiaceae; genus JAALLB01. Next base: position 43,271 of record JBCCXO010000007.1, on the reverse strand, counting down.
TTGCTCTTAGGTGAGAGTTATGCACGTCGTGACCATGTCGCCCTCATCAGCTTACGCGGACAGGAATCAGAAACCATTTTGCCGCCTACCCGATCTTTGACGCGGGCACGTAGGACGCTTTCTGGATTGCGCGGGGGTGGTGGTACACCGCTAGCCCATGGGCTTCAAAAGGCGATGGCGGTTGCGCAGGATGAACTGCGTAAAGGCCGCAGCCCCAGCCTTGTCTTGTTGACCGATGGTAGCGCCAACGTATCGCTTGAGGGCCTTGGAGGTAGGGCTCAAGCAATGGAAGATGCAATTTCAATGGCGCGTGGCCTGGCTTCTTTGGAGGTTGCCACTTTAGTCATTGATGTGAGCCGGAGTGCGAATGGTCATGCCAAAACGGTGGCCGACGCGTTGCGGGCAAAGTATGTACCCATGCCGTTTGCCAGTTCAAAAAACATTTCTGACGCGGTGCGGGTCAGTCAACATTAGCCATGGATTGAAATTGTGGACTGGCAGGACGAGAAACAGAGTTGGCCCAATTCACACCTTAGTCGGTTTGTCGAGCTGACCAACATACGATGGCATGTTCAGCGCACGGGCAGTGGACCCGGCATTCTCCTTTTACATGGAAGTGGTGCTACCACCCACTCTTTCGAGGGAGTCATGGAAATTCTGTCAGAGAAGTATGACTTGTTGGTGCCTGACTTGCCTGGGCATGGGTTTTCTTCGGTGATCAGAAGAAAGAGATCGAGCCTAGATAACATCAGCGAAGCCTTGTCGACGCTGCTTATTCAAGAGGAATTTGAGCCTGAACTCATCGTTGGTCATTCGGCGGGTGCCGCCATCGCGGTAAACATGACTGTGAAGGGGCTTGTGCGGCCAAAAGGCATCGTTTCAATTAACGGGGCTTTCTATCCTTTCCCGGGATTCGCACGTCAATTGTTCCCGGCTATGGCCAAAATGCTTTTTCTAAATCCCTTTGTACCAAAATTTTTTGCACTGACGGCATCTGACAAAGAACGTGTTCGGCGCCTCATTCGTTCGACCGGATCTGAGCTCACCGAACAGCAATTGAGCTATTATGCTCGGGCATTTGTATCCAGTCGACACGTGGAGGGGACGCTCGCAATGATGGCCAATTGGGAACTGGACGAAATGCATAAGTGTCTGAAAAATTTACCAGTACCGCTTTTGCAGATAATTGGCGAAAAGGATGGGACCGTTGATCCGTCAGCAAGCTTATCGACTGAAAGAATCGTTTCGGCAGGTGAGAGGATCAGTTTTTCCAAAGCTGGTCACTTGGTACATGAGGAAAATCCCGAGGCGGTAGCGGGTAAGATTGACGCATTTGCCACACAATGCTTGTCGAATGATGAACAGAATGCTTGCGCAAATAAAGTTTACAATATTTAATGTCAAAATATGAATACACATTTTATGCACTCCGATGCTACGCTCGCATCAGGGCAAAAGCCTAAAGCTATTGTTATTGGCTCCGGATTTGGCGGCCTAGCGGCTGCGGTACGACTTGGTGCTCGCGGCTATCAGGTCACTGTTGTCGAAAAGCTTGAGCAGGCTGGTGGTCGGGCTAGTGTTTTTAATCAAGATGGCTTCGTATTTGATGCAGGTCCGACTATTGTCACTGCACCTTTTGTGTTTGAGGAGTTATGGGAGTTGTGCGGGAAACGCATGTCTGACCATGTCACCCTGAAGCCAATGAATCCGTTTTACAAGATACGGTTCGATGATGGAGAAGTGTTTACGTGCAATCAGGACGCAGATTTCATGCGATCCGAAGTTGCTCGCTTCAATCCAAAAGATGTGAAAGGGTACGACCGATTTCTGGCTGAAAGTGAGGCTAACTACCGGATGGGCTTTGAGCAGATGGGCAAAAAACCATTTAGCCGGTTTGTCGATATGCTGAAGTTCCTGCCAAGTCTGATTTCACACCGTGCAGATCGATCAGTTTATGCCCATGTAGCAAAGCATATCGAAAACGAAAAACTCAGAATTGCTCTCAGCTTCCATCCGCTGTTTGTGGGTGGAAACCCGCTTCGAGTCACAAGTATTTACAGTTTAATTGCGTTTCTTGAGCGCAACTGGGGTGTTCATTATGCGATGGGAGGTACGGGCGCTCTTGTGGCTGGGCTTGTCGATTTGGTGAAAGGACAGGGGGGATCATTGCTGCTGAACTCCCCAGTGGAGGAAATCCTTGTCTCGAATGGCCAAGCCCGGGGTGTTCGTCTTAAAGGTGGCAGAGAACTCCCGGCAAACATTGTTGTTAGCAATGCTGATGCAATCTGGGGATATGACAATTTGCTAAGCAGCCGGAAAAACAATCGTTGGACGCCGCGCAAACTTAAACGTGTTCATCACTCCATGAGCCTGTTTGTTTGGTATTTTGGCACTAACCGGAAATTTGAAACGGTTGATCATCACACCATCATCATGGGTCCTCGCTACAAAGGCTTACTGAAGGATATTTTCGATAGAAAAGTTTTGGCTGAGGATTTTAGCCTTTACTTGCATAGGCCCACCGCCAGCGATCCTGACGTGGCGCCGGAAGGTTGTGATACTTTTTATGCGTTATCGCCTGTTCCACATTTGGAAAGTGGTGTGGATTGGCACGAGATATCAGAAGCTTATCGCATGAAGATGCAACGTCGGCTCGAAGAAACCCTAATGCCGGGTTTGGGGGATTGCATTGTAACATCCAAGATTATGACACCGCTGGATTTTGAGAAACGTCTAAATGCTCCATTTGGCGCTGCATTTGGCCCAGAACCAATTTTCACGCAGAGCGCTTGGTTCCGGCCGCACAATGTCAGCGAGGAAGTCAAAGGACTTTATCTTGTCGGTGCAGGGACGCATCCTGGAGCCGGCTTGCCCGGTGTTGTGACATCGGCATGTGTGCTTGATGAAGTCGTACCGCACGGCAATCTATTTGTGAAAGCGGGTTCCTAGCGATGTTGCACACGTTTACTAAGACGCATATTGAAGAATGCAGGCGCATCATCAGGGAAGGTTCTAAAAGCTTTTACTTCGCCTCTTTAATGTTACCTGCTCAAATGCGGATTGCTGCAACTGCCTTATATGCGTTCTGCCGGGTTTCAGATGATATAGCGGATACACCAAAGGCTACGATGCAGTCGATTGATCGACTAAGAGAGCGTATCAAAAAAGCCTACGCTGGAACTCCTGAAAATCACGCAGCAGATTGTGCGTTTTCAGAAGTTGTTCGGCATTACGAGATTCCTGAATTGGTTCCCCAATCCATGGTGGAAGGTTTCGAATGGGATATCATGGGCAAGAATTATGAAACCATTGGCGATGTTGTGGATTATTCTGCCCGGGTTGCTGGAACCGTGGGGGTTATGATGAGTATCGTCATGGGCAGACGCCTTGAAAATACACTTGCACGTGCTTGCGATTTGGGCGTAGCGATGCAGCTCATTAACATAGCTCGCGATGTGGGTGAGGATGCACACAATGGACGGATTTATCTTCCCTCTGAGTGGCTGGAGCAAGAGGGCGTTAACACCGCCGAGTTTCTTGCTGAACCAACGTTTTCCAATGAGCTTGGGCGGGTTGTTGAGCGGCTTCTGGACAAAGCAGATGAAGTTTATAAAAGAGGTATGACCGGGATTTCTGATTTGCCAACCAGTTGTCGCCCGGGTATCCGTGCGGCCGGTATGGTCTATGCCGAAATTGGTCAGAAAGTGCGCAAGAATGGATTTAACTCGGTTGATCAGAGGGCTTACACCACCCGGGGACGAAAGCTGAGCTTGATGTTGATGTCGACTGGAAATCCATTTGATACAAATGGTGCGGATCAATCCCCACCTTTGGCAGAGGTCAAATATCTGATTGATGCTTCCGCACGTGACCATGAAAATGCTTTTGGCGATGGTGAATGGCTGATAAATCTATTCGCCGAAATGGATCGCAGGGATCGGGAATATTTGGAAAGAGCCCGGGCAACGGCCAAACTGGATTTGGTGTAAATGATAAGTTGGTCACTCCTTGCTTTTGTCGGCCTCAATTTTGTCACTGCTATGAGTGGCGGTATTTTTGCCCCTGGTTCCTGGTATGAAGCTCTGAAAAAGCCAAGTTGGCAGCCGCCCAAGTGGGCGTTTCCGACCGTTTGGTTTATTCTTTACTTGTTGAATGCGATTGCAGGATGGATTGTTTGGACTGAAACCGGCTTTACTGGAGCCGGTCAGCTAGCATTGGTCGTTTATGTCATCTCGTTGATTTTGAATGCAGCATGGTCAGCAATCTTCTTTGGGATGAAACGCATGCAACTGGCTCTGTGGGAGGCGTTTTTACTCTGGGCGTCCGTTGTATTGCAGGCAATTTTGTTTTTCCAAATAAACCAAATGGCCGGTCTCATCCTTCTGCCCTATATTGCTTGGGTAACAGTAGCAGTTATCTTAAACCGAACGATGCTGAAACTTAACCCGGAGCAGGCATGACATGAACATTGCAGATATGGTTTTTGTATTTGAATTCTTCGTCACTTTTGGTGCGTTGATGGCCTTTTGTTTTTGGCAATTGCATAGTTTGAACAAGTTGGACCGCGAAGATGCCGAGAGAAATGCGCGCGCTGAAGAGACTTCCGACTGATATCACCGGGTAACCTTGGGCATTCTAAAGGGTAATAAACAACGTACCCAATTGCTAGCGAACCGGTTGCAATCCAGACTTTCATGAACCGCAATAACGGCTTCTTCTTCAAACATCGTTTTGACATGAGAACGGGTATAGAAGGGCGTATCCTCTAACATTTTTAAGGTCTTCGGCACGGTTGATGTCGCACACAATGTAGATCGGTTGACACGCCAAATAGGGCCTTTTTTAAGCGTGCTGCGCGGGGGCGGGACCAGTTGATCCGCGGTGCCATCTTTGTTGATTCTCAATGCAAGTTGTCGATTTTGGCCATCTCTGGTGAAGGCATCATATAGGATTCCGGTTCCATCGTGCAGATGCGCTCTTGACCAATCCCAATTCACAAACCCGGCTTCCAGCGGTTCGCTCCCCCAATTGCTGTCTATGTAAGCAGTGCCTTCCCAGTCGAGGCCTGGTTTGTCGAATTTGACTTTGGTGCGAGCCCGAGGTGCCAGAGGGTGCCAATAGTGCCGGCCCTTGCCATCCAGTTGAAACGAGGTTCCGGCTAATGCCTCCGGGATAATCGTGATCGTACCTGTTACCTTTCTGGGGAATGGATTTGCCCATTCGTCGATTTCAATCCTTAACGCTTTTCCATCCCAGGTCAGATTGCTTGGTCCGATCCCGAGATGGTCAGGTTGTTGTGTAAGCGCTGATCTGCCTCTTTCTGTCATGGTCCATCGCTTAACGCCTTTGCCGTAAAGGCCCACGTTTAAAGCGATGTGGTTTTCGGGTTCGTTTCTGCCTGCCCAGGCATAGTAGGGTGAAAATACAGAGCCAATCATGGCGATGATCGAGAATCCATAACGGCCGTCATCGCTTATCGCGTCCGCGTACCACCAGCCATAGCCATTGGGCGGAACTTTCAGGTCAAAACGCGGTCCTTCAGAATCTGCTCCGCCGCCAGCATGCCCGAAAGTGTGGCCATCGGCACTCCGGCCCCTGGGTGGACGCTCCCTCCCGCCAGATACAATTGCGGTATCTTTGTCTTTGCTCCCGGTCGCGCAAACGAAGCCGTCCAGCCGTGTGATGCTCTGCCGTAAAGGGCTCCCCCTGAACCTGGAAACATTTTGTTGAAATCCGACGGCTGTGTGATCACTTGCTGCAATGGCTCCAACGTCAGGCCGCACCGGTTTAGTGTTGCCGTCATGTTTGTTTGACATTGTTCGAGCTCCTTTTTGGTAAGCGTATTGATATCGCCATTCGCTGGTGCATTGATTAGACAAAGCAGGCGTTCTGGCCCATCTAACGTGTTTTCACTTTCCTCCCGATCCTGCGCGCAGATGTAGACTGTGGGGCGAACTGGCGAGTAGCCTCGGTCGAAAATGGATTCAAATTCTTCCAGATAGTCTTGGGCGAAAAAGACATTGTGTCTTGATAGCGGAAAATCGGTTGTGCGCGCACTCATGGACCAGGTTATCGCTGATAATGAGCGGTCTTTTTGAGCAACTGGCGCAGGAACATCTCTCGTTTTGTCGGTAACTTTATGCGGCAGATCAGAAACGTCACCACAATAAAGAATGTTGGAGCCTATCAACAATTCACCGGACTCCAATTCCACACCTCTGGCACTTCCGCCCTCGACAATGATTTTTGCAACCTTTGAATGCCGGCGTATTTCCGCGCCATTGTTACCAGCGATCCGCGAGAGTGCTTTTGAAAGTTCAAACATCCCATTTTTGATTAGCCAAACACCTTCCTGTTCAACGTGCGCGATCAACATGAGCGTTGCCGGGGCCTGAAACGGTGAGGAGCCAACATAGGTGCCGTATCTGCCAAAAAGCTGTTGAAGTCTGGAATCCGGAAAATAGCCTTGGAGGGCTGACCATAGGGTGCTTAGCGGTTTTAGTTTCCAAAGCGTTGGTAACCTTGTCAGTCCGACTCGGCTTCCCAGCTCCAGAGGCCCGGGACGCTGCGCATCCATAAACGTATCTTTCAGCGTTTCGTAGATATGACCTGCATCTCTGCAGAAGCGTTCATAGCCTCTTGCGTTTTCCGAATCGAAGAATTGCGCGATTGCCTGTGTACTCTGTTCCCGGTCGGCATAGAGGTCAAATACGCCCTGATCATCCCATGCATGTCTGGCAAGGACGGTAGCCTTTTCCAGGTTTAACTCATTCTCCACCGTGGTGCCGGCGAGGTCGAAAAGCTTATCAAACACGTATTTCATGGTGAACACGGTTGGTCCTGAATCAATGCCACCGATATCACTGTTAATCTGGCGCATCTTTCCACCAGGATTATCGTGTGCTTCCAGAACAACAACATTTTCGCCTTTTGCAGATAGGCATACAGCCGCCGCAAGTCCCGCCATGCCGGCACCGATGATAAGGGTTCTGTTGTTGATCTTTCCGTGTTTCTCGATGTGCATTTTACTCCTGGCTCGTTTGTTCCGCTTGCATTGATAGAAAATATCGTCAATATTACTCAACAAATCAATATGTCTAATTTTTTAGACAGCATGGAGGTGGATATGGAGATGGTAGCCAGAGTAGAGGCGTGCCTGGAGGAAGCTATCGAACATGCGACAGCCCCTTCCTGTCCACCAAAATTGGCAAAAGCAGTACAATATGCGGTTTTCCCAGGTGGGGCGAGGGTGAGGCCTCAGCTTTGCGTGTCTATTGCTGCAGCTTGTGGTTCAAAGGAAGAGCGGATTGCAGATGGCGCCGCTGCTGCAATTGAGCTGTTGCACTGCGCCTCCCTAGTTCATGATGATCTCCCTTGTTTTGATGATGCCGATACCAGACGCGGTAAAGCCAGCGTGCATAAGCTTTATGGTGAACCGATTGCCGTACTCGCCGGCGATGCTTTGATTGTGGAAGCGTTTAACACAATTTGCCGGACGAGCGCATCAAGGCCTGAAACCATGGCTCAACTGATCCGTTGCACTGCCAGCGCGGTCGGCATGCCGTCTGGTATTGTCGCCGGCCAGGCTTGGGAAAGCGAGCAACACATCGACATAAAGGAATATCATCGTGCTAAGACGGGCTCCCTGTTTGTCTGCGCGGTGTCCGCGGGCGCCATCGCGGCTGGACAAGATCCAAAGGCATGGTGCCCGCTAGGAGATTTAATTGGAAGTGCCTATCAAATCGCGGATGATCTAATGGACGCGGTTGGTCTTGCTGAGGAGTGTGACAAGCCAGTCTCACAGGATCTGACGCTCTCTCGTCCGAACGCGGTGGCAAAGTATGGCGTGGATGGAGCGATGAGTCGCTTGCGAAAAACAATTCAAGATGCGGTTGATTCAATCCCTGATTGCAAAGGCGCTTCAGAGCTGCGTGGTCTGATTATGGCTCAGGCAACCCGACTTGTTCCTGCAAAACTCGCAAAATCAGCTGCTTAGCAAGCTGGGCAGTTCCACACATGGGCATCTACGATGCATGGCTTGATTTTCGCGACAAGTGCCTGACTTCGCCGGAGTTTCATCGGTTTGCACTAAAGTTTCCCCTGACACGCCCAATCGTTCGTAAGCGGCAAAGCGAAGTTTTTGATGTGGTATCAGGCTTTGTATATTCCCAAATTTTAGTCGCGTGCGTTGAGCTTGATGTTTTTTCATGCCCTCAACTTCGCAAACGTGGTGCGACATTGGATGCGTTGGCACAGCACATTGGGTTAGGTGTGGACGAGACCAAAAGATTAGCAAAGGGAGCCGCAGCATTGCGGTTGCTCGAGGAGCGCAACAATCGTTTTCGGCTGGGCGATCTTGGCGCAGCGCTGTCCATCAATGAGGGCGCATTGGCGATGATCAGGCATCACAAGGCCCTTTATCAGGACCTTCAAGACCCCGTATCTTTACTGCAGAGTGGTCGACAGGAAACAAATCTTTCAAGGTATTGGGATTACGCGCGAAATACGCATCCGAAGTCGGCACAACAGGAGGCCGTTGCCCCTTATTCTGCACTCATGAGCGCCAGTCAGCAGATGGTCTCTGAGGAAGTTATCGCGGCCATTGACTTTATGGATTATCGTAAGCTGATGGATGTAGGGGGTGGGCAGGGCACTTTTCTGTCGAACATCGGAGAGGCCTATCAACATCTTGATCTTGTCCTGTTTGATCTTCCAGAGGTTGTAGACCTGGCACGCGATAAGACCAAAGAGAGCTCTGCGCATTACCGGATGGAATTTTGCGGCGGTTCCTTTTTTGATGACGATCTACCAAAAGGAGCGGATGTCATTACTTTGGTTCGGATTATTCATGATCATGATGATGAGGCGGTGAGGAAGATCCTCACGGCGGCCTACAATGCACTTGAATCGGACAAAACGTTGTTGATTTGCGAGCCCATGTCCACAGGCAAACATGCTCACCGCATCAGCGATGCCTACTTTAATTTTTACCTTTACGCGATGGGAAGCGGAAGGCCCAGAACACCCGAAGAAGTCAGAATCATGCTGAAAAACGCTGGATTCAGCAGTGTTAAACGGATTCCGACCCGCTCTCCGTTCGTTACCAGCATAATTTCCGCACAAAAATAATGCGATTTAAGTCTCTGAAAATCTTGACAATATAAAGTGTCTAAATATTATGACACTTAGGGAGTCCAATTCGTAATTTGCGCATTGGTTGGAAAAATGCAGGTTAAGGCCGTTATATTTGAAGAGCCGCAAAAGCTTATCCTCGAAGAAACCCACATGAGTGGCGCTTCTGAGAAGGCTGTTGTGGTAGAGACTGTGTGGTCCGGCATAAGCGCAGGTACCGAGCGTCTGCTTTGGGAAGGCCGGATGCCAAACTTCCCTGGGATGGGATATCCGCTTGTTCCTGGATATGAAACGGTTGGCAAAATCGTTGATGCGCCTGCCAGTCTTCAGCAACGAATCGATGAGCTCGTGTTTGTCCCAGGATGTTCAGCATATGACGAAGTTCGCGGATTGTTTGGTGGTGCCGCCTCACACCTGTTGGTTGAGAATGAGAAAGCATTTGCGGTGCCAGAGGGATCAGGGGAAGACGCTGTTTTGTTGGCGCTCGCCGCAACGGCCCATCATGCTTTGACACACAATGGCACGAGGCTGCCGAGCCTTATTGTAGGTAACGGTATTTTAGGTCGCCTTGCCGCTCGATTGTGTGTGTCCCTTGGCGGAAATGCCCCAGTTATCTGGGAAAAGGAGAAGCAACGCGCAGACAGTCCCGACGGGTTTCAGGTCATCGAACCTCAAAACGACGAGGGCAAACCATATGATTGCATCATGGATTTGTCCGGCGATGCATCGCTGCTCAACCATCTTATTAAATCTCTCGCACCGAGCGGTGAGATTATCCTTGCCGGGTTTTATTCAGTGCCCATCACCTTCGATTTTTCCCCGGCATTTATGAAAGAAGCGCGCCTACGGATTTCTGCTGAATGGAAGCCGAATGATCTCATTGTGGTGCGCAACCTTGTTAACTCCGGACGCCTCTCACTGGGAGGGCTAATCAGCCATCGTCAGACAGCTACATTGGCAACTGAAGCGTATCAATCGGCATTTGAAGATCCGGAATGCCTGAAAATGGTTTTGAACTGGAAAGAGGCCGCATGACCGAAGGAATTATCCCAAAAGATCGTCACGACGATGCCGACACAGAGACCTTGGAGTTGCTACGTCAGGAGGCGGCAATTGAGCCAGACCCTGTTCATACTGGCGACGTAACCAAAGAGACACAGATCATTGCCATCTATGGAAAAGGCGGCATTGGTAAAAGTTTCACACTTGCAAATCTGTCATATAATCTGGCGCAACAGGGTAAGAAGGTTCTGCTGATCGGCTGTGATCCTAAATCTGATACAACTTCCCTGCTGTTTGGTGGTCGCTCTTGTCCTACGATTATCGAGACATCGGCGGCGAAAAAGGCCGCGGGAGATGAAGTTTCAATCTCGGATGTTTGCTTCAAGCGTGATGGTGTTTTTGCCATGGAATTGGGCGGCCCTGAAGTTGGACGCGGATGTGGCGGACGCGGAATTATCCACGGGTTTGAACTCCTGGAAAAGCTCGGTTTTCATGACTGGGATTTCGATTACGTTCTGTTAGATTTTCTCGGTGATGTAGTTTGTGGCGGCTTTGGCCTGCCGATAGCCCGTGACATGTGCCAAAAGGTCATTGTCGTTGGATCGAACGACCTACAATCGCTGTACGTTGCAAACAATGTCTGTTCGGCAGTGGAATACTTCCGCAAGTTGGGCGGAAATGTTGGTGTTGCCGGTATGCTGATCAACAAAGACGATGGCACGGGCGAAGCACATGCATTTGCTGAAAAAGTCGGGATCCCGGTTCTTTCTGCCATTCCGCAAGATGAAGATATTCGACGAAAGTCAGCCAGCTATAAAATAGTGGGTGATCCCAAAGGCAAGTGGGGACCCATGTTCTCTGAACTTGCAACAAACATGATGTCTGCCCCACCACGCCAACCAGCACCGCTGGATCAGGAGGGGTTACTAGGTCTGTTTTCATCCAAGGAAACTGGTGCGGATTACGTGCTTGAGCCGGCGTTGCCGGAAGATATGTGTGATCCTTCTATCATTTCCCGAAAATCTTTGGAGGTTGTCTACGACAATTTGTGATCCGGCATGACAGACGAAACTCCCCTCCAATACGAAAGCAGTACGGTTGAGCCGGTGAAAGAAGAAATTTCTGACACCGACGTAGCTCCTGCCGAAGATGGTTTCGGATGTCATGCTGGTGCCGAGAAAATGAAGAAAGCGGCAGAAAAAGCAGGCAAGAGCGAGCTTCTGGATAAGTTGGCAAAAGACTATCCGAAAGGACCGCATGATCAGCCTCAGAGCATGTGCCCTGCCTTTGGTTCTTTACGGGTCGGTCTTCGGATGCGTCGCACTGCTACAATTCTTTCCGGCTCTGCCTGTTGCGTCTATGGACTTACCTTCACATCGCACTTTTATGGAGCACGGCGCACAGTTGGCTATGTTCCGTTTGATTCAGAGAGCCTTGTTACAGGCAAACTGTACGAAGACATTCGCGATGCGGTTCACGAAATGGCTGATCCTGAAAAATACGATGCCATTGTTGTGACTAACCTTTGTGTTCCCACCGCCTCCGGTGTACCACTTCAAATGTTGCCAGAGGTCATTGACGGTGTTCGCATCATTGGAATTGATGTGCCGGGCTTTGGTGTGCCAACGCACGCTGAAGCAAAAGATGTTTTAGCCGGCAAGATGCTTGCCTATGCCCGAAGAGAAATTGAAAGCGGACCTGTAGCGGCGCCTGATAACCCCTCCCAGGACGACAGGCCTACCATAACTCTGTTGGGTGAAATGTTCCCGGCAGATCCGGTTGGTATCGGCGCGATGCTTGAACCCATGGGGCTTCGGGCAGGAACTGTAGTGCCTACACGTGAATGGCGTGAACTCTATTCGGCACTTGATTGTGGCGCTGTTGCAGCCATTCACCCGTTTTATACTGCGTCCATTCGAGAGTTTCAGGAAGCCGGTAAGCCTATCGTTGGTTCAGCGCCAGTTGGTGTCGATGGAACGGCTGATTGGCTGGATGCGATCGGTCGGGTTTGCAATGTTGCAAGTCAGGATGTCGACAGGGCAAAGGCGCAGATTCTTCCGGCAATTCAAGGCGCACTTGGTGCAATGCCGATTGACGGGAGAATAACGCTTTCCGGCTATGAGGGATCTGAGTTGCTCGTGGCGCGTCTGCTGATTGAAAGTGGTGCCGATGTTCGTTATGTCGGTTCTGCATGCCCAAAAACGCGGTGGTCCGACCCGGATCGGGAATGGTTGGAAGCACGGGGTGTCACCGTGAAGTTTCGTGCATCGCTAGAAGATGACCTTGCCGCTTTTCATGAGTACAAGCCCGACTTGGCGATTGGAACCACTCCTGTCGTTCAGAAGGCAAAAGAAACATCAACGCCCGCACTTTACTTTACCAATTTGATTTCTGCGCGTCCGCTAATGGGACCTGCCGGAGCAGGTTCGCTGGCGCAGGTAGTCAACGCTGCTATTGCAAATAAATCCCGTTTTGATGCGATGTCAGAGTTCTTTGACGGTGTAGGCGAGGGGCACGCAGCAGGCGTTTGGGAGAAAACCCCCGAAGACCGACCACAGTTCAAGAAGAAGTTTGCTGCCCGTGCTGCGAGAGCTGCAAACGCTGTCGATGCGGGGGAGGCGGTGGGATCATGACGCTAATCCTCGATCATGATCGTGCCGGTGGATATTGGGGCTCGGTTTATGCGTTTACAGCGATTAAGGGCCTTCAGGTGATTATCGATGGTCCGGTAGGGTGCGAAAATCTTCCCGTAACTTCTGTGCTTCATTACACCGATGCGTTGCCGCCGCATGAATTGCCGATTGTTGTCACTGGGCTTGGTGAAGAAGAGCTTGGGCAACATGGAACCGAGAATGCGATGCGCAGATCCCGATCTGTCCTTGATCCCGATTTACCTGCTGTTGTGGTGACAGGCTCGATTGCTGAAATGATTGGTGGGGGTGTTACGCCGGAAGGTGCCAATGTTCAGCGTTTCTTACCGCGTACGATTGACGAAGATCAGTGGCAATCCGCGGATCGGGCTCTCAAATGGCTTTGGACTGAATTTGGTCCGAAGAAGGGTAAGGTTCCCGCTGTCAAAAATAGAAAAGAAGGTGAGAAACCAAAGGTCAACATCATTGGTCCGATGTACGGGACGTTCAATATGCCCTCCGACCTCGCTGAAATCCGGAGACTCGTTGAAGGCCTAGGTGCTGAAGTGAATATGACGTTTCCTCTAGGCTCCCATTTGGCGGACATCAATCGGTTGTCCAATGCTGAAGCCAATATTTGTATGTATCGGGAATTTGGCCGGATGCTGTGCGAGGAATTGGATCGTCCATACTTCCAAGCGCCCATCGGCATTCATTCCACCGCTGCATTCCTTCGATCCCTTGGCGAAACCCTTGGGCTTGATCCGGAGCCCTTCATTGAGCAGGAAAAACATACAACTTTGAAGCCTATGTGGGATTTGTGGCGTTCCGTCACGCAAGATTTCTTTGGTACTGCCAGCTTTGCAGTGGTTGCCAATGAAACCTACACGCGTGGATTGCAGAACTTTCTGTCAGAAGAACTTGGCCTGCCGTGCAAATTTGCCATTTCCAGGAAAGCGGGCGTGAAAACCGATAACGGCGAAGTCCAAGATTTGATTGCAAATACATCGCCGATGATTGTGTTTGGTTCTTATAACGAACGCATGTACCTCGCAGATCAGGGATCCCGGGCCACTTACATTCCGGCGTCATTTCCGGGTGCAATTATCCGTCGGCATACGGGCACACCGTTTATGGGGAACGCCGGCGCAAGTTATCTTATTCAGGAAATTAGCAATTCATTGTTTGATGCGCTTTTCCATATTCTGCCGCTCCAAAGCGACATGGATGCACAGGCGGCGGCTGTTCCGTCAAAATCAGAAAATACCCTGCCTTGGGAGAATTCTGCCCGCAGCAAGCTTGATGAGGTGGTCGATCGGCAACCAATTCTCGTTCGTATTTCTGCAGCCAAGGCTCTTCGGGATAAAGCGGAAAAAGATGCGATTGAAAAAGGTGAAGCGCAGGTGACGGCTCTACGGGTTGAAGAATCCAGCAAGTCTCTTTTGAGGAGAGTCGCATGATTTCGCAGGAAGTAAATTCGAAAGTAGGAGGAGAAAACATGTCTGATGTTCAAATCCCAAGACAAGCCGAAACGCATCGTACAACGTTTGTTGAGACGATGGAGTTCAAGTTTCTTGTCATGATTCTGTTCGTTTGCTCAGCCATCGCCCTGGCTTTTGGCAGGCTGTTGGGCCGAAAAGCGGAGCAACCATTTTGGAAGGAAGCCAGATCTGCAGCGCATGCAATCGCTGGCTATGCTTTCAAGTATTAGTTTTCGAGATTTCTCCACCTAACCACTGGAGGAATACATGGTTCGGTTGAACCAGCCCGGCCGCTGGGAAATGCGGTGATCGCCGAAAGGCAAGCACGGCTAGGAGGTTAATTTATGGCTAGTCAAGAAGGGGGCTCCATGACTGGATTATCCAGTGCTGAAGCCCGTGAGTTCCATCGGATATTCATGAAGAGTACTATTCTCTTCACTGGATGGGCCTTTGCTGCGCATGTTCTTGTGCATCTATGGCGTCCGTGGCTGTACTACGATGGTGGTCAGAGTGTTTCAAGCTTAGTTGATCCGCTCCTAAGACTTCCATTCATAGGGTAGGGAGATTTGAACCATGTATAAAATCTGGCTCTTTTTCGACCCGCGCCGCGTACTGGTGGCACTCGCTGTATTCCTGTTTACGCTTGCAGTTTTGATTCATTTCATTCTGCTCAGCACTGACAGGTACAACTGGTTGGATACCAATCAAATCTCGTCACTTAATGACGAAGCTTCGATTGAACGTCTCATATCCTGATGCGATCCAGTCATATCGGCAGGCAGGGCAACTTGCCTGCCGAAAAAACAGTTTTTGATATTTTGGAGATTGGCCCATGGCCTTATTAAGTTTCGAACGAAAATACCGTGTCCGCGGAGGCACATTGCTTGGGGGTGATCTGTTCGATTTTTGGGCAGGCCCATTTTACGTCGGTTTCTTTGGGGTCACGACCATTTTCTTTGCAACCCTTGGCACCGCTCTGATCATTTATGGTGCAGCCCTGGGGCCTACGTGGAATGTCTGGCAAATCAATATTAGCCCGCCGGAGGCTGAATACGGTCTAGGTCTTGCGCCGATGGAGGCAGGTGGGCTTTGGCAGATCATAACTTTCTGCGCGACGGGGGCCTTTATAAGTTGGGCTCTCAGGGAAGTGGAGATTTGTCGAAAACTTGGCATGGGGTACCATGTGCCTTTTGCCTTTAGTGTCGCTATTTTCGCTTTTGTTACCCTCAACATTTTCCGACCCATAGCGATGTATATCGTGGAGGGTGGAGAATCGGGTTGGTCGCACGGCTTCCCCTATGGCATTTATTCGCACTTGGAATGGGTGAATAATGTTGGCTACACATACGGTAATTTTCACTACAACCCGGCGCACATGATCGCCATCACGTTCTTCTTTACAACCACGTTGGCATTGGCATTGCATGGCGGTCTGATCCTTTCCTCGACTAATCCCGGAAAGGGCCAGGAGGTTAAAACGCCGGAACACGAAGATACCTACTTCCGCGATTTTATTGGGTATTCAGTGGGCACTTTGGGTATCCACCGCCTGGGACTTTTCCTGGCACTTAATGCGGGTTTTTGGAGTGCGATTTGTATCATCATATCTGGTCCACTTTGGGAAGATGCGTGGTCTGAATGGTGGACTTGGTGGCTCGAACTGCCGGTCTTCCCGCAGGAAGATTTGGTCCGTGAAATCGGCGATCTGCCATATCTCGACGAATAGGAGGAGATGAAATGCTAAAAGAATACCAAAACATCTTCACCGCCATACAGGTTCAAGGTCCAGTCTCCGAGGGAATTCCACTCCCACGAGGCGACGAAAAGAGGCTGGGCAAAGGCTCGCTGAACTATTGGATTGGTAAGTTTGGCAATGCGCAGATCGGCCCCTTTTACCTTGGAACGCTTGGGTTAATTTCGATTGTTACTTTCCTCATTGGGTTTAACATCATTGGGTTGAACTTTTGGGCCCAGGTTGATTGGGATCCGGTCCAGTTTGTGCGTCAGTTGTTCTGGCTTTCCCTTGACCCGCCACCTGAAAAGTATGGTTTGAAGGTGCTGCCCCCTTTGAACGAGGGCGGATGGTTTATGATTGCCGGGTTTTTCATTACAGTCAGCGTCTTGACCTGGTGGTTGAGGACATATCGCAGGGCTAAGTCATTGGGTCTTGGTATGCATGTTCCCATCGCATTTGCGTCTGCAATCTTTCTGTTCCTTGTACTGGGATTTATCAGACCGCTGTTGATGGGGAGTTGGTCCCATGCGGTTCCATATGGGATTTTCTCGCACCTTGATTGGACCAACAATTTCTCACTGATTTATGGAAACTTGTTCTACAATCCGTTCCATGCTCTTTCGATCGTTTTCCTTTATGGTTCGGCACTGCTGTTTGCAATGCATGGTGCCACGATTTTGGCCGTCAGTCGCTATGGTGGTGACCGCGAAATTGAACAGATTACGAACCGCGGTACGGCTTCAGAACGGGCAGCCTTATTCTGGCGTTGGACCATGGGCTTTAATGCGACCATGGAATCTATCCACCGTTGGGCCTGGTGGTTTGCCATGTTGACCACTTTGACGGGCGGCATTGGCATCCTTCTGACCGGCACCGTTGTCGATGACTGGTCTGCATGGGCTATCAAACATGGTGTGTTGCATGAAAGCGGTACGAATATCCGTTAGATGGATGTAAAAAATGAGGCAACAAAAGAGGGCATCTTCGCGATGCCCTTTTTTTTGAAAGAGCGCTCTATTTTAGTGCGATGAAGACATTATGGAGTTTGGTTGCCAATGACATGGAGCCCTCCATATGCATTTTGCGCAGGAAAAATGCTTGTTGGCCCGTAAGTCTACCCATCACTAAATCCAGATAGGTATTGGAGGACATTTTGAGGGTTAGCGTGGGATTATCATGCACACCATCTGCTGTTTTGCATTCTTCATTATCGATGATGGCATGAAATTTTACCGGGTCATCACCACTTAAAATGAACTGCAATACAGCTTTCAGACCTTTGATAGCACTGGGGTTATATCGGGATGGCATTCCATCTATAACTTGCTGAATAGTAGGATCCGGCATTAGACGTAAATATCTGAATCGATTGAATTTTTGATTGCAAAAATGTACCATCAGACAGATTTAGAGTAAAGGCGATATGGACGAATTCAGGTACAGTCTGGCACTGATTTTGATTGTGATCATGCCGGTTGTCATCACCTTCTGGTTGGTGATTCATTTGGGTGCCAGGTATTGGCGCAAGCGCCCCATCATGCGTGCCTATTGGGTCGCTGGAACGTTCATTGTGATTGTTGTAGCGGTTTCAATCAAACTGCGAGCCACCTTGATTGGCACCGACCTTGGGTTGTTCTGGCCGCTCTTTATTGCGGGTTGCCTGATCTATTTGATGTCGTGGCGTTTATGGAAACCCATCAAACAGCATCTGGATTTTAAGACTTTTGCGGGAATACCGGAAGTCACAAATCAACCGATCGCTTTGATCACAACAGGTCCGTTTTCATTGGTACGGCATCCACGTTATCTGATGGTGCTTGTTGGTATCATAGGTTGGTGCTTGATGAGCAATTATTCTGGTGCTTATTGGATGGGCCTGATCTCGTTTGTCGGTATGTGGGTCATTGTTCAGATAGAAGAAAAGGATCTGTTGGAAAGATTTGGCGAGGAATATCGGATGTATCAGCAAAATGTTCCGCAACTTCTGCCAAATTCGTTTGGGATGAAGAAGCTCGTTTTGGGCAAATTTTAGGAATTGATCCTAGAACTCGAATCCAGGAAACCGGGTCATGTAGATGCGAAACCACGGGGTGTAATCTTCCGGTTTTTCCATTAGTTCCTGCTGTAGGGTCTTTGCAGTAATCCAGCGGGTTGCGCGCACTTCTTCGGGGTTTGGATTTATCTCGAGATCGGATTTACTAACATCTGCTCGAAACATGTGGACCCGTTCACGTTCCCAAAGACCATTGCCCACGTCTGCTGAGTATTCGACAATGCGTTTTTCCTCAAGCGGCAGTGAGAAACCCAGTTCCTCTGTAAGACGGCGCATGGCTGCTGCTTTCGGATCTTCATTCATGAGAGGATGCGTGCAGCATGTATTTGCCCATTGTCCACCGCAATGATATTTCCCCAGGGCACGTTGTTGAATTAACAGTTCATCGCCATCAAAGACAAAGACCGACAAAGCAAGATGGTGCACCCCTTCCAGATGCGCCTTTATTTTCTCTATGGGATAGAGACTGCCATCCGGGGCAATGCCGGGGATCATAATAGGCGGGTCTGAAGCTGGTATCTCAATGGAGGGTTCCAGGCATTCCCTTTGGGCCTCTTCAGCGTCAGGGGTCAGATACAGAATTTCGTCCAGCATAACAGTCCTTCGATCTAAGCTGCAGCTCTCGCCAAGGCGCATTGTGACCACAGTTCTGACAGCGCATTTACCAGATAATCTATATCCTCTTCCGAGTGGACGGGGGAGGGGGTAATACGCAGGCGTTCCGTACCCACCGGAACGGTTGGGTAGTTGATTGGCTGAACATATATTCCGAACTGATCCAGTAGCAAGTCTGACAGGTATTTGCACTTTTTAGCATCTTTGACCATGACCGGAACAATGTGGCTTGAATTGTGCATGTGCGGGACGCCAACGGCATCCAATTTCTCGCGCAAGATGCGGACATTGCGTCGTTGTTTCTGGCGTTCGATTTCGCTGGTTTTGAGATGTTTGATCGAGGCTGCTGCACCTGCTGCCAATGCCGGCGGTAATGCCGTTGAGAAAATAAACCCAGAGGCAAATGACCGAACAAAATCAATCAGATTGGTTGACCCAGTGATATAACCGCCCATGACGCCATATGCCTTGCCAAGCGTTCCCTGAATGACAGTCAATCGATCCATCAATCCTTCGCGTTCAGCCACTCCGCCACCCCGCGGTCCATAAAGTCCTACGGCATGAACTTCGTCGAGATATGTCATGGCTCCGAATTGTTCGGCCACGTCGCAAATCTCTGCAATCGGAGCAATGTCCCCATCCATTGAGTATACAGACTCGAATGCCACAATTTTGGCAGCGTCAGGATCGGTGTCTGCAAGTTTCTTCGCCAAGTCTTCGACATCATTGTGTTTCCAGATTGCCTTTGCAGAGCGACTGTGCCGAATGCCTTCAATCATGGAAGCGTGGTTGTCTGCATCAGACAGGATCACCGCATTCGGCAACCGGGAACCCAAGGTGCTTAGCGCTGCCCAGTTTGCTACGTAACCTGATGTCAACAGAAGTGCAGCTTCCTTATTGTGTAGATCAGCAAGTTCGCGTTCGAGTAAAATGTGATAGTGGTTTGTGCCGGAAATATTTCGTGTACCACCTGCACCGGCTCCACATTTATCGATAGCCGATTTCATCGCTTCCATTGTTATCGGATTTTGACCCATGCCCAGATAGTCATTAGAGCACCAGACGGTTACCTCGGCAACGTTTTCGTCTCCATAACGATTTGCTTTGGGGAACTGTCCACATTTGCGTTCCAGATCAGCAAAGACCCGATAATTGCCGGCCTCTTTCAGCGTACCCAGCTGCTCTTCGAAGTGTTTCTCAAAATCCATAACATGCTCCCTATGCATTAATTCTGGCCGGCGGTTAATTGGTCTTTATCTTGATAAGTGTCGTCCAAGTTGGTTTTCTCTTTCGGCATAGCCCACCGCCAAAGTTTGCTGTCTGAAAAAGGTAAGATCATAAACGCGTGCTCAAGCAGGGCCAGGCTGACCAGTGTAATCAGCATTATGATCTGCGTCTGTGCCACTGTAGAATAGTCCATTGTCATAAGCGCGTAGAGCCCTGCCATGAGGAACACGCTTGAACACGAGACTGAAACCCAAAACCCGATGCCAATACGATCTTCCCGGAAGTAGGTTTTCATGTAGGCAAGACGATCTGGCATCATGTTGGTCGAAAGTTTTGGTACTCCCGAAAAGATGGTGAGCTTTGCGCCCAGCCTCATGAACCAAAGCAACGCAAACGTCTTAATGGTCATGCCGCTTCCGGCCGTTGAATCGATGACGGCAAGGACGCACATTGCCGCCAGTAGGACGTATTCATGGTAGCAAATGGTTTTAAACGCTAACCAGAAACGCCGGGTCTCGCTGATGTTTGGTGGGCAAGGTTTGACTTCGCTGCCTGTAATGAGGCCTGAGAGCAAGGTAAACTCTATCCAGCCCCATATCAGGATTGCAGACGCAAAGGCCAAGTAAACCGACCAAACGGTGGCATGCGAACTTGCTATAATCAAGCCAGCAAAACCCAGTGCGCAGAAAAAGGTCATCAACAAAAGCCTGGAATGCATCTGTTTGTCGAGCGCCTGCGCTAGCCATAACACAGCGCCGGTTGAGGCCCACCAAATAAAGATAACAAACAGGACAGGTGCGAGCATTGATGACACGTACTTTTCCTTTCTACCAGACCGGCTGCAATCGACTTGTTTCCGGAATGACGTTTTTCTTGACCGGGACCATATAGAGCCGGACAAATTGTGCGGCAGCTGCAGCGCCCAAAGCCGTTTTCTTGATGCGACCCCAAATGCCTCCACGTCTTTGCGCATCGTTCATGCCCATTGATATCTTGTTCAGTTTTTTCATTATTTTTCGGAATGACGGATTGTCGATATCCAAAACAATTGGAAAACACTGCTTTGAGATTTCATTGGTCGTTGCGAAGACGCGGTAGTCGTAGTCTTCTATGTCAATATCGAGCGCCTTGTGAAACTCTGGACGGTCATGGTCCCGCACATACATTGTTGCGTAAACCGCGCATAAGAAAAACCTTATCCAGTAAATGTTACGTCCAGACAGAAGTTTTGGGTCTGCTCGCATCAGTAACGAGAAGGCTTCGCCATGGCGAAACTCGTCGTTGCACCACTCCTTGAACCATTTGAAAATCGGGTGGAACCGGTTTTCCGGGTGCTTTTGCAAATGTCTGAAAATGGTGATGTACCGGGCATAGCCGATTTTCTCAGACAGGTAGGTTGCATAGAAAATAAACTTCGGCTGGAAGTAGGTGTACTTCTTTGCCTTTGTCAAAAAGCCTAGATTCACTCCGATGTTGAAGTCTTTGAGTGAGTCATTGATAAAACCGGCATGCCGTGCTTCATCGCGGCTCATATAGGAAAACAGCTCCTTTATGTCCGGATTTGTTCCTCGGCGTTTCATTTCTTTGTACAAGACGCAACCTGAGAATTCTGCGGTTAACGAGCTGACAAGGAAATCCACCAACTCCTTGCGCAATTCTTCTGGATAAGCATCAAGGTCCACGTCATCCCATTCTTCATTGCGACGGAAATGCCCCTTATTCGGATCATCGCGCATTTCTGCAATCAATTTATCCCATTCTTCGCGGACAGAAGAAATATCTGTTTTGTCCAGCTTATCGAAATCGGTGGTGTAGAACCTGGGATTTAGAAGCGTCGTTTCGTGAGCAGCTTTCGTAGTCTGATTTTGCGCGTCCAGATTAATTGGACGTGATTTGCGAACTTCTGTAGAATGTACGTTCATAGTCTTTCCTCCGAAAAGCTGAATTCACACAGTTCCATGAATTCAAAATCGCCTGTAGCACGGGTCCAAAGACGCTCTACAGGTCCAGCTCTGGTAATGGTTGCCCTGCGTTCAAAGCTTTGATGTTCCCCATAGGGCACTTCTATTGGCTTTCCATGTACAAGTACTTCGTCACCGGGGAATACAGTCGTGCCGTCATTGAAACGGACGTGTGCTTCCAGGCTTTCGAACGTGTTTACGATTTCGACTGTACAGTCGACATCTAAGGTTTTGGGTCTCCCCATTAGTTTTTTGATCATCCTTTGGCTCCCTTTTCAGAATAATCACGGTTAAGAAACTGGTTGAAACTTTTGGTGGCCACTGGGCCAAATGCATTGATCCGGATCTTTTGTTTGCTCTGAGGATCTTGGATATACAGGTTCCCGTTCTCCGTTTTTATCAAGCGGTAGGGGGACATAAGATCCAATTCACGGCTGATGCGTTGGCGTGCCATGCCACGCATTGAAATGCGAACAAATGCGCCTTCGCCTTTTTCGAACTTTGCAAGAGGTTGACGGCTTATCGCATCAAACACCATGACCTCTCCATTTTTCCCGTCCCGGAAAAGCAGGCTGCGCTCGGTCACGACGGGCGAGCTGGCAAATCCAACAGGCTCAACGCCGCTCACCACAGAACCAATCACTAGCAGAACAGCAAAAACCACCACCCCAAAGGCGCCCAAAAGAGGCCATTTGTGAATGCCGGTAATTTCTGCTGTTGACTGCTCTTTCACGATTAAGCTCCTTGTTTTTCAAATTCGATTGCAGGCGTTGGTTCAGGCCCTTGCTGAGCGGGATCAGTCTTGATGACGCGGACCGTTGGACTTTGCGAACTATGAAATGCATGGAGTTCCTTGCTCAACAACGCTGCAACCTGATCGACATTTCGCACCATTCGCATCGCGGGTTGAGGGCGGGAAATCATCCAAGGGCGCACGTGTGGCCAAAGGATCAGCCAGGATATCTTTGTGTGTTCAGTCAGTCCAAGCGAGATTGTTCCTTTGTCATCGGCGATTGTCTTGAAATTTGCTTCTGTTATCTGCTTGAAGGGAAAGTTGAACGTGACCGGTAAAGCAACGCCAAACCGCATCACCACCCGTTTGTTTGTCAGGGTATAGATGGTCGACTTACGGATCGCCCTTGCATACCAACGAATTAGGGTAAACACGATCAGTGCGCCTAAGGCCAAGCTTGAAGCGACGTACAAGGACTGAAGTACAGTCTCGCCGTCATACAAGCCGGTACCAAATTTCCAAGCAATCAAAACTACGAAATAAGCCATGATTTTCCGCTCGTGTAAGAGCTTCCTGGCAACAGTTCGTTCATCCGGGTAGCCCTGCCAGACAATATGCTCGCCTTCAGGCAAATGGGCAGGGAGACCCGGAATAGGTTCAGTTTCGAAGTCGTCGCTACTCACAGTAAGGGCTCCTGACGTTCCGGTGTTGCATACAGGCATCCACCACCGAAGTAGGCTTGGATTTTTTCCTCTTCCAGCATGGTGATTTGCTTTTTTGATGCCGTTTTCGGAATTTTATCGAACTGCCCGGAGACCAGCGCGTGAACATAAAGTTCCTTGTCCCTGCCGCGCAGTTTTTCTCTTAGTAAGGCAAAGTGCATCGGTACCAAGAATTCTCGTTTGCCGTCTTTGACCTGATAATAGCGGATGAGCGATTCCATTGTATCCACCCAGATGTCTGAAACGACCCCAGCTATTTCGCCATCTGCTGCACGAACCTCCAAGCCAATCGGATCGATATCTTGCGCAGCTACTTTGTACTGGGTAGCAACGCTCATGGGTTGGATCGCCGGATGTCCATGTGGATCAAGGTCCGGGTAGTCCGGACGTTCAGCCCATGCAGCAGGTCCAACGCCGTCAACAAGCGGGTTACCGGTTGGGATGAGAGGGGAGCCGGGATATGGGCTCGCTCTTTCGGCTTTTACTTTTCGAGTGTCGCGGTTTTCCGGGTTGGGGTAGGTACGCTCTCCTCGTCCGTGCGGGAGCTTAAAGGTTTTCGGGCTTGGTAGTTGGATCCACGGATCGTGATTGTATTTACCTTCAAGGTCACTTTCCAGCGGATACCCCTCGCGGCGGCTCTCTGACTGTAAATACCAGATCAGACCTGCAAAAAAGATCCAGAATGCGTAGAGCACGACCTGTGCTACGTCTATGTTTCCCACGATTTCAACCATCGTTTTTCTCCAGTTGCTAGCCAGGCAATTCCGCCAGGCCAATTCCTTTGCGTTTCTTCGAAGGGTCTTGTTCAGCAGGTGTAATCCGGCGGACCAAAGGACCGACGGCAATTAACGCTGCAAACAAAAACCCGATTTCGAGGTGGTATACGATTGAGTAGCCGAG
This sequence comes from Pseudomonadota bacterium, assembly GCA_039191645.1. Lineage (GTDB taxonomy): Bacteria > Pseudomonadota > Alphaproteobacteria > Rhizobiales > Rhizobiaceae > JAALLB01. Next base: position 19,080 of record JBCCXO010000007.1, on the reverse strand, counting down.
CGCGTTATTTGCAAACGCGTCACCCAAAGCACCCGACTCTGCGAGGCTGCCGCCTGCATCGCGAATGATACCGCCCGTTGCCAGACCAATGCCGACTGCACAAGCCTGCACTGCTCCCCAGGCCCCAAGTGCAAGGCCGGACCCTGCATCTTCAGCCATATCCATACATGCTGTGAGTGTTCCCACTGCAAACATACCTCCGCCCATTCCGATCAAGGCAGTTCCAAACCGGAACAGTGTAGCCGAGTGAAACGGTTGTGCGAAAATCACCATCGAAAATGCTACCACACCGATCAGTGTCCCCAGTGCCGCTAACCGATAAGGATCACTGCCAGCTGACAAAAGGCGTGCAGCAACGGCAAATCCGAGCATCGTTCCACCGGCAAAAATTGCATTGAGGAACGTGGTTTGGCTGACCGTTAGATTGAGAATTTCTCCGCCATAGGGCTCGAGAAGAACGTCTTGCATCGAAAAGCCGATGGTTCCCAATCCCACGGCAACAAGCAAGCGGAAGCTTCTTTTCTGGTTACGATAGGCACGCCAGGCATCGACGAAAGAAAGTGTTGCTGTAAGTTGATCCGGATTGTTTGGTCTTCTTGCCTCTTGTTTCCACATAGCAATTACATTGAGGATCATGGTAACTGCGGCTGCGCCCTGAATGACCTCGATCAGACGTTTGGGAGAAAAGTCTTCCAACAATGCACTGAACACGATCGCACTTACAAACATACCGACCAGAAGCATCATATAGACGAGAGCAACCACGCGTGGCCGCGTCTTGGGTGCTGCGAGATCGGTTGCTAAGGCAAGTCCAGCGGTTTGAACCATATGAATTCCTATCCCAACCAGCAGGAATGCAATCCCAGCTGCAACCGGACCAATCCATTCAGGGCCATATGCTTGTGACTGTAGAACCAGAAGTGCGAATGGCATGATTGCCAAGCCACCGAATTGGATCAAGGTTCCAAACCAGATGTAGGGTACCCGTTTCCACCCAAACGCTGACTTGTGCGTATCGGATTGGAAACCGATTAAAGCGCGTGCGGGTGCGAAGAGGAATGGAATGGCAATCATTACTGACACGAGGGCGGCAGAGACGCCAAGTTCGATGATCATCACACGGTTTAACGTGCCCGTAAGCAAAACCGCTGCCATGCCAACGGAAAACTGAAACAGGGAAAGGCGCAACAAACGACCGAGAGGAAGGTCTTCCGTTGCCGCATCGGCAAACGGTAGGAATTTCAGTCCTACGCCCTTCCAGAAGTCGATCACTGTTGAACCTGATGTTTTCATCTGCGTATCAGCTCCATGGCTTGTGATTTATAAAAGCCCGTTGAAATGCGTTTGGTTTGACCAACGCTAAAACTTGCCAACTCGCCAGAGCCGCTGTCGATTGCCTTAACAAGCCTCGTTTCACGGATCGGTTCAATGGCAGGTGAACGGTCGTTCTTTGGGAAAAACTTTCCGACAGTTTTCATAGCCGCCAGTGCAGGTGTGCTGGGTGCGAAGGTAAATGCGATTTTGGTCCGTGTTCTTGAGGCGAAGGTGTCCAAAATTGGAACTACGGATTGAAGGGGATAGTGGATCAGTGAGTCCATAGCGACAATAAAATCAAACTCTCCATGCTCCGGATCTGTCATGTCACCGGATTTGAACGTAATACGTTCAGCATTTGGCAAGCCAAGTGATCGAGTCCGGGCCTCCTTAACAAGGGCAGGGGAGATATCAACGGCGATGACGTCTGCACCCCGTTGCGCTGCCTCAATTGAGAGCATTCCTGTGCCGCAACCAGCATCGAGGATGCGAGCCCCTGAGAGATCTTCGGGAAGCAAGCCCAGCAACGTCTGTCTCATTGCATCACGACCTGCGCGCACGGTCTCCCGTATGCGAGAAACCGGGGTGTTGGAAGTCAACGCAACCCAATTGTCTTTGGCCGTGTGGTCAAAGTAGGTTTTCAGCTCACGACGCCGGTTTTCGTAGGTGGTTTGAGTCAATGCTTTGCTCTCCTAGTCAAACCCGAGGAAATCAAAGATTTCCCGGTCTTTCATTGGTGTTGGTGTGTAGGGGTCACGCCCTTCCCACAGTGTTTCTGCCAATTGCAGATATTCATTCTGAACGGCAGTCAGTTCCGGAGATTCTTCCATTTCAAACAGGGTTGATTTTTTAAGTCTCGACCGGCGGATCACATCCAAATCCGGGAAGTGTGCAAGCCGATCCATGCCGACGGTATTGTTAAAGCGGTCGATTTCATCGGTGTCCTTGGAGCGGTTTGCAATGACACCGCCGACACGGACTTCATAGTTTTTCGATTTCGCCCCAATCGCTGCAATGATGCGGTTCATTGCAAAAATTGAATCAAAGTCATTGGCTGTAACCACCAATGCACGTTCAGCATGCTGTAACGGGGAAGCAAAGCCTCCGCATACCACATCCCCGAGCACATCAAAGATCACGACATCGGTATCTTCCAGAAGGTGGTGTTCCTTCAGGAGTTTGACGGTCTGACCAACCACATATCCGCCGCATCCTGTGCCTGCAGGCGGGCCGCCTGCTTCGACGCACATCACGCCGTTGTAGCCCTCATAAACAAAGTCTTCTGTTCGTAACTCTTCGGAGTGGAATTCAACTTCCTGCAACGCGTCGATCACGGTTGGAACCAGTTTCTTTGTCAGGGTGAAGGTTGAGTCATGCTTGGGATCGCAGCCTATCTGAAGAACTCTTTTTCCAAGCTTTGAGAATGCAGCAGAAAGGTTGGAAGAGGTTGTTGATTTGCCAATCCCACCCTTGCCGTAAATTGCAAAGACTTTTGCCTGCCCGATTTCCATTTGGGGGTCCAGATGCACCTGAACCGAACCCTGCCCATCAAGGCCTTTTGGCAACGGACGTTCTTTGCCTTTGAAATGAGAATTTGGTCCTAGAACATTCATCTAAATTTCCTCTCCCGGGTGAATACCTTCTATCCGGTCTTCAAGTTCTTCACTGGCGTTGTGTAATGCGTCCAACATCTCAGCATCCGGTTCCCAATATTGACGCTCACTTGCCTCAATAAGGCGGTTGACCATTCGAGATGAAGCTGCTGGATTTAGTTCGGCAAGGCGTTTGCGCATGTCTTCATCCAGCACGTAAGTTTCGCTGAGTTTCTTGTAGACCCAAGGTGAAACCTGGCCGGTTGTGGCTGACCATCCCATGGTATTGGTGACTTGGGACTCTATGTGTCTTACACCTTCCGATCCATGCTTCAGCATGCCCTCAAACCATTTTGGGTTCAGCGAGCGGGTTCGTGTTTCCAGGTTTACCTGTTCACCCAGAGTGCGAACTTTGCCTTCGCCCTGCGTCTGATCAGAAATGTAGACTGAAATTTCTTTGCCTTTGGCTTTTTTTACTGCCTTGGAGATGCCGCCGAGCGTATCGAAGTAGTGGTCAATGGTGGTTACACCCAGTTCTACTGAATCGAGATTTTGGTAGGCCACATCCACCTGCTCCAAGACTCCATCCAGCAATTCTGGTCGTTTTTCTGTTTTTCCTTTGCGGGATATCGCAAAGCATTTGCGCGATGTGTAGGTGTCTGCGATTTCATCGTCTGCCGACCATGCAGAGGATGAAATCAGGTAGTTTACATTGGAGCCATATGCCCCTTCTGCATTGGAAAAGACACGATACGCGGCCTCCTCCATCTCACAATTTTCTTTTGCAGCGTAGGCGAGGGCATGTTTGCGTATAAAATTCTGTTCAACCGGTTCATCTGCGACGGCTGCAAGGTAGCTGGCTTCTGCGAGCATTTTGGCTTGTAACGGCAAGAGATCACGGAAAATACCAGACAGGGTCATGATCACGTCAATGCGCGGCCGTTTGAGCTCGTTTAAAGGAATGAGTTCAGCCCCAGCAATTCTGCCGTATGAATCGTGCCTTGGTCTGGCGCCAATCAGAGCAAGGGCTTGCGCGATTGGCCCGCCTTCTGATTTGAGGTTGTCCGTACCCCACAACACAAGTGCGATGCTTTCCGGAAGTTTGCCATCTATTTCAAGATGACGTTCCAGAACCCGGGCTGCCTGCCGAGTGCCATCGATTACGGAGAACTGGCTTGGTATGCGGAATGGATCAAATCCATGGATGTTTCGACCCGTTGGCAACAAATCAGGAGAGCGTAAAAGATCACCGGAAGGTGCTGGCTTGATGTATTCGCCCTCCAATGCGGCAAGTATGCCGTCGAGTTCGCGGTTGTTGGACAAATGCCAGTTCACATCCTTCAATTTTTCGATTTGAGATTCTTGATCTTTCGATGTTTTATCGAGCGCATTTCCTTTAGCGATTGCCTCGATTGTCGAGGGTTTGATCGGGCCTGCGTCGCTGGCATCTGCAATCAATGAGAGCATTTCAACACGCTCTTCTTCACCCATGACCTGCCCGGCTACATGCAGTCCATGCGGAACGAGTGTGTACTCCATTTCAAGAATGGAGTTCCGTATTGTGTTTACCAGGTCTTCCTCATCCTGCGCCTCTGACTTATCAATCAAATCGAGTTGCTCAGCCTGCACGCTCACGAGCTCCAAAACGTCCTGATATTCAGCATCATTTCCCGGTTCGAGTTTCCGCAAGCGATCCACGGAAGCTTTCAGCTCGGCAAGGCCTTTGTACAGGCCCGCTTGTGTTACCGATGGTGTCAGATAGGAAATCATCGTTGCAGCTGAACGCCGTTTGGCGATGGTTGCCTCAGAGGGGTTGTTTGCCGCATAGAAATAGAAATTTGGCATGTCGCCGATTAAGCGGTCAGGCCAACAGGCCTCGCTCATGCCACACTGTTTGCCGGGCATGAATTCCACGGCACCGTGTGTGCCGAAATGGAGAACCGCATCTGCTTTGAACTCGTCCTTCAGATACCGGTATGCGGCTGCAAAAGCGTGTGTTGGTGCCAGTCCTTTTTCAAACATCAGGCGCATGGGATCGCCTTCATATCCGAAACCAGGCTGGACCATGACGAGAACATTACCGAATTGTTGTCCTAAAATGTAAAGGTTACTTCCGTCTGAGTTATCTTTGCCTGGAGCAGAACCCCACTGTTCTTCTATTTCATTCAGGTAAGGTTGCTTACGCACGTGGTCATCGGTTGAAATTGCATCATGTACGTTTGCAAGCATGCCATATTCTGAAGCATTACCTTCCGTAATCTTTGCTTTCAGCTCATCGACGCTGGCTGGAAGATCAACCGTGTACCCCTCTGATTGCATCCGTTTAAGCGTTTCGAAAAGGCTTTCGAACACAGATAAAAATGCAGCAGTTCCGGTGTTTCCGGCATTGGGGGGAAAGTTAAAGATCGGGATGGCGATTTTGCGATCAGCGCGGGTCTTCTTGCGAAGTGAAACAAGCTTTGATACGCGGGAAACGAGCATGGAAACCCGTTCCTGATGGATCGTCATCCGCCGAGTTTCTTCATTATCCCCGGGACGTCCGCCAAACACAATCGAACCCGTTGCTCCATCGAGTTCGGGAATTGCAACCATGACGGTCGCTTCAATTGGCATTAATCCCTGATCCGACGCTTCCCATTTGTCTAAAGATTGGAATTCGGTTACATGGGCCGATACATATGGAACGTTTAGGTCTGACAGTGTTTCAACGGCTGCCGCAGCATCACTGTAGGCAGGACCACCAACCAGGGAAAACCCAGTAAGACTGACAAGACAATCGATCTTACGGTTGTCAGAGCCCAGATAGGCATCAACGGCCGGGCGCATGTCGAGCCCATTGCAAAAGACCGGAACGACATCAAAGCCCTGCTTTTCAAATTCTCTGATTGCACCGTCATAGTGCCCGGTATCGCCAGAAAGGATATATGAACGCAGCAGAAGCAGGCCCACAGTGCCCAAGGACTTACTACTTTTTGGAAGGTCCTGAATGTTGGTTGTCACACCGCCTTTGATATCAGGGTGGTAGATGCCTGTATCTGGATATTCTACCGGGTCGTTCACGGGAATCGCTTTTTTAACGGCGGGATCGTTTTCGTGGCTGTACCGGCTGACCAGCAGTCGGGTCAGATTTGCGATGTTTTCACTGGAAGCAGCCAGACGATACTGCAGTGCCAGAAAATAAATGCGCATATCTTGCGCAGTTCCCGGGATAAAACGCAAAATTTTGGGCAAGCGGCGCAGCATACGCATTTGACGCTCACCTGCTGATTTGTCCGTATTCTTGCCTGCGCTGCTTTTCCCCCGTAGTTTTTTCAGGAGCGATGTTAAAGCGCCTTCTTCCCGGTCCATCCGGAATTTGCCAAGTTTTGTGTTTTTGACCACTTCACTGGCAGATAAACAACAGACCATTGCATCACATGAATCTCGCCTGGCCTCTAGGTCCGGCAGAACCGCATTGATGTGGTCCTCCATGAAAAGCATCGACGCTACAATAATGTCCCCGTTAGCGATATCGGCGCGACACCGTGCCAAAGCCTCGTCATTGTGATCCCAATCGGTTGCTGCGTGGATGGACAGATTCACCTGTTTTGCATCTTCAGCCAGCAAGTGTCGTGCATCATCAACGGCAGATGTCATGTGGTGATCAAGGGTGATCAACACGACATTTACGGATTTATCAGCGGCTGAAATGCGATTTTGCTTCATAGAGCGTCTCCATCGTAATTTCAGCAAGGCCACGTTCAGCGGCAAATTTTTCTGTGTTTCGGCGTGCTTTCCCGCGAACGAAAAATGGAATTTTCTTCAATTCACTTTCGGCATCACTTGCCCATTGAGGCGCGGTCGTCTCGCCCCGTGTTTCGGCAGGTTCGTCAGAAACCTGCGGTGTTTGAGTATTGTTTGATTTTCCAGCTGTATGTCCCAAGTGCGAAGGACCTGCCGCGTCATTGAATTCAAAGTCATCCCGGAACATATGCAGCAAATGTTCTTCCAGACCCATGGTGAGCGGATGGACCAATGTGTCAAACAAGACATTTGCACCTTCATACCCCATCTGAGGTGAATACCGGGCAGGGAAGTCCTGGACATGAACAGGTGCAGAGATGACCGCGCAATGGATGCCTAAACGCTTTGCGATATGGCGTTCCATCTGAGTGCCAAGAACCAATTCAGGCTGCAGGTCTGCAATCGCTTTTTCGACTTCGAGGTAGTCATCTGTGATAAGTGCCTCGATATCATAGGTTTTTGCCGCATCCCTGACATCACGGGCAAACTCCCTTGAGTAGGTACCGAGCCCTACGACTTCGAAACCCATTTCCTCTTTCGCGACCCGGGCCATGGAAATTGCATGGGTTGCATCGCCAAAAATAAAGACGCGTTTGCCGGTCAAATAGGTTGAGTCGATAGATCTGGAATACCACGGAAGGCGGCATTCAAAATCTGAAAGTGTTGCTTCGAAGTCTTCTGAAATTAGCGAGCCAACTTCACGAATGAAGTCTCCGGTTGCGCCTACGCCGATAGGCACGACACGCGTGAATGGCTGCCCGAATTGGCGCTTTAACCATTGGCATGTTGTAAGTCCGGTTTCTGGATACAGGCAGACATTGAAATCGGCTTGCTTAATATGAAGGATATCGTTGACGCTTGCATCCAGTGGTGCAACCAGATTGACAGTAACACCGAGCTGCTCAAGCAGTGTGACAATTTCGCGAACATCATCACGATGCCTGAACCCAAGTGCCGTCGGTCCGATAATGTTACAAGACTTATGTTCGGTGGGCACTTTTTCCGGTCCGTGTGGGGCTAATTGCCGGACAATTTGATAAAATGTTTCCGAAGCGCCCCAATTTTCCTTCTTGGAATAGGAAGGTAATTCTAATGGAATGACCGGCACGGGAAGTCCTAAAGTTTTGGACAAACCTCCAGGATCATCTTGTATCAGCTCACCTGTGCATGAAGCACCAACGATCATTGCCGCAGGATTAAACCGTTTTTGAGCATCGCGCGCAGCGTCCATGAATAGCTGACTTGTATCTCCGCCCAAATCCCTTGCCTGAAAGGTCGTGTAGGTCACAGGCGGGCGTTTGTCACGTCGTTCAATCATAGTGAACAAGAGATCAGCGTAGGTATCTCCTTGCGGTGCGTGCAGGACATAATGAAGATCGGTCATTGCCGTTGCGATGCGCATTGCACCTACATGAGGCGGGCCTTCATATGTCCAAAGTGTCAACTGCATCAGACTGCTAGCCTCGTTTTTCGGTTGAGGGGACGGGCAAACAATTCAGCGAGATCACCAGCTTGCTCATATCCCTGGATGGGTGTGAATACCAGTTCGATCGACCACTTTGTGGTCATTCCTTCCATCTCCAGGGGATTTGCAAGACCGAGGCCGCATACAACCAGATCGGGTTTTTCTTTTCGGCAACGCTCGAGTTGAAGATCAACATCCTGACCTTCGCTTATCGTTACTTGTTCAGGTAACGCATTGATTTCGGGTGCCAAGATTTGGCGATTGAGATAGGGCGTGCCCACCTCCGAAGTAATCATGCCAAGCTCATCGCCCAAGAACCGCGCCAGCGGGATTTCCAGTTGGGAATCGGGGAAGAAGAAAACAGTTCGACCACAAAGACTATCATGATGTTTACGGACCGCACGTTCAGCCCTTTCTCTTGCTTTACCAGTCGCTGTTTCAAAGGTGGCATCGTCGACGCCGAAAGTATTGGCGATGGCTTTCAACCAGCTGGTCGTTCCTTCTGCCCCAAGGGGGAAGGGTGCTTGCAGGTGCCTCGCTCCGCGTCTTGTGAGAGCATTTGCTGTCTCTGTTAGAAAAGGTTGAGCGAGAACGAAAACTGTATTGGGGCCAATGGTCGGCATGTCATCGGCGAGTCGGGCCGGAAAGAAGCGGCTTGTTCCAATGCCCATGGCATCAAAAATTCTGGCGAACTGATCCTCAACCACATCGGCAAGCGTTCCTACCACCATAAGATTGGCAGGTGCATTTTCAGGTTCCGGGGGAAGTGTTGGCACGATTGACGCCAAGCATGCATCTTCGCCCTGGGTGAACGTTGTTTCGATGCCGCTGCCGGAATAATTCAAAATCCGAACTTTAGGGGTGAATTTTGCTGACAATCTGGTTGCGGCACGCCCCAAGTCCAGTTTGATTACTTCTGACGGACAAGAGCCAACAAGGAATAAAAGTCTGATTTCCGGGCGTCTTTCAAGCAGCCGTTCGACGACATGATCAAGTTCGTCATGCATGTCAGCCAGTCCCGCAAGATCTTTTTCCTCCATGATGGCTGTGCCGAACCTCGGTTCTGCAAAAATCATTACACCCGCTGCTGATTGCATAAGGTGTGCGCATGTTCGTGAGCCGACAATTAAGAAAAATGCATCCTGAATTTTCCTGTGTAGCCACATAATCCCCGTAAGGCCGCAGAAAACTTCATGTTGTCCGCGCTCGCGAACGACCGGGACATCGCGACAGGGAATCGGCATGGATAGCTGATTGTTTTTTGCCGATACGTTCATGTGCCTACTCCACGTGATGCTGACATTTCGGCTGCCTGTGGATAAAAACCTTGGTTGGAATCACTTTTTTTGACTGATTCTGCGCTCTCCAAGCGTGCTTTGCGGAGTTTGATCAGGAATTGAGCTGCGTTGATTACATACGCGGCGTAGGCTGCCAGTGCGATCCATAGAAGGGTAGACGTACTCCAATCGGAGACAATAAGCCCAGTCAGATAGAGTGTGTGAAGTGCCAGAACAGCCATTGAGAAAACGTCTTCCCAGAAAAACGCTTCCACAAAGAGATATTTCCCAAATACTTCTTTTTCCCAGATTGAGCCGGTGATCATAATTGCATACAGAATCAAGGTTTTTATGACGATTGAGGCAGTGGCTAGCTCGTAACCCACACCAGTCATCAGGGTTCGGATCACAAGCGCAAGAGAAACCAAAAACACAACAAACTGCACTGGCGCCAAGACACCCTGTACAATTGTCCAAATGGTTTCGTCCCTGCGTTTCCGCTGTTCCGGCGTATACAACATGCTGTGCGACTTTGACGTGCCCTGAGCAAAACTGCTGTTATGTGACACCTCTTTACCTCCCAGTACGCATCCAAGTGTCAAAAAAATATGACAATTTAAACTGTACCGTCTTCTGGAGAAAAAAGTCAAGAAAAGTTGACGTTTAAGAAATTTGACACCATAATGATGCAACTCGTGCAATGAATTTGCGTCATTGTCCGCTTTTCAGCAATAACTCAGCTGTTTATGGACGTGATGCCGTTGCCGCCGTGGAGGTGTCATGGCAGGTTCTGTTCTACCAACCAAGAAGGGTCGGATTCTATCCGATTTGCTGAGGTATAGAATTTTGCCTGATTTAATTGAAAGATCGGGTGTAAATTCCCGGCGTGATGCTCAAAGGATTGTCGAGTTGCAGAACTACCGATTTGAGCAATCTGATATTGTTTCCTTGTCAGAACTTTTAATGAGTAATGACATTGCGAGCGCGTTGAAAATTGTCGATTTACATATTTCTAATGGATGTTCAGCGCCCATATTGGTGCTGGATTTGCTTTGTAATTCAGCCCGTCATATGGGCGAACTGTGGTGTCGTGATGAAACTTCTTTTGCGGAAGTTACCATCGGCACAGCAGCGCTCCACCAAATATTGCGTCATTTGGATGATCGGCTGGCTCGGGAACTGGTTGCTTCCTCTGAAGAGGGGCGTTCCATTTTGTTGACCACAATGCCCGGTGACACGCATATTTTTGGCATTTCTGTTTTGGAGGCATTCTTTCGCAATAGCGGCTGGGTTGTTGAGACAGAATTCAATGTGACGCGTAGCGGTTTGATTAGCACGGTATCCGAAACTTTGTTTGATGTAGTCGGGTTTTCTGTGGCTTGTGATGAAGGTGTTAGCACCTGTAAAGCCCTTACGACTGTCGTTCGAAAACACTCTATCAACAAGAGTGTGAAAATCATGGCTGGTGGTTCTTCATTTTTAAGAAATGATAAACTGTTGAACGCCACTGGTGTTGATGCAATCGCAGCGGGTGCTCTGGAGGCGATGCAAATTGCTTCAACAATTTGTGCGAAAGAGTGCCTTGACAACACGAAAGCAGATCATGTTTAGACGACCTAAATTTATTCATTTTCCACGACTCATTTAGTATAGCGCCAGGTAGGAATTGTTCCATTGGATGATCGCATCGGTAATCTTTCTGAGATGGGTTTCGCTAACGTCGACAAGTATTTGTCCGGGTTAAGCGTAGATTCGTTCGGCCAGATTCTACTCAGATCTTCAGACGTGATTTTGATTGTAACTTCCGATGACACCATTGCAGATGTAGGGATGTCCTCGCAGGAAATTTTTACAGGTGGTGGGCGCAGCTGGAGGGGGCGCCAGTTTCTTGAGATCGTTACACCTGAGTCTGGTGATAAAGTCACTGATTTGCTTAGCAACGCCCGAAAGGGAGAGCATGGCAAGCCCAGACAGGTAAACCATCCATTGCCTGAAACAGATGACCTGCCAGTGACCTATCAAGCTATTAAGCTCAATGATGATGGTGACGTCATTCTGTTTGGTCGCTGTGGCAGTCAGGTTGCCGCGCTTCAAAGGCGGTTGATGAGCTCCCAATTGGCAATGGAGCGGGAAGTTTCCAAACTGCGGAATGATGAAAGCCGCTATCGGGCAACGTTTCAGCTTTCCCGAACGCCTCAAATGATCGTAGACGCAGCAAGCCTTCGTATTCTTGATCTCAATGGTTCTGCAGCGGCGTTGCTCGGTAAGGCTGCACAGAAACTGGAAAACAAAAAGGTTCTGGGGCTATTTGACGATAATGGCAGCACGGTTTTGCATAAACTGATGTTGGCTGCAATTGATAGTCAGGAAAATGGGGATGCGGTGGTGAGGTTGGCAACTGGCGAGCCTTTGCGTATTCACATCGTGACATTTCGTCAGGACGGGAAGTCACATCTTCTTCTGTCAATTACGACGGAAGAAAGCGTATCTTCGGTGCTTCCAAACACGTCAGAAACTCGGATATTAAATCTTGTAAAGAATATGCCGGACGCCTTTGTTGTAACGGACTCCGATCTCACGATACTAACAGCCAACGATTCATTCTTTGACTTGCTTAATCTTTCAGGTCTTGGCGACGCGGAAGGTGTTTCTCTTGAAAGCTTCTTCGAGCGTCCTGCTGTTGACTGCAAGGTTCTGATAGGAAATGTCAAGGAACATAGCGTTGTTAGACGCTTTGCTAGCGCGGTTAAGACGCGTTTCGGTCAGGCGATCAATGTGGAAATAGCGGCTTGCCAACTACAGTTGGATGATCATTCGGTTTTGGGATTCTGGATGCGTCCAACCAACAATATCATCATGGGAGCAGAAGTTGAGCAGGAAAACATCTCTCGCTCCAATGAGCAGATAGCAAATCTTGTAGGTCACATGTCGCTTAAGGAAATTGTGCGTGAAACCACTGAAATGATTGAGGCCCTTTGCATAGAAACAGCGCTTGAACTGACTAAAAACAATCGCGCGTCAGCAGCACAGATGCTCGGTGTCAGCCGGCAAAGCCTGTATTCCAAACTGGGCGGTACAAAAGGCGAAAAATAGCCATCGATTTACACATTAAATAGTGTCAATTTTATTTGACATAAAGGCGATATAATTTTAGCCTTATCGTATGGCTTTAGCTTCGCCTCAAATATCTGTTGAGCAATCCGAAACCAAAAGATTTCCTACGGCTTCTGGTGTGTTGGAATTGTTGAAACCAGTGACCTGGTTCCCTCCGATGTGGGCCTTTATGTGTGGCGCGGTTTCAAGTGGCGTTGCTTTCTCTGGAAACTGGATTTTTGTGATTTGCGGGATAATTCTGGCGGGTCCGCTTGTGTGTGCAATGAGTCAGGCAATCAACGATTGGCATGATCGCCATGTTGATGCGATCAATGAACCGCAACGCCCGATTCCATCTGGTCGGATGCCAGGTCAATGGGGCCTCTATGTTGCGGGGATTTGGACCCTGTTATCGCTTGCCATGGCTTTGTTTTTGGGCATGTGGGTCGTTTTCGCGACCCTTATCGGTTTGTTTCTTGCGTGGGCTTATAGCGCGCCGCCGCTCAGGTTGAAGCAAAACGGTTGGGCTGGAAATACGGCGGTAGCGGTCTGTTACGAAGGTTTGGCCTGGTTTACTGGTGCAGCGGTTTTGGTTGGCGGTATGCCTGATTGGCGGATTATTGCTCTGGCTGCACTTTATAGTTTTGGTGCGCATGGCATTATGACGTTAAACGATTTCAAGTCTGTTCAGGGAGATCGCCAAATGGGGGTCCGTAGCATTCCTGTTCAACTTGGTGAGCAAAACGCTGCAAGACTTGCAAGCGTGATGATGGCAGCGCCTCAGGTAATGGTCATCGCCCTGCTGTATAGTTGGGGTCTTCCCATCCATGCGTTCATAGTCGCAGGCTTTTTGGCAGGGCAGGTGGCTTTGATGTTCAAATACCTTCTGAACAGACAAAAATTGATGAGCGAGCCGAAACGCAACGCGGCGCTGTACAATGCAACGGGTACAAGTCTGTATGTCTTTGGAATGCTTGCAAGTGCGTTCGGTATCGGCGGTTTACTGGCAGGTGTGGCATGATCGGTACTTCCAAGCTTCATGCGACGGGTCAATTGTCTTGGATAGGGATTATCCGTCTTGGATTAGTACAAACTGCTCTGGGCGCAATTGTTGTTCTCACAACGTCCACATTGAACCGGATCATTGTTGTTGAATATGCATTACCGGCGGTTTTGCCAGGTGCTTTGGTTGGGTTCCATTACGCAGTTCAGATGACCCGGCCACGTTGGGGATATGGTTCTGACGTTGGGGGAAGGCGAACGCCCTGGATCATAGGAGGAATGGCTGTTCTTGCGGTGGGCGGTTTTTTGGCAGCGTTGGCGACTGCGATCATGGGGGTTTACTTTACGACCGGATTCCTCCTTTCGTTGTTTGCCTTCTTACTGATCGGATTGGGTGTTGGCGCCTCAGGAACTTCTTTACTAACACTTTTGGCAACGCGAGTCGGCGAAAGACGACGCCCGGCTGCAGCCTCAATTGTCTGGATCATGATGATCGCAGGGTTTGTCGTGACGGCCATTGTTGCGGGTAGCCAGCTGGATCCATACAGCCCCACGCGACTTGTAATGGTGTCGGGTACGGTTTCAGTGGTGGCATTTGTTCTGGCAGTTTTGGCGGTTGCTGGTCTGGAAGGCCCCGGTAATACCGGTGTAGAACCATCGAGTGCCAAGCCAAAAGAGAAGCCAGATTTCAGACAGGCTTTTTTTGACGTCTGGCGAGAACCTCGAGCACGACAATTCACGATCTTTGTCTTTGTGTCGATGCTTGCCTACAGCGCACAGGATTTGATTCTCGAACCCTTTGCGGGCCTTGTTTTTGGATTTACCCCGGGTGAATCAACCAAGCTTGCCGGTGTTCAAAATGGTGGCGTGATGGCAGGTATGATTCTTGTGGCAATTGCCGGGAGCGCCATTGGTGGAAAACGATTTGGTTCGATGAGGCTGTGGGCAGTTGGCGGTTGTTTGGCTTCTGCGCTTGCATTCGTTGGTCTTGCGATGGCGGGCAGCTATCCCGAAACTTGGCCACTACGGGCAAACGTTTTCTTTCTGGGGATGGCAAATGGTGCATTTGCGGTTGCGGCAATCGGTTCCATGATGGGGCTTGCCAACCATGGAGCGCAGCGCAGAGAAGGGACGCGCATGGGCCTTTGGGGCGCTGCACAGGCGGTTGCCTTTGGTCTTGGTGGTTTTTTGGGAACCGTCGCCGTCGATGTTGCCCGAGCTTTGATTGGGTCGCCGCCTAGTGCTTACATGGTGGTTTTTGCGGGGGAAGCTGTCTTGTTCGTTTTGTCTGCGATCATTGCCTGGCAGGTTGCGCCCGGTAAGGCACTGGGTGAAAGCGCGGATTCGTATCCGAACAGAGGTGTGCAAGGGGCATTGCAGCTAGGCGAGTAGCGTTTTAGAGGGAGGAAATGGTATGCCGGAATTTGATGTTGTCGTGGTTGGCGGTGGACCAGCAGGTGCGACTGCTGCGGACGACCTGGCTAAATCTGGAGTGAACGTTCTTCTGCTCGATAAAGCTGGTCGAATAAAACCCTGTGGTGGTGCAATTCCCCCAAGGTTAATCGAAGATTTTGAAATCCCAGACCATCTTCTGTGTGCGAAAATACGGTCTGCCCAAATGATTTCTCCCAAGGAAAAACGCGTTGATATGCCCATTGAAAACGGATTTGTCGGCATGGTCAATCGCGAAACCTTTGATGAATGGTTGCGGGAGCGGGCGGAATGTTCCGGGGCAACGCGTGTTGATGCGGAGTTTCTGGAGCTGAGTGAATCTGAGGATCAAATCGCTGTCACGTACCGAGAGAGGGCGAGCGGCGAAACACGCAGTGCCACTACTAAACTGTTGATTGGTGCTGATGGTGCCAAGTCGAAGGTGCTAAAGCAGGGCCTGCCCCATGTAAAACCAGCGCCATACGTTTTTGCGTATCATGAGATTATCAAGGCCGAAGAATTGTCTCGGTCGACCAGTACTAACAGCTATTATCATCCAACCCGTTGCGATGTGTATTATCAGGGGAAGCTCTCTCCTGATTTCTACGCCTGGGTCTTTCCACATGGGGATACGGCTAGTGTTGGGGTTGGGTCGGCAAAAAAAGGGTTTTCGCTGCGAAATGCGGTTGCAAGCCTGAGAGAAACTGCCGGCATGTCGGATGCTGAACTGATCCGGCACGAAGGTGCACCGATACCCATGAAGCCTATTAAGCGCTGGGATAACGGAAAGAATATCATTGTTACCGGGGATGCTGCTGGTGTTGTTGCTCCCGCGTCGGGCGAGGGAATTTACTACGCAATGGCTTGCGGTCGCATGGTGGCTGGGGCCACATTGAAGGTGCTGGAAACCGGAGATGCACGCCATTTGGCGTCGGCACGCAAGACATTCATGAAAGAACATGGGCGAGTGTTCTGGGTGCTTGGTCTGTTACAGTTCTTTTGGTACGGCGGCGATATCCGTCGCGAACAATTTGTCAAACTTTGCGAGGATAAAGATGTGCAACGTTTGACTTGGGAAAGTTACATGCATAAGCGGCTGGTTAAACGGGAGCCCATGGCGCATATTCGAGTTTTCTTTAAAGATCTCGGTCACCTTCTGGGCTTCGCAAAAACGTGATCGACACACTCGGAGCATTGTTATCAACACCTGCAATTGCTTATGTGCTTTTAATAGTGCTTTTCGTTGAAGCAATTGCACTGTTTTGGGTCTGGAAAGACAAAAAAATCGGCGTTCCGCCGCTGCAAGTGATCACTTTTTTAGGTTCCGGTGTCGCTTTTGGTTTAGCCCTATGGTGCGTATTGGCGCAGGCTGGGGCAATTTGGCTCGCAATTTGCCTTTGTGCTGCTTTTATTTTGCACATAATGGATTTAAAGTTGCGCTGGAGTGGCTAAGGCTTGAAGTACGAAGCTGGTGCATTACGTGAGTAACTACAGTTGCTTAATCGGCGATTATTGTATGCCTTTGAATAGGATAGACAGGAGGACTGAATGCCATATTTCCGAATTGCAAAGAACGGCGTCGCAGCGTTTGGTGTGTTCTTTGCCATAACATCGGCAGCATCTGCATTTGATGGTGGTGATGCTGTTAAGGGTGAGAAAACATTTAAGAAGTGTGCCAGTTGCCACATGGTTGGTGATGGTGCAAAAAACAAAGTTGGGCCGGTGCTCAACGATGTGTTCGGACGCTCTGCAGGATCGGTTGAAGATTACAAATATGGAAAAAGCATCATTGCTGCTGGTGAAGCGGGTTTGGTTTGGAACGAAGAAGAGATGTTCGAATATCTCGCTGACCCGAGAAAATATCTTCGCGCTAAACTCGACGACAAAAAAGCCAAGAGCAAAATGTCATTCAGGCTGAAAAAGGAAGATGAACGCAAGGATGTCATCGCTTACATCAGGACATTCTCTCCTGAAGCCGCGAGCGAAGAGGGAGCTGAGAGCGAAGAGACAGAAAGCACCGCGACGAACTGATCGGCGGAACAAGCTTTTGAAACAGCAAAACCGGGCTTCATGCCCGGTTTTTTAGTTTCTGCGTTCCACTTTCAATTGGATTTGTTCTTTTGGGCGGGTTGTCAGTCTTGCCACAGGCTCAATCTTTTGTTCCGGTTGAAGCTGAAAATTGTATCGCATGGCAAGCCTCGCAAGGATGAGCGTCGCCTCGATCGTAGCAAAATTCGCGCCGACACATACCCTGGGGCCAAGTCCAAACGGCATGTAACTGTCAGAAACGATTTCTTTTTCGCGATGTGACATGAACCGTTCGGCATCGAAGCTGTGCGGATTTTTCCAGTATTCACTGTGGCGGTGGATAACCCAGGGTGCGATCATAACCATTGCGCCCTTTTTAATACGACGACCGCAAATCTCAGTCGCCTGAGACGCAACGCGCGGAATGAAGGTAATGGGGGGATAAAGTCGCAAACATTCTTTGAAAACCGAGCGTGTAAAATCCAGTTTGCGGATGTGCTGGAAGTCGATTTCCTCTCCTTTAGTCGTCTTTTCAACTTCCGATCGTACTCTGGAAAGTACGTCCGGCCGTGTGGCCAACACATAAAATCCCCAGGTCAACGCGCTGGCTGTCGTTTCATGTCCTGCTAGAAAGAAGACGCCAAGCTGATCAATCAATTCCTCGCGGGAGAAGGGATTGCCGGTTGAATTGTCTTTTGCTGTAATGATGTCTGCGGCAATATCTTTGAACGATGCACCGTCATTCAGATGTCCATCAACAAGTTTTCCAAGATGTGCCCGTATCATGTCGCAGGCATCAAGAACTATCTTGCTATGTGGGATATCACTCCATGCAGGCTCCATAATCAACCTGCGGATTTCGACGTGAGCAACACTCTCCTCGAATACTTCAAATGCTTCGAAGACCTCCCTTGCGACGCTGGAGGATAAGGCGGTCGAGAAAACAGTGCGGCAGATTATGTCCGCAGTGAGCTGGCTCATGGCAAAGTCGAGCGAAAAATATTCACCACTTTTGCTTCGATCATCGAGCACTGTGTCAAAGTCATCTATAGCCTCACGCATTCCTTGAAATGCCTTAGACAATTTCATGTGGCTGAAAGCAGGTGCAACCATTTCCCGTTGTCTGCGCCAAGTCTCACCACTGGATACAAAGATTGAATCGCCTACCAAAGGCGCGAGGGCACCAACCATCAAATCGTTTTTCGGGAAGATGCCGCAGGGGTCTGTCATGATGGAGCGAATGGCTTTTACATCATTTATAATGACAATCGATCTGCGTGAATAACCAAGGTTACCAATCCGGACATGATAGGTTTCTTTGGGAAGGAGCCCGATTAGATTGCCATCACGTCTGATTGCAGCACGCAGCAATGCGGTCATGGTCCCGAGGGGCTTGGGCCTTGGCGGTTCAAACAGTGCACACGATTGATCAGAAACTTGGTCAAGCATATTGTCAATTTATATAGACAATATAAAATGTCTACAATTAAGGAGTGCATGGACTGCAATATGGTTGTTGATCTATTCCACCTATTTGTGATTTGTCACATCGTCACCGGTGCGATTGGTCTCGTGGCTTTCTGGGTGCCTGTCGCGTCTCAAAAGGGTGGTACATTGCATGTAAAAATTGGTCGTGTGTTCACGCTTTGCATGCTGGCAACCGGCTTTATTGCGATTGGGATTTCGACGATGACCCTTCTGTCTCCAGTTGCGACCCATCCTGATCCAGCCCTTAAGGGGGATGCAGCACTTATCCGAGGTATTTTTGGATGGATGATGCAGTATCTTGCGATACTGACAATCAACCTCGCCTGGTATGGATGGCTTGCTGCGATCAACAAACGGGATCACAACAAGAACCGGGAATGGCGGAACTATCTGCTTCAAGGGATGCTCGCCGTAACTGCTGTTAACTGCTTTGTGCAGGGTATCATGATTGACCAGTTTTTGATGGTTGGTATTTCGTTCGTGGGGTTTGCGACGGTCGCTACAAACCTTGTTTTTCTCTTAAAAGAAGCGCCCGGACCTTTTGATTGGTTGCTGGAACATATCAAGGCATTGGTAGGGGCAGGGATTTCAGTTTACACAGCATTTC
>JBCCXO010000006.1:0-96226 GCA_039191645.1 Pseudomonadota bacterium | reverse complement strand
TTCGCAGACTATGTTGGAAACAATTTTTTCAACACCCACGGCAACCTACGCATCGATGGGCGCGTTGGCATCCAGGTGCTCGAATTTGAAAGCGGCGATGTTCTGCATCTGACCGGAAAAGCACAACTGGCACAGGTAAAAACGGACAACCTCCAATTCCCGGACACGGGAAGACGGGTCCGTGTATCAATTGAAACCATCGCACACGCACCCGCAAGCATGCCTTTCGAGTTCAGTTTTCTGGAATTCTCTCCGATGTTACCCGGTAGGTAACTCATCCATCGGACCCGTATCAATCAAATCCGGATTTGACTTTTGCCAGATTAAACATCATTTCTACCTACTGATAGATTACGACGGATTAAAACGATGCAGACCACGACCAGACTTCTGGATGCTGCTGAAAAACGCATGCGTAAAGGCGGATACAATGCCGTTAGTTTTCGCGACCTCGCCGAAGACACAAACATAAAAAGCTCCAGCGTCCACTACCACTTTCCCAAAAAGGAAGATCTCGGGAGTGCGCTGGTTTTACGCTATGCAGAGAACTTTTTTACCGCCCTCGAAGAAGAAGCCCGCAATGCCACAACTCCAAGCGAGAAGCTGGACGCGTATGCACGCGTTTACCGCACCGCGTTGGGTGATGGCACAAATTGCCTCTGCGGATTGTTAGGCGCAGAAATGGGTGGTTTACCAGACACCTTGGCAAATCATGTCCGATCCTTCTTTGAAAAGAATGCTGGCTGGCTGGAAGATGCCTTACCGCAAACATTCAGTCCCGAAAAACGCAAGAAGACTGCTTATGCTTTATTGGCAGCACACCAGGGCGGAATGATGCTGTCGGCAAGCATGAAGGATCATTCTCTTTTTGACGCAATTTCATCAACCGCTTCAAAACAGGCTCTGGCAACCGGCTGAACGGGCGTATCCCTCAATTGCTTTTGTCATAAGTCGCCGTGAGTTTTACAACCTCATCCGGCGTTATCAAAATCGGATCACGTCCATAGGTCTCAA
This sequence comes from Pseudomonadota bacterium, assembly GCA_039191645.1. GTDB lineage: Bacteria > Pseudomonadota > Alphaproteobacteria > Rhizobiales > Rhizobiaceae > JAALLB01. The sequence continues at coordinate 95,212 of JBCCXO010000006.1, read as the reverse complement.
GTGAAAGCCGCGCGGCAGCTTCCAATTCTTCGATCGCAAAAACAGCCGACTGAATATCCTTGCCGGCAACCACCGGCCCGTGATTGGCAAGAATAACAGCGGAATGTTTTCCGCCAAGGTCTTTGACGGCTTGTCCCATCGCCGCATCACCGGGCTCAAAATACGGAAGAAGCTTTACCTTCCCCAGTTTCATAATCGGGTAAGGGGTAAGCGGCAGCAGCATATCATCCGGATCAACATCCGGCATCATGGAGAGCGCAACTGAATAATGTGAATGCAAATGCACGACAGCGCCGGTTGTCGAACCTCGTGTATCATAAAATGCCGTATGCAAGGACATCTCCTTTGTGGGTTTGCACCCAGAAAGCTGATTGCCATCCCTGTCAAATTTGGCAAGCAGAGCCGGATCAAGAAATCCGAAACTGGAATTTGTCGGAGTAACAAGCAAACCGCCATCGTCGCATCTTGAGGAGATGTTACCGGCAGAACCATGGGCCATGCCCCGATCATAAAGACCCTTGGCGAAGAGACATATCAGCTCACGCAATTTGTTTTCGTTCATCTTTCCAACACCGCTAAGGCTTCTTCAAAAAATGTTTCGGACCCGAAATTACCAGACTTTAGAGCCATTACCAATCCTGTTTCTGGTGCGTTGAGCGCGGGGACACCGGGAGCGATTTCCGGTCCGATGCTGACTTGCGATACATTGAGCGCGGTGACAACTGCCCCAGATGTCTCACCCCCGGCGGTCACAATTCGAACCACGCCTTTTCCAACCAATGCCACAGCCAGATTCCCAAAAAATGTCTCGATTGCCTCCGCAGTTTTAGCCACGCCAAACCTGTCCTGTGCCTGGTGAACCACTTTCGAATCAGCCGACGTGAAAATCAAAGGCGGATGCGTTTGGTGCAGTGCCCAATCACAAATGCCATCAGTACTGGCTTCTTCATTAAAGATGGCTTCTGCGGTTACCTCCAACGCGGGAAACGTTTGCGCATAGAGCCGAACCTGTTTGCGCGTCGCTTCAGAGCACGAACCTGATAAGACAACACCCGGCCCTTTAATGCCCTGCCAATGAGGCCGTTCACTGCCAATTTTACCTTGACGCCTGAAGTTGTCGGGCAAGCCCAGCGAAAGCCCCGAGCCACCCGTTAAAAACTTGCGCTCAGCAACCGCTTTTCCAAGCTCTATCAGATTGTTGTCATCGACTGCATCCGCAATGTAGTAGCCCGCGCCTTTTCGCTGCAATGCTTCGCGGATTGCGATCTCACCGTCCCGCACGATCGGATACGGCAAGTGCCGCACCGTTCTCTGCGTTTGATGTCCCAACCAACGGCGCAAATCAGAATCCGTCATGGGCGTAAGCGGGTGATCTTTCATGCCACTTTCACTCAGGGGCATGTCATGTACAAACAGGTTTCCCTGATAAACAGATCGGCCGGTTGCAGGAAAAGCGGGACAGAAAAGAACGGTCTCTTCCCCAATCCGCGTCGAGAGCGCATCCGCCACCGGTCCTATGTTTCCCTCTTTTGTCGAATCGAATGTGGAACAGTATTTAAAGAAAATCTGCTCACAGTTTTGCGCCAACAACCACTCAGCAGCCTTGAGTGAAAGATCAACAGCTTGGTCCACAGGGATTGTTCGAGACTTGAGCGCGACGACACCTACTTCAACGCTTGCCGCTGCGGGGCAATCCGGAATACCGTTGTACTGAGTAACAGACATCCCGCCTTTCGCGAGCGTATTCGCTATGTCGCTTGCCCCCGTAAAATCATCCCCGATACACCCTAAAAGCATCAAATGATCCCCGGAATGGGGTTAAGCGTTCCTTGATCCAAGCGCCACACAAAACCCGACGAGCCAACAGCAGCAAAACTCTTGGCAACAAGGGGATCATGCCCAGGAATAATGAGTGACGTCTCAGATGCAAGTGCCTTGATTGTGTCATATCCCCTGACCATGTTTTCCAGATCAACAACGATCGGAAACGGCTTGCCAAGCAAAAAGTTTTCGTAATAGTGCGATGCATCGGAAGCAAGACACAAGTACCCGGACTGGGTTTTGACCCGAACCACTTGCAGGCCTCGCGAGTGGCCGCCAACACAGTGAACCGTGACGCCGTCGGCTACCAACCCGTCGCCATCATGGAATACGACGCGGCCGGAATATACGTTTCGCACCATTTCACACACATGCTCAACCGTGAACGGCATCTGAAGCACATGCCCGCACATGCAAGGCCCCGTTGCATATTCCATCTCTGTTTTTTGCAGATGGAACTTGGCATTTGGATATCGGTCCAAACCACCTGCATGATCATAGTGGAGATGGGTGATGATGACCGTATCAACCTGATCTGCTTTCAACCCCAAAACCGCAAGCGATTGGGCGGGATCACGCAAAATAGGTCTTTGCCGGCGTGCAGCCTCCACATCGTCATAGCCCGTATCGACGACGATGTATTCTTCCCCGGATTTCAAAATCCAGACGTAATAGTCCATGTGATGCGGACTGGCGTGATCATCATCAAAGATGAAACTATCCGCGCGCGTCCGCGTATTACGTTCTGCGTATTTAAGAGCATAAACCTCCCAGATTTTTTCCATCTAGTTCACCATCGTGTATGTTTTGACCTGCTTGTCTTTTATCATCTTTGTGACGTTGACATCAAAATCTCTGAAATGCTCAGAGTTCAGGTGTGCTTCAAAGGCCTCTGACGATTTATAAATTTCATATAAGAATACTTCATAGGGCAAAGACGCATCTGTACAGACATCAAATTGGAGGCATCCTGCCTCGAGTTTGAGCGATGCCGCAGCATTTTCACGCATCAAATCCAGAAACGCGTCCCAATATTCCGGATTGATTTGAAAGGTAACACAGACGGCAAATGTCATGTAGCTCTCCACTTAGCAATAAGTCTTGAAGGCAGCTTTTTCAGAGCAGGCACCTGGCTTACGATCAGCAAAACATTAAGACCGAGAAGAATTCCGGCACCAGGTCGGGTTACAAAAATGCTGAGGTCCCCGTCAGAAATCAGTAAAGAGCGGCGAAGCGTTTCGTCAAACAGTCCGCCCAGAATAACACCAATCACAAGGGGTGCGATGGGATAGTGCATCAAATTCATTGCATAGGCCAGGATTCCGACCGCAAACATCAAGAACAGATCGTTAATCCCACCACCAACACTAAACGATCCGACCGTCGTCAACACCATTACCACTGGCAAAAACACGGTCTTGGGGATTCGCAAAATTGCGACAAATATTTTGGCAGTAAAAAGTCCCATCAAAAACATGGTCACGGAAGCCATCACCAAGACTGCAACAATATGTATGATCAAAGCTGGATCGATCGTCGGACCGGGTATGACGTTGTTGATTTTCAAAGCACCAAGCAACGCTGCTGCGGGCGGAGACCCGGGAATTCCCAACACAAGAAGTGGAATGAGCGCACCACCGATCGCAGCATTGTTCGCTGCCTCAGCTGAGATCAAACCATCTACAGAACCCTTTCCAAATTGCTTGCTTTCTTTTGAAGTGGTCTTTCCCACCCCATAGGACACCCAACCCGCCACATCTTCCCCTACACCCGGCAAAGCGCCAATCCCGGTTCCGATGCCACCACTCCTGAGAATAACCGGCAAACGTTTTGTAACTTCGCCGAGTTGCGGTCGAATGCGCTGCAAGCGAGGCACTTCGCCCAAATGGATCGCTGCCCGCATACCGTCTATGATTTGCGGAATCGCAAAGGCACCCATAAGCACCGGGACAACTTGAAACCCCGACAGTAAGTAAGCCCAGTCAAAGGTGTACCGTTGTTCTGAGAGAATCGGATCAAGCCCGACCATGGCCATCGCAAGGCCAATTAAGCCGGATATCCACCCTTTGATGACCAAGTCTTTCGACATCAAGGTACCGGAAAGCAAAATGCCAAATAAGGCGAGCAAAGCCTTTTCAGGAGAAGCGATATTCTGGGAAATCAAAAGCAAAACCCAGACAAAAATCAAAAGACACAGCGTTCCAAAAAGTGTCCCAATGAAAGAAGCTGTCGTGGTGAGGCCGAGTGCCTCGCCCCCTCGTCCCTGTTTGGTGAGCGCATAGCCATCCATAGCCGTTGCCGCAGAGGCAGCGGTCCCGGGAATATTGAGTAAGATCGATGGATAAGAACCCCCATAGATAGCACCCACATAGGCACCTATAAGTGCAATCAACGCTTGATCAAGGGGAAATTTGTTACCAAAAAAGCCGGTGAGAATGGTAACGGCCAAGGTTGCAGTCAAGCCTGGTAAAGCGCCAAATACGATGCCAAGGAAAACCGCAGGGATAAGATAGACATAAGTAATGGGATCAAACGCAAGCGTTGACAATGACACGCCAAAGCCATGAAGCTGCGCAAAGACAAACTCCATCAGTTCTTCCTCTGCCACATCGGCCTTACGGTCACATAGTAATGATATTCAAGTTTTGAAAACAAAAGCCCTGTTCGGTTAGGCACATTTTGCCGAAAGCCGAATGCCATTGCCAGAACGAGAATCAAAGGTGCCAAGACCGCAATGACCGGTGTAATTTTTACAATGCGGGAGAGGTTACCTTTCCATCCTTCCACCGAAAACATGGTGAGCGTCAGAGCCAAAAACGCACCCACAGCAACCCAATCGTCATCATGTGGTTTGGCCCATTGTGCCCTGGGAAAATGCATCACCAGTGCATAAAGCGCCGCTAGAAAGACCACGATAGCACACAGAACCATAATCCGTGTGGACCGGCCATGAAATCCCCAAATCAATGCAGTGATCAGGAGCGCCGAACATGCGATGAAATCCACCCGCGGTACAAGGCCGACGATGTAACTGAACAGAATCAGGATGACACAACCGGTGCGAATAAGCTCAGATCGGGAATATCCGATTCCAGCCTTTTTGAGCGCCAGGCGCGCGCCGCCGGCATGGATTGCTACGCCCATCAAAATGAGCGACAGAATAAACATGCAGCCAAAGATGAAATACGGAACCAACGCGGCTGAATTGTACCAGTCTGCTGAATCCACGCCAGCCACTCGCGTGTTCAAGAACGGGATATCTGCTGTCTTGTAAAGGAAGAAGACGCTGATCATCATCAAGACAATTGACGTCCAGAAGTCCCTGACCCGTAAGATGGTCTTTTCATCCATTGTTTTTCCCCTAAAGACAATCTGGCCAATCCGCGGACTGGCCAGATCAAGGTCAGACGATCGGGAGATTTTCCGACATTAGGGTTTTTCAATTCCCAAGGTAGCTGGGTCAACCTTGGCAGCACCCAGATCCCACAAAGTCCAAGCGAAGGTGCTCTCCAGTTTTGAGAAAATTGCAGAGGCTTCATCCCCGGACTTACCAGAAACATCGTAGTTGTTTGCCTTTGCCCATTCGGCCACCGTGTCAGATGCAATGGCCTTGTCAAAGGCTTCCGTCAATGCAGCTTTTGCCGCATCAGGCGCCGAGGAATGAACCGCAAATCCAATCGCCTGTTTTAAGGGAAGATACTTATCCAGACCATCATAGATTGAAAAAGCCGAGGGAATGGTTTGACCGTTGAACTCGGCTGCCTCCGGTGTCAGCATGGCAAGTGGTTTGAGCTTTCCCCCTGCAATCAATGGCGCTTGTTCCGCCAGAGATGTGACCACAAGCTCAACCTCACCCGCAATCGCAGCCTCCTGACCGGGCGCTGAACCTTTGTAGGGAACAAATTTGAACTTAGCCCCTGATCCATTCTCGATCGCAAGGAGGTTAAGATGATGGATTGACCCCGAACCCGAAGCTGCTGCTGGAATCGTTCCCGGTGCAGCCTTTGCAGCAGAAACCAGGTCTTCCAGGGAGTTATGCGGAGAATTCGCAGGCACTGAAATCAGATCAGGCGAACCTCCGACGATAAACGGATGCCAAAACGAAAACTTTTCATTCCATCCGCCCTGAACCGCAGCTGTCACGTTCGACTCGGAAAGCCCAACCAAGGTGTAACCATCATCTGGCTGGTTCATCACATAAACCATGCCATTGGATCCGGCCACCCCTCCGGTTTGATTGATCACGGTGATGCCAACCGGCAGATGCTTTTCCATCTCTGCCATGATCATTCGGTTGATGGTATCCGTGCCGCCACCAGCACCCCAAACCACCGCTGTCGTAATATCCCTGAATGGATAATCCTGGGCCACCACACTGGTACCAATTCCGACTGTCATCGCAGCCGCTGCTGCAAGCTTCAAAAATGTGCGCCTCATGATTTCCTCCCTGTGCACAACAAAATAACTAATAAAATTACGTATACATTAAAAAATTAGTTGTCAAATGCAAATTCGCAATCTATGGATTTAACGGCTGGCATAATCACAAAAACGGCAAGGCTGCGGGCAACATGGTATCAGAGTATAAAATTGCAGTGTTTGAAGGAGATGGGATCGGGCCTGAGATCATGGCACCGACACTGGAGATTTTGAAAACGCTTCAAGATTCCGGAACGTCCTACAAATTTCAGTTTGAATTCGCTCCGGCGGGCGCGCTGCATTACGCGAAAACTGGTGAAGCGCTGCCGGAAAGCTCACTCAAAATCGCAGGCAAAAGCGATGCCATCCTGCTGTCGGCCATGGGCCTCCCTGACGTGCGCTATCCCGATGGGACCGAAATCTCACCGCAAATAGAATTGCGCAAGGCATTCAATCTATATGCGGGAGTTCGCCCGGTAACCGTTCGTGACGGAATGAATTGCCCAATTCTGCGGCCAAATGGTGAAATCATTGATTTTGTATTGGTACGCGAGAGCACTGAAGGACTGTTTCACTCCATGGGCACGGGCAATGTTACTGAAACCCATGCCACCGAAACGCTTCTGATTTCACGCAACGTAAGCGAGAAGCTCTTTAAGTTTTCCTTCGATTTGGCTGCTCAAAGAAGCGCCGCTGGCATTGGCAAAGGGCACGTCACCTGTGTCGACAAAGCAAACGTGTTCCGCGCTTTCGCATTTTTCCGGGAAATTTTCATGGAATGCGCCAAAAATCATCCAAAGATCAAAACGGATTGCGCATATGTGGATGCAACAGCCCTGTGGATGGTGCAGAAACCATGGTCATTTGATGTTTTGGTAACAGAAAACATGTTTGGAGATATTCTATCCGATCTCGGGGCCGGATTAATGGGCGGACTTGGATTGGCACCTTCTGCGGACATCGGCGATGAGCACGCCGTCTTTCAACCGTGCCATGGCTCCGCACCGGATATAGCTGGAAAAGGAATTGCAAATCCATTCGCAATGATCCTGTCCGCTGCAATGATGCTTGAATGGCTGGGGCATCGAACCGATAATCAACAGATGAAACTTGATTCCGTTTTGTTGAGGAATTCAGTAAACTCCGTATTGTCAGAAGCAACGCATACCACACGCGATATTGGCGGCAGCGCAAACACAAGAGAAGCCGCCGATGCTGTACTAAAGAAACTTACTTAGTAACGAAAATGGGCAAAATCCGTACCGCATGCATTGGCACAGGCTATTTCAGTCAATTCCACTATGACGCCTGGAATCGAATAAAGGAGGTGGAGCTCGTTGCTTCGGTTTCCCTTGATCTTGAAGACGCACGGAAAACCGGTCTGCCAGCATATGATGATACGCAAACCATGTTGACGGAAATCAAGCCGAGCCTGGTAGACATCATCACACCACCCACCAGCCATCTCTCACTGATAAAGATGTGTGTCGAAAACGGCGCCTCCACCATCATCTGTCAAAAACCATTCTGCAATTCCATCGAAGAAGCAAGGGAGGCTGTTCGCATTGCAGGCGAAGCTGGAGTGTCCCTGATTGTCCATGAAAACTTCCGTTTTCAACCCTGGTATCGTGTCATGCGAAAGGCACTGGAGGACAAGCTGATTGGAGAGATTCACCAGCTTACATTCCGGCTGCGCACCGGTGACGGACAAGGACCGGAAGCTTACCTTGACCGCCAACCCTATTTCCAAAAGATGGAAAAATTCCTCATTCGCGAAACCGGGGTCCACTGGATTGACACATTTCGGTATCTGCTCGGAAATCCAGTTGCTGTCTATGCAGATCTGCGCCAACTCAACCCACATATTTCCGGTGAAGACGCAGGTTACTTCATTCTCGATTTTGAAAGCGGCATCCGCGCATTGTTCGATGCAAACCGACATCTGGATCATGAGGCTGAAAACTGCCGTACAACGTTGGGCGAAGCCATATTGGAAGGCACCAATGGCACAATCAACCTTTCAGGGCGCGGGGAAGTAACGATGAGGAGATTTGGCTCACAGGATTATGAATCACTGCTATCCCCTCAGGCTTGGAAAGGATTTGGTGGGGATTGTGTCCACGCGCTGCAGGATCACGTTGTAAAAGCCATTCAGAATAAAGAACCGTTTGAAAACACTGCACAGGAATATTTATTGGTTCTTGAATTACAGGCTGCAATCTATCACTCTGCAGAAAGCGGACAAAAGGTATTTTTAAATGGTTGAGGTCAGATCAGGCGAAATTGGCGGCAAAGTCTCTGACAAGGGAATGTCAAACACACAACAGGCAGTTTCAGTTTTGAAAGACCTGATACTCGACAATCGTCTCGCCTCCGGATCAAATCACCTGGAAAGCGAGCTTGCAAAGATGCTTGGCATGTCACGCACGCCTGTACGAGAGGCGACACTCATCCTGGAGGCCCAGGGCCTTGTAGAAGTCAAGCCGAGACACGGCGTTCGGATTCTATCGATTTCGCCCAAAGACATGACCGAAATTTATGACATTCTGACAGAACTGGAAAGCCTATCAGCCGAATTGGCTGCCAAACAAAATCACTCGGACGAAGACTTCGCAGGTGCAGTCGATGCAATTCACAGAATGGATTCCACACTCAAAAATGAGGACCGAGAAGCTTGGGCTATGGCCGATGAAACGTTCCATTCTGAATTGGTAAGATTGGGCGGAAACGAACGGATTGCCAATATCTTCAGAATGTACAGCGATCAGGTGCGGCGTGCTCGAAAGATCACTCTCAACCTCCGCCCGAAACCAACAAAGTCAAACGATGACCATAGACGTGTGCTCAAAGCGATAAGACTTGGGAACGCCGAACAAGCCAGAGAACTTCATAGACTACACCGCATCCAAGCTAAGGAAATGCTGATCGGATTGCTCGAAGAGTATGGATTTCACAATGTCTAACGTAGGCTAACGACGGGCAGCCTTTTCAAAAAAACTGGCGATGTCCGATGCTTTTGGCCATCTCATCAGACCGGAAAACTCTTCAACGCCTCTCCCTGTGGCCAGTGAAAATTTATCCGCCAGTTGAGCTTGATTTAGTCGGTTATGCGGAGATCCGAGCGGATAAACACATGCCTCCAAAAACTCTTGACCATCTTTCATGACGATCTGTAGCGTATCAGGCTGCTGGGGATCATAATTGATCGAAGGATTTTTAGTAGGCTCTGCAACCATTTCCGTCAGCGGAATCAGGCGTGCAACATCCGGTTCTTTCCAGAATTCTCGTGCACCATCTGCGACGCTCATATCACCGGTAACAAGTGTTTGAGCAATACACGCCGGGCCGGAAAAAAGCGCCTCTGTCCTGTTGCGAGGCTCATCAAAAGCTAAGATAGCACTATGAAAATCCGGTTGCGTCGCACGGATAGAGACAATGTTATCCGTATTCGCCCCAATGCGTTGTCTAAGATCAAGCGCGGCCGTCATCAAACGATGGGCGTAACCGCAAGATGGCCAAGGCTTGATGACAATACCCTGTTCATCAAACGCATAGGGGTTTCCAACTTTACAGATGACATCTTCCACCCGATCTGAAGAAAGGTTACCCAGAAGTCCGACCATGCCGCGATCGCTGTCTATAGAAGCAAGATTGGCGGTGACACCCTTGGAAGCAAGGACCGCACATTCCACCCCCGTACGGGCAGCAAAACCCGCATGTAACGCTTTTGCATCTGTACCAAACTGCGCGGTATATCCGCAGGCCTGTGAAGCTGCCAAAGCGAGCGCATTTGCAACCTGTCTTTCTTTCAGATCAAGCAACACGCAAACCGCCGCAGTTGCTCCCAGCGCGCCAAGGGTTGCTGTGGCATGAAATCCACGCGCGTAGTGATCAAGCGTCATTGCCTCGCCCAGACGCGTTATCACCTCAAATCCCTTTAGGTATGCCTCGTACAGTTTTTCTCCGGGAACGGAGTTTAAGTGTGCACCGGCAAGGAGCGCAGGCAGGATTACAACCGTCGGATGCGTGTTGCCTTTCTCCTCCCAATCATCAAGCTCATACGCATGCCCGGATATTGCATTCAGCATCGCCGCGTGTCCTGGAGAACAGGTAATGTCCCGCCCGTAAACAACAACATCACCCCTTGAAAGATGTTCGATTCCCTGGCTGACACGAGCGACCACATCACTATCAGCACCTGCCAGCATGCAGCCAAAACAATCTGCGATTGTCTCAAGCAACAGCCTGTTACTCTGTAAGGAAGGGGTCGCCGTTGAAACAAATCTCGAAAGTGTTTCTGTCAAACGCATCCGGTCTATCTCCAGATAAAACCGTACGTAAAGTTCACCAGCAAAACACGTTAAGCAAGGTCCAAAAGCGACTCGCCGAGAACCCCAGGATCTGGCTCAATGCCATGACCCGGAGTTTCACCTGGCCTGATCTTACCGTGATCTCGTACGGGTCCACCCGCATCAAGACGCGGTGCTACATACCCTGACAAATCGCATACATTCATAACGCTTTCGCGCGGTGTGGCCGTCGCAAGATGAATGGCTGTTGCGGTGCTAATGTCCGATCCCCAAGTATCCTCAACGCACATTTTGGCGCCAAGGTGCACACATAAATCGCGCGCGCGGCGCATAGCACTCAACCCTCCAAACTTGGAAAGCTTAACCGCCACTGCATCCAGACAATCCAGACGATGCGCCTCAAGCAAAGAAGCAAGATCGAAGGCATTCTCATCGATCTTCATCGGCAACCCGCAAGCCCGTTTCACGCTTGCGCATTCTTCCAGCGTCTTACAAGGCTGTTCAAGCATAAGATCCAAATCGGCAACCGCACGTCCAACACGAATCGCATCAAGTTTGTTGGAGCCACAGTTCCAATCTCCATAAACCAAGGGCCCGTTGCCGACTGCTTCACGAACTTTACGAAGGCGTGCCACATCTGCTTCCCAGTTTGAATCAGCACCTAACTTTACCTGAAATTGCCGCATCCCTTGTTGGTATGCGTTTTGAGCAATCCTCACCATCTCGTCCGGCGCGACGCAGGTGATTGAATGGTAAAGCGGCAGTGCATCGTTGAGCTTTCCGCCCAACAATCGATACAAGGGTAAATCTGCTGCTTTTGCGGTCAAATCCCAAAGGGCCGTATCAACCGCTGATTTTGCATAGAAGTGCCCCGGCAACCACGCATCAAGCCTGCGCATAAGGGCCTCAGGCCCAACCGGATCAGCGCCAAGCAAAACAGGCGCCATTTCCTGTATTGCAGGCATCACGCCATCCGCATAAGCGGGCAGATAATGCGGGATAGGACAAACTTCTCCCCAACCCTTAAGGCCAGTATCGGTCTCCAGGCAAACAACGACCGTATCAACCGTATCACATGCCTTTCCATCCGCCATGTAGTAGGTTTCATGGCTTGTAAGCGCCACTTTCCAGAGATTTACGCGTGTAATTTTCACCCTGTTACCTCACTGCGAATGCTGATCAGCAATGACGAGCATCCTGTCGAGAATCTCGACACCCGTATCAATGTCTTCCCGCGAAATATTCAAGGGTGGCGTAAGCCGCACAACGTTGGAGAAGAAAGAAAGATAGAGCCCCTCATCCATGGCAAACTTCATCATCTCTGTCATAGGCTTTGCATCATCCGCCTTGGCAGCGAATGGCACAAGCGGTTCGCGGCTTTCCCGGTTTTTCACCAGCTCAATCCCATTGAACATGCCAACACCACGCACTTCTCCGATGGAGGTATGCTTCTCCGCCAATCCGTGCAGTTTCTCGCGTAGGTATTCGCCGTTCTGCGCAGCTTGTTCCAGTGTGCCTTCTTCCATCATTGCTTTGATCGCAGCCACACCCGACGCACAAGCCAAAGGATGCCCGGCATATGTAAGACCACTTGGGAAAGCATTTTCCTTTAACCAATCTCCGATTTCTTTGCTCACGGTCATCGTACCAAGGGGAACATATCCGGAGTTAATACCCTTTGCACCGGTGAGAATATCGGGGACCACATCCCAATGTTCGCAGGCAAACCATTTTCCGGATCGCCCAAAACCGGCCATGACTTCGTCAAGGATAAGCAGGATGCCGTATTTCTCACACGTCTCTTTAATCGATTTCAGATACCCATCCGGAGGCACCAATATGCCATTTGTACCCACCACCGATTCGAGAATAACAGCCGCGACCGAATTCGGGTTTTCATACATCAGGATTTCTTCCAGATGTGGCCCACCCTGGCAAACCGGACAGTCTTTGGGGTCTTTATGTCCAGTGGGTGTGCGATAGGTGTATGGATCAAGCATACGAACCACACCAGGCATATCCCCACGCGTCAGATGATGTCTGGGATCTCCGGTCAGGCTGAGCGCACCGCCCGTCGCTCCATGATAAGATCGATACCTGGCTACAATCTTCTGTCGCCCGGTATAGTGGCGTGCAAGTCGAATGGCTGTTTCATTCGCCGCTGAACCACCCGTGGTGAAGAACGTCGCGTTAAGGTCACCAGGGGTTATTTCCCGCATAAGGGCGGCCAACTCAGATCGTACATCCGACCCCATCGCTGGTCCGATGTAGCAGAGTTTTTCTGCCTGGTTTTTGATCGCCTCAACAATCTTGGGGTGCTGATGCCCAAGATTGAGATTCACCAGTTGCGACTGGAAATCGAGATATCGTTTCCCGTCGCTATCCCAAAACCAACTGCCCTCTCCACCGGTGATAACCTTCGGGCGGTTACCCTGCTTGGACCAACTTTGTATATAATGATCCGAATGCATGTCACGAATCCATTCGGGATCGTGGATTGGGTATTCATTGCTAAGACCTTGTAGATCTTCCATTTTACCTATTCCTCTTCATAAACCGCTACGGGGTCACCAAGAATATCTTCATCGGGCGTTACCCCCAATCCCGGGGTATCATCAATGGTGATAAATCCATCCGTGCATCGCGGGCCACTTCCTGGCGCGATGTCCAATGTAAGCATGTCCTGACAGGACCAACACGCACGGATAAACTCTGACGGGATAGACTGCGCAAGATGTGCAGCTTCCGTATCTGCCATGACGGAGCCACCCGTTGCCATTGAGAAAATCTGAATGCCGTGGGCGATCGCGACATCGCGGATACGGCGCGCTTTTGTAAGCCCGCCTACGCGATTGATCTTGATCCCAAAGACATCAGCAATCCCTTCCCGTGCAATACGACAAGCATCCTGCAAGGTCACCAATGTTTCATCAACGCTAATCGGCGACGTGGTCACTTTCCGAATCTCGGCGATATCATCCAGCGTTTCACCCGGCTGCTCAAACGTGACCCCCAAATCAGCAACGGCATTCATGACGATGGACGCCTCACGCCGTGTCCATGCCCGATTAACATCGTAAAGGATGATTTCGCCCGGACGACGGTTTTCCTCAAGAAAACGAATACGCTCAATATCCTTATCCGTATCGCTACCGCCCACTTTAGCCGAGTGCGCCACGTATCCCATATCGCGGTATCGATTAACGATCTCCAGCATGTATTCCGGTTCACCAGACGAAACAGAGGTGGCAGCAGGCGTCCCTGTTGAGCGTTTACCGCCCAGAAGGTCCGCAAGGGGCAGATCCGTCGCTTTGCCCAAGATATCCCAGCATGCCAGATCGATCGGCGCCTTGGCATAAAGATGCCCGGGAAGACTTTTGTCCATTTTGTATTCAACCGACTCAAGCTTGCGCGGGTCTTCGCCAAGAATTGACCTGGCCATGGTACGAATACCGGCCCGAATACCGGGACCATGTGCCGGCACATACGTATGCCCCCAAGGCGTGCCTTCACCCCAACCGGTAATTCCCGCATCTGTCTCAATCTTCACAAACGTTGCGTCAAGCACTTCAAACTTTAACCGGCCACCAGACAACCAATAAGGGTCGCGCAACGGTAAGTCTTTTCGGAAAACAGAAATCTTTTTAATCTTCATTGCTCAGCCCCATAAGTCGCAATCGGTTCGCCCAGACTGTCAAAATCAGGCTCTACGCCAAGCCCCGGCACATCCGGCGCATAAAACCTGCCCCGCTCTAAACGATGCTCGCTTCGCCCTGTAGGCAAGGTCACGTAATTCTCCAGATCCGTTGTATTAAAGAGAAATTCAGCTGGTGTGGAAGCCGCCAAACTGGACAGAGCAGCGGTAACGATTTGCCCACCCCAGGTATCTTCACAAACCACAGGATACCGGTTTTCAACGAGGTAGTCGCGGATGCGTTTCGCTTTGGAAAGGCCGCCGACATTTGATATCTTCAAACAAACAATATCAGCACCGTGATCCTCGACGATTTTCTGCGCAACGCGCATGTCGGTGACGCATTCATCCAGCTCCATCGGCAGATCAATGGCTCGCCGGATCTGCTGACACTCATCGTAGGTTTTGCAAGGCTGTTCCATCACATAGTCAAGATGTTTTGTGGCCCGCCCAACGCGAAGAGCGTGGTCTACCCGCCACCCCTGATTGGCATCCGCAATTGCGGTTTCATGCGGCTTGATCAATGGCACGATATCTAAAATGCGATCAATATCAGCAGACCAGTCACAGCCGACCTTGACCTGGTATTGCTCATATCCCTGATCGCGAAGCGCATCGAGGTCCCGTTTTGTATCTTCCGTCGCCTTTTGCGGCGCGACTTGATAAAGCGGCGCCCCATCGGTGAGTTTTCCGCCCATCAGCATCCAGACAGGCTGTCCAGACGCCTTGCCAAGGATATCCCAACAAGCAGCATCAAACGGAGCCTTTGCGTATCCGTGCCCACCGATCGTGTGATCCATCAGACGCTCAATCCGTGTGACGTGTCGCGGGTCTTCCCCAAGCAGAGCCGGTGCCAGGAGTTTCGCCGCTGCTTCCACACCTTGTGAATGGGCCCACATATAATTTTCGCCACACGGGCAAAACTCCCCACATCCTGAAATCCCGGCATCCGTGTCGAGAACCACGACATTGGTAGTTGCAACATCAAGGACATTATTAGCGCCCCAAACATACGTGCCACCTACGTAAGGCAAGTCTTTCTGATAGATCGAAATACGCGTAATTTTCATGCCTGCCCCACCTCATTCAACCGATCGGTAAGGACGGGTGGAACCGTCAACTCACCGCGCCACTGAACCCATGCAAGGACACCTTTTTCGAGCGTCAGCATGTTGTGAGGTTGGTTTTCCTTATGAAAGACAGTGTCACCCGGCTTCAACAACTTAGGCGCATTGCCTTCTGTCGCAAATTCAGCCTCACCGGCAATGATCAGATACATTTCTTCTGCCGGATGATGGTGCCACGGATAATAAAGGCCCCCTGGTGAATAAACCAGAAAACCCCGAGTCGATTGACACGCAAAGTGACCGTCCAATCCGAACAGTTCGTAACATCCGAAACGTCTCAAAAAATCTTCGCCGATGTTTGTTCCCTTATAGGTCTCACGCCACTTGGCATGAGGTCCGGCAGAAATCAAAGCGTCTTTGAGGGTCTTATAAAGGGAGGTCTCGAGGCTCTCATCCTGCGCCATTAAAAGTGCCGGGGGAGTTATGTGCGGTTCTTGGGCCTGCCAGACGACGTCAGACGGAAAGGCCAGAAATTCGCACAGTGCAGGATGTTCTTCATACACCATGCGGATTTCAGCCAATGCGCTTTCAAACATATCTCGGCTCATCGCTGCGCCTCGATTACTGATTTTCGTTCCAGATTGTCCCCTCGCCAAAACGCCGCCGCAAGCAATGGCGCTTCATCAAACACCGCAGAGTGTGGCTGATTGCTATAGTGACAAATTGTGGTGCCAGGTCCACCCCTTACCGCCATCCGGCCATGCGAGATATATTGCGCAGAACCAGCAATCGTCAGATAAATCTCTTCCGGTTCATGCCAATGGTTGGGATACACGAGCCCCTTGTTCCAAAACCCGATGGAAACTCTGATTTTCTCACTCAGGAACGGACCGCTCGGCGCGATCAGATTGAACCAGCCCGAATTGTCGAGATAATACTGATCAATCCCGTCATCCTCTGGCGTATAGCTGTGCTGCCAGTAAAGATGCGGTGCAGCGGCGATGACAGCGTCAAACAACGATTGAGTTGCTGGAGAACAATGATCCCCCAAAACCCCGATCTTATCGACTACAGCAAGCGTTCGAACCTCAATCTCTTGAGTATCATGGTCCTCAAACAAAGCATCACCACAAAAACTCTGAATGTCCGGCGCTTGTGACCGGGCATAATCACGGACGGCATCTCTGAGTTTATAGAGGCTTTGGTCTGGCATCAGGGTACCACCACAATATTTCCCGTATGCTTTTTATCAATAAAGGCTTGCTGCGCGGCATGAAAGTCTTCCAACGGATATGTCGCTGCGAGCAAAGGGCGAATTTCCCCGCGCTCGATGTATCCCACAAGATCCGGAAAGACATTCAGCGCAGTAACAGTGCACCCGTGGAACGTTAAATCCCGAAGATAAAGCGTGCGCAAATCAAGATCGACCATCGGGCCAGCTATTGCACCCGAGGTGCCATACCTGCCACCCCTTGCCATAACATCAATGAGCGCAGGATAGTAAGGACCACCGGCAATATCCGCAACGACTGTAACCGTGTCAAAACCGGTTGCATCTTCCAGTGCTTTACCAAGATTTTCCGGCGCACGTGGCAAAATTGCCGCCGGATTGAGTTTCGCGACCTCGGGGTGTTTTGCTTCACTCGCCATGGCGATCGTAAGGGCTCCACGCCGATTGGCCAATTGTATAAGTGCAGAACCCACACCACCAGATGCGCCGGTGATCAAAACACGATCACCCTTTTTACATCCAACCCGGTTTAACAGGTTTTCAGCTGTCGTGTATGAGCAGGAGAATGTTGCCAATTCTGCATCCGTCAAATCGCTGCTCACTGGCAAAATCTGTTGTTCATGAATGGTCGTATATTCAGCATATCCGCCATTCCTTTCGGATCCGTAATAACCTACATTGTAGAAGTCATCAGGATCGTCCCAGTTTCTGATCCAGCCATCATTCATGACCCGCTTTCCGATCAGGCTCAGATCTGCACCTTTTCCCACAGCAACAACGGTACCGACCATATCTGCACCCTGAATGCGGGGGAAGGTAATCGGAGCACCGCCCCAAGTCGGATCTTCTTCATCAACTTCTTGATAGCCCGCGCCTTTGGTGGCTTCCGTTACCGCTTTCGAATACCACCCCGTTCGAGTATTGACATCGGTGTTGTTAAGTCCACAAGCATGGACCTTGACAAGCACTTCATTCGCTCCCGGCTCCGGTGTCGGCCAATCTTCATGATATTCAAGCACCTCCAAACCACCATGCCCGGTAAGCACAATGGCTTTCATGGTGGAAGGTATATCACTCATTCTGCTGCCTCCGTCATCGCAACATCCGTTCTTGGTAGCTTGCTTTCAGGATCATAAGCAGGCTCGCCCAAAACTTTTGCAACGCGCGGCTGACCCATGATCACGACCTCCAGGTCAGTACCTGGAGCAGCCGCTTCCGGCTTGATATACGCAAACGCAAGTATCTTCCCGACGGAATGGCCAAAGGCGACAGAACTGGTCGTTCCAACCACTTCCCCGTTCATCAAAACTGCCTCACCGCCATGCCCGTCAGCATCGCCATCCGGCTCAATCTCCAGATAGGCACAGATCCAGGGTAGACGGTTGGATTGCATGGAAGTTTCAGTTTCAGTTCTTCCAACAAACGCGCCTTTATCCATTTTGACAAAACGCATAACGTCTGCTTCGGGAAGGGTGACTTCATTGGTAAGCTCGCCGGCACCCTTGAACCCTTTTTCCATCCGCATTGCATTCATGGCAAATGAACCATAGTCGACAATACCATGCGCTTCACCTGCCGCCCAAAGTGCATCGTATACCGCAAGTGTGCTTTCTCTCGGGATATGGAATTCCCATCCCAGCTCACCGGCATATGACATTCTGAAAGCCCAGACTTTTTCGTCTGCGACGTCAATTTCCTGCGCACTCATCCAACGAAAACTTGCATTGTCTAGCGGAGAAGGCGTGCATTGAGCCAACACATCCCGTGCCCGCGGACCGTTAAGCGTGATGGCAGACCAGGCATCAGACCGATTGATAATTTCCAGATTTTCATTCGTGTGACGCATCCCGAGATGGTCAAGCAGACGTTGCTCAAAGAACGCCGCACACACAATGTAGAACCGTTCTTCGTCAAGCCTGACAAGGGTAACTTCCATCTCAATCCGCCCGCGCCCGTTCAACATATGGGTGAGAATAATTCCCCCAACTTTCTTCGGTAAGCGGTTTGCGATCAGCCCCTCAAGAAAAGGCTCAGCATCCGGACCGCAAACTTCCACTTTTGTGAATGCCGAAATATCCATAATGCCAACCCGCTCACGAACCCCCTTAATTTCTGCAGCAAGAACATCATGAAGCTCATTACGCTTGAAGGAATAATAATCGCGTTGCTCGATACCGTCTTTGGCAAACCATCTTGGCCGCTCGTGCCCGAAGACTTCCTCATACACCGCGCCTTTTTGTTTCAACCGCTCATAAAGGGGAGACGGTTTGAGTGGGCGGCCTTCCAGGCGGTTAAAGTGCGGGAAAGGAATTTCGTGGCGCAGGCAATAATCTTCATGCGCCTTTTTGATCTGCCAGTCTTTCTGGGCATAGTCACCAAATCGACGGGGATCATATTCACGCATTGAGATGTCCGCTGATCCGTGGACCATCCACCGCGCAAGTTCACGGGTCAGGCCCGGCCCCCAACCAATCCCGATTTGCGTTCCACAACAACACCAGTAATTTCGAACACCCGCTGCAGGCCCGATCATGGGGTTGCCATCTGGCGGATGGGAAATGGCACCATGTACTTCGCGCTTGATACCCAGTTCCGAGAATATTGGCATTCGATCCATTGAGTTTTCGAGCCATGGCATGATGCGATCATAGTCAGCCTCAAACAGCTCATTCTCCGCCTCCCACGGACAATGATCATGCCAAACCGAGTTCGGATTTTCCTTTTCATATATGCCAATAAGGCCAGACTTCTGTTCCATTCGAATGTACCCAGATACGAGTTTATCGTCACGGATCACGGGAAGTTCTTCTTCAAGATTCTGAAACTCAGGAACCGTATCAGTCACAAAATAATGATGGGTCATCGACGTCATGGGGAGCAACAGACCAGACCATTCTCCCATCTGCCTGGCATAAGTGCCACCAGCGTTTACAACATGCTCGCAAACAATATCGCCAAGTTCGGTGGATACTTTCCACTCACCAGTATCCAATTGCTTGATATCCATCGCTCTGCATCGCCGAATTATCTTGGCGCCCAATTTCCGCGCGCCAATGGCCATTGCCTGGGTAACTCCGGATGGATCAACATGCCCATCGTCGGGCGTATGAAGGGCGCCTTGCACGCCATCCAGATTATAAAATGGATGCAGCGCACGAATACGATCAGGACCGACAAGTTCAATATTGAAACCAAGCGAACGCCCTACTGACAAGGTGTGTCGAAGCCAATCCATTTCATCATCTGTATAAGCCAGGCGAAACGAACCACAGCCATGCCAGGTAACCGACTGACCCGTCTCTTCTTCCAACTTTCCTGCATAAAGCCCGATGTTATAGTCCACACATTTTCCCAGGCCAAAGCTGGATGTGGAGTGTGTAATCTGGCCCGCCGCATGCCACGTAGAACCCGATGTGAGTTCCGCCTTTTCCAGCAGGACCGTATCTTTGCCCCAACCTTCATGCGCAAGATGATAGGCCAACCCACAGCCCATCACACCACCACCAACGATCACGACCCGTGCATGAGAGGGAAGTTTGGATTGATTATTGTCTGACATCGGAGATTCCACTTTTCTTGAAATTTCGGATTGCAAAATAATCAAACATTTGTACAATCGTCAACCATGAATGATACAATCGTACCAAGTTCTCAAGAAAACAAACCCGACTCCGTTCTCGGTGAGTTGGCAACGCAACTCGATTCACTCACCCCGGAAGTTCGCAAAGCTGCAGCCTATGTGCTTGAAAATCCTATGGATGTGGGCGTCAGCTCAATTCGTGAAATCGCAGATGCGGCAAACGTCAAACCGAATACATTTGTGCGCATGGCCCGGGAAGTTGGCTTTGAGGGGTATGAAGATTTTCGCGCGCCCTTTCGCGATGCAATCCGCCGCGGCACGGCAAGTTTTCCGGACCGGGCAAGATGGCTACAATCCATCCGGCAAGGGGGACAACTGGGCGAATTGTATGCCGACATGGTAGCAAGCACACTTTCCAATATTGAAACCACCTTTGGTGGCATCGATGAGAAAATGCTCAAAGGAGCAGCCGAAGCCATCTGGCAATCCCGACAGACCTTCACCCTTGGCGTAGGCGTTAACTCCGCCAACGCTCAGAATTTCACATACCTCGCTTCAACCGGAATGGTGCAATTTCATGCAATCCCAAAATCTGGCAGCACGGCCGTGGATGATCTTGCCTGGGCAGATGCGCGTGATGTTTTGATTGCCATCACCTGCAAACCCTACCGGCGTGAGGTGGTGGAGGCGATGAAAATCGCACGAGAGCAAGGCATGCGCATCATCGGCATTTCGGACAGTCCAGCCTCACCCATCATCACCAGCAGCGAGTTTGGATTTGTCGTATCCGCTGACACACCGCAATTCTTTCCCTCTTCAGTATCGACCATCGCGCTACTTGAAACATTGTTGAGTTTTGTAATTGCCTCCGCAAGCCCGGAAATTGTTGATCGTGTAGATCGTTTTCATAAAAGGCGCCACCAACTAGGAATCTATGAAAAGGAGCTGTGATGAGCGAACCAATTACCCTCATTCATTCCCTTGAAGCGCGTTATTATACGGATCCACAAATCTTCGAAATCGAAAACAAAGGATTGTTGGCGCGCACGTGGCAATTCGCAGGACATGTGAGCCAAGTCGAAAACGTCGGTGATTTTTTTACCTTTTCGATTGCAGGTGAAAACCTTTTCTGCATTCGCGGCAAAGACGAAGAGATCCGAGCATACTATAATGTTTGTCAGCATCGGGCCCATGAGCTGGTCAGCGGCACTGGAACTGCAAAACTTCTCGTTTGCCCCTATCACGCCTGGACCTATGAACTCACAGGCGAGCTACGATCCGGCCCGAATGTAAAAGCTGTACCGGGATTTGACCGGAGCAAAATCTGTTTGACACCCGTCAACATTGAAAACTTCAACGGTTTCCTGTTTGCAAATCTTGATCCTCAGGCCAAACCAATGGATGAATGGTTTCCTGGTGCACGGGAAGAGTTGGCCGAGTGGGTCCCGGATATGGATCAACTCAAGCCTGTCGAATGGGTGGAGGTGCCGGAAAAATGCAACTGGAAGGTTTCCGTAGAAAACTATTCTGAGTGCTACCATTGTTCTTTAAACCATCCGACATTTTCCCAAGGTGTCGTGAAACCGGAGACTTACGACATACAACCGGAAGGCTATATTCTTCGCCACCGCACGGAATGCCAGAACCTGGATGATATGACCTACCCCATCGATGTCGCAGCAAACAAATATGCGGGCCACTATTCCTCCTGGTTCTTATGGCCGATGTTCTCTTTTCAAGTCTATCCGGGCAATGTACTGAACACCTATCACTGGCGTGCGATCGACCATGAAAACGTCATCCTTTGGCGGGGTTGGTACACAGCAGATGGCATCAAATCCGATGTTATTAACAATCTCGCAATCCAAGATAGAGAAACGACCGTTGAAGAAGATATCCGGCTTGTGGAATCTGTGCAGCGCGGCCTGAATTCTCGCGGCTACGTCCCCGGACCCTTGGTCCTTGATCCAAAATGCGGTGTCAGTTCAGAGCATTCAATAAAGGCACTACAATCGTGGATGCGGGAAGCCGTAGAAGGCTAGCTTCAGGCCGCTTCAAGCGAAACCGCAATTCCCTGCCCCACACCGATACACATGGTTGCAAGCGCAAGCTTCGCACCCCGTTCTTTCAATTCAAGTGCAGCCGTTCCTGTGATTCGTGTCCCTGACATTCCAAGCGGATGGCCCAGCGCAATTGCACCACCATTTGGATTGATATAATCCGCCGATTCATCAAGGCCCAGTTGCCGCAATACTGCAATGCCTTGGGAAGCAAACGCCTCATTGAGCTCAATAACATCAAAGTCTTTGGGTCCAATACCCAATTGGGTGCAAAGCTTCTGTGTCGCGGGTGCTGGACCAATCCCCATGATACGTGGTTCTACCCCAACCGCAGCTCCAGCCATAATTCTGGCAATCGGAGAAAGGTTAAACTTTTTTACTGCAGCGTACGATGCCAGAAGCATCGCTGCGGCACCATCATTCACACCGGAAGCATTGCCAGCCGTAACAGTTCCAGCCTCACGGAACGGCGTTGGCAGGCTACCCAATTTTTCAAGCGTAGTCGCGCGAGGGTGTTCATCTTTTTCAACAATGACATCTTCACCCCTTCTCTGCGGAATCGTAACCGGCGTAATTTCCTTATCCAATCGCCCACTTTCCTGAGCACGTGCAGCCTTTTGCTGACTGCGCAAAGCAAACGCATCCTGATCTTCACGGCTAACCTGAAAGTCTTCTGCAACGTTTTCACCCGTTTCAGGCATGGCATCGATCCCATATTGTTTTTTCAAAACAGGATTTACAAACCGCCAGCCAATCGTTGTGTCATAAATCTCCGCATTTCTGGAAAAAGCAGTTTGTGCTTTCGGCATAACGAACGGGGCACGAGACATGCTCTCTACACCCGCTGCGATCACCAGATCAGCTTCCCCCGCCTTAATCGAGCGCGCACCATCAATCACCGCATTGAGCCCCGACCCACACAGCCGGTTTAGCGTGACGGATGGAACACAAGTAGGCATGCCGGATAGCAAGACCGCCATACGGCCTACATTTCGATTGTCCTCACCGGCTTGATTGGCACATCCCATGATCACATCATCAAGCGCTTCCCAGTCGACGGAACCGTTTCTGTTTTGCAACGCCCTTAGCGGGACAGCTGCCAGATCATCAGCCCGCACACTGGACAATGAACCACCAAAACGACCTATTGGCGTACGAATGTAATCACAAATATACGCTTCCTGCATGACAACCGCTTTCCTGCTTTATTCCAGATCATTCATCGACCCGCCTTTTTTGGCGTACGACATTCAAGACTGCAATGAACAATAAAACATTATTTACTGCAAGCGGCGCTGAAACGGTGATTGGAGCTTGCAGTATTCTGCTCAGAATATAATGTGTCGCGCATAGTAGGATGCAGTGACTTACCGCTTCCATTCATCAGCCCCTGGAGGAGATCAATGAAAAATCTTGTCAAACAAATGATGGTTACCGCCTTGGCGGCAGTGGCCCTGACTTCCACAGCGCTTGCGCAGGAAGTGACACTTAAAATGCATCAATTCCTTCCACCTCAAGCCAATGTTCCAAAGCTGGTGCTCGATGTTTGGGCAGATAAGGTTGAAAAGGCATCTGGGGGCAGAATCGATGTCCAACATTTTCCTTCGATGCAGCTCGGTGGTAAGCCACCCGAGTTGATGGACCAAGCCATTGATGGCGTAGCCGATGTCGTTTGGACAGTGGTTGGATACACACCCGGGCGCTTCCCCCGTACCGAGGTTTTTGAATTGCCATTTATGATGACGGACGCTGGCGCTGTCTCTCGCGCATACTGGACCATGTTTGAAAAACATATGAAGGATGCTGACTTCAAGGATGTGCATATTCTGGGAACTTGGGTTCATGGTCCTGGTCTCATTCACTCCAATAAGCCAATCCGCGAAGTTGCAGATCTGCAAGGCGTAAAAGTGCGTGGGGCGTCACGGACCGTGACAAGCCTATTTGAAAATTTTGGGGCGACGTCCGTAGGCATGCCCGTACCCGCGGTACCGGAAGCCCTTTCCAAAGGCGTGATCGACGCGACCACAATCCCTTGGGAAGTTACCGCCGCATTAAAGGTGCCGGAACTCGTGAAAAATCATACTGAGTTTTCAAACAAGGCACTTTACACAGTGACCTTTGTACTGGCGATGAACAAAGCCAAATACGAAAGCCTCCCAGATGATCTTAAGAAAGTCATAGACGATAACTCAGGCGAAGAATTTTCCGTGTTTGCCGGTGAAACACAGGCAGGTGCCGATGGACCTGCACGTGAAAAAGCGGCTGCTGCGGGCAACAACATCATCACCTTGAACGATGATGAAGTTGCGAAATGGCGTGAAGCAGCTCAGCCCGTATATGACAAATGGATCGCTGACATGGATTCAAGAGGCATTGACGGAAAAGCGCTCATCGCTGAGGCGCAGGAACTGATCAAGAAATATTCCAAATAACAAAGACCGGGAGCGGACATGATCCGCTCCCGACATTGAAATCTGTTGCAGTATTTTGCAGAGGGGGAACCGTCAGTTTTCTGACGGCTTGAAATGAACAGAGTGATGCAAACACTGGCACGTTGGATGGCACTCCTGGGCGGCGTGGTACTCATGTGTCTGATCGCAATAACCTGTATCTCCGTCTTCGGCCGTATTCTCAATACAATTGGTCACAATCCGTACGTTAAGGAGAACGTGGCAATGCTCAGTTCATGGCTAACCAAAGCTGGGCCTATTGTCGGTGATTTTGAACTGGTGGAAGCAGGTGTGGCATTCGCAATCATGGCATTTTTACCCTGGTGCCAACTCAACCGAGCACATGCAACCGTAGGGCTCTTTACCGGATTCCTTCCCGGCGCTTCCAATCGGATAATCGCCCTTATTTGGGAAATACTTTTTGCCTTCGTGATTGTCGTGATTACGTGGAGAATTTTTGTCGGCACCACAGACAAAATGCGGTATGGCGAAACAACGTTTCTACTGCAATTCCCGGTTTGGTGGGGATATGCCGCGTGCACCTTTGCCGCCGGGGTTGCAAGCCTCGTCGCGATCTATTCCGTTTGGTGTCACATCACGGATGTACTAGTGCCGGAAAAGAACGGAAGCTCAAGCAATCAGGAGCCTGCAGAATGACGAATCTGGAGATCGGCATGTATTCCATGCCGGTTCTATTGCTCCTGATTTTTTTGCGTATGCCGATTGGGCTTGCCATGCTGGTCTGCGGTCTGGGCGGCACCATGCTCATTACCGGGGGAGATACCGTTGTCCTTGCCAAACTAAAGAACGAGACCTACTCCACCTTTTCAAATTACTCGCTTTCGATCGTTCCACTTTTTTTATTAATGGGACAATTCGCAACCCTAGGCGGCATGTCATCCGCCCTTTTCAAAGCGGCTGAAACCTGGCTCGGCCATAAAAAGGGCGGGGTCGCCATGGCATCGGTCGGTGCATGCGCTGGGTTCGGCGCTATCTGTGGGTCCTCACTGGCAACCGCGGCCACCATGGGGCAGGTAGCGCTTCCTGAACTGAAAAAATATGGCTATTCGGGAGGTCTATCAACCGCAACCCTCGCGGCAGGCGGAACGCTGGGTATTCTCATTCCACCATCTGTCGTGCTTGTAATCTATGCAATTCTAACCGAACAGAACATCGCAAAATTGTTTCTGTCGGCCTTCATCCCGGGTCTATTGGCAGCCCTTGGTTACATGCTCACAATCTCAATCATCATGCGCATCAGCCCGGGCAATGCGCAACTTAGAGAGCGGGTACCCTATGGCGAACGGTTCAGAGCACTGTTTGATGTTTGGCCTGTCTTATTGGTGTTTTTGCTGGTGGTAGGTGGGATTTATCTTGGCTGGTTCACACCTACCGAAGCCGCCGCCATTGGCGCAGCTGGCACTGCAATTATCGCCTGGACAAACGGCGGTCTCAACCGTGAAAGCCTCTCCAATTCCATCCTGGCCACCGCCTCAAACACCGCCATGATCTTCATCATTGTGTTGGGTGCAGGGTTTTACAATTCTTTCCTCGCACTTTCGCAGGTACCACAAGAGATTTCCGGGTTTATTGTAGATCAGCAACTAAACCCCTGGTTCGTATTGACGATTATCCTTTGCCTTTATCTGGTGTTTGGATGCGTAATGGATTCACTCTCGATGATCCTTCTTACAATCCCGATTTTCTTCCCAATTATTTCTGTATTGGAGTTTGGATTAACGCCGGAGGAAACCGCAATCTGGTTCGGCATTCTTGTTTTGATCGTTGTAGAAGTCGGATTGATAACACCACCGGTGGGAATGAATCTATTCGTCATCAATGCTATGGACCGAACGACGAGAATTATAGAAACATACAAAAATGTCCTGCCGTTTGTGTTTTCCGATATCATCCGAACAGCTATTCTTGTCGCCTTCCCAGGAATTACCCTATTCCTGCTGAGGATATTTAATTAGTGCGCATTTTGGAGGAGAAACATGTCCCAGGAAAACGAAAATGCAGCTCTCTACTTCATCGACCGCCACGCCACCGGGCCGGTTGCGGACAAAGCCTGTTACATTGAGGCAGATGGAGCGAAGCGGACCTTAACCTATGCCGAGCTATCCTCTGAGAGCGGTAAGATGGCCGAATTTTTCGAGGCCAACGATATTCGTCGGGAAGACCGGGTGGCCCTTCTGGTTCTGGACCAGATTGAGTTTCCAATCATCTTCTGGGGGAGCCTGAAATGTGGTGTTGTGCCCGTCGCGCTGAACACATTGCTGGGGACCGATGTCTATGACACCATTCTTCATGACAGCCGGGCCAAGGCCTTGTTTGTGTCCCAGGCTTTGCTCCCCGTCGTAGAACCTGTGTTGGCAAGCAATCCACATTTGAAAAAGGTATTCGTCATTGGCGACACCCCGGGTAAATACGACAGCTTTGATGTGGCGTTTGAAACTTGTAGTCCGCGGGAACCGATCCATGTGATCGGCGACGAACCGGCTTTTTGGCTTTATTCCTCCGGTTCAACCGGCCAGCCTAAGGGGGTTCGCCATGTCCACAGCAGTCTGCAATTTACAGCTGATACCTACGGTGCACGTGTTCTCGGTATCGAGCAGGATGACGTGGTCTACTCTGCTGCTAAGTTCTTCTTCGCCTATGGACTTGGGAATGCCATGACATTTCCTCTTTCCGTTGGCGCAACAACGATAATCCTCTCTGGTCGCCCCACGCCGGACAGCGTTGCGGACATCCTGAACACGCATAAACCAAACATCTTTTGCGGTGTCCCAACGCTTTATGCGGCCATGAACGCATTTTATGAGTCTGGTAAAGGTGAAATCGAGACGACCTTGCGCCGATGCATCTCAGCAGGAGAAGCCCTCCCCTCCGAGGTCGGCAACGCCTGGGAAAATCGCACAAACTGCAAGATTTTGGACGGGGTCGGTTCCACCGAAATGTTGCATATTTTTCTTTCCAATGCCCCAGACGATGTTGAGTACGGCACATCCGGCACGGCTGTACCGGGCTACGAAGTTCGTCTTGTGAACGAGAACAACGAGGAAGTAGGACCAGGTGAAATCGGAGAGCTGCTGGTGAACGGAAACTCAGCAGCGTCCGACTATTGGAACCAAAGGGAAAAGTCGAGAAACACCTTTGAAGGCATCTGGACCAGAACTGGAGACAAATACGAGCGCCGCGAGGATGGCAGGTATATATACTGTGGCAGAACGGACGACATGTTCAAGGTTTCCGGAATCTGGGTTTCTCCCTTTGAAGTAGAGCAGTCGATATCATCTCACGGTGATGTCCTAGAAGCAGCCGTTGTGCCGGCACGCGATGCAAATGATCTGGAAAAGCCGAAAGCCTTTGTCATTCTCAAAGAGGGCGTGACGTCACAAGGCTTGGAAACTGCCTTGAAAGATCATGTTCAAAAACAGATCGGCAAATGGAAATACCCCCGCTGTATCGAATTTGTGGATGATCTACCCAAAACAGCCACCGGCAAGATTCAGCGCTTCAAACTGCGGGATTGATCATGTCAAACTTTCAATGGAGCGATCAGTCGAGTGGTTTTATCAAAACGGATCAATCGACCTTGGAGTATTTTTGCTGCGGTCCGTCACCGCAAGACGCGCCAACATTCATCCTGCTCCATGAAGGGTTGGGCTGTGTGAAGCTTTGGCGGGAGTTTCCGCACCAACTCGCCGAAAGAACCGGCATGGGGGTCTTCGTTTTCAGCCGCAAAGGATATGGAAAATCGTCTCCCGTTTCGCTTCCAAGACCTCTGGACTACATGTCCCGCGAAGCAACGCAGGAACTGCCAATGGTCCTCGATGCCATTGGCTTGGAACGCGGCGTTCTGTTAGGTCACAGCGATGGTGCCACAATTTCGGCTGTGTATGCCGGTTCCATCGAAGACTTTCGGATTCGGGGTCTTATCCTGATGGCACCGCATTTCTTTGCCGAACCGATAGGTTTGAACGCCATCCGTAAAGCGAAGGAGAATTATGCAAAATCCGACCTGAGAGAAAAGCTCGCGCGATACCATGACGATCCGGATATGGCATTCAACGGGTGGTGCAATGCGTGGCTCGATCCGGACTTTATGGAATGGGATGTTTCAGATGTCATTGACTACTTCCGCATTCCTGTGCTCGCGATACAGGGAACGGACGATCAATACGGAACCCTCGCCCAAATCGAAACCATTGAAGCAAATATCTATTCTCCGCTTGATACGTTGATCCTCGAAGACTGTGGCCATGCGCCTCACCTTGAAGCTGCCGACAAAACACTATCCGCAATCGCTGAATATGCAGAAAGACTGCAACGGCTGGAGACGGAAAAGGTCGAAATTTCCCAATAAAGTAAGATACAAACACTTTATGAATTATAATTCATTGTTCGCGCTCGACTTCTGCACTATAACTCACTAATAAGAGTTGCTTTTGGGAAAGAGCCGTGTCTAAGACAATTAATTTTCAGACGGATCCATCGCAGTACCGCCACTGGAAAGTGGGTTACGAGGGTAACGTCGCACGCCTTACGCTGGATGTTGACGAGCATGGCGGGCTTTTTGAAGGCTACGAACTGAAGTTAAATTCCTATGACCTTGGCGTAGACATCGAGCTCTCGGATATTGTCCAGAGAATGCGGTTTGAGCATCCCGAGATTGGTGCAGTCATCATGCAATCAGGGAAAGAAAAGGTCTTCTGCGCGGGGGCAAACATCCGAATGCTCGGCGGCGCTTCCCACGCCCACAAGGTCAACTTTTGCAAATTTACCAACGAAACCCGCAACACCTACGAAGCCGCTGGCGAAGACTCCGGCCAGGTCTATATCGCGGCGATCAAAGGCGCTTGTGCCGGTGGCGGCTATGAGTTGGCCCTGGCATGCAACAAAATCTTTATGACCGATGATGGCTCGACATCCGTCGCCCTGCCGGAAGTGCCTTTGCTTGCAGTCCTCCCCGGAACCGGCGGGCTTACGCGTGTAACAGATAAGCGTAAAGTCCGCCGCGATCGTGCTGATGTTTTTTGTTCAATTGAGGAAGGCGTAAAAGGCAAGCGTGCCGAGGACTGGCGTTTGGTTGACGCGGTCGTGGCAAACTCAAAATTCGATGAATTTGTGAATGAGCAAGCAAAAACAATTGCAGATGCAACCAAGTCGGACAGCAATCTTAAAGGCATCGCCCTGTCCCCAATCGATCGCACCATCCATGAGGACGGCTCGATCGTTTATTCAAGCCTTGAAGTCGAGGTCCAGAGAGAGTCAGGTCTGGCCACCCTTTTGATCAAAGGTCCAGAAGATGATGCTCCAACTTCAATCGAAGCTTTGCATACTCAGGGTGACAAAAGCTGGTGCTTGCGCCTTGCAAGGGAATTGGAAGACGCCATCCTGCATCTGCGCCTCAATGAGCTGGAGTTGGGTGTGCTGGTCTTTA
Source organism: Pseudomonadota bacterium (assembly GCA_039191645.1). GTDB lineage: Bacteria > Pseudomonadota > Alphaproteobacteria > Rhizobiales > Rhizobiaceae > JAALLB01. The sequence goes on along the minus strand of JBCCXO010000006.1, from coordinate 65,134 downwards.
AATCTGCAGGGGATGCTGATCGCGTGATGGCACATGAAAAACTACTGCTCGAAAACTGCAAGACAGATTGGCTTTCCTCAGAAATACTTCATTACTGGAAACGCATCCTGAAACGCATTGACATGACGTCAAGGTCACTCATTGCCTTGGTAGAAAATGGTTCATGTTTTTCGGGGGTTCTGGCTGAAATCCTCTTTGCGGTAGATCGCTCCTACATGATGGAAGGTGATTTCGAAGAAGACAATCGGCCAGTTGCTGCCATCGCCCTGACCGAAACAAACTTCGGGACTTTTCCAATGTCGAATGGCTTGTCCCGATTGGAGACACGTTTCCTCGGTGAACCCGACATGATCTCTGGCGCCCGCGAAAGCTTAAACCAACCTCTGGAGGCCTTTGACGCCGATGAACTGGGGCTTATCACCGAAGCCTATGACGAACTGGATTGGGACGATGAAATTCGGATTTTCCTCGAAGAGCGCGCCAGTTTCTCACCAGATGCCATGACTGGAATGGAAGCAAACTTACGCTTTGCCGGACCAGAAACCATGGAAACACGAATCTTCGGACGTCTGACTGCTTGGCAAAACTGGATTTTCCAGCGCCCCAACGCAGTTGGAGAAAGCGGCGCTTTGCAACGGTATGGAACCGGCAAACGCGGCGAATATGACATGCAACGCGTTTAACCAATAACATCATCATGTGGCCAGGAGTTTAAAATGCTCGATTTAGTAAATGTTGAATACGATACGCTGATCCCAAACAATGTGGGTCTTTCTTCTGACAAACGAGTCCAAAAAGCACTAGAGAAGTGGCATCCGGGATACATCAATTGGTGGAATGACCTGATACCCCAAGACTTTCAAAAATCGCTGGTATACCTGCGGACCGCGGTTTCCGTAGACCCAAAAGGGTGGGCTAAATTCGACTATGTAAAAATGCCAGAATACCGCTGGGGCATTCTGTTGGCACCTCAAGTTGACGAGCGCAAAATCCCCTGCGGAGAACATGCAGGAGAACCAGCCTGGCAAGAGGTACCCGGCGAATATCGCGCGATGCTTCAACGTCTGATTGTCATACAGGGGGACACAGAACCGGGCTCCGTTGAACAACAGAGGTTCTTGGGACTAACCGCGCCATCACTTTACGACATGCGAAATCTATTCCAGGTGAATGTAGAAGAGGGCCGCCATCTGTGGGCCATGGTCTATTTGTTGCAAAAATACTTCGGCAAGAACGGCCGCGAAGAAGCAGATGATTTATTACGCCGTTCTTCCGGCTCCGAGGAAGCCCCGAGAATGTTGGGCGCCTTCAACGAAGAAACACCAGATTGGCTATCGTTCTTTATGTTTACATATTTCACGGATCGGGACGGCAAAATGCAGTTGGAATCTCTTGCTCAATCCGGCTTTGATCCACTGTCACGCACGTGCAGATTCATGCTGACCGAGGAAGCACACCATATGTTTGTCGGTGAAACCGGCGTAACACGGGTGATCCAACGCACCTGTGAAGCAATGAAAGAGGCGGGGATCACCGATCCTTACGACACGAACAAAATCCGCGACCTGGGTGTCATCGATCTGCCAACCATCCAGAAAAAACTTAACATGCATTATTCGCTTTCCCTTGATCTGTTCGGACAGGAAGTCTCCACAAATGCCGCAAACGCATTCAATGCAGGGATTAAAGGCCGCTTCATGGAGCACCGTCTCGAAGACGATCATAAACTCAATGATGCAACCTACCCGGTCGTGCAATTTGACGAGGGTGAAATCAAACTGAAAGACGTGCCAGCGCTGACCGCAATTAACATGCGACTTCGCGACGACTACAAAAAAGACGCTTCAGGCGGCATTGGCCGCTGGAACAAAGTAATCAAAAAAGCTGGTATTGAGTTTGAAATGACCATGCCGCACGAGGGCTTCAACCGCAGCATTGGCGTGTTTAAGGATCAGCCGATTACACCCGAAGGCAACTTGACAAATCCTGAAGAATGGAAAAAGTCACGAGATCAATGGCTTCCAACCAAAGCAGATGGAGACTTCATCCAATCCTTGATGGTTCCGTGTTATGAACCCGGTAAATATGCCGGTTGGATATCGCCACCAAGAGTAGGGATCGACAACAAGCCCGGCGACTTCGAATATGTCAAACTACATATGGCCTAAAGGACAACGGGGTCTATGTCTCACAAAATCGCAATCGTTGGCGCGGGTCCTTCAGGCTGCTACACAGCCCAGACGCTCGTCAAGATTTTGCCAGACGCTGAGATAACGATCATTGATCAATTACCAACTCCGTTCGGATTGGTTCGCTACGGCGTAGCGCCAGACCATCAGGGGACCAAAGCTGTTTCGCGTCAGTTTTCCAGGCTGTTTGAAAAACAAGGCGTCTGTTACATCGGAAATCTTGAAGTGGGACGCGACCTCCCTCTACCAGACCTTCAGGAAATGATGGATGCTGTGGTACTTGCAACCGGCCTTCATGCAGACCGGACACTTGACGTAGAAGGTTGCAATCTTGATAGGATCTACGGGTCTGGTGAGGTGACAAGATACTGGAATGCCCATCCTGACAGCGAAAATTTCGAACCCGAATTCGGCGAAACAGTCATAATATTGGGAAACGGCAACGTCGCTGTTGATCTCATCCGTTTACTGGCGAAGTCGGAGGACGAGTTCAGCGGTTCAGACTTCAATCCTGCGCTGGTAAACCATGCTGTCAAAACCATACATGTGATTGGCAGGTCGCCTTTGGAGACCGCAAAATTTGACCCCGCCATGATCCGCGAGCTAGGTGCGGTACAGGGACTTAGCTGCCAATTGGCGGCGGGTGACAAACTCCAAGTGACGGAAGACAATCAGATTTCGGTCGCCCTTAACGAACTGTTTTCCAGGCCTAATAGTAAAACCGACAAAACCCTGATGTTCCACTCTGGTTGGCAAACAGAGCGCTTTAACCCAAGCGATAACAGAGTCTCTTCCATCACAGTACGAAACACCACGTCTGACGCAATGAAAGACATCGAGTGCAGTTCAGTCATCTCAGCAATTGGATTTGATCATTCCGGTGATATCGATCGGAAAGGCTTGCTGCTAAATGCAGAAGCGATTGGCGACGGGGTCCTATCGCCCGGTTTGTTTGCGGCAGGCTGGTTTAAAAGAGGCCCAAACGGAACGATCCCACAAAATCGCCAGGACAGTCAGCAAGTTGCGAACAAAATAAAGGAATGGTTGGAGAATACTTCGCCTGAAAAACCCGGTCGGTCAGCGATATTGGAGCGGTTCAGCAAAAGCGTTACTTCCTATGAGGATTGGCTCACAATTGACGAAATAGAAACACGGTTTGCAGCCGCGAACCGCTGCAGGCAAAAGATCTCCTCCCGCGAGTTAATGATGAATGCAATAGAACAACAAAGGAATGTTTCATGAAAGTAGGTCTGCTGTATGGGACTGAAACTGGTAATGCTGAGATGTTATGCGATGACATTGAGGAAGAACTGGGAAGTGGATTTGAATGCGAGATCAATGATCTTGGCGATATAGAACCAGAGGAACTGAACGAGGACACGTTCTATATTATCGTGACGTCGACCTATGGAAACGGTGACCTTCCTACAACAGCTGCGCCATTTTATGACAAACTAACCGAAGAAAAACCGGATCTGAGCAACGTGCGTTTCGCAATTTTTGGCCTCGGTGATATGGTTTTTGATGAGACCTACAATCAGGGCTCTGAAAGACTTCGAAAACTTCTGGTCGAATGCGGTGCCAAAATGATTGGAGAGCGTGGCCTCCATGATGCTTCATCCGGTGAACCGCCAGAAGATCTTGCCCTGCCATGGGTTCAAAATATTGTAGCTCAATTGTCGGTAGAAGCAGCCTGACGCATGTGTTGGCCATTGGATAAGCCTGATGTTGAAATCTATACAAGTCGAAGAACCTAAAGGAAACGAGCTCGACGAAGACAGCGTATCCGCATTTGTAGCTACTGTCGGCGCAAAAGTCAGGCACGCCCGCACACAGCAAAAAATCTCGCGAAGAGAACTTTCAGAATTGTCCGGCATTTCTGAGCGATATCTTGCCCAGCTAGAAGCCGGCGAAAGCAATATTTCAGTTGGGCTCCTGTACAAGGTCGCGGTTTCGCTTAACAAAAATCCGGACTGGTTCCTGAACGATACGCTCGATGAAAACGCAACCGTGCTTCTTAAACAATACAACGCAGCCGACAATGCGGTTCAAGAAAAAATTCGATCCCTCCTCACTGCCTACAATGCAGCCCACTTAAAGAGCTTCCGCATCTGCCTCATCGGTTTAAGGGGGGCTGGCAAATCCACCTTGGGCCGTCTCTTATCTAAAGCACTTCAATATGAATTTGTTGAACTTAACAGGGTGATTGAAGAAAACGCTGGCATGCCCGTCTCAGAATTGATCGCGCTTTATGGCCAGGAAGGCTATCGGCAACTGGAAAAACAGGCAATTGAAACACTGGCTGGTAAAAATGAAAAAATGGTGCTGGCGGTAGGCGGTGGAATTGTTTCTGAAAATGACACGTTTGAAAAAGTACTGAAATCGTTCCATACGATTTGGCTCAAGGCAAAACCTGACGAACATATGCAACGGGTTCTGGATCAGGGCGACTACCGCCCGATGCAAGGCATGGAAAATGCAATGGTGGAGCTGAAGTCAATCCTGACAGATCGGGAGAACAAGTATGCAAAAGCTGATCTTGTCGTGAACACTTCAGAAAAAACAGTTGAAGAAACGCTCGAGGAACTGAAAAAAGCCGTTGAGAACAAGGTACTTTCGATGTGATAAGGTGAACATGCAAACAGCAGGAACGTACCACACGTGAGCACATCAAAGTCAGCTTTTGTATTTGACAACACCTTTGCCCGGTCTTTGGAAGGGTTTTACATTCCGGTCGACGGACATCAGGTTCCAAATCCTCGGATGCTCCACATAAACGAAGCATTGGCAACGGAACTGGGCCTTTCGACAGATTTTTTATGCAGCGAAAACAGCGTGGAAATTCTCGCCGGTAAAGTGAAACCAGAAGATACGGTAACCCTGGCGCAAGCCTATGCAGGACATCAATTTGGTGCATTTTCTCCAAGTCTTGGAGACGGTCGGGCAATGTTGTTGGGGGAAATCATCGATATAAACGGCAACCGCCGGGATCTTCAGCTGAAAGGTTCGGGCCCCACCCCCTTTTCCAGAAATGGCGATGGGAAGGCCGCGCTTGGCCCGGTTTTGCGGGAGTATTTGATCAGCGAAGCGATGCATGCCTTTGGTGTTCCGACCACCAGGTCCTTAGCAGCGGTGACAACCGGCGAAAATGTTTTCCGGGAAACGGCTTTGACGGGCGCCGTGCTAACCCGGGTTGCGTCCAGTCACCTTCGCGTTGGAACATTCCAATTTTTTGCTGCCCGCGGACAAGGGGAGCAAGTACAAAAACTGGCTGACTATGCGATTGAACGCCATTTCCCCAAGCTCATCGATCAACCGGACAGATATCTAAGGTTTCTCCAATCAGTGATTGCCAAACAGATTGATTTGATCGCTTCCTGGATGTCGATCGGATTTGTGCATGGCGTCATGAACACAGACAACATGACGATTTCAGGAGAAACAATCGACTACGGCCCCTGCGCATTCATGGACACCTACCGATCCGACGCGGTTTTCAGCTCCATCGATGAAATGGGACGGTATGCATACAATATGCAACCTCTCATATTGCCGTGGAATCTCGCACGATTGGCTGAATGCCTGTTACCTCTGTTAAACCCGAACGATAAAGATGCAGCAATTGAAGTTGCAACTACAGAAATAAACGCGATCCCACAGGCGTATGAGAAAGTCTGGTTGGAAAAGTTCGCAGCTAAACTCGGTATTTTCCATGTTACCGAAGAAGACAAAGAGCTCATTCAGGAACTTTTGGAAATTATGGAAGCTGAGAAGGCAGATTTCACGGCGTCATTCAGAAAGCTCTCAGGGGTCCTTTTGGGCGACGAAAACAATTTTCTGGCGCAATTCAATACGCTCTCATCTGCTCATGAATGGCTGGAAACCTGGAAAGCGCGGCTGAAAACTGAAAATAAGGCCATTGACGACCACATCAAACGGATGGATACCACGAACCCCATCTACATTCCCCGAAATGATCTCGTTGAAGAAGCTTTAACAGCGGCAGAAGTTGCTTCAGATTTGAACCCATTCCGGAAACTCCTGGCAGTGGTAAGCAAGCCCTTTGACAGACAATCCGGCGCGGAACGATATGAGGTCGGAGCCTCTGCCGATGCCAGGCCCTACGTAACCTATTGCGGCACATAAAGATTTAAGGCTCCGCAGCACCATTCGTTGTTTAAATCTGTGTCAAAATCTCTATGGTAGGGAGCAAATTTGAAAGGGATTGATCATGCAATGCGTTTTTGTGCAAATCCGTTGCAAGCCTGGAACCGCCTATAAGGTCGCCGATGAAATTGTACTTCGTGAGAAGTACTCCAGCTTATATTCGACCAGTGGTCAGTTTGATTTGCTCGTGCAGATTTACATCCCGGAAGGGGAAGACGTCGGCAAATACATCAACGACAACCTGCTCGATATCCCGAATATTGAAAGAACCCTGACAACATTGACTTTCAAGACATTCTGAAAACAATCAACATTCTAAAAATTGGGAGGAAAATCATGAAAATAAAAACGCTTGCCGCTGCTGTGGCAATGACCGTTGCCACGTCTGTTGCAACCTACGCTGAACCAGTAAAGGTCGGAATGATAACAACCCTTTCGGGGGGCGGTGCAGGCCTTGGGATTGACGTTAGGGATGGCTTCATGCTCGCGGTCAAAAAATCAGGCAACAATGACATGGAAGTCATCGTCGAAGACGACCAAAGAAAACCAGACATTGCAGTTCAGCTAGCAGACAAAATGATCCAGTCTGAAAAAGTTGACATCCTGACCGGTATCATCTGGTCAAACCTGGCGATTGCAGTCGTGCCGTCTGCAACGGCGCAAGGCAAATTTTATCTTTCGCCCAACGCTGGCCCATCCCTGCTGGCAGGAAAAGCATGCCATGAAAACTACTTCAACGTGTCCTGGCAAAATGACAACCTACCCGAAGCAGCTGGTGCATATGCAAACGAAGTCGGATACAAAAATACATTTCTGATGGCGCCAAACTACCCCGCTGGTAAAGACATGGTCTCAGGTTACAAACGCTTTTACAAAGGCGACGTTAACAGCGAAGTCTATACACAACTGGGCCAAAAAGACTATGCAGCCGAGATTGCCCAAATCAGAGCCTCCGGTGCCGACAGCGTGTTCTTTTTCCTGCCAGGCGGGATGGGCATTGCGTTTATGAAACAATACGCAGCCTCCGGTGTGGACGTGCCATTGTTTGGACCTGCTTTCTCATTTGACCAGGGAATTCTGCAAGCAGTCGGTGATGCAGCGCTTGGAATCAAAAACATCTCACAGTGGAATAAGGATATCGACAACGCAGCAAACAAAGCTTTCGTCGAAGGTTTCCAGGCTGAGTACGGCCGTCTTCCCTCGCTGTATGCAAGTCAGGGCTATGACACTGCCAATCTGATCCTCTCAGCCATGGGTAAAGCCGATGTGAACGACGCCGATGCCTTCCGCGCCGCACTGAAAGAAGCAGACTTTGACTCAGTCCGTGGCAACTTTTCCTTCGCTTCCAACCAGCACCCGATTCAAGACCTTTACGTCCGCGAAGTCGTCAAGGAGGGGGATGTGTTGACCAATAAGATGGTTGCTAAAACGATGAGTAATCATTCCAACGCTTACACTGGCGATTGCAAGCTCTAAGCAGTTTCCAACCTGTAACCGAAGATGGGCAAAGCGCCCATCTTCGAAACCTTTCAGGGTTCCATGTCCATAATCCTCTTTGTTGAGCAAGTGCTGAACGGCCTCCAGTTTGGCGTGATGCTGTTCTTGATGGCATCCGGCCTGACACTTGTCTTTGGTGTCATGGGATTAATCAATCTTGCGCACGGTTCGCTCTTCATGATCGGTGCTTTTGCAGCAGCGGTTATCGCCGGCATCACGGGTTCATTCATACTAGCCCTAATGGCCGCCCTTGCAGCAGCTGCTGCAGCAGGTGCAATCGTCGAAATTCTCGTCATACGTCGGCTATATGCACGCGATCACCTCGATCAAGTTCTCGCCACCTTTGCCCTCATTCTGATTTTTTCGGAAGGTACAAGATGGGCTTTTGGCTCCTTCCCGCTGTTTTTGGATACACCTTCGTATCTTTCCGGACCAGTAACTCTGCCCGGCGGCATAGAATACTCCTCCTATCGGCTCGCCATCATCATTATCGGCCTGCTCATTGCCGTGGGATTGTTCCAGCTAATTTCCAAAACCCGCTTGGGCATCCAAATTCGGGCAGGAGAAAACGACCGCGAAATGATAGCAGCGCTTGGGGTCGACATTTCGAAACTCTATACGATCGTGTTTGCGCTTGGGGCAGCACTGGCGGGGTTTGCCGGCGCGTTGGTCGGTGCAATTCAATCGGTACAGGTCGGCATGGGCGAACCGGTTCTTATTCTTGCATTTGTCGTCATCGTGATTGGAGGGATAGGATCTATTCAAGGCGCATTGGTTGGCTCAATCCTTGTTGGCCTAACCGATACCCTGGGTCGTTTTCTACTACCGGTCCTCCTTGGAACCGTCATGGATGCCTCATCCGCTACACTAATCGGATCTGCACTATCATCTATGTCGATCTACATCCTTATGGCGCTTGTCTTATTGATTAAACCTCAGGGACTTTTCGGAGCGCAGACATGACCCGGGAAGGCACGATCAATTTCCTGATTCTCTCGGGAATGCTTGTTGTACCCATTTGGGCATTCATCGCGGATGAGCCATTTACCATTACACTTGCGACCCGTGTTGCAATTCTTGCCCTCGCAGGCGTGGGATTAAACATCGCGCTTGGCATGGGTGGTTTGGTAAGTTTAGGACACGCTGCATTCTTCGGTATTGGTGGCTATGCCATGGGTATTCTGGCTAGCCATGCACAAAATTTCGACCCAATCATGGAATGGCCAATTCTGATTGAAGGCACCAAATCAATGCCAATCATCTGGCTGGTGGCCGTGGTTACATCGGCATTGGCGGCCCTTTTGATCGGAATTTTATCGCTGAGAACAAGCGGCGTTTACTTCATTATGATTACCTTGGCCTTTGGCCAAATGTTTTTCTATTTCACGATCAGCTGGCCAGCCTATGGCGGTGAAGATGGTCTATCCATTTATGTGCGAAATTCTTTTCCCGGACTGAACACACTGGCACCGATACAGTTTTTTGGCCTTTGTTACGCAGTCTTGCTTGTCGTTATGTTCTTGAACTGGCGGTTGATAAAATCACCGTTTGGCCTTGCACTGAATGCAGCCCGTCAAACTGAAGAAAGGGTAGAAACCGTCGGGATAGAGGCGTTCAGGCTGCGTCTTGTGGCATTCGTAATTTCCGGTGCGGTTACAGGGCTCGCCGGTGCATTGTTCGCAGATCTCAATCGCTTTGTCAGTCCTGCCATGTTTTCCTGGCAACTCAGCGGAGAAATAATGGTGTTCGTCATCCTGGGCGGCGTAGCAAGACTATGTGGCCCGCTGGCTGGAGCAGCACTCTTCATAATCTTGGAACATTATCTGGGTGGCATTTCGGAATTCTGGCAAATCTATCTTGGCTTCTTATTGCTCATCGTTGTGCTCTTTGCAAAAGGCGGTGTCATCGGCACCCTCTCTGGAAAAGGAGGTGCCCATGGTTGACGCTGTCCTTGAAGCCGTTGGGATTTCGAAGTCATTCGGTGCACTGAAGGCCAATACTGACATAAACATTGACCTGCGGCCGGGAGAAATTCATGCTGTCATTGGGCCCAATGGGGCAGGGAAATCCACGCTCATTAAGCAAATATGCGGTGGCCTGAAGCCAGATAGCGGTGATGTTTTTCTGCTGGGGAAAAATGTCACGAAGCTGGATACCCCTAAACGCACTCAAATGGGCTTGGGTCGAACGTTTCAAGTGTCAGCATTGGCAATGCAGGACACTGTTTTACAAAATGCAATGCTTGGAGCCATCGGTCAGCAACAAAAAATGTTACGGTTCTTTCAGGATGCCTCACGGAATTCCGAGCTTTTGGAACCTGCCTTTGAAGCCCTGAAACGCGTTGGACTGGAAGCAAAAGCACAGACCACCACCTCCGAAATTTCCCATGGGGAACGGCGCCAACTTGAAGTGGCAGTGGCGCTGACGCTGAACCCCAAAGTCTTTGTGATGGATGAACCCATGGCCGGTCTTGGCACGGAAGGCTCCACGCGTATGACTGATTTTTTGGGCGAACTGAGAACGGATGCGCCGATTTTGCTGGTAGAGCATGACATGGACGCTGTCTTTGCCCTTGCCGACCGTATCAGCGTGCTGGTCTATGGCGAAATCATCGCATCAGGCACCGTTGACGAAATAAGATCAAACGCTTTGGTACGACAAGCTTACCTGGGAGAAGAAGCATGAGCTTGCTCGAGGTAGAGGATATCGAAACATCCTATGGCGCCAGCCAGGCCTTGTTCGGCGTCAGTTTTTCCATTGATGAGGGTGAAGTCTGCGCTCTAATGGGAAGAAACGGAATGGGGAAATCCACGACCGTCAAAACAATCTGTCGAATGTTACCGCTACAAAACGGCAACGTTCGGTTTGCCGGTCAAGACCTCACCGCACTGCAATCACACCGGGTTGCGCAGCTGGGGATAGGCCTTGTTCCAGAAGGAAGACGTTGTTTCTCAAATTTAAACGTTGCGGAAAACTTAACGGCTGCGGCAAGACACGGACTTTGGAATGTTAGGCGTGTAACAGAGCTGTTCCCGAAGCTTGCTGATCGCCTGGAGCAAAGTGCGGGCTCCCTTTCCGGTGGAGAACAGCAAATGTTGGCAATCGGTCGCGCATTGATGACCAACCCAAAACTTCTCATCCTTGACGAGGCAACCGAAGGCCTTGCACCGCTGGTTCGGGCAGAAATCTGGAATGCCCTTCACTATCTGCGGAAAGAAACAGGGATCGCAATCCTGCTAATTGATAAATCAATCAAAGAGATAAGCTCGGTTTCGCAGAACGTTACAATTCTGCAACGGGGAAGGTCCGTGTGGACCGGAAAATTTTCTGACTTGGACAATGAAACAACAAACCGCTATATCGGGATCTGATACCCCACGGCTTGAAATTCATCACACCTGAATTTGAGTAAAAAATTAGGAATTCGATTGCACCAACAAGGGTCCGTCATATATTTTGAAGTGACTCACATCATTCCGGAAAGAAGAAAATGACAAACGCGGATGAAATCATTGACCGCAGACGTTTGCGGCGAAAACTCAGTTTTTGGAGAATTGCTACTTTTGGAGTTTTAGGCATTGCCCTCATTGGATTGATCCTTGTTGCGGCAAGAGATCAGTTGTTGTCGGGTGCTAAAAATGAGCACATCGCTCGGGTGAAAATCACAGGCGTTATAACAAACGACCAACCGATGCTGTCCTTGCTTGAAAAGCTGAAAGACAATGAAAAAGTCTCGGCCGTTGTTCTGAATATTTCATCGCCTGGCGGTTCAACGGTTGGCGGTGAAGCGATGTATGAAGCGGTACGAAATCTGGCAGAGGAAAAACCCGTCGTTTCGACCGTGGGGACGTTAGCTGCATCTGCGGGATACATGGTTGCATCCGGAACGGATCATATTGTTGCTAGACGTTCGTCAATTGTGGGTTCGATAGGCGTGTTGTTTCAATATGCCGATGCTTCCGAACTTCTCGATAAAATCGGAGTGAAAGTTAACGCCGTTAAATCTTCGCCGCTGAAAGCGGAACCAAGCCCGTTTAATCCCGCCAGCCAGGAAACAATCGACATGATCGACCGGGGTAATCCAGGATTCATATGATTGGTTTGTCGATATTGTCGTGGATCGCCGGAAATTGACACGCACCCAGGTTTTAACCCTCGCGGACGGCAGTATTTTCACTGGTAGTCAGGGAAAGGATAACGGGTTAATCGATGCCATTGGTGGTGAAGCTAAAGCACTGGAATGGCTGAACGAAGAAAATGACATCAGTTCCGAACTCAAAGTTATAGAATACAAGCCCAAAAGACCGGGTGACAGTATTTTTGACAATCCAGCCGCCCTGCAACGTCTTGCGAGGATATTTGGTGTAAATATCTCGAACCATGAAGCTTCTGAGATCGAAGAGGCCATCAAAAACAGGCTTCTCCTTGACGGATTGGTGTCGATTTGGCAGGGTTCCCGCTAGGGTAGGTCCGGAGAAATTAAATGATAAAGTCAGAACTGGTACAGGTAATAGCAGATAAAAATCCGCACCTTTACCACCGCGATGTCGAAAATGTCGTAAATGCCATCCTTGATGAAATTACTGAAGCTTTAGCAGAGGGAAATCGAGTGGAATTAAGGGGTTTCGGCGCATTTTCAGTGAAAAATCGCCCACCGAGGCAGGCAAGAAATCCAAAAACTGGCGAAAAAGTATCTGTTGAAGAGAAATGGGTACCGTTTTTTAAAACCGGTAAAGAATTGCGTGAGCGTTTGAACAAATAGTCAAAAACTCAATATTTTGGATCGCTGATGCGAAAAATATTCAATTATATATTTTTATTGCCATTGGCAATTGTACTGATTTTACTGTCTGTCGCAAATCGGCAGTCTGTTCGGTTTAGCCTCGATCCGTTGAATTCTGACACGCCCGCCCTGTTCGTTGATTTGCCGTTGTTCGTCGTCTTGTTCCTGACATTTCTACTCGGTATTTTGCTTGGTGGCATGTTCGTTTGGCTTTCCCAAGGCAAACACCGCAAAGCCCTGAGGGAAAAAACAGCAGAATCCTCAAGGCTGAAAAGAGAAGTCGACAACAACTCCAACACATCGCCTGAAGCCAGGCCGGAAATAGCGCCCGGCCTCCCCGTCGCAACGCGGAACTAGGCCCGAACAACACGATGGTTTTCAAGTTCCGGAAAAGCTCAATTCAGCATTCCAACGCCAAATGTTGCATTGAAGGGAACACAATGAATATACACTTTTGCAAAGTCTTCAGGGTCAACTGAGCCTGGAATTCTATAGGTTTGAGCGCCGTTAATCGATTTAAGCTTTCCGATACGCTTTTCAGGGCCATTGTTACCCAGATAAACCCAAAGAGAAGGCCCTGATTTGGTCTTGAAGTTTTTCCCTAAACGTAACTCGTACCCCTGCGAGGTTTTGACAATCGATGCAGAACCGGTGGTCCAAGAGACGCTTGCACCTCTGATTACACCAGATTTTATAGTTTGAGCGAACGCAGTCCCGTTCAAAAACAGGATAAGGTGTAAGACGAACACAAATTTGAAAACGTTTTTCATACGGGTTCCAGACTGTTTTTACGGAAAAACCTTCCAACATTTGCCAATTTATAGGAAATCACACCAACTCAACCTTCAGTGACCCGAAAAAATGCTGTTTTGATAAAATTTTACAGACACTGGAAAGCCTTAATCAACACCATTCAGACATAATGCAGACGCTCGGGGCGGGCATGGAGACATGGAGTACGTTATGGGAAAGTTCATGCTGAATTTTGCGAAGGACGATGTGGAGCCCTTCCAACAACAGCCTGCGCCGTCAAAAATCCAGTTCGTGACAGTGGAAAATGGAGCCTCGAAAGAGGGTCCGTTTCAAAAAGGTCTTTGCTATGCAAGCTACTACACCATGACCTTTTCTGCGTTTTGTGTCTTTGCCCCTGGACAGGTCGCACATGCTGCCAATGTTGTGACAGCAGCCCTGCCGATGTGACCCAAATTCAGCTCTCTTGACGATTGTACTGATCGTCTAGGCGAACAATGTCGTCTTCTCCCAAATAATCCCCGGTTTGAACTTCGATCAAAACGGCAGGCCGATCTCCGTGATTTGCCAGTCTATGAACGGTTTGCACCGGAATATAAACGGACTGATTTGGCTCGAAAGTTTCGGTTTTTTCAGCGATGGTAATTTCGGGCTTCCCTTCGACGACAACCCAATGTTCCGCACGATGACGATGCTTCTGTAAGGAGAGCACCCCTCCCGGCTTAATCTCAAGTCTTTTGACCTTGTATTTGCCGCCAACGTCGAGAACATCATAATTACCCCAAGGGCGGTAGACTTTTCTTGACTCGGTGGCCTCTGAACGCTGCGATGCTTCAAGATCTTGAACGAGTTTCTTCACGCGTTCCCCACAATCTTTCGACGAAACCAACACAGCATCTGCAGTTGAGACGACAGCTACATTATCAAGGCCAACCAGAGTTGTGAGACGCCCATAGGAGTGGACAAGGTTATTCTCCCCGCCCATTACTTTTGCGTCACCGAAAAGCACGTTTCCCTCGTCAGTCTTGTCTCCGACTTTCCAGACGGACTCCCAAGTTCCAATATCAGACCAGTCGTGTTTCACCGGAAACACAACCGCCCGATCCGTCTTTTCCATCACAGCGTAGTCAATCGAAATCGATGGCGTTGTTTTGAAAGCTTTTTCATCAAGTCGCAGAAAATCGAGATCCTTCACCAAATCTGTATGTGCTTTTTCGACCGCTTCGACCACAGCAGGCACGTGTTTCCTTGCCTCTTTGAGGAAGACATCCGCACGAAAAAGAAAATTACCACTGTTCCAAACATAGCCGGTTTCAAGATACCTTTTTGCTGCTTCAAGTTCGGGTTTTTCAACAAACCGTGCAACAGCAAAACATTCTCCTGTCATTTCATTCTCATTTTTGGAAATGTAACCATACCCTGTCGCCGGAAAGTCCGGTTCGACACCAAAAGTAACCAGTTTGCCCGCATCAGCAGCAGATTGTGAACGTTTCACGGCATCGGTAAAACCATCAATATCCCGGACCAGGTGATCTGCAGAAAGAACGGCAACGACCGCATCCGATCGCCTCGCCACAGCTTGCAGGCAGCCTGCTACAACGGCTGCACAAGAATTCCTCGGCAATGGCTCGAGAAGAATGTCAGCCTGACAACCGATTTCAGCTAGGTTTTCAGCCACCACAAATCTATGATCATTGGAGGCAACAACGATAGGACGCGCATCGAAAAGCGATCGGGAACAGCGCTTCACAGTTGCCTGAAAGAAAGTGTCTTCATATTCAAGACTTAAGAATTGTTTTGGCCGACTTTTTCTTGAAAGCGGCCATAGGCGGGTACCGGAACCGCCGCTCAAAATTACCGGTATAATCCCCATGGTATAGTTCCCACCTTCTAAGAGCAGTGTTTTGCCTAAAGACTGCTAATTTTGCCTGTCGTCAAGTCGCCTTAAGCAACAATACGAACTGGCTCAGGGACAATACCGTTCGGATTTTCCATTTCAGCATCAATGGTAAGAAGCTGTTCCGTCGTCAGAGGCGTATATTTTGGACGTGCAGCCATCACCTCGTCCCGAACAGAAAGCGCAGGCAGATCAAGGGCACGCACAATCACGGATGGTTCGTCTTCTTCTGGTATCTGCCAAAAACCAAGCCGGGCCGACACGCGACCCACTGCTGGCGAAGAACTCGATACGCCAAAAGGAATGGCAAGCAAAGGTCCCACAAAAACAGGCAAGCAAATCAAAAGCCCTGCGAGCGTATGAACGCCGCCGCTGATCACAAAAGCTACGCCAGCTAGGCCAAATAGCATCTGCGGCCATAGATGATGGAGGACGACAACTGTTGGCAAAGCCTGAACACTCCTTGATTGCGCTACCCATCCTTTTGCTTTGCGTAAAACGAAAAGTTTGAACAAGAAGATCGTATTCGCAATCGCCATAATGGGAGCAAGCATCATCGAAAACACAGTCTCGGTTATGGCACTGCCAATCACCGCCATGGTTCCACCAAACTGCCTTCTGAGCTTAGTGGTTAGCAGCACATCAAAGAACGACGCGATTTTGGGCGCGAATACCATCGCCATGATGATGGCAAAAAGCGTATAACCGGGCCCCACTGCCTGAAAATTGATGTTGAGTTGCGGAAACAGAAATCCGGATGTCGCCACAGTGACGAAAATCATCCAAGCAGGCGAACTTGTAAACATCAAGATTGCAAGGACCAATTGGATGCGGCTTGTCAGAAGCAAACCAGGCTCGCTGAGCAATTTGAAATACTGCATATTGCCATGACACCAGCGCAAATCCCGACGAATGAATTCAAGGATGTGCGGCGGATTTTCCTCGTAGGAGCCACCCTCTTCCGCGAGCACGCGGCATTCATAACCAGCTCTTCGCATATAAACTGCTTCGACCTGATCGTGACTCAGCACCCAGCCGGAAAGCGGGCCGTTGCCAGGCAGTTTTGGCAAATGGCAGTGATTGATGAAGGGTTCCAAACGGATGAGTGCGTTGTGCCCCCAATAGGGCCCGCAGTCCGCTTGCCACCACGCACTGCCAATCGTGTACGACTTCATGCCGAGGCGCATGCCGAACTGAAAAGCCCGCGTAAACCCGCTATCAGACGGCAACCCAACAACCAGGCTTTGCAAGATTCCCAAGTTTTGGTTCGCCTGCATAATTCGTACCATCCGTAAAATGGCAGACGCTGACATGACACTGTCGGCGTCCAGCGTTAGCATGTAATCATGCCTGTCGCCCCAGCGTTCACAAAAATCTCGAATGTTTCCAGCTTTAAAACCTGGATTTTCAGACCGGCGTCGATAGGTAACGCCCATCACACCTTCCCAGTCTTTTTTAAGCTGCTCAAACAACGGACCTTCGCGCTCGATCACATCTTCAAAAGAACTGTCACTCAGCAAATATACATGAAACTTGTCTGCGTTACCGGATGCAACCAGCCGCGCGATCATCGCATTCATATTCCGCGCAACCTGATCTACATCTTCGTTTCGGATGCACATCGCAATCGCCGTTGACGCAACAATCTCTTCATCGCCCTCGATCAAACCGGAGTCCGGAAACACTTCTTTCGCCGGGTCAGCGGTCGTTCGCATTAAAACAAAACCGATCACCGCGTTCCAAAACCCAATCACAGTCCAGGGAAGCGTAATCAGAAAACACGCAACCAACACCCACTCCGCCACGGATATGCCCTGATAGGAAATAGACTTAATCAGGAGTACCATCAGCGATAGCATTGTCACCAAAACTAAACTCACGAACAAAAGCCGGCGTTGTGTAATCGTCATAAATGAATTTCCCACAGTATGGTTACGGATGAAGCCCAGAGCATTCAATCATTGCATTACATGGCGTAAGTATGACAAAAGTCTCGAACTTTCTGCGATGGGTATATCGAAAGCAACCTGAATTGTGTCTGAACAATTTGTACAAATAAATGTTATCGGTTCGCGAGCACAGCGCCTGACCTACACAGCACCGGGCGAAGTTCTGATTGAAACTGTGCAAATATCTGATTTTGCAGATGAAAACCTGCTTTTAAAGACTCTTTACAGCGGCATAAGCCGGGGAACGGAAAGCCTTGTTTTCAAAGGCCAGGTACCCGAAAGTGAATGGGAAACGATGCGTTGTCCATTTATGGCAGGCGATTTTTCATTTCCGGTAACTTATGGTTACGCTTGTGTTGCAGAAGTGATCAAAAAAGGAGCTTCCGTCACTGATTTTGAGATCGGAGACCATGTTTTTGTACTTCACCCACACCAAACGATCATTTCTGTTCCTGCAGCCAGTTGTTCAAAGATTCCATCGGGAATTTCACCGAAACGAGCTGTATTGACCGCCAATATGGAAACGGCTCTCAATGCAGTTTGGGATGCAGAAGTTACGACCACACCCAATTGCTTGGTGATCGGTGCCGGCGTGGTGGGCCTTCTCACAGCCTATCTTGCAAGGACTGAAGCCAACCTCAATCCGGTATTGATCGATACCGATGAAAACAAAAGGGCCGTCGTTGAACAACTTGGGTTTCCGTTTTTTCAGCCGATGAATACCGAAGACGTGGAGAGACTTGGCCAGGGGGATCTGATTTTTCACACAAGTGCATCTGGCGCAGGGCTGCAAACCGCGATCGATATGTGTGCATTTGAAGGCAAGATCATAGAAATGAGTTGGTATGGCGCTAAATCTGTTACGCTTAGTTTAGGCGGTGCTTTTCATTCGAAACGACTCAAAATCGTCTCAAGTCAGGTCGGCGCCATCTCACCGGCAAAACGAACACACTTTGATTTTTCAAAACGTATGCAAAAAGCAATTTCACTATTGGAAGATCCCAACCTTGAATCCTTACTTGAACCCGAAATTAAATTCACAGATATACCCCAACATCTTCACGACATATTCAACCCTCAAAGCAATGCGCTTTGCCAAGTCATAGATTATACGTGAGCAAATTATTCATAAGGAGTAAACCATTGCACGCTGTAGAAGTTCGAGATCACATTATGATAGCCCATTCTTTCAAGGGCGAGTTTTTCGGCCCTGCTCAGGCCATGCACGGCGCCACGTTTGTTGTCGATGCATGTTTTCTCTCCCAAACTTTGGATGAAAACAATGTGGTCATTGATATCGGAGCAGCACACGAAGCCCTCAGCAACGTTTTAAAACCGATCAACTACGCAAATCTGGACGAGCTTCCTCAATTCGAGAATGAGAATACAACAACCGAGTTTTTGACAAAACACATCTGGGAACACTTGGCAAAAGCGGCCCGCGCTGGTGATCTGGGTCGGCCCGCCGAAGAACTGGCTGCAATCAGAGTTACCCTTTCAGAAAGCCATGTTGCACGCGCCTGGTATGAAGCCAAGCTGTAAGCAGCCAATACCATGGCACAGACGCTCAACATCCTGTTTGTCATTCCCGGTGACATCAACCTTCCAACCGGTGGTTATCGATATGATCGCAAAATCATTGAAGAATTCCGGCGACTGGGGCATCAGGTAAACATCCTATCGCTCGAGGGAAACTATCCCGAGCCGACAGAAAAGGAAAAGTACGCGGCGCTTCAAAAACTCAGGGAGCTTCCAGATTACAGTGTCGCGATTGTCGACGGTCTTGCAGGGGGCGGACATCCTGCACTTATGGAAACCCTGAAAATCAAGGCACCGGTTGTTGCCTTGGTTCATCATCCCCTTTGCCTTGAAAACGGCTTGGATTCTCAAACGGCAAAACGACTTGAAGCATCCGAAGCAACTGGCTTGAAAGCCGCATCGCAGATTGTAACGACGAGTCCAGAGACAACCAGGACAGTTCAGAAACTATTCAAAGTAATGCCACGGTTGGTAGACCATGTACTGCCAGGCGTTGAAGCCTCTACAAAGTCGAAACCGCCCAACCCTTCCCAACCCATCCGGTTGCTTTGCGTCGGGTCCGTGATTGAGCGCAAAGGACACCGTGTTCTGGTTGAAGCCTTGGCACATTTAAAAGATTTGGATTGGCGACTGGATTGCGTTGGAAAAACGGACTTTCAGCCTGAACTCTTTGCAAAGATCAAAGATCTTGTTTCACAAGAAAACCTTGAGGACAGAATTGTCTTTCATGGCGCTGTAGATGAAGACGTGCTGGAAGAAACATATGCGAATGCACACGTTTTTGTGTTGCCTTCACTCTTTGAAGGCTATGGCATGGTATACGCAGAAGCCATTGTGAGGGGACTGCCAGTCATTGCAACAACCGCCGGCGCGATTCCCGATACTGTCCCGTCACAATGTGGAATATTAGTCGAACCTGGCAATGCATTGGCATTGGCAGAGGCACTAAAGGTCATGATTGCAGATCCAGATGCCCAAAGACAATATCGCGAGGGAGCGCTCTCCGCCGCTAATGGGTTTCCCACTTGGCGGGATTCGGGAAAAAAATTTGCAACCCTATTGGAAAATATCACATGAGCGGGTTTTCATCTCAATGGCTTGATGCCCGTGAACCGATTGATCACCGCGCCCGAAGCGAGGCGGTTCTGGCTGCGGTTCGCCAACACTTCGAAAACTTCGGTACACTGAAGGTGACGGATATCGGGTGCGGTACCGGCTCCACGCTCAGAGCCCTCAAACCTGTTTTAAAGAATACGCTTTCCTGGCACCTGATTGACCATGACGATACACTCCTCGACCAAGCAAAAACATATTTGCAAGGCGATGAAATGACATTCAGCCTTGCCGACCTGTCGAAGTCGGTGGACACTGTCTTTGCCAATCAGCCGCAGCTGCTGACAACATCAGCGTTTCTTGATCTTGTTTCTGAATCTTGGCTGAAAACATTTTGCGAGCATGTGACTCAGCATCAAACCCCGTTTTATGCGGCTCTGTCATACGACGGGAGGGTCGGTTGCAAGCCTGAACTCCAAACGGATGTCGAAGTTCTCAAGGCTTTCAACCACCATCAAAAAACAGACAAAGGTTTTGGGCCCGCGCTTGGACCGGATGCAGCTGAAACGGTTATAAGACTATTTGAAAATTTCGGATTTAAAGTGGTGTCCGATCGCTCTGACTGGATTGGCAACCCCGAAGATAAGCTTTTTCAGGAATTGCTTATAGAAGGCTGGCATCAGGCGGCCTGCGAAATCGACCCCCACAAGAAGGCTCACTTTGACAGCTGGTTGTCGCAACGTCTCAAACTGATCGATTCAGGAAAAGCGTCCGTATTTGTTGGGCATATCGATTTTTTTGCGATCCCTGAAACAATGGCTTAGGGACTAACAATGAGCGCTTCTGAAATTACAATCGAAAAGAACGTCTCTGCCCAAAGGATACAAGGTGACAGCGGGGCGTAAGGCCTCGTGTAACTTGTCGATGGGCGAAAGCTCCAAGCCGGATAAGCCCCCACCCATAATTACAGGTGCAACAATGAGATGCAGCCGGTCCAGAACACCGGCATCTAAAAAGGTAGAAAGTGTACGATTGCCACCCTCGACCAAAAGTCGTTCCAGACCGATACCGTGAAGAGCCTCAACAATTGCAGTCGGATCGATGTGAAACTGGTCGTCAGGAAGACTGAGGATACGCGCTATCTTTTTCGCCGGATGGTCAGTGCGCTCACTGGTCACAACCATGACATCACCGTTTCCATCTTTGAAGATATCCGAATCCAAATTCACACGGCCCCGTGGGTCAATCACGATCCGTGCAGGATGATTCCCCTCACACAATCGAACTGTCAACTTCGGATTATCGGCGTTCACGGAACCCACACCAACCAATACGCCATCCACAACGCTGCGCACTGCATGCAGATGCCGCAGACCGCAATCGCTGTTTATATACTTTGAATCTCCGGTAGGGGTAGCAATACAGCCATCCAGGGTTTGACCCAATTGTCCAATAACCAATTTGCCCGAGGCTTTAATCGCAGCGGTGGGATCAGAATTGCTTATCGAGAAAGGAATGTTCGTCGGTAGTGTTGTCATTTGGCCACGGTGTTTAATTTATCGAGTATAAATAACACTTTGTGACTGAATACAGTCTGAATGGCCCGTTTGCTGAATCACATTTGAATTCATATTTTGAACTAAATGTGATCGAAAAGACGTGAATCGCGCCCTAATGCCTCCGATCTATGCGGCAGCACCGACAGCACGCACGGCAAAAATCAATTGGTAGTCTTAAGCGTGATGGGTTTGGGCGGTTGATTACCTGGCGTATTTTTCAACTTACCCAGTGTCTCATCGACATCGCGTGATTGTTCATAAACAACATCAGCTGCCCGACCAAAGGCATGCTTTAAGGCAACGATCCCACACGTACTGGCAAGCCGGAGCCCCAACTCCCGCATGTGCACCCGGTTATAGCAAAACTGTGCAATTCTCGCCCGCTGCATTTCGGGCAGAGATTGACCTATCTCGACCGCATCCGCAGGGCCAGCCAAGATTTGGCCAAGAACTTCATTCTCGGAAACCACATGTTCAACGTGTGACTCTGTTTTTTTGTTTGCAAGCATCATGAGTACTCACCAATAAGAATCAGTCTTTCAACACGAGTGTGTATTAGGCATCCTTAACGGAATGTTAAAATTGCGGAGAGTTGAAAAAGCAAAGGACCTAATTCAGGATTTCTCGTCTTGAATGTAAGATTTAGCGACTTCAGCCATTCTGTCTGGTCCAAGGATAGGCGGCAATAGGGTTTTAAAGTCGCCATCCGGCCCAAGCAGGTAAATGAAGGAACCATGCGCATAAATTGGACCATATTCGGGGTGCTCATACACCAAAGACTTTTCAACCTGGAATACATCATAGGCCGCCTGAAGCGCTTCTTCCGACCCTGTCAAACCCACCATCCGATCATGATAGGTGCGAACTGCGTCCTTCATATTGTCGACTGTATCACGGCTTGGATCGACGGTAATCAAAAGTGGCGTGACCAAAATGCCTTCTTTTTCAAGAGAATAGACAGCTTCCGCCATCCTCGGGAGTGCGACCGAACAGATCGCCTGACAATTCGCATACCCAAAAAAGATAAGTTGATACTGGCCTTCAGGACTAACAGACGTACGGGTATTTCCGTTATGGTCGACGAGTTTAAAATCGCCACCCTTAACTTCAGGAAATCCCGCTGTATTCGGTGATGTTTCCTCTTGATGCCTCAATGCTTCGTCCAGATTCTTATGAACGACACCATCATGGGCAAATACACCGCTCGCCACCGGCAAACAGGCTGCAACAGCAATCAAAAACCGTTTGAACATCTCACAAATCCGAAGCTAATCACTCATTTTCAGCGCGATATTTCTCATCCGCCTCGTGACCAATCCCAAAGTAGCCTGTGGCTTCAATCTGTTTGGCAACCCGCGGATCACGCTTAAACCAGGGGCCCTTACCATCTGCCACTTCCGGATTTCTTGCTTTCCATGCAGCGGTCCACAAGTTCGCCTTGCTCCATTCTGGCGCCCCAGCTTCCTTGATGAATTGAAGCATATAAAATTTCGCTCCATACGACTCGACATCCCCGATTAAAACGCCATCAACATCAACTTGTTTGTTGCAATACGGCACAAGGTCATCAACCGGACCGTTGAAAGCCAACTGGGCGTTTTTCAAAGGAAGGATCAATTTGTTGTCGGCATCACGCACGATGCCCATTAAGCGTTCGCCATTGCCGCAATTGTCTTCGCAATTGCCGCTTAATTCACACATGACATCCACAACTTTGCCTGAGAATGTCGCCTGTTCTTCATCTATAAACCCAAACTCTTTGGCATTACTGCCTTCGGAAAACTCGCCCTCTGCCTGCGCAATGCCGCTGGACAAGGCCAAACCACCTAAAAGAGCTGTCAAAACTGTAATTTTCTTCATACCGGTCATCCTTTGGCTACCCCCTTATTACTTCTTCTTCGGGAAGGAGAATGGCGGCACTGAACCAAAATCCTCGTGGTTTAGATTTACGATACCATCGTTCGCAACGACCTTTTCTACAACGAGGTAGTTAACGCCATCACGCACATAATGAAGCCCTTTAGCCGTGATGACGTCTGACTGGACCTCCATGATGTTGTCGGATTGCTCGAGAATGTCTTCACCCTCATATTTCAACACCATGTAAACGTCGCCATCTTCGGTAAGGACACCAACCGGAATTCCACCCGCAGCACACCATAAAGCGCACGTATGGTGCGCCGTGCCAACGACTGCATCTTCGCCCCCCATCACGCCGGAGAAAAAGCACCAGGTATCGATAACCTCACCCTTTATCTCAACGGCCTTGGCGGTTGCTGCAGCATGCGCAGACCCCACAGACAACATGGCAGCGACCACGGATGCAAAGATCGGTGTCAAAACCTTTTTCATGACAAACTCCTCTAATTTTGGCCGATTAGAGCAGCTTTTTTTGGCATTGCAAATAAACTGTTGAAAAACGCTATCACAAAATTTTTACAATCAGCCGGTCAAGCTTGCGCAGCCAACAGTGCTGCATTCCCTCCAGAAGCCGTTGTATCAACACAAACATGCCGCTCCAAAAGCAACATGTCTGCCGCCGCTGGTGAGGTTAGCAGGGGAATGATTGGACCGCCTCTGTTGCTCAAAGCAATCCGCAACGCTTTGAGATAAGAAGGATCACCAAAACAAAAAACCGCCGCAAATCCGGTCAGATGCACAAGCGCTTCAGGTTCCAAAAGGCCTTCAAGTTCCTTTTGACCCTTACCGATCAACACACTGCGGCAACCGTATTCCGCAACGAGGTTGGCTTGTGCTTCTAAATGCTCCGGTTTTGGGCCCAAGCAGAGAACAATCCCACGTGAAAACCGTGATAGCTGGTTTGATTCCCCCGTAGGCCCACCAAGTTCAAGTTGATCATAAAGTCGGGATTGATAGCCCGACAAGGCTGCATTTATAGCACTTTGCACACTACCAGGGTTTACGAAATTTTCCTCCGGTATTGGATCATCATCGGTGATCTGTTCACGGACAAAGCGTTGAACGTAATTCGGGCCACCAGCTTTTGGTCCGGTTCCCGATAAACCCTCACCGCCAAAAGGTTGCGACCCCACAATGGCGCCAATCTGATTACGATTGATGTAAATATTACCAGCTTCCACCCGATCGACAATGTGCTGAACACGATCGTCAATGCGAGTATGCAAGCCGAAGGTGAGCCCGAAGCCGGTCGCATTGATATCGGTGACAACCTGATCAATCTGATCTGCCTGGAACGTTGCCACATGCAGGACAGGGCCAAAAATCTCTTCCTTTACGTCCTGTATAGAGTGGACTTTGATCAGCGTTGGGGCAACAAAAGTACCTTTATCAGGATGATGAAGTCGATGAAGGATCCGCTTTTCTTCCGCTGCCTTTTCGATATGAGTTGAGATTTTTTCCTTTGCTGCCACGTCGATTACGGGGCCAACATCCGTCGACAAATACCATGGATTTTCGATTGCCAACTCATCCATTGCACCTTTGAGCATCGCAACGACTGTCTCAGCCACATCTTCCTGCACATATAAAACCCGCAATGCAGAGCAGCGTTGCCCGGCACTCTGAAAGGCGGAAACAACGATGTCTCTCACCGCCTGTTCGGGCAGGGCTGTAGAATCGACGATCATGGCGTTCAAACCCCCTGTTTCCGCAATCAGGGGTGCCGATGGATGAAGCCCATACGCCATAGAGCGATTTATAGTCCGCGCCGTTTGCGTAGAACCAGTAAAGCAAACGCCGGCAATTCGGGGGTCAGAGGTCAGATGAGCCCCAACCACACTTCCCCTTCCTGGCAGCAACTGCAAAACATCATCGGGCACCCCTGCTTGATGCAGAAGCTCAACGGCACGAAACGCAATTAAAGGTGTAGCCTCGGCAGGCTTGGCAAGGACGCCGTTACCGGCAGCCAAGGCAGCAGAAATTTGGCCTGTAAAAATTGCCAACGGGAAGTTCCAAGGCGAGATGCAGGTCATCACACCTCTAGGCTGGCTGGTGTCACTCCGTCTGACCTCACTGCCATAATATCGCAGAAAATCAACAGCTTCACGCAATTCTCCGATACAATCCAACATGGATTTGCCGGCTTCGCGAGACAAAAGTGAAAACAGTTCTCCAAAATGATCTTCATACAATTGCGCGGCAAGATTAAGGATTTCTGCCCTGTCTTCTGCGCTTGCCCCCTCCCAGGAACGGGCACGCATCAATGCCGTTTCGACAACTCCTTGATCTGCTTCAGACACGGTACCCACCTGATCATCCGGATCGGCAGGATTTACAACAACAAGCGTCTCGTTTTCTGCATCAAAAGTCTCCCCAACCAAAGGAAATCCATGCCATTGATGTTTTTCAAAAGGGCCGACAGCAGCTTTGATTTCTGCAACATCAACAGGGTCAGCAAGGTTCCATCCTCTTGAATTCGTGCGCTCAGGACCAAAGAGTGCTTCCGGTTTTGCAATCTTTGGATTTCCCTCCGAAAAAACACCACCTTCAACCATCTCAAAAGGATCTTTAGCGACGACGTCCGGCGGTACGTCTTCGTCCACAATCTGATTCACAAAAGAACTGTTCGCACCGTTCTCCAGTAGGCGACGAACTAGATAGGCGAGCAAATCACGATGCGCCCCGACCGGAGCGTAAATCCGACATCGGGTCTTTTGTTTCTCCAAAACTTTCGAATGAAGCGATTCACCCATTCCGTGCAGCCTCTGAAATTCAAACGCATGGGGGTCTTCTGCCATTTCAAGTATACTGCAAACCGTATGCGCATTGTGCGTGGCAAATTGCGGATAAATCCGATCCGTCATTCCAAGGAGTTTTCTTGCGTTGGCGATATAGGAAATGTCCGTGGAAGCTTTTTGGGTAAACACAGGAAATCCACTTAAGCCAAGGGTTTGCGCCAGTTTAATCTCAGTATCCCAATAAGCACCTTTCACCAGCCGCACCATGATTTTGCGATCAAGCCTCACGGCCAAATCATACAGCCAGTCAATCGCAAACGACGCTCGTTGGCCATAGGCCTGAACAACAACACCAAACCCGTCCCAATCCCTCAAAGAAGGATCAGACAAGACCGCTTCAATGACATCCAGTGACAGATCCAGCCGGTCTGCTTCTTCAGCATCTATGTTCAATCCTATCCCAGCTGATTTGGCCAATAGAGCAAGAGATCGGGTCCGCGGCACCAACTCCTCCATCACTCTTCGATGCTGCTGATACTCGTAACGCGGGTGCAAAGCAGACAGTTTAACCGAAATCCCGGGATTATCTCGAATGTCTGAAGACAAGGCAGATTTTGCAATCGCACTGATGGCGCGAGAGTAAGCAAGGTGATACTTCTTCGCGTCTGCTTCAGTTCGGGCTGCTTCGCCCAGCATATCATACGAATAAGTGAAACCGCGTTTCTCAAAAGTATCTGCGTTTTCAATCGCCTCGGAGATGCTTCTACCCAACACAAACTGTTTGCCCATTTCGCGCATCGCCCGACTTACCGCAGTACGAATAACGGGTTCTCCAAGTCGTTTCACAACCCCGCGCAAGGCACCAAGAACGCCTTCATCATCATCAGCCAAAACTCGACCCGTAAGAAGAAGCGCCCAGGTCGAGGCATTTACAAGCGAAGAACTGGAATGCCCAAGATGTTTGCCCCAATCTGACGGTGCGATTTTATCTTCAATCAACGCATCAATCGTTTCTGCATCTGGAACGCGCAAAAGCGCCTCCGCAAGACACATCAACGCGATCCCCTCTTCAGTCGAAAGGCCATATTCAGCAAGGAAAGTCTCCATCAAACCAGGATCAGAAGACTCGCGGATTTCATGAACCAGGTTTGCGGCATCATGTGAAATTTTCGCGCGGGCATCTGGAGATAAATCAGCAATCCCAACCAAATACTTCAAGATCTCACCCTCATCCATCAGCGTCGCCTCACGGATGCGGTTTCGAAGCTTTTGATGATTGTGACCTTCTAGCATGCCTTCCCTCTCGTTTTTACCCAGAGTAGTCCAATTGAAAAAGTCATTTTCCCTTTATTTCAATATTTTTTAGTGATACAGACTATAGTTTACAAAATAAATAGTGAGTTTACCTCAATTGATAGAATCGACTGATCTAGACGACTTTGACCGAAAAATCCTGCATATAGTCTCCGCCAACGGCCGCATTTCTGTGACGGAACTTGCGAAAAAAATCGGATTGTCGAAAACGCCCTGCCAAATGCGCTTGAAACGGTTAGAAAAGGCGGGGGTAATTGTGGGGTATCAGGCCATTCTCGACCCGGTAAAGTTGGGCCTTGACCATATTGCCTTTGTGGAAGTTAAACTCAGCGACACGACGGAAAGCGCGCTGAGTGAATTCAACCGCTGCGTCACGGTCCTGCCGGAAGTTGAGCAATGCCATATGATCGCAGGCAGCTACGACTATTTACTAAAGGTCAGAACGCAAAACATGCGGGATTACCGTCGTATTTTGGGGGAAGTGATCTCGTCCCTTCCCCATGTGGCAAATACATCGACATATGTATCCATGGAGGCTGTCAAAGATGAGTTGTTCGAAGGACAAAGACTGTGAGAAATGACGCTGAGCGATTGCTGAAACTGGAAGAGGAAACCGCGCATCTACGCATGACAAATGACGAATTGTCAGCTGAAGTCTTGAAACAGTGGAAAAGAATCGAAAATCTGGAGTTAAAACTCAAACAGTTTGAAGGTCAGCTCGCAGGTCTTGAAGACCGCGCAGATCTGTCCACAGACACCACAAAACCTCCTCATTGGTGAAATCTGACGTGAAAACAATCGCAGAACTTACACGAACGAATGCCAAATCAGGTTCTGTGGAATGGATCGGCGTGCGGCCCGCACGACGGGAGCCCATGGATGCCGTCGATACAATTGACCTGACGATAAACGGTGTTGTGGGCGACCACTATCAGTCTGCAGGCAAACGCTCTATCACGCTGATCCAGTATGAGCATTTAGCAGTAATTGCCGCATTCTTAGGCCTTAAAGCGGTCAATCCATGCGATCTACGCAGGAATCTGGTGGTCAGCGGAATAAATCTTCTGGGCCTGCGAAACCGGCAGTTCAGAATTGGCAACGCCATACTTGAGGGAACGGGTCTTTGTGCACCCTGCTCTCGGATGGAAGAAATCCTGGGAACGGGGGGATATGCTGCTGTTCGAGGACACGGCGGCATCACCGCAAAAATAGTCAAAGCAGGCCCTGTATCGATAAGTGATGCAGTAATACCCGTTTAGCCTTTGCAAAACTGTCACTCTACTTGTATGAAGGCCCACGAATTGGGCGAATATAACAAGCTGGACAATCCATCTTGGAAAATAAACCACAAAACACATTATCACAGGACGAGTCCCTGGCGATCGTCAAACGTGTTCTCTCGGAGAACTGGCGGCTGTATCGTAACCGGTACATCCTGGCATTCATTTTGCTTGGGCTGGTTGCTGCGAGCACCGCTTTTCCTGCCTGGATTGTTCGGGACATTGTGAACGGTGTTTTCCGCGACCAGGACCTGCAACTGGCTTATTTAATTGCAATGGCAATCTTCGGGGCTTTCACAATCCGAGGTCTGGCTACCTATGCATATTTGTATGTCCTGGGTAAAATCGCCAACAACATCGTGGCGCGATACCAGGTAAGGATTTTTGACCACCTGCTGAAACTGGGCGTTGAGTATCATAAATCCAATCGCTCGGCCTATTTGGTCGGACAAATAAACCAGAATATCTTGGGTATGCGCACCATGTTGAATGACGTGGTGATCGTCTTCGCAAGGGATCTTTTTACCTTAATAGCGCTCATAACCGTAATGGTATTGCAAGATCCATTTATGTCAGTCCTGTCATTGGCTGTATTACCGATTATTGCGCTTATCATGTCGCGCTACGTTCGCCGTATTCGCAAAGTTGCCCGTCAGGAAGTCGACCTAAACGCCAAGGTAACATCTGCCATCGTTGAAAACTCACAAGGCATGGAAATCGTGAAAGCATTCACGATGGAAGAGCAAATGATCAACAAAATGCGCGACCTTACGCAACAGGCAGAGAAACGTTCAAACAGAATTGTTCAGTTAAATGCAAAGACCAAGCCGCCAACCGAGATCCTCGCAGGCTTTGCAATCGCGGGTGTCATTGCCTTCGGCGGTTATCGGGTTGCAGAACTTGGCCATGATGCCGGTGGCCTTCTATCCTTTCTGACAGCGGCGATGCTTGCCTACGAACCCGCGCGAAAGCTTGCAAGTTTCCGGGTCCAGTTTGAACGTTCATTGGTCAATGCAAGAATGCTCTATGAGATTCTGGATACACCGCAACGTCAGGCTGATAAGCCAGGCGCAAAAGCGATCTCAATCACCAACGGCGAAATCGAGTTCAAAGACGTACATTTCTCCTACCAAGAGGGCGAGAAAGTCCTGGACGGGGTAAGCTTGCTTGCCGAAGACGGCAAAACAACAGCCCTTGTCGGTCCCTCCGGCGGGGGCAAGTCAACACTCATTTCACTGGCGCAAAGGTTCTTTGATCTGGATAGCGGAGAAATTCTAATTGACGGCCAGAACATTGCCGACGTCACAACCCATAGCCTGCGCCAATCCATATCCTATGTCTCCCAGCAGCCCATTATGTTTGAAGGAAGCATTCGCGATAACATCCGTTTTGGAAAACCCGACGCATCCGAAGAAGAAATCGTGGATGCCGCAGTCCGTGCGCAAGCGCACGATTTCATTCTGGAGCAACCACAAGGATATGACACACTCGTTGGCGAGTTGGGTGGCAACCTATCCGGTGGCCAAAGGCAACGTCTTTCGATAGCCCGCGCCTTCCTCAGAAATGCGCCGATCCTTTTATTGGATGAGGCTACATCAGCTTTGGACAATGAGTCCGAACTCTTGGTCCAGCGCGCGTTGGACAAATTGGTGAAAGGCAGAACGACAATCGTCATTGCGCATCGGCTCAGCACAATTCGCAATGCAAACCGGATCTACGTCATTGAAGAGGGTAAAGTGACCCAAGAAGGGACGCATGCCAATCTACTCAAGAAAAAAACTGGCACATACGCGCGATTGCATGGCATAGGTTCTACACTGCCAAAGCCAACAGGCAGCAAAACATCATCCAGGAAACAAGCGTCATGAGCCAGATGAAAGTCACTGTACTAGGAGCAGCCGGGCGCATGGGTGGTGCACTCATTCGTGCGCTTCATGAAGCTTCGGAGCTCGAGCTTGGATGCGCGATCGAACAATCTGGGTCAGCAAATTTGGGAAAAGACAGCGGTGTTTTGTCTGGTATCGGACAAAACGCGATTCCGATTACGGATGATCTGGAGGCCGCACTGGACCTTTCTGATGCAGTAATTGATTTCACGGTACCAACCGCGACAGTTGAGCTTGCAAACCGGGTATCCCAACACAACTGCATCCATATCATTGGCACGACCGGTTGCACCAAAGAGCAGGACGAAGAAATTGCCAAAGCCGCTCAATCTGCAACGATTGTCAAATCAGGTAACATGAGCCTGGGCGTAAATCTGCTCGCAGTGTTGGTTGAACAGGCTGCGCAGGCATTATCGGATGAAGACTTTGATATAGAAGTTCTGGAGATGCACCACAAGCACAAGGTAGATGCCCCATCAGGGACAGCACTTCTGCTTGGAGCTGCTGCAGCTGAAGGCAGAAAAATCAATCTTTCAGACCGTTCTGTTCGTGTCCGGGACGGCATCACCGGCGCACGCGAAACAGGGACGATCGGCTTTGCAACCCTTCGTGGCGGTTCCGTCGTCGGCGACCATTCCGTAATACTTGCCGGAAGCGGCGAACGGATTGAACTTACCCATAAGGCACATGATCGTTCGCTATTTGCGACGGGTGCCTTAAAGGCTACACTGTGGGCGAAGGATAAACCTTCTGGCCTCTATTCCATGCGTGATGTATTGGGACTTTAACGTAAACTTTCAAGGAAGAAGAAGATGGATTGCACGCTCGTTCTGGTGCGGCACGGTCAAAGTGAGTGGAACAAAAAAAATCTGTTTACGGGCTGGAGAGATCCAGACCTGACGGAGCTGGGTCATGCAGAAGCAGTTGCTGCCGGAAAAGTCCTGGCACAAAAGAACATCAAGTTTGACATTGCCTATACCAGCGTTTTGCAGCGTGCAGAAAAAACCTGCCAACACATTCTCGATGGTGTTGGTCAATCCGATTTGGAGACAATTCACGACCAGGCTTTAAACGAACGCAATTATGGTGATTTGGCCGGGCTGAACAAGGATGATGCCCGTGAAAAATGGGGCAAAGAACAGGTTCATATCTGGCGCCGTTCGTATGATACACCGCCACCAGGCGAGGAAGGTGAAAGCTTGCGGGACACAGGCGCCCGTGTATGGCCTTATTATATGAACGAAATTCTACCGCGCGTGATGCGGGGCAATACAGTCCTTGTTGCGGCACACGGAAACTCGCTTCGCTCCCTGATCATGGTGCTTGACAAAATGACAAGCGAAACAATCACGAGCCTTGAAATCGCAACCGGCGTCCCGATGATCTACAAACTGGCATCAGATACGACGGTAATCTCTAAGGAAATACTGGAGCTCGATACGTAAGATGGCAGGGTTGCATCCAGCCCAAGAGTTGTTCACGGATAAGCATCCGTTAACCGCTGAGTTCAATATGAAGTTCCACGCTGTCAAGGAACACGTGCTGGAAGTGACCTTGAATGCACCCAAGAGTTTTGCCGACGGAGATGGTGTAAACGTCCATCCGGGTTTTCACACTCTAATCCTCGACACGGTAATGGGTGCGAGTGCTTTGGGGGAGTTAAAGCAGGCAAAACCCATTGCAACGATCAAACTTACCAGCAATCACATCAGACGGATTCCGGTTGGCGAGCCAATTAAGTGCCGGGCAATCTGGGATGGTGAGGAAAACTCCATCGCCTATGTTCGAGGGGAAATATTGGTGGGAGATACCACTTATACCGCATCGACTGCCATCGGTACGTTTATGATCGGAACCACCAGCAAGCCACTGGGTAGCAAGGGATGACAAACCTGTTCCAAACACCGATTGCTCATTGGCTTGGCGCAAGCACGACAGAAACACCGTCAGTTTATCGGACGACCTTCGCAGAACATCATTTGGGAAACATCTGGATCAGATCCCTCCACGGTGGCGTCACAGGCGCTATGATCGAAGTAAGTGCTGAAGCAGAAACACGCAGACAACTCGATCGCGATGCAGCGCTGATGATCGTGACCAATTCGACAGACTATCTCAGGATTTCAAAAGATGTTGATTTGTACACCAGAGCGACGATCCAGCGATTAAGCCGCCGTCTTAGCGTCGTGGATGTGACCTGTTGGCAGGACAATGAGGAAACCCTGATTGCACGTGGCGTTGTTACAATCAAGATTTCCGATTAAATAAGAAAACATACGGTCACAGGCTACTTTTTATGTACCCTCCTGGTTAGCTTTTCCTTGTACAAACGTTTGAGATGTTTGATCTCCTGAGCAGAAAATCCCAGTTTCTTTGCATCCTGAAACATACAATTTTTCGCTTCCGTACAGTTTTCAGCGCGGGCACCTAGTAAAGTTTCGTCTTCAGTCTTGGAAAATCTGGACATCGCAACACCCTTTCCTAAACCACCAAAATTTCAGAACCCGGCCGAACGCGCTCATACAGATCGATCACGTCTTGGTTTACCATCCGGACGCAGCCACTCGACACCGCCTTACCAATGGTATGCACTTCAGGCGTCCCATGGATTCGATAAAGCGTGTCCACATTTCCCTCAAAGATATAAAGGGCACGCGAGCCAAGCGGATTCA
Organism: Pseudomonadota bacterium; assembly: GCA_039191645.1. Lineage (GTDB taxonomy): Bacteria > Pseudomonadota > Alphaproteobacteria > Rhizobiales > Rhizobiaceae > JAALLB01. Next base: position 31,941 of record JBCCXO010000006.1, on the reverse strand, counting down.
GCAATCCAGGCGGCATGCCACCATTTTTTGCACTCCATTTTTCAAGTTCGGGCTGCCGCTGAATCATCTCACGGGGCGGCGTCCAAGTCGGCCATTTTCTTTTCCAGGCTATTCGGGCGCGGCCGGACCATTCAAATCCGGCTCTTCCCAAACCAACGCCGTAACGCATCGCACGGCCACCGTCTTCGACGTGATACAGAAAGAACTTACGCGTATCTACAATGACAGTTCCTGGTTTTTCTTTCGTGTTGTAGCGTACCCGCTTACGGCGAAACTTTGGCTTTAGTGCCGTTCGACTAACCGCAGGTATTGGAAATTGTTCGCTTGGCAACGCCGCATACATAGCGGAGAAATTCCTGCTGGCCCCACCATCTCCGGCAACAAAGGACGGCCGGGAAATAGTGTTTGAGCACCCCGCCAAAACGGCGCCACAAGACCCCAAAAGGAATGCCCTTCGAGTAACGTTAGAAGTATAAACTTTCATTTTTTCATTCCCTGAAACGAGAGTTTTTTTAATTTGCAAAAACCGAAGGAATTACGGGGTCGACACGAATATCCCGTGCTTTCCGCCATCCTCTGACACAAACAAAAAGGCGTGTGTCGGTTTACATGCAGACAGAATTACAAACTTTTTCAGAGAAGAACGCGCGGAGGGCGCTTTAAAGGATCTGGAAAAAGATCCAACCCATAGCTGTTTACCCATTCATAGGTGAATTTAGAGACCGTAAGGCCCACAACTTTCTCGTTGGCATTCGGCAAAGCAAGAACTACACCACAGCCCAGGCCCAAATTGCCTTTCCAATCTTTGCAATCGCATCCTTGCTCTGCAAACCCTGGATAATCCGCAACAGACCCTTGTTTAAGATCAGTGGAATATACCGACGTCTCAGCCAAATTAACAACCAATGGAACAAGGTTCACTGGCTTTTCAGAATGCGCATGGGTCACGGACACCAAAATGGCGACGCTCATAAAGCTTATCATCGTAATGGAGCAAATTATCCTGCGCATTTGAGTTGTATACTCGATACGAAAATGTTCAAAAAGCTGTTACTGAACACATAATCGTGAACGATGAACAACAACGCGAACCCTTCAAAAAAAGCCGGGGTTTCGATGGATCATTGCGCAATGCCCGCTTCCCAACCCAACATCGCCCGCTTGCGGGTAAGGCCCCAGTGATATCCGGTCAATGCACCTGATTTGCCCAGCGCCCGATGACAGGGGACGACAAACGAGATCGGATTTCTGCCAACCGCAGCCCCAACCGCACGAACCGCTTTAGGGTTTTCAATCGCCTCAGCAATATCGCTGTACGTCGTTGCTTCGCCCATCGGAATACCGAGGAGGGTATCCCAGACCCGTATCTGGAAATCCGTTCCAATCAATGTAACTCGCAGGGGTTGATCCGATTGCCAATTTTTTGGTTCAAATATCCTCGAAGCCAGTTTACCGGTTCCCGCTCGATCATGAACATAGCTGGCATTTGGCCAGCGGCTTTTCATATCTTCCAGTGCCAGTGATTCTTCTCCGGCATCACAAAAGGCAAGCCCGGCCAACGATTGATTCTGTCCTTCACCAAGGGCAAGCACCAATGCCTGACCAAAGGGGCAGGGATGAAAGCCGTATCGCATGGTCAACCCCTCTCCCTTTGCTTTCCAGATACCTGGAGGCATCGCCTCATGCGTAACAAAAAGGTCATGCAATCGAGACGGGGAAGAAAGACCAAGCTCAAATGAAGCATCGAGGATCGGGAGTTCTTCTTCTCTCAGTAGTCGTTTCGCATGGTCAAGCGTGACAGCCTGGCTAAACGCCTTGGGCGAAAGCCCCGCCCAGCGCGTAAATAATTTTTGGGTTGCTGTTTCACCAAGCCCCAAATGTTCGGAAAGTTCTGCTAGGCTTGGCTGGTTTTGCCAATGGATGGATAGAAACTCAATTGCGTCGCGGACAAGTGCGTAGTCGCCATCGCGTGAGTCCGGTTGCAAAACGTGCCCGCCATACCGTTGGGCTTTGGGATTGTGTAGGTCGTGTCTCATGGCGCCAAGTTACTAGGCAAAAGACAGGCTTGCCACCCGAAACTTGCTCACAGTCAAACTAGTTTTTCGCTTTGATCAGCGCACTGGAAAAAGCAAGGGCAAAGCTTTCTCTATCATCCGGGTTCAAAAATGCACCAATTGGTAGACTCTTGTTCTCACTTGTGAGCCGCATTCCTGTGATCCCAATTTCCTTATGCCGATCCACTTCAAACCGGGTCCAAAAAGGGTTGAAAACATACTCAACCATACGCCCTGCAGGATCAACCTTTTCAACTTTCAATTCGTGCCTTCCAACAGAAATCCGCTCCTTGGCTTTTGCCGAACGGTAATTGATTTGAAACGCCAGCCAAATGATCAAAACATCCAGTGCCATAAAAATAAAAACGGGCCAGGCACCCATCACCAGGAACATCAGTCCGGACAAAAAACAAGTCACTGAGACAAAAATCATCAGGACAAAAAATCCAGTCCGTCCAAGCGACCGATAAGGTGTTAGTTCCGCAACGAAATCTGGTTTTGGATTATCCATGTTTCGGGCTGTGGTTTCATTTTTCATGCCCTATAGTGTAACGGGATTCACCGAAACAAACAGCACTAAATGGTCGCATGAAAAAACGATTGCCGCGCACGAAATACAAAAAAGAAGAGATCACAGAGATTTTCAGCCGTTTCCGTCAACAAAGACCAGAACCCAAAGGCGAATTAGAGCATGTAAACCCTTTTACGCTGGTGGTTGCCGTTGCACTTTCTGCCCAGGCAACTGATGCCGGCGTCAACAGGGCAACTCGGGAATTGTTCAAGATTGCAGATACACCCGAAAAGATGCTGGCATTGGGAGAAGAGAAGGTACGCGAGCACATCAAAACAATTGGTCTTTACCGCAACAAGGCGAAAAATGTGATCGCGCTGAGCCAAAAACTTCTGGATGATTTCGATGGTGTAGTTCCACAGACCCGTGAAGAGCTGGTCACTTTACCCGGAGTGGGACGCAAAACAGCCAACGTGGTGCTTTCCATGGCCTTTGGACAATCAACCATGGCGGTTGATACACACATCTTGAGGATCGGCATGCGAACCGGCCTGGCGCCTGCAAAAACGCCTGATGATGTTGAAGCAATTTTGATGAAGGCGATTCCCGAAGAGTTTCTCTACCACGCCCATCACTGGTTGATTTTACATGGCCGGTACACATGCGTTGCCCGCAAGCCAAAATGTGAGGCCTGTATCATTGCGGATATCTGCAAATCCAAAGAAAAGACCTGCGATATCCCTGCAGAAATAATACCCATTATTGAGCAGGTAATTCCAGTTGCTGGTGGCTTATAGTCTTATAAAGGTGGACCATCATAATCGCAGCAAAAACCGGTGTCAGCAGGTTAAGAAACGGGACGCTCATGAAGGCTGCAATCACAAGACCACTTAGGAAAATTTCAAAGCTGAACTTCCGGCGTAGCGCAACCACATCTGATTCCGGTAGAAAACGCATCGCGGCGAACTGAAAATACTCTCTTCCCAGTAGGAAACCATTCACAAGGAAGAAAATAATAACCCCAAACCCGGCGACCCAGACGAGTAAAAGAGCAATTAGGTTGGCCAGAAGCACAAACAATCCGAATTTTATTGCAAGAAACAGAGACGGAACGGTTGCCATTGCCGTACCAGGCACCTCTTCTGGATAGTGTGCGCTTTCTATATGTTCTGCGACTTCATCAAGAAAAAGACCTGCAAAAATCGCGGTAACCGGACCGAGCAAAAACCCACCGGCAACGATCACCCCGGCACCCAGCACCCACAGAATTACGGAGGTCAACCAAACCCAGCCATCAATAAACGGTAGCAGATAGACAGAAACCAGATTTTGCAATCCCAACCATATGCCAAGGAACAACAAAATCGTCAGTCCTACCGACTTTAAAACAACCCATCGAGACCTTTGTGCAAAGATACCCTTGAAGGCTCTTCTTGCCGAATCAATGACCAAGTTTCTCTCCTTCACAGTTATTCGGGAGATGGGGATTATCGCATCCCCAAACAAGCCTGGTCTTATTGAAAATGCTGCTTTTCTTTCAGCGCCCGCAAGGGTATCAGACTTTCATAACCATGGAGAAAATGTATGTCCAAACCCACTTATGACGTCCTGGCAATCGGAAACGCGATCGTTGATATAATTGCGCGCTGCGAAGATGATTTTCTTGTTTCGGAAAATATCACAAAAGGCGCCATGAATCTGATCGACATGGACAGAGCCGAAGCACTCTATGCCTCCATGGGCCCGGCAATTGAAACGTCAGGCGGCAGCGCCGGAAACACGGCAGCAGGCATTGCTGGCTTTGGAGGCTCCGTCGCCTATATCGGGAAAGTTGCAGACGACCATCTTGGGGGTATCTTCAACCACGACATCAAAGCAATCGGTGTTCACTATGACACGCCACCCCTTGCTGAGGGAGAAAAGACGGCAAGATCAATGATTTTCGTGACGCCTGATGGTGAGCGATCCATGAACACCTATCTGGGTGCGTGCGGTCAACTTTCTTCGGCAGATATTGATCGTGACTTGGTCAAAGCTTCCAAGATCGTATATTTTGAGGGATATCTGTGGGATCCTGCGCAGGCAAAACAGGCCATCCGCGATGCAGCAGACATGGCCCATGAAGCTGGTCGCAAAGTCGCCATGACGCTCTCCGATGCTTTTTGCGTTGATCGGTATCGAGATGAATTCCTGGATCTGATGCGATCAGGAACGGTTGACATTGTATTCGCCAATGAGGGCGAACTCAAATCCCTATACCAAACTTCTGATTTTGAAAGCGGGATCAATGCAATCCGCGAAGATTGCGACCTTGCAGCGATCACAAAAGGCGAAAACGGTTCGATCATTGTCACGCGGGAAAAAACAGGCGAGTTTGATGCCTTCCCAATCGCTAATCTTGTCGACACAACGGGTGCAGGTGATCTTTATGCTGCTGGTTTTCTCTTTGGGCTAACGTCCGGTCGTGAGCTGGGTGAATGTGCGCGTTTAGGCAGTTTGGCTGCAGCAGAGGTAATTCAGCATATCGGTCCAAGGCCTCAGGTTTCCCTAAAACAACTAGCCATTGAAAATGGCCTTTAATGCGATCCCATGTGAAATCCCTTATTTAAGGATTTTCGCTCTAAGATCATACAGCGCCTGAAGTGCCTCTCTGGGTGTCATATCATCGGGCGAGAGGTCTTCCAATGCTTGGACAACCCCGTGATCTTCTGCCTTTTTGGTCTCCACCGGCTTTACATCAACGGAAAACAACGGAAGATCATCTATGAGCGTCTTGGCTCCATTGGCTCTTTCGGTACTCTCCAGTTGATCAAGCACATCGCGTGCCCGGACAACAACCGCTTCGGGCAGCCCCGCAAGTTTTGCAACCTGAATACCATAAGATCTGTCTGCGGTACCGGGAACGACTTCATGCATAAACACAACGTCACCCTCCCATTCCTTCACTTTCATGGTGACATTAGAAAGCCGATCGAGCGGCTCAGCGAGGGACGTCAATTCGTGATAGTGCGTTGCAAACAACGTGCGGCATTGATTGGCTGCATGCAGATGTTCAATGGCTGCCCATGCGATGGATAGGCCGTCAAAAGTAGCCGTGCCACGCCCTATTTCATCAAGGATGACAAAAGAGCGTTTCCCTGCCTGGTTCAAAATAGCAGCCGTTTCAACCATCTCAACCATGAAGGTTGAACGCCCTTTTGCAAGATCATCTGCAGCACCTACACGACTGAACAAACAATCCACAACCCCGATACGGGCAGTCTCGGCGGGCACGTAGGACCCCATCTGCGCGAGGATTATTATAAGCGCGTTTTGACGCAAGAACGTGGACTTACCACCCATATTGGGTCCAGTCAGAAGCCAAAGCATACCCAGTTTATCGCCACCAATGTTACAATCATTTGCAATAAACGGATTCTGTTTTTCCGCTCTCAAGACCTGCTCCACAACCGGGTGGCGGCCATTTTTAATCTCAAATGAAACACTTTCATCGACAACCGGGCGACAGTAATTCCAGCGCTCAGCCAGCTTTGCCAGCCCTTGAGAGACATCGACAATGGCCATGACTTCAGCCAGCCTATTGATGTCTTCCGCAGCCCCCACAACAACAGCTACCAACGTGTCAAAATGGCCTAACTCTATTGCCAATGCCCGTCCCGCAGCATTGGCAATTCGACTTTCCATATCCGCAAGCTCTGTTGTCGTAAATCGCATCGCGTTGGCAAGGGTTTGTCGATGAATGAATTCACCTTTTGCCTCTTCCGATGTAAGCGCCGCAGCGTTGTTGGCAGTTACTTCGATGAAGTATCCCAAAACATTATTGTGCCTGATTTTAAGTGATTTCACGCCGGTTTGGTCTGCATACCGCGTTTGCATCCCGGCTATGATTCGACGACTTTCGTCCCTGAGGTCGCGCAATTCATCAAGTTCCGGATCAAAGCCCTTTTTGATGAAGCCCCCATCTCGGGCCAAAAGCGGCACTTCCGCATCAAGCATTTCACTCAAGCGCTGACGAACCACCGATGGCATTTTGTCAATTGTCCCAAGGCATGCAGCCAACTCCTTTGGCAGCATCGTTGCCCGCCGAAGAGCGATACCAATGTCTTCCGATACAACGAGGCCATCCAAGACAGCGACCAGATCTCTAGGCCCGCCCCGATTGAGGGAGATTCGTGAAACCGCACGCGCGATATCCGGCACCGATTTTAAAAACTCTCTCAAGGCAGCAGTTGTTTCTCCATCTGCCAACAGAAAGGATACACTGTCCTGTCTTTCGGCGATCGTCTCAACATTGCAAAGAGGACTCATCATCCGTTGGCTGAGAAGTCGGCCCCCCGGACCACTTTGGGTAAAATCAATCGCGCTAATCAAACTCCTCTGCTTCTCACCAGACAGCGTCCGCAGCAACTCCAGACTTGCCCGCGTTGCCGCATCAATGAACAGCGCCTCGTCACTGCTTTGACGGATTGGCCGCATGATCGCTGGGCGTTCACCCAGCTGGGTTTTCTCGACATAAGCAAGGATCGCACCGGCAGCAGAAATCTCTGCTGTCGTAAAACTTCCAAAACCATCAAGCGTTTTAACACCAAAAATACTTTCAAGCCTCTTCAATGCCATTTGGCTATCAAAGAACGTACCCGATTCAATCGTCAGCGCTCGCTCCTCAAGATGGATACGTGAACGCACATCCTCATCATGATAAAGAGTGTCCGCCAGCACCAACTCACGCGGCTCAATCCTGGATAAATCAGAACTTAAAGACGAGAGTCCCGTCGAACAGATTTGAAATGACCCCGTTGATATATCGATCCACGCAAGCGCAAATGAGTCGCTGTCTTCGCTGCTCCGAATGCGGGTAAGTGCCGCCAAAAAATTCGACGCCGAAGGTTCGAGCAGTTTTTCTTCAGTAATCGTACCTGGCGTGACCAGTCGAACGACCTCACGGCGCACAACCGATTTAGAACCGCGCTTTTTTGCTTCAGCAGGGTCTTCGGTTTGTTCACATACTGCAATCCGGTGGCCCAGCGCAATCAGCCTCTGAAGATACTCTTCCGCCGCATGCACTGGCACGCCGCACATTGGGATATCGTCCCCTTGATGCTTACCCCGTTTGGTCAGCGTAATCCCAAGCGCTCGCGATGCAATTTCTGCATCATCAAAGAAAAGTTCATAAAAATCACCCATCCGGTAAAACAGAAGCGAATCCTGATGTACCGATTTGATTTCGATGTATTGCTGCATCATTGGCGTTGTCGCCGCAGCTTTGTTATCTGCTTTTTGAAGCACTGGGTTTTGCCGTTTTGAGATCTCTGAACAAAGGATTCATAAAACCTGCGCCGCATGCAAGCCAAGACGGCGATTCTATAGAACCATCCACAGGCGAGTGCACAACTTTAAGCGCGGTGCTTGCTCGCGTCTTCACCGTAATAGTTGACATACTTCGGATTGATCTTTTCCACCGGAAGCACAACAAGGACATCGATCGTACCAAAATCAGGATCCGGCACTGCTTCGGCTGAAAACATTGCGCCGAGCCTCAGATACCCTTTGATCAGAGGAGGAAGTTTTCTCAAAGCCGCACGGTCATCTGAAATTTGTGTTTCGAACGCAGAAATCTCAATGGAATCCCTGCTGTTTGCATCAACCTGCCAGGCTTCTATCGCAGGTGCATGTTTGGATAAAAAGCCGAGAGCTTCGCCAATTTCTGCAACATCGGTCGTGTGAAACGAAGCGCAACCGAGCATTACATCTACATGATGGTTCAAGGCATAGGCCCAAGTTCCCTGCCACATGAGCTCCATGGTCCTTTTGACCCGGTACTCAGGCAAAATACAGGATCGCCCAAGTTCCATAAACACATAGTTTGGGTGTCGCTCGACCAAAGCATCCACATTAAATTCCTTTTGAGAATAAAAAGTACCTTTGCTGCGAGCGCCGTTTTTAAGGAAAAAACGTTGAGTTCCGACGATTTCCTGTTTCGTGTTGTCGCTTTTGTCGATCACCAGCAGATGATCACATCGGGAATCATGAGAATCTGTCTCTCGTTTTTCCGATCCAGAAACCAATCCGATCGATGCGGACATCTCATCACAAAACACTTGATATCGGAGGCTTTGCGCCGCTTTTGTTTCCGCATAGTTTTCGGCAATCCGTGTTTCCAGACTGCCAAGTCGCCCAAGCAGAGGAACCGCTGATTGCGGATTTGGACTTGCCTGATTGTGACCAGCTACGTGTAACACAGCCCCGTGATTCCCAACCGATTGATCGAATTAGGCTATAAGTGTGCGTCATATGGATGACATTCAAGTGTCATCAACTATTCCGAGCAATTTCTCTGGTTCAAGAGGTTTGGTCAAAAATCCGGTAGCACCAACGGACATCGCAGATTTTCTGGACTCCTCCTGTTCATCTGCGGTCAAAATATAGACCGGCAAGGCTTTCACCGCATCGCCTTTGCTTCCCGATCGCATCAACTCTAACGCTTCCAATCCGTCCATAATCGGCATTTGAAGATCAAGCAAAACCAAATCAAACGGTTCGCTGTTCATTCGTTCCCCCAATAATGAGAGCACCTCCTGACCATTCGTAGCACGGGTTACAGCATGCCCAGCTTTTTCAAGGATCGATCTAGCCAGCAAAGCATTGATCTCATTGTCTTCGGCAAGCAGCACAGATTTGGGTTTGTCACTGACAGAAAGCTTGGATGACCATTTCTTAGCGCTGGAAGAGTCACGTTCATCTTGAGAGTCCACCCCTTGATCGCTTAAAATGTTCAACAGCGATGTCTTTCTGATGGGTTTGATCAGATACCCGTGGAATCCGGCCTCCATATACTTCGAAAGCTGATGGCGCTCGGTCGGACGGAGAAGAATGATGCGTTTTACCTGTTCAAGATCGCCATTGAATTGTGAAGAAATGTCATATTCAACACGTTCAGCAACGGCTCCATCAATTAAGACGGCATCCAAGCCTTCCTGCGAGGGCTGTCTGAAAAAACTATCCAGATTGTCAAATTTTTGAACCAAACAGCCGTTTTCGGATAAGTATTTGCCGATCACCTTTGAGGTAATCGGATTTTCAGATATCAAAGAAACATGCCGGACAATTTCAGGTATCAATTGAGCCTCTACATTCAGAAATTCTTCGTTGTGCACCGGAAGACTGAATGAAAAACAAGAACCTGTACCAGGTTCACTATCAAGATGGATGGAGCCTCCCATTTCCTGGACAATCCGCCTGGATATTGCAAGACCTAGCCCGGCACCACCGTATTTTCTGGTACTTTTGGAATCCGCCTGGGAAAATTCCTCAAAAATGACCTCCTGATCCTTAACCTCGATACCAGGTCCAGTATCATGCACTTCAAAAACGAGACGGCCACCATTTGCATGATCTTCAGTGTCTGAATTCATGCGGCACTCTATGTAGACGCCGCCACGTTCGGTGAATTTGATTGCATTTCCAATCAGATTAATCAGAACTTGGCGGATACGCCCTGCATCAGAGGAAATTTTTTGCGGCACTTCGATGCTTACGTGTGAACCAATAGAAATTTCTTTCGAGTGCGCACGCGCCGATAGCAATTCACAGACGTCTTCTACCAAACGGTGCGGGTTCATGGGCGCAGACCGGATTTCCAACTTACCCGCTTCAACCAACGTCATGTCGAGGATATCCTCAATAAGCGTCAACAACGCAATGCCGGAATCATGTACCGCATTTACATAGGTATCCTGTTCTCTTGTGAGTTTTGTATCGGCAAGTAAACCAGACATCCCGAGAATACCATTGAGCGGCGTACGCATTTCATGGCTGACATTTGCTAAAAACTGGGTTTTGGTTTCGCTCGCTTGCTCCGCTTTTTTGGTCGCCGCTAGGAGTTCTTGTTCTGATAGTTTTTGCTGTGTGACATCCCGTGCAACCGTACGAACCAGATTTTCGTTATTTGCCTCACTGCGAATTGGAAGGTCAAGCCAAGCCAGCCATCGATCCGCTCCATCAATGGTCATATGCACAATGTCGACCGTTTTTGTGGCCGCATCGTTGGCATTGGATGTGCCGTTTCCAATCGCAAAGGGAAAATTTGCGCCTTTGAGTTCGTCTTGATCTCGGTTGAGGAATGCTGAGAACGATCCATTAATGTAGGCAATGGATCCATCCGGGTTACGATCCATGATCATATCTCCAAACGCTTCCGCTAAACTCCGATATCGTTCTTCTCGCTCCTGTAATTCCCACGTTTGATCCTGCAGAGCCTCGTTTTCCTGCTTAAGGGCTGTAAAATCCGTTATTTCTTGATTTTCAGGCGCCTCCCGGCCCCTCGAAACTTGCAGAAAAATCACGCTGCAAAGCAGTAAAATTGCAACCAAATTAAAGGTAGCTGGAGGATGTGATTGGTTGACGACCTGCAAAACGGCAAAAACAGCGACACAAAGGATCGCGACTTTCAGCAGCATCAACCGAATGTTTCCTGCTGCCTTCAATATCGATCTCTGTTTCGACGTTCCCGAAGGTTCGGCCGTTTCTAATGTCGTCGGCTCCGCAATCGTCTCGGAATCATGGCGCTGTTCTTTTGGATCGGGCTCTACAACAAGATTGGGATTTTCCAACGCATGTTGCTGCTTTTGCATTTCCCGGATGAGCTTCCAGCTGGTGTCTTTTTTAGGTTTCGTCTGCATGAAGGCGCCACTGTTTTGTTCATGCCGACAACGCGCTGGGTTGCCGACCTTGTTTTCCATAGTCCAGACAACACCACGATTGTATTGAAAAACCGTTTCCATAAAACATAAACAGCAGTTTATGCAGCGGCAGATAAACGTTCGCCGGCTGTCCGGTAGGCAATCGCTTCGGCAAGATGAATTCTACCAACGATCTCTTTGCCCTCCAGGTCTGCAATTGTACGGGCAACCTTCAAGATCCGATGATATGCCCGTGCCGAGAATTTCATGCTTTCCGCAGCTTCGCGTAAGAGAGCCTGTCCTGCTTGATCCAAATTGGAAAACGCTTCAGTAACCGAAGGGCTAGCCTCACAATTGGTTTTTGTTTTCAGACCCAAATCCTCAAACCGCTGACGTTGAATTTCTCTTGCACGGCGCACCCTTTCAACAACAACCCTGGAGGGTTCACCCGTTCGATTTCCAATCATATCCATCGCACTGATCGCAGGAACTTCAACCCGCAAATCAATACGATCCAGCAACGGTCCGGATATGCGCGCCTGATAATCTGCGGCACACCGTGCACCGCGTCTGCAAGAATGACCGGGCTCTCCAGCCATTCCGCACCGGCAGGGATTCATCGCGGCAACCAATTGAATCCGAGAAGGATAGGTCACGCGATGATTGGCACGCGCAATGGAAGTCTCACCGGTCTCAAGCGGCTGACGCAACGAGTCCAGAACCTGTGGTGAAAACTCAGGAAACTCATCTAAAAACAACACACCATTATGCGCGAGCGAAACTTCACCGGGCCGTGCACGATTACCACCACCAACCAAAGCAGCCATCGATGCGGAATGATGAGGGCTACGAAACGGTCGACGGTTTGTCAGTTTGCCATCAGACAATTCTCCTGCAATGGACGAAATCATTGAGACTTCCAGCAACTCAGCCGGGGTAAGATCTGGCAAAATACCAGGTAACCGCGCTGCCAGCATCGATTTTCCCGAGCCCGGCGGTCCAACCATCAACAGATTATGTCCGCCTGCTGCTGCAATCTCGAGCGCCCGCTTCGCCGTTTCCTGACCGCGAATATCAGACATATCAGGCACATCGTCCTGAGCGGTTGCCACTGATGGAACAGGTCTGGATAAGACCTGCGTTCCACGAAAATGATTGGCAAGAGCGATAAGACTTTTGGTCGCCAGAACCTCCAGGTCAGGGTCAGCCCAGGCTGCTTCGCTCCCGCAAGACTGGGGACATATCAATCCCAATCCCAATGCATTTGCCCCAATCGCAGCGGGCAAAGCACCGGCAACCGGTGCCACATCACCGTCTAGCGACAGCTCTCCAATGACCACATATCGATCCGTAACGTCCGAAGGGATTGCACCCAAGGCAGCCATGAGGCCAAGGGCGATGGGTAAATCAAAATGACTGCCCTCTTTAGGCAGATCCGCAGGCGCTAAATTTACGGTAATGCGTTTCGGCGGAAGCGCAAGTCCAGAGGCATGTAGCGCTGCGTAGACCCTCTCCCGACTTTCTGCAACGGCCTTGTCAGGCAGACCCACAATTGAAAAATTCATTTTCCCCGGTGCCACCATCACCTGCACATCTACAGGCACTGCTTCGACACCCTGAAACGCCACTGTCTTGACTTTGGAAACCATCACAACTCCTGGCGCGGAACCTATCACCAGCAGAACTCTTGTCAAGAACAAATATAGAACAAATCAAAAGTGATATTGATTTGATATGCGTTTTATCACCGATTTAGTATAAAAGAATCAATACAATTTGGGTTATTACTATTGAATTTCAGAGACTACATATACGAGAACTTTTTCAGTTCGCGAGACATGAAACTGCTGCCTGAGCGGGTCAAAAGTGCGCTGCGAGAACGTGAACGCGTTAACGAGATCGTAGTTCGCATCATCCAGTTGCTCATTGTCTTAATGTTTTCGACACTCTACTCGCTCGCTTCGAAAACCGGTCAGGCAACGGATTTTCAGCCTGTCCCCTTCGTCTTGGGCGCTTACATGATTTTGTCAATCATCGGATTACTTTGGTCAATTCGGACAGAACTGCCAGACTGGGCTGTCTACAGCTCAATCCTTTTTGATTTTACGTTGCTTTACTCCTTGATGGTTTCTTTTCATTTCCAGTACGAACAACCCGCGTCATTCATCCTCAAAGCGCCGACGTTGCTCTACGTCTTCATTTTTATCTCCCTAAGAGCACTTCGCCTTGAATGGAAATTTGTAGCAGCAGCTGGCTTAATCGGCGCACTTGGCTGGGCCTTAGTCGTGACCTATGTCATCAGATCCGAACCCGACAACACGATGATCACCCATTCCTACGTCCAATACCTTACCTCCAATTCAATCCTGATCGGAGCAGAGATCGATAAGATAATCTCTATTTTGTCGGTTACCGCAATCCTTGCTCTGGTCGTAAACAGCTCGAGCAACCTACTCGTAACGGCTGTCTCTGAAGAAACCGCTGCAAGTGATTTTTCCAGGTTTTTCGATCAACAGGTGGCCCGGGACATCCGGCTTAGCGATCAAAAGTTTGAAGCGGGCATAGGCCAGCGTCGAATGATGACAATCATTAACATAGACATTCGTGGCTTTTCGATCATCGCAGAACGGCATGAAGCCTCAAAGGTGATGGAGATGCTCTCCGCCTATCAAGGCCGAGTTGTCCCGATCCTGCAGAAAAATGGCGCTGTCATCGATAAGTTCATGGGGGATGGGATCATGGCAACCTGGGGCATTGAAGATGCGCAAACCAACATTTGCCGGGCTGCCATAGAGGCGGCCGAGGCGATCCTTAAAGACAAACAGAAGTGGCAGGATGAAGTCCCTCTGATTACGGAAGCAGGAAAATTTGACATCGGGATCGGGATTGCACACGGACCGGTTTCTTATGGCGCTGTTGGGCCGGATAACCGGCTTGAAATGACCGTAATCGGCACGGCAGTTAACACTTCGGCCAAACTCGAAAAACACAATAAAACGCTTGCGAGTGAATGCATCGTTATGCGGGAAGTCTGGGAAAACGCCTGCAAAGAGGGTTATAGTGGAAATTTCAAAGCGGAGTTTCATGAAGCCCTGATCGAGGGTATAGTCGAACCTCAAGATATTGCAGTTTTGAAAGTCCAACCATGAGCGCAATAAATGGCCTGACAAGCACAGGCCTTTCAATTCCGGTTTCGAAACTTCGGAAACTGGCAAATTCCGCAATGGGCATAGATGGTCTGATCCCGCTTTGGTTCGGCGAGCCGGACGTGCCAACACCAGACTTTATTTGTAGCGCCTCAAATGCTTCGATGACAGACGGGAAGACTTATTACACCGAAGGTCTTGGCAAACCGTTTCTGCGCGAGGCAATCGCCGGTTACATGACAGATTTGTATAACTCAAAAGTAGATACTGATCGGATCGCGATTACTGTATCCGGTACAAATGCGCTTAACCTTGCTTTCCAGCTGCTCATGTCACCTGGCGACCGAATGGTCACAACACTTCCCTCCTTCCCTACCCTTCTGACCGTCCCGCAACTTCAACATGCAAAAATCGAAACGGTTGCGTTACAACCCTCACAGAACGGATGGTCCCTTGACATAGAGGCGTTGATCAAAAAAGCCAAAGAAGCCAAGATTTTGCTTTTGAATTCGCCCAATAATCCCACCGGTTGGATGTTGGAACGTGAAGAGATCAAAGCCATCATGGATGCCTGTCGCGATTCCGGAACATGGATCATATCGGATGAGGTTTATGCACGCATTGTCTACGAAGAAAAATCAGCCCCGTCATTCATAGAAGTCAGTGAACCGGAGGATCGACTGATTGTCGTAAACAGTTTTTCTAAAAGCTGGGCAATGACAGGCTGGAGACTGGGTTGGTTGACACTGCCCCCATCGCTTTTGGCCGAGTGTGAAAAGCTGATGGAATTCTCAATGTCCTGTGCACCGGAATTTGTTCAGGCCGGCGGGGCAGAAGCCATCAGGAACGGAGAGGCGTTCATCGCGGATCAGATCGAACGTTACCGGCGTTGCCGGGATATTGCGGTCCAGCGCTTGTCCGCCATGAGCCGTGTAACATGTGTCCCGCCAAGAGCAGCCTTTTATGCACATTTCCAAATTGCAGGCATCGCCGATAACGTTAAATTTGCAGAAAATATTGCCAGAAACGCCAAGGTTGGCATTGCGCCCGGAGTGACCTTTGACCCTTCCATGCAAAACTGGTTCAGGATCTGTTTTGCTAAAGACGAAGCTCTGCTTAACGAAGCGTTTGACAGGATAGAGGAATATTTGAATGACTAACCCTGCCATTATATGTGTAGCCATCACCGGTTCAGTTCCGCAAAAATCTGATAACCCAGCCCTGCCCATAACCGTTGAAGAGCAAATTGAAAGTACCCATGCCGCCTTCGAAGCAGGTGCCGCGATTGCCCATTGCCATGTCCGAAACGATGATGGGAGCACAACATCTGACCCGGAAAAATTTGCCAGACTGGGTGAGGGCTTGATGAAACACTGCCCAGGAATGATAATCCAGTATTCCACTGGCGGACGCTCAGGAAGTGGCAAGGAACGCGGCGGCATGCTGCCCCTTTCTCCTGACATGGCATCCCTGACCGTTGGGTCAAACAATTTTCCAACGCGAGTGTATGAGAACGCACCAGAACTGGTGGACTGGCTTGCTTCTGAAATGCTCACCTATGATGTCAAACCCGAAATCGAAGCGTTTGACTTAAGCCATATCCATCAGGCCGCAGCGATGGAAAAAGACGGGCGCTTGAAAGGACCGCTTCACATTCAGTTTGTGATGGGGGTGAAAAATGCGATGCCGGTAGACCGCCCTACCTTTGAGTTTTATGTCGAAACTGTAAAACGCCTTTGCCCGGATGCCACCTGGTGCGGCGCAGGCATTGGCAAAAATCAAAAGGTACTCAATGAGTGGTCGCTGGAATTGGGGGGCCACACCCGGACAGGCCTTGAAGACAACGTGAGGCTTGATCGAAATACACTGGCCCCCTCTAACGCTTCGTTGGTCAGCATTGCGACCGAACTTTGCGAAAAATACGAACGAGACGTTGCCACCTGGAAGCAAGCTCGTGATATCTTGAACTTACCGCTAAAACAGGCAGCCTGAGGAAGGCCCTATCAGTCGTAGCGCAGTTCTGACGCTTTGCCACCAAACACCCAGTAAGAAAAAATCGAATACCCGATGATCACTGGCAAGACAAACAGCGTCCCAAACAAAATGATCAGCAAACTTTCAGGCGCAGAAGCAGTTTCATAAATCGTGAGGCGGTCTGGCACTACATACGGATAGAATGAGTACGCAAGACCAATAAATCCCAAAAGCATTATCCCGGCTGCGGTTATAAATGGCGCAATCGAATACCGATCATGTCGATCTGGCAAATGCGACAGTTGCCAATAAAGGAACGCGAATAAAGCTAGCGTTGCAAGAGGAAGCGGCGCTAGCAAGAGGAATTCGGGAATAGAAAACCACTTTTCAAAAATGCGTTCGCTAGCCAATGGGGTTGCAAGCGAAATGCATCCCATTCCGACAGCAGTGACAATCAAGGCGCGTTTCATCGAAACAATGGCGAATTTTTGCAACCCGCCATCCGTTTTGTAAATGAGCCATGCCGAACCAACCGTAACGTAGGCAGCCACGAGACACAGTGCTGTAAGCCCTGAAAAAGCAATGGTAATCCAGTCATTGCTGAGACCGAGTACATATTGCCCCAGCATGTACCCTTGTGCCAAAGCGGTAACCAGGGAGCCAAACAAGAAGACCTGGTTCCACATCCCCTTTTCTTCCGCCCTGGCCTTTGCCCTGAACTCGAACGCAACGCCCCGTGCAATCAGCCCGATGAGCATGATGGCAACCGGTAGATATAGGGCCGTAAGGATTATGCCATGTGCAATCGGGAATGCTACCAGTAATATTCCGATCGCAAGGACCAACCAAGTTTCATTGGCATCCCAGAAAGGTCCGATTGAAGCAACCATGCGGTCGCGGTACTTGTTAGGCGCACCAGCAAACAAAATACCGATTCCGAGATCAAATCCGTCAAGGATTACGTAAATCAGGATCGACAAACCCATCAAACCTGCAAAAACGAGCGGTAAGATCGGATACACACTTTCTAGGGTCAAGGTCTCACTCCGCCGGTACGCTCGATGTTGTCCGCTTAAGTCCGGGAATTGCTGCACCACCTGATGCGACACCGGGTTTGGGCTCTTCTCCTGTGGTAGACTTTGCGGCTTTGAGACCGAGCCTGACCACAACAAATATGTAGGCGGCCAAAAGAACGAGATAGGTTGCCAGATACATAATCAGGGTTGAGAAGACCATCCCGCCAGCAATTGGCCCGACAGCATCAGCAGTACTCAACACACCTGATACGAGCCAGGGCTGTCTGCCAATTTCGGTGACATACCATCCGGCAACAGTCGCCACCCAACCCGAAAATGCCATGGGGACAAACAGGAACAACAAAGGACGTGGCAACGCATCTTTGCGCCATAAAAACCAAGTGCCGAGCCACGACAAAAGCAACATGGCAAAGCCAGTGCCAACCATAATCCTGAAACCCCAGAAGATAGGCGCAACGGGGGGATGCATTACGTCGCCATTTTCTGCAACAAAATCGTTGAGTCCCGGAACGACACCGTCAAAAGAATGCTTTAGGATAAGGCTGGCGCCGCCCGGGATAGCAAGCTCGAAATGGTTTGTGCGCTCATCTTCATCTGGCAAGGCAAACAAAACCAACGGAACGTTACTGCGTGTTTCCCAGTTCCCTTCCATCGCCGCAACCTTTGCAGGCTGATGTTCAAGCGTATTAAGACCGTGAAAATCACCTGCAAGAATTTGAACCGGAATCAAAAGCGCTCCCAGGAAAACACCGGTGCGCAACGTCTTGGCCGTTGCTTCGGAGGCATCACCAACAAGAATTCGCAATGCGGACATGCCAGCTACAAGAAATGCGACCGTCAAACCGGAGGCCAGCAGCATATGGACCAGTCGGTATGGCATCGAGGGATTGAACACAATTGCAAACCAATCGGTAGCATACACAATCCCATCCCGAACCTCATAGCCGACAGGTGTGTGCATCCACGAATTTAAGACCAAAATCCAGAAAGCGCTCATGGTTGTACCAAACGCCACCAGAAACGTTGCAATGGTATGCATCCGGTTTGAAACCCGCCGAAAACCAAAGAGCATAATGCCCACAAACACGGCTTCCAGAAAGAATGCAGTCAGCACTTCATAGGCTAGCAACGGTCCTGCAATGTTACCGACCGTTTCCATAAACCCGGGCCAATTCGTCCCAAACTGGAAACTCATGGTGATGCCGGAAACAACGCCCATCGCAAAGGAAAGCGCAAAGACTTTGACCCAAAAGAAATACGCTTCCATCCATGCTTCATTTCCGGTTTGATGATACCGGACTTTGAACCACAAAAGGACCCAACCCAGGGCAATGGTGACCGTCGGAAACAAGATATGAAACGTAATGTTTGCTGCAAACTGAATACGCGAAAGCAGTAGCGGGTCGAAATCCATAATCTTCACCTATCTGTTGATGATGATTTGGTGCTGTAAGCCATAAGATTAAAGGGCAAACCGGCTTTCGAGACCAAATGGCGCAGCTGGTTTTCTAAAAGAGCTTGAAACCTTTTTTTGGCGGCTCTTTGTCAGGATGAACACCCGGATCATCTGGCCTGCGATCAAGCGGAAACTTCACCTGATTTTCAAATCCCTCTTCTTCCAAAAGCTCTTTTGGCTCGACACCGTTACCGTTGGTAGAAGAACCATCAGCCTCAGTGGCAATTTCGGCATCACTTTTGGCCTCAGCGTCTTGAGCTGGCGTATCATCTGCCGCAGCAGGCCCGGGTTTGTCTGCATGTTCGGTAGGCGCCGCTGCTTCCTCGGTTATCGCTGCACGATCATCTGAGTCTGCGACCTCTGCTTTTTGCGCTGCCGATGAACTGGTCTCTGTCTCAACTTCCATTGCATCAGCGTCCGGCATTGCCTCAGAGGCAGTTTCAGGCTCAGAGGTTGTAGACGCTTCGACAACCGCTTTGGCTGCAACTTCGGGTTCTTTTTCTATATCAGATTCAGGAGGGAGCGTCTCGGCATCGATGACATTATCATCCTCGGCTGCAATATCCACTTCGTCTGGAGTATCCGCAACATCTTCAATGGGCTGGGCTTCTGCTTTTAGCTGTTCTAGCGTTAAAACCGGTGCGTGCGTATCACCCAATTGAGCAACCGGAATCCGCCACTCGAAGGCGTCAATTTCTCCGGTAACGGGTGACATTGGCATCCATTCCTCCGAGACATGTCCGTCTGCAGTCCAAACTTCATCGGCAGACGCACGAACAGCCCGCGAAAGCCAATCGCGCATTCGACCCTTATCTCCATGTTCGCCCTCTTCAATATCCGCCATCAGAAGACATGCGCGCTCGGTCGGATGCGTCGTCAATACCGGTTCCAGTGATTTGCGCGCCAAATCCCAGTCTTTCGCATCAATTGCAGCGATCGCTACTGCGAAATTACCTTCTGGATGATTAGACTTTAAACTTGCAAGTTTTTTGGCGCGCTTCATTCGATCCTGAACAGAGTCTCCCGCTCTGACAGAACTGTACGCTTCGGCAATTTCAGGATGAGGCGACAACTTCCATGTCGCTTCCAAAACTTTGGACGCACCGCGAATATCACCCAGTCGGGATGCTGAACGCGCGTATGAAGTCGCAGCGGGGACCAAATCTTTGGCAAGTTTATGCGCTTCCTTGGCAAGCTTCCGTGCGCCCTCCGGGTTAGCCTGTTCCTGGGTCATGGCTTTAGCGGTGAGCAAAACAGCCCTTTGGCGTTTTGCCGCCGGACGTTCAATCAAACCTGCTGAACGATTGGCTTCAAGGGTTTGTATCGCTGCATCCCAATCCCCGTCAGCAGCCTGATATCTGAGTTTGGCATTACCAGCCCAGGGCAGCGCTGGCGCATCCCGTGTCGCCTCTTCTGCGTAATGACGCGCCGCTTCATCTTCTCCCTGCCGCTCAGCTTCTAAAAAAAGACCACGCAAAGCCACCATGCGCGTGCTCTCATCCTGAAGCATCTTTTGAAAATTCATCCGCGCCTCATCGCGTTTCCCTTCAAGCAAGGCTGTTTGCGTACCAAGCAAGGCAACCAAGGGTTCGTCACTCAGCAGTTTGCCACTTTCCTTTGCCAGACTTCTTGCGGTGTCAACATCACCGGAACTGGCGGCAATCAACCCCTGGGAAAGCGCCTTATACCCTTTTTCACGACGGCGATTGTCAAAGAACCGGGCAAGGAGCGAGGGCATCCCGAGGACCCCTTTTAAAAGGCCCGTGATAAACATGACGACTGCAATTAAACCAACAAGGAGAGAAACAGCCAGCGTAAGAGGAACACCGATTTCCTCACCAGGCCTTCCCATGTTTGCCGCCAACCATTCCCATTGGATGAAAACAGTTCCGGGATTATCCGCCACCCATGCAAACAAAAGTGCAAGCGCCAGGACAATTAACAGGAAGATGACAATTCTAAACATCGGGTTTTCCCTTTGACTTCCTAACCTGCCTGCAACGAAAGTTTTGCTGAAATTTCTTTTTGCAAGGCGTAGGCTTCGATCCTTCTATCAAGCAACTTGACCCAGTCTGCTCCCAGTGCCTGCACATCTGAAGGCAATTTGAGCCACTCTGTCTTCGCAGACTGAAGTCCCCCATTGGAAACTTCGGCTCTAACCCGTGAAAGAATTGCAAGAGGATCGTCACCCTCTCGCGGTCCACTGGATCTGAACGTGACTAAACTCTGCGCATTGGCCCAAAATCTATCAGACAGGGTAGCATCTTTGGAGACTGCAGTTGCGTTTCCGATAGAGCTAGAAAAATCATCCAATTGAGCCACAAGGTCTTTGAGCTTGGGAATACCGGTCTTAGACAATTCTTTGAGACGGGCGGTTTCTGATGATTCTCCCATCAACGCCTCAACCGAAGAAACCGGAAGGGTGAGCGAGTCATCGTTGTCCAATGCAGTTGCCAAGGCAGTAACAGCAACGGACTTTGCAACCTTTTCACTTGCTTGAACAGTGGCAACGGTATCTTCAAGTTTGCTGGATTGCGATATCAATTCTGAAAGTTGTGAGTCATTCTTCGACATCAAAGTCTGAAGTGCTGAAAGATCTGCTAAAACATCACCAACCTTGTTTTCAAGTTCGGAAATTTTCTCATCAGTAGCCGCAGTGATGCCCGATTGATCTAGGCCGTCAATTCTGGACGCAAGTGCATTCAATGCCACCTCAAAATCATCCGGTGAAACACCGGCAGAAGCACGATTTTCTTGTGTTACTTTCGATAAATCGTCCTCGACGCGCTTCATCGTGGCTTCCACCGTGTCCAAACGAGACGCAAGTGCCGGGTCGAGGTTACCCGTGTCGGTGGATATCGATTGAGACAAAGACGAAACCAGGGTCTCCAGTTCGGCCAATTTGGTATTGATCGGTTGGAGATCTACTTCAGCAGCGCCAGAGTTTTGCGCAAGACGATCTACCGCAGTCTGCAATTCAGACAACTGACTTTGCTGGACCGCACCGGAATTACCCGTATTGCCGCCATACAAGCTCCCGATCAAGGGCAGATTGCGGGCGCCATCAATTTGCCCAACCAAACCCAGAACCACGACAGCGGCAACAGCACCGCCAATTGCAGGGAAAAACCCACCGCCTGACTTTTGCACGACAACATTTGGTGACGCATCCTTTGCAGGCTCAGTCCTGGGTTTCTCTTTTCCCTGACCTTCTGTTTTATTGGCACTTTCGGCTTTTTTTGCAGTTTTTGTTTCAGCTTCTGCTTTCTTTGCAGCTGTTTTTGACGCAGCACTGCCGGCACGTCCAAACTCGGTCGAATTGGATGCAGCTTCTGTCTTGGTGTCAGAAACCTTTGTTTGGGCAGAAGACTTCTTCGCCGATTCTTGCTGCTTAGGGGCCTCCGAAACGACCTCTTTTGCTTCAAGATCAATCGTAGCGGGCTTTCTGCTCCTAGTAGAACTTCGACGCGTTCCGGTTCCTCCGGATTTTGGCCTTGATGCCATATTTCTACCCTCTGAATGAAGTTTCTTCACTTACGATTTGGCTATCTCACCAATATGCAAATCGACATTACCTTACGCAAGGGAAACTTCTTTTAGTTTCTCAACCATGGATCGCTCCGTTGGTCTGTCTGCAACATACACAGCTTGCCACGGATACTTCAACACCGCATCCGCAGTTTTTGTCGAAATTGCCACTGCAACCAAATTTTCAGAACCTGGAGATTCATATCCTTCGAAAATCTCATCGCATACGTCTTTGGCCGTATTGTGAGAATAGAAAAAAACTGCACCAGAACCCAGTTGATCCAGAGCAACTTGCTTCGTCTCGGCCTTAGGATGAACCTGCTCAATCCGGTAAACCTCTGTTTGATCGATCATAATACCAAGACGTTCCAAAGTACCCTGGAGATCGAAGGAGCGTTTAACTCCCGCAAGATAAAGCAACTTCACAGGTTTATCCGTAAGGTCACTTTCGATCAGACGTGCCAGATCTTGCGCATTCCCATCCGCTGAAAGAACTTTTGAAAATCCGAAAGATTTCGCCGATTGTGCGGTTTCATCACCCACACAATACGCGACACAATCAGACTCAGAGGGAAACCAACCACGACGATCTAAAATCTCAAGCGCATTTCCACTGGTGAAGACATATCCGCCAAACAATTCATTTGGAATGGGGTCGCCGGTATCAACAAGCGTAAACATCGGCAGTAACACAGGGTCGTGGCCATGCTCTCGCAACGTTTTGGCAGTTTTTTCTGAGGCAGAGCGAATTCTGGTTACGAGTACACGCAAAATGTCAGTTCCAATCGGCAAAAAACTGATCGCCTGCTCTATCCCTTAATATCCGACCCATCTCTCTGCCCAATTCTTCTGCATCGCCAACAGTACCTTCCAAATGTTCCTCATGCGATTCACTGCCATCCGGTTTCAAAATAATGCCGTGCAAAAACACTTTCAGTCCATCAATTCGAGCATGCGCGCCAATTGGAGTGCGGCATGAGCCATCAAGCACTTCCAAAAACGCCCGTTCCGCAATCAACGCAGTCTGGGTCTGCGGATGGTTTAACGGAGCAAGGCATTCCAATACCTGATGATTATCAAGATTGGCCTCAATGGTGATCGCACCCTGTCCAGGGGCTGGAGGAAAATCGTCAATAGGAAGTTCACTGGTCACAGCATCATCAAGACCAAGCCTGTTCAATCCGGCGCACGCCAACAGCGTTGCATCGGCGACACCGTCTGCAATTTTCTGTAATCGCGTGTCGACATTGCCCCGAAACATAATCATCTCCAAATCAGGACGCTTACGCCACATCAATGCACGTCTGCGCAAAGATGCCGATCCTACAACGGAGCCTTGTGAGAGCGCATCAAAGGTATCTACGGATTTGGAAATAAAGGCATCCGCCACGTTTTCTCTTTCCGGATAGCAAACCAGTCCAAGGCCTTCAGGCAGTTTGGTCGGCATGTCCTTGGCAGAATGCACTGCGAGATCAATTTCACCCGATTTCAACTTTTCTTCTATTTCGAGGGTAAACAGGCCTTTACCACCGATTTCAGAAAGGCTGATGTTTTCTTTCTGTGAGCGGTCACCCCGGGTTGAAATAACATCTATTTCCACAACCAAGTTCTCGTGATTGCCAAGAAGCAACGATTTTATGTATTCCGCCTGGACCAAGGCTAACTTGCTGCCGCGGGTACCAATACGTAGAAGAGTTTCAGTCATTTGCTTTTGCCGGGCGGTCTGATAATTCAGTCATAACCGTGTGTTACAGGCAGCAAGCTTTTATGACAATGCAAATTTTGGGAATAGAAACAAGTTGTGACGAAACCGCCGCTGCCGTTGTCTCCCGAAAAGCGGATGGCTCGCCGGTTATTCTATCCAACAAAGTGCTAAGTCAAATCGACGAGCATTCAGAATTCGGTGGCGTTGTACCGGAGTTGGCCGCGAGGGCCCATTTGCGTACCATAGATCACCTGATAAAGGCCGCCTTGCAAGACGCCAACTGCGGTTTAGAGGACATCGATGGCATTGCAGTAACCGCAGGGCCCGGGCTGATTGGCGGTTTGATGGTTGGCCTGATGACGGCAAAAGCAATGGCTGCAAGCCGGAATATACCGTATCTGGCAATCAATCATTTGGAAGGGCATGCGTTGACAGCAAGGCTCACGAATAACCTGTCGTTTCCTTACATGCTGCTGTTGGTATCAGGCGGACACAGTCAGATTCTGAGGGTTGATGCTTTAGGAAGTTACAAACGGTTGGCAACAACCATTGATGATGCGTTGGGCGAAACATTCGATAAAACCGCAAAACTTTTGGATTTAGGATTCCCGGGAGGTCCAAACGTCGAAAAAACCGCAAAACACGGAGATCCATTTCGGTTTAAATTCCCCAAACCGCTTCACGGACAAGATACGCTGAATATGTCATTTTCTGGCTTGAAAACTGCAATCCGAACAGAAGCCCAAAAAATTCAACCTTTATCGAAGCAGGACACAGCGGATTTGTGCGCCTCGATGCAGAAAACCATCGCTGAGATTTTGGCAGACCGATGTGCCCGCGCGCTGGAAAAGCATGGTTCAAACATCTCCCAATTGGTTATCGCTGGCGGTGTAGCAGCGAATTCAGAGATCAGAAAACGGCTGCAAGCAACAGCACAAGACCACAACATCGAGCTCATCGCGCCACCTGCCGAACTCTGCACAGATAATGCTGCCATGATTGCCTGGGCCGGATTGGAACGTTTCGAAAAGGGAGAACGCTCAGATTTTTCGCTTTCGCCACGCTCTCGCTGGCCGCTGGATGAGAATTCCGACAGCGTTATCGGAAAAGGTCGCAAGGGAGCAAAAGTCTGATGGCGGAAAAAGTCGCGGTTTTTGGCGCTGGCGCATGGGGGTCGGCATTGGCTTGTGTCGCGGCGCGATCCGGCCACGCGGTAAGCCTTTGGGGAAGATCGAAGGAGACAATATCCGAGCTCGAACGCAATCGCACAAATTCAAAATATCTGGATGATTTAAAATTGGATGAAAGCATTTCGGTCACCAACGATCTCTCGCATGCGATCCAAGAAGCGTCAATTCTGATTTTGGCAGTTCCAACGCAAACACTTGGAGTATTCCTCGATCAGATTCGAGATCAGGCAGGCGAGTCCGTCCTGTTGACAACGTGTAAAGGCATCGACAGAAAAACAGGAAAACTGCCACATGAGGTCATTAGAGCAAGCCTTCCTCGAAATCCTATTTGCGCATTATCAGGTCCCAGTTTTGCAAGGGATGTGGTTGCGGGCCTTCCAACCGCAGTCACCATAGCCAGCGAAGAGGAGACGCGTTCCATCGAAATGGCCAGCAAGTTCTCCACCAACGCATTTCGATGCTACGCTTCTAATGACTTGAAAGGCGTTGAATTGGGTGGGGCACTAAAAAACGTTTTGGCATTGGCAGTTGGAGCAGCTAGAGGCATGAGGCTTGGGGCAAGCGCGGAAGCGGCCCTGATCGCACGTGGCTTTGCTGAAATCTCAAGATTCGCAAGAGATCTTGGCGCTCGCCCTGAAACCTTAACCGGCCTCTCCGGCTTGGGCGATTTGGTCTTAACCTGCTCCAGCGAACAATCTCGCAATTTCACCTATGGCATGGCCATGGGAAAAGGGAACAGCCTCGAAGGATTAAAGCTGGCGGAAGGCGCATTCACCGCATCAATAGCCAGCAAGCTGGCCAAAACCACGGGTACCGACGTCCCGATCACCGAAGCAATCGTAGAAATATTGGAAAAGAAACTTACCGCACAAGAAGCCATGCAAAAACTCTTGACCCGGCCGCTGAAGCGAGAGAGTTAAGGTATGAAAATCGAGGAGAGACTTAGATGAAATATTGGTTGTTCAAATCGGAACCCTTCAAATGGTCTTGGGAACAACAAAAATCAAAAGGAGACGTAGGCGAAGAGTGGGATGGCATTCGCAACTACCTGGCTCGTAATAACATGCGTGAGATGAAAATCGGTGATCGCGGGTTTTTCTACCATTCAAATGAAGGTCTGGATGTCGTGGGCATTGTCGAAGTCTCCGCCGAAAGCGCGCCAGACTCAACCACAGATGATGAGCGCTGGGACTGCGTGCATGTTCGAGCGTTGGTTGATATGCCGAACCCCGTCTCACTAAAACAGGTCAAGGCAAACCCAAAACTCGCTGAAATGTCTCTGGTGACCTCCATGCGGCTTTCAGTCCAGCCCGTCACAGAGGCGGAGTGGATGGAAGTGTGCCAAATGGGCGGTCTGAATGGAAAAACACTAAAGCCACTGTGATTGTACTAGACAACAAAACCGCCCGCCACCTCATCCTTCATCTGCAAGGCCTAACGCATCCGCCACATCTGGCCTTGGGGAAAACTGGGCTCGCAGAACTGATCGATCAGTTGGGTTTTGTACAGATGGATTCCATCCGCTGGGTAGAACGCGCTCACCATATGACGCTGTTTGCAAGAAACCAGACGTACAGACCAAAACATCTGGAAAAGCTGCATGAAAAAGAAAGCGGTCTCTTTGAAAATTGGACGCACGATGCCTCCCTCATACCGTGTAAATTCTGGCCTTACTGGAAGCATAAGTTCCGCCGCGACGAGGTTCGCCTGCGCAAAAAATTTACCGAATGGCAGGGAGAAGGGTTTGAAAGCCACGTGTCAGCGCTGAAAAACCGGATCGAACAAAACGGTATTCTGCGGGCGCGCGATCTTGAAAAACCAAAGGGCGAAAAACTGGAAATGTGGCAGTGGCACGATGGAAAAGCGGCACTGGAATTCATGTGGCGCACCGGTCAACTCGCGGTCCCAAAGCGGGAAGGTTTCCAGAAAACCTATGATTTCTGCCATCGTGTAATACCACCTGAACATCATCAGGCTGAAGTCAGCTATGAGGAATTCGTCGACTGGGCTTGCCGCTCTGCGCTGGATAGGCTCGGCTTTGGATCGCCGGGAGACATCGCCAGATATTGGGACCTGCTTTCCATTGACGAGGTTAAAGAATGGGTGGACATGAAGGGAAGACAAGAAACCCGGACAATCCTTGTGCATCCATTTGATAAATCTAAGCCAAGAGAGATGCTCGCCCGACTGGACATAGAAACCGTACTAGGAAAGCTTCCAAAGTTGCCGGAACGAATTCGGGCGCTTTCACCGTTCGATCCGGTAATCAGAGATCGAAAACGCCTTTCGTGGCTTTTTGGTTTTGATTACACAATTGAAATTTATGTCCCCCCCGAAAAACGCAAATACGGCTACTACATTTTCCCCTTGTTGGAGCGTGAGAAGCTGATTGGACGCATCGATATGAAGGCCGAACGAGCAGAAAACAAACTATCGGCGACCAAACTCTGGCTGGAACCAAAGCTGAAATGGTCGTCAACGCGCGACGAAAAACTTTTGGCTGAACTTTCACGGCAAGCACGGCTTTGCAATGTGAAAGAGATTGATTGGGATACATCAAGAATAGTATCCTGAATGGACATGGTGCCAAGGGGAGAAAACGAATGGAATTTTCAGAAATAAATTTCTTAAGCGTAATTCTTGCAGCATTTGCTGGAATGATAAGCGGAGCTGTATGGTATGGTGTCTTTGCCAAACCTTGGATGAAAGCAGTTGGCTACACTGAGCAACCAAAGCCAAACCCGAAAATTTACATCGTTGCAGTCATTGCCCAATTGGTCATCGCATTCGTCCTGGCAAGTCTGTTTAGCCACTTTGCCTCTGTGAGTGTTATTGGAAGCTTAGTATCAGCGTTTTTTCTGTGGCTGGGCTTTTGCCTGGCCCCGATGGCTGTGAACCACCGGTTCCAGGATAAGGGTTGGGATTTAACGCTCATCGACGGAGGTTATTGGTTCGTCGTCTTTATGCTTCAAGCGCTGATTATCGGACTGTTGGGCCGCTAGAATTACGCGGCTGATCTAATCCAACACCAGAATTCTTTGATTGCCTTTGCCCGCTCTTCAGGCGCCCGCTTCAGTCCTTCCTCAACACGGCGATTAAACTCCGCAGTCCCAAGCGTTGGGGATCCAAAGCCGATGGATGGGTTTTTTGCTTTATACGTAGCCATTTCGCAGTTCCTTTCGAATGATTGAGTTCAAAATAATTGCTAGACAGACTTCTGACAAACTTGTATTTCTTGACTGTCGATTAAATTTTTTTGAAGTGAATGAGAGATATCCCACCCGTAAACGCGGTGCGTGCGTTTGAAGCGGCAAGCCGACACATGCAGTTTCAGGCCGCAGCAGAAGAATTGGGCGTAACGCCAGCAGCGCTCTCGTATCAGATCAAACAACTGGAAGATCATTTGGGAATCAGACTGTTCAACAGGCTCAACCGGGCGGTAGAACTTACACCGGAAGGGCGAATGATTTCTCCCGGCATCATTGATGCTTTTTCCAAGTTGGAGGAGACGTTCTCATTGCTTCAAGGCGATGAAGAAAACAACACGTTGATCATCAGCACCGGTCCGGCATTCTCTGCAAAATGGTTGGCACCGCGACTACACAGCTATCTCGAAGAAAATCCGAATCTCGATTTTCTGCTCTCCGCCAATTTAAAATTAACAGACTTCAGCAAGGAGAACGTTGATGCAGTCATTCGTTTTGGAACAGGGAATTATCCCGGATTGTTTGTGGAACCCCTGTTTCAAGAGATCTCTTTGCCGTTAATTTCACCACGGCTCTATGAATCAGCTGGCAAAACGGCGGATGAAAGTCTTTTTGAACACGTAAGCCTTATCCATGACGGATCGCTGCAATTCATGGAAATGAGCCAATGGGAAACCTGGCTTTCTGCCATGCAATATCAATCGGTGGACCCCAGACGCGGTGCCCGTTTCAACCATGCCGACCATTGCATAGAAGCAGCGGTCGATGGAGGAGGCATTGTGATGGCCCGCCTCGGATTTGCATTCCGGGAAATCAATGCCGGCAGGCTGATTGCGCCGTTCAAAGAGGCAATCAGCGCAAAAGGCGGCTTTTACTTCTGCTGCCCTGAAAAAAATTTGGAAAATGAAAAAGTGCTCCATTTTCTGGCATGGCTTCGCGATGAGGCGTCAGACCAGGCAGATGCTATTCAGGAATTCATGAAAGACAAAATCCTGCTGGAAGGATAGCGTTTTCCATAGTAGGAAACTGGAGGGTTTTGCACCAACACCAGTGACCCAGCAAAAAAGGATTTAAAATGCGCATACGCTTCTTCGCACTGGTTTTTCTGGGATGCCTGGCAGCTTGCAGCAACGAAGTATTATTACCGCCAGAACCAGCCGTGGATACATCCACGGAACGAACCATAACCCAGGGCACACTTATCGGTTTCACACATCATGCACATCCAGCACACGTTTGGCGGTCTATTCCCTTTGCCAAGCCGCCGATTGATGACTTGCGTTGGCGTGCCCCGCGTCCCGCTGAAAACTGGCAAGGCATCCGTCAAGCGCTATCGCATGCTCCTTGGTGCACTCAAATCCGCCGCAGAATAGATGACGAATCGAGTGCTGATGCAATACCGCTGGGTGAGATCATGGGGCAGGAAGACTGCCTATACCTCAACGTCTACGCCCCAAAAATGGATGAGAAAGAAGCTGAGACCACACGGTTACCGGTCATGATGTGGATTCATGGAGGATCTAACGTCTGGGGTCGTGCCGAGCAGTATGATCCATCAGCACTTGTGGCAAAAGAAAACGTGATCGTAGTCGTCATTCAATACAGGCTCGGTCCGCTGGGCTGGTTTTCTCATGAAACACTCGAACGCAGTGCAGAAATACCCGATGATCGCAGTTCTAATTTTGCGATACTGGACCAAATCGCTGCTCTTGATTGGATCAAAACCAACATCGCGCGGTTTGGAGGCGACCCAGGCAATATAACGGTCTTTGGTGAAAGCGCTGGTGGCCACAACACCGCTGCCCTGTTGGCTAGCCCCAGAGCAAAAGGAAAGTTTCAAAAGGTTATCATACAATCTGGAATTTTCACCTCAGTAACCACACAGGAAGCGAGGCAAACGCATCCCAGATCAGCCAATAAAATTGCCGAAAAACTCATCGATGGAGCAGCAACAGCAGAAAACCTGCGTAGCGCTACCGCTGAGGCGTTGTTTGATGCCTATGGCCCTAAAGGCCTGGTTACCGAATGGTCGCCACCCCGAATCATAGAAGACGGAATTGCCGTTCCCGTCGGCGGCTTGATGAACGCATTAAGCACCACAGAAACCTTTAATGCGGTTCCCGTCATAACTGGCGTCAACAAAGACGAGGCAAAGCTTTTTAACGTCTTAGACCCGGAGCTGGTCGGGATCTGGTTGTGGCGGATACCCTATGCCTATGACC
The DNA here is from genome assembly GCA_039191645.1 of Pseudomonadota bacterium. Classification (GTDB taxonomy): domain Bacteria; phylum Pseudomonadota; class Alphaproteobacteria; order Rhizobiales; family Rhizobiaceae; genus JAALLB01. The sequence goes on along the minus strand of JBCCXO010000006.1, from coordinate 1,234 downwards.
AGGATTTCTATGATGCATTGTCAGAATATGAAAGCCGTATGTGGCGCGTTAGCGCGGTCGATAAGCCTGCCAACACCCTGCTCGCAGCCGGTCACGAGCAGGTTTATGCCTATCGTTTCGACTGGGATGAATCCGGCACGGTTTGGGGTGCAGATTTTTCAAAGCTATTTGGCGCAGCGCATGCTTTGGAGATTCCTTTTGTAATGGGGCAATTTCGGTTCCTTGGCAAAGCCGACAAATGGGTGTTTACCGAAGAAAATGAAAAAGAGCGCCTGGAACTTTCGGCTGGCATGATGGCTTATTGGGCGGAATTTGCAAGGTCTGGAAGCCCAGGCAATGGCGGTCAAGCAAACCTTCCGGATTGGACATCATGGTCGACACAACCCGATCAACAAAACATCATGGTTTTTGACAGCAAATCTTCAGGTGGTGCCCGCATGATTAAAGATCATGAATCTGCAAAGAGAGTAGCAGATGCGCTTTTCTCCGATCCTCGAATAAGCTCCCAAGAAGAAACATGCAAAGTCTATAAAGACGCACTTTTCTGGGATGCCGAACTGGCAGAATACAACGACCGGAATTGCTGACCTAAGCAATCAGCAGGCAAATATAATGTTGACTTAACCTCAATGTCGCTAGCCGGACGCATTTTGGTCCCTTTCCAAACACGCTGCGATGATAGCCAGTGCCCCGTCTGAAATCACTTAGAGCTTTCATGCATGTCCAAAGTCAAAGACTGGTATAAAAAGAAACGGAGGAATGTGGAGGGGATGTCTGACAAGATGGAAAGCGTCTATGCCCACGTGGATGTCGTTGATGAGAAATTCGGAAAATGGATTACCGCACTCCTGGTCATGAGGGGACTATGCTTTGTTATAGCCTGCATGTTTGGTGCTTTCATACTGTATGCTTTCACACCTTATCCCTATAACTATTTTGCGACCGCGGTTGCAGCAGCTTTTGCATGCTGGTTTTCGCTCGGAATTCACAAAGCCATTTCTGACCCGTTTAGGGTAAGAAACGTGATCAAAAATCAGGTACAGTACCGCACCGCACCCTTTAAGTTTGTGCTGCGCTTCTTGCCAGGATCAAAAGCTGAGAAGTGAGATTTAGACTTCAACGTAAAGCACGCCTCTACCAGGTACGCCTTGGCCCGTTATCAATGTGATAGAAGCCGCCCGGATAGTAGCTGTATCCACCAACTTCCCACAAAGAACGAATGTAGGCCTTTACC